>CAYHOF010000010.1:0-6439 GCA_964358315.1 uncultured Methanosarcinales archaeon
CGCCGGCGAAATCAAAATCAGTGATAACAGCAGCTCGAACATCATCAACATCAACCTGAACTGAAACCCGGGCATAACGACAACAGACAAAACTTCGACGCTACTCTCGCTCTACAACGTGCTCGTATACAACTATAACATGGACACGAGCAGCGTGGACAACAGCGCGAATAGCAACATCAACAACTCGGCGCTCTTGCGCACGAACGTGATCAATTCATGGGTGCTCAACAGCAACACTGTGGTCGACAGCACGATCAATAACAGCGTCCTCAATAATTGCGTGATCCAGAACTCCACAGTCAAGAACATCGTGGCGAGCAACTGCAACTTCACGAACTCGTTCGTCGACCCGCCCAGCGGCACCAACGACCTGACGGGCAGCACGATCCGCAACGGCTCGACCACGATCAACAGCAACGTGACGTTCTCGACGGTCGACAGCAGCACCATCACGAACTCGAGCGTCACGACAAGCACCATCACCGGCAGCACTGTGCTCACGAGCACGATCAGCGGCAGCACGATCACCAACAGCACGATCGAGGGCAGCACGGTGACGAACAGCACGATCACCAACAGCACGCTCCTGAACGCGACTGTCACGGACGCGGTCATCGTCGACAACACGCTCCAGAGCGGCACGCTCACATTCAACGGCACCACGTACACAGGACCGTACCCTGTGCCGCTCGCCAACATCACGAACTTCAGGCCTCTCGCAAGCTTCACGGCAAGCGCCACGACCATCAATGCCGGCGACACGGTGCAGTTCACCGGCACATCGACCGACGCCAACATCCCCGGTCCGCTCAACGACTCGTTGACGTACAGCTGGGACTTCGGCGGCCAGGGCACGAGCACGGCGCAGAGCCCGTCGTTCCAGTTCACGAGCGCAGGCACGTTCAGCGTCCGCTTGACCGTGACCGACAGCTTCGGCCAGAGCAACAGCAACACGCAGACCGTCCAGGTCAACACGCCGTCCACGACCACGCCGCCAACAGGCGGTGGCGGTCGCAACCACAACTCGGGCGGTACCGTGACGACAGTGCAACCCGGCACGTACACACTTGACCTGGGCTCGTCCTCGAGTGGTCTTGAGCGCCAGGCAGTGACTGGTGACGTGTACAACTTCAAGTACAACGGCGAAGACTACACGGTGCGCATCATCAAGGTCGGCGCGGACTTCGTCACAGTGCAGGTCAATGCCCAGCCTGAGCGCAACATCATCAACGGCGGCACTGCCAAGTTCAACCTTGACGGCGACGACACGTTCGACCTCGCGGTCATGGTCAAAGGAATCGTGTTCCCCAAGGCGACGCTCGTCTTGCAGCTCATCGACCAGAAGATCCCGAACACCGCGGTCGTGCCATTGACGTCGACAGCGACGCCAGTGACGAATGTCGACACTGAGCCTGCGACGCAGCCCACGACGGAGACAACGCCTGTCTCGACGCCGCGCAGCGAGCCAGTGCCATCGACCGAGCCAGCAAAGCAGCCGTGGAAGCTCACGTTGCCGCAGTTCAGCCCGACAGCGGTCGGTGCAGGCATCGTGGTCGCCATCGTGGTCTTCGGCCTGCTCATGTATGGCATCGGACGACGCCTCGTGCTCGGCAGCAGCTGGCAGAATTAGGTGCGAGCATGACGTCACACCCAGTCCGCGGCGAGAATATTGTCTTTTCCTATTTTGGTCAGAACATCGTGGCGCCCTGGCCTTTTAATGTGTTGTCCAAGGGCCTCGATGCTCGTCTGAGAAAAGACGGTTTCGAGTTATTCTTCAAGGAAGCAGTTCTGGATGGTGTGCCAGGAGAGAAAAGCTCAGGCGAGGACTGCACGTGTTTCATCAGGAGAGTGTATATCCACGTCGATCAGACACAGGTTGTGCACGAACAATTTCTGAGCATTCCTGTTCGTCCTCCGACCGGTGATGATAGGGATATCTGTTATGGTGCCTTCACACCTGAAGAGGTCACGTGGAATGAGCATCGTTGGATGATTTCGCCTCGCGTTTTCATTGATAGATTCAGGACAACGGCAGACTTTTGTGAGTCTGTTGAAGTGAATAATGGCCTCAAATCGGAAGGATTCTATTTTGAATTTGGTCGCAGATCCGATTATTCTGAAGTACAAGGAACCTATTCTGAGCCCATGCGGGATGCATTAGTGCACGTGTTCGGACCGTACCATGCACTACAGCTCTTTTTCCCTCGAAAATACGAGTGGAATGCCAATCTCTCTAAGTTGGACTGTTCTATCCCGCACAACGCAACAGAGACGGCGGAATTGGTTGGGGACTTGGCTCAAATCATTGCTCGCCATGCGATTGTTCCGAGAATGCCCAGAGAATAATGATCTGTGGATCCAAAAACTATTTAATCAACCTGCCGAACCGATTTCTGCATGGCACTGACGTTCTCGGATACCGCATCGTTCGCGATGGTGGGCAGCATCGCGATCAGCACAGGCAGCTTCCTGCAATCGCTTGATTTCATCAAGAACTATCATGGGTTGTTGCCGCCATTCCCGGTCTTCCTCGGTTCCGGGCTGCTGTTGCTCCTCGCATCAGGTCTGCTGGTGGTGCACAAGGTCGCCTTCAGTCATGACCACGTGAATGCGCACGTGCGCGACCTTACCGAGACAGTGTGCTCGTTCGTGGTGCTCGCAGGCATCCTGAGCTTCCTTGCAGGGTCGTGCATCTCGTTGTGGCTGTTCTTGCGCTGAACGCTCACTGTTTGGCGTGCAACAAAATGACTTACGTTTTGTGCACACGGGACCGTGTCACGTTGTGCTTGATGATGTCGAGATTGCAGCTGTTGTGCGTCATGCACCACGCGCGGCACTTGTCGGCGAGCGTCTTGGTCTCGTACTTCAGGCCGCATTCTTTGCAGGGATACAGTTTCATGGCACGAGCGTCTCGTCGATCTCTTTGGCGACCCGTTTGAGGTCGTCGATGGTGCGATCGAGGTCCTTGCGCAGTTCTTCCAAAAGCGATTCGAGGCGCGGGTCGCGCAGCCAATACCCGTGGCCGTCATGGACCACGAGGCCGGCGTCCATGAGGTTGTTGAGGTGGTGCACGACGGTCGCGCGGGTGAGCCCGAGCGAGAACGCGAGCTCGTCCGAGGTGAGTGGGTGGCCGCGCTTGGCGGATTTCAACAATTCCAGGAACACGCGGAATGCGCTCTTGTCCTTGTCGCGCTCGCCGAAGAGGCCCAGCGATGTGCCCAGCCACTGCAAATCGTCGTTGACGGTCGGATTGACGGGCTTGCGCGTGTGGATGATGGTGATGCGCTGGTGGATGTAGACCATGGTTCTTTTTTTCTCAACGTACGTTGTTATGTTATTTGCGGTTTACCGTTTTTCCCCAGGCTCAACAAAGCGAAGCTTTGTGAGCATGAGGCTGCAGCCTCATTGCTTTTTTTGAAGTAAAAAGGCTGCGCAGGTGTATATAGACCATTGTTAGCCGAGGTAGTGCGGCACCTCGGACTTGGCTGTCGCGGATTCCGCGACGCGTTGTTTGTTCTTCTTCTCGGCTGTCGCGAGTGCTTTGGGCTTGCTGATCTTGGCGTATTCGTCTTCGTAGCGTTTGATTGCTTCGCCCAGGATCTTGTGCACTTGTTTGGCGTGCCAGGGGTCGAGCATGACGACGTTGTGCACGAGCACGAAGGTCGGGTTGTTCTTGTTGCGCGGGTCCACGCGCGGCGAGACCGACTTGAAGTCGAGTATCATCTGTGCGGGTGTGAAGTTCACGCTGGTCTCGTGCGCGAAGAATGCCTGTCCGTCCTGGATGTTCATGTTGATTTCTGCCATCGTGTCCTCCTAGAGTCTGACTGGTTCGCCCCGGATCACCTGGTCGCGCTTGATCGTGTCAGGGACGAGTTCGTCCATTGCCGCGCCAGGGATGGTGGTCTTGAATTTGAGTCGTTGATGCCATTCTCGCAAGGAGATGGGGTCTTGTGGGTTGACGAAGAAGTTGACGTCGAACCATTCGATGATCTTCTCGCCGTGATGGTTGCGTGACGCGATCTTGCACTGGTATGGCTTGACGGCGTGGATGGTGCATCCTTTCTTTTCATCGTAGAAGACGCACTTGCCCACTGGTTTCGTCTCGAGCTTGGGCCGGTAGAGTGTGGTGTTGAATTTCGTGACCTTCTCGAGGTGCGTGTCCTTGAACGCGTCCTCGCTCATGCCAAGGTGTTCGGCGATGCGTGGTATGTCCGAGGCGATGAGGCATCCTGAACCGTAGAGGCATGTTTTGTCATTGCGGTCTGGCGGTCCTGCCAGTTGCTCGATGACCTCTTTGGGTGTCGAGCGCCTGATGTCCGCCGGTTCTTTGGGAACGTACGGGTCGAAGCGTTCGGTCATTGAGGGTAGGGTAAGGCATGGCGATATTTAAGGGTTTGGACGTTCTGTGCGTAAGCTTTATATATTAGTTGGCTATACGGTCATGAGGTTGACGTGAAGTCAACAGAATAATAATGAAAACAACGATTGTGGGGGACATGAAACAGCAACCAGATCCCAAGGCAGACGCCATTGCGGCAGCTGTCGAGGCAGCAAAACAGGATGCGGGCAAGGCTCACAATGCCTCTCCCAAGAACGCAGGCGAGACCAAGCTCATTGAACTCACTGACACGCTCAAACGTCTCCAAGCGGACTTCGAGAATCACATCAAGCAGGCCGACAAGCGCCAAGTCCAGCTCTGCGAGCAGGCAGGTGCTCGCGTGCTCATCAAAGTCTTGTCCATCGTGGACGACTTCGAGCGCAGCCTCAAGCAGTGCCAGGACGCGAAGATCGATCCCGAACTGCTTGAAGGCCTGTTCATGGTCAACAAAAATCTCCACGGCATGCTGGACGACGAGGGCGTGCGGCCCATCGAATGCGTCGGCAAAAAGCTCGACCCGTTCAGGCACGAAGTGTTGCGCAAAATCAAGAAGGAAGGCGTGGCCGACGACACCGTCGTCGAGGAGCACGTCAAGGGCTACCTGCTCAAGGACAAAGTCCTGCGGTACGCCAAAGTAAGTGTCGTTCACAACGGAGGGAACTAACAATGGGAAAAATCATCGGTATCGATCTGGGTACGAGTAACAGCGCGGCCGCCATGCTCGAGGCAGGCAGGCCAAAGATCATCCCCTCGGCAGAGGGCGCATCGCTCTATGGTAAGGCGTTCCCCAGCGTCGTGGCGTTCACCAAGGACGGCCAGATGCTCGTCGGCGAGCCCGCCCGTCGCCAAGCGGTCAGCAACCCATCAGGCACTGTCATGGCAGCAAAGCGCAAGATGGGCACGGACTTCAAATACAAAGTGCACGGCAAGGAATACTCGCCGCAACAGATCAGCGCGTTCATCCTGCAGAAGATCAAGCGCGACGCAGAGGCGTTCCTCGGCACCGCGGTGGACAAGGCGGTCATCACCGTCCCTGCCTATTTCAACGACGACCAGCGCCAGGCGACCAAGGACGCAGGCACGATCGCTGGCCTTGAAGTCATCCGTGTCGTGAACGAACCGACCGCGGCCGCGCTCGCCTATGGTCTTGACAAGGGTGGCAAGCAACAGACCATCCTGGTCTTCGATCTCGGCGGCGGCACGCTCGACGTCACCATCATGGAATTCGGCGACGGCGTCTTCGAAGTCAAGTCCACCTCGGGTGACACCCAACTCGGCGGTACCGACATGGACAACGCCTTGATCAACTTCATCATGAAGAAGTTCCAGGACGAGCACGGCATCGACCTCAACGAGGACGAGACTGCATTGCAGCGTGTCCGTGAAGCGGCCGAGAAGGCGAAGATCGAGCTCTCCACTGTCGTGGAATCCGAGATCAACCTGCCTTTCATCACAGCGACGGACAAGGGCCCCAAGCACTTGACCATGAAGCTCTCGCGCGCACAGCTCGAGAAGCTCGTGGACCCCATCATTAAGCGCTGCCAGAAATCGGTAGAGCAGTCGCTCAAGGACGCCAGGCTCACGCCCAACGACATCGGCAAGGTCCTCCTCGTCGGTGGTCCCACCAGGATGCCGATCGTGCAGAAGCACGTCGAAGACTGGGTGGGCAAGAAGGTCGAGCGTTCCATCGATCCGATGGAGTGCGTCGCCATGGGCGCTGCCGTTCAGGCAGGCGTGCTCGCAGGTGACATCAAGGATGTCCTCCTGCTTGACGTCACGCCGCTCTCGCTGGGCATCGAGACGCTTGGTGGCGTGTTCACCAAGCTCATCGAGCGCAACACCACGATCCCGGCCAAGAAGTCGCAGATCTTCAGCACAGCGTCCGACAATCAACCTGCGGTCACGATCCGCGTCGGCCAGGGCGAGCGTCCGATGTTCGGCGACAACAAGGTGCTGGGTCAGTTCGACCTCGTGGGCATTCCGCCCGCCCCTCGTGGCGTGCCGCAGGTGGAAGTCATCTTCGACATCGACGCGAACGGCATCCTGCACGTGACCGCC
>CAYHOF010000010.1:6449-44951 GCA_964358315.1 uncultured Methanosarcinales archaeon
GAACAGTCGCTGCGCATCACCGCGCCAAACAAGCTCTCGGAAGAGGAAGTTGGGCGCATGCGCAAGGCCGCCGAAGACCATGCGGAAGAGGACAAGAAGCGCAAGGATGAGATCGAACTGATCAACGACGCCGAAGCGCTCTGCTACAGCACCGAGAAGACGTTCAAGGACCTCGAAGGCAAAGTGCCTGAGAAGGAGACCAAGGCTATCAAGGACAAGGTCGCCGCACTCAAGAAATTACTTGAGCACGAGAAGAAGGACACCGTCGCAATCAAGA
The DNA here is from genome assembly GCA_964358315.1 of uncultured Methanosarcinales archaeon. Taxonomy (GTDB): domain Archaea; phylum Nanobdellota; class Nanobdellia; order Woesearchaeales; family ARS49; genus JAGVQG01. Next base: position 6,727 of record CAYHOF010000010.1, read on the forward strand.
CGGCGGTGGACGAGCTCAACGAGATCGCACAAAAGGCCGGCGCCGAACTGTACAAGCAGGCACAGGAAGCACAGGCCAAACAAGGCGGCGAAGGAAAAGCCAAGGACGACACCGTCGTCGATGCCGACGTGGTCGACGAGAAAACCAAAAAGAAAGGTAAATAAACACGGGTAGCACAAGGGACCAGCAATGGCTGAAGAAGTCGTATGGGTGCTTGGCGGCATTGCTGGTTTCTGGCTGCTGAACCGCGCGATCACGAGCTGGCTCATCCAGCGTGCCGTGCGGCGCGACTACCAGTCGCGGCTGCAGCGCGTGCTCAACGAGAAGGAGCACCAGGTGAAGGGCAGGTTCGGATAATGGAACGCTTCGACGCGGTCATCTTCGACCTGGACGGCACGCTCTTCGACAGCTTCGATGAGGCGTGGCGTGCCATCACGACGGCAGCGGAGCGCGTGCCGGAACTGAGGTTCATCAAGAACAAGAGACAGTTCACTGCGCTCTACAGCGGAAACTTCTACGAACAAGTCTGCCGCCACAACAGGATACCTATGCGCAAGAGCAAGGCGCTCGAGCGCCGTTTGTGCAGGACGTTCGTGGACGACTACAATCCGGAATTCATCATCCCCATGAAGGACGTCCTCAAGAAATTACGGCACAGCCACACGCTCGTCGTGCTCTCCAGCAATTTCAACCATGTCATCAAGCGCTTGTTGCGCAAGGCGCGCATCAGCGCGTTCTTCGACGCGGTGTCAGGCGCGGACGACGACCCGAGCAAAGCCGCACGCATCAAGACGCTCCTGCGCAAGTTCAGGATATCGTCCTCGCGCGCCGTGTGCATCACTGATACGACTGGTGACATCAAGGAATGTCGTGCGGCAGGCGTGCGTTCGATCGGCGTCACGTGGGGCTTCCACACCGCGAAACAGCTCAAGCGCGCAGGCGCGATCGCCATCGTCCGCAAACCCCGCCAACTACTGAAGGTGCTGCATGGCTAGACAAGGCACGTCATGCGGCTGCATCATCGTCAACGGCGACAAGACGTTGCTCGTGTGCACGACGCAAGGAAAGCATTGGATGTTTCCCAAGGGAAGACAACGGCGCGGTGAATCCGAGATCGAGTGCGCGTTGCGTGAGTCGCAGCAAGAGACAGGTCTTGGCGGGCTCACGGTCGATCCTGACTTTCGCGTCGCATTCCGCTGGAGTGCGCAAGACGTGAGGCAGGATAGCACGCGCTTAGGCAAAGAGATCGTCGGCTATCTCGCGTACGCGAAGAAGACAGGGCCATTGCACTATGACCCTGACGAGATAGTATGTGCCGCCTGGGTGCCGATCGGGGAAGCGCACAAGCACGTGACGCGCCCGAGCGCGAAAGTCGCGATGGCAGAAGCGCTGAAATATTACGCGATCAAACAAGGATACCATGGCTAAAGACTATTATGAGACGCTCGGCGTCGCCAAAGGCGCGACCACCGACGAGATCAAGACCGCGTACAAGAAGCTCGCCAAGAAATACCATCCTGACGTGAACAAGGCAGCGGACGCGACCGAGAAGTTCAAGGAGATTTCGGAAGCGGCGGCAGTGCTTGGCAACGAGGAGAAGCGCCAGCACTACGACAAGTATGGCAGCGCCGAGGGCCAGCAGTTCGGCGGCCAGGGCTTCGACTTCTCGAACTTCGACTTCTCAGGCTTCGGCGACTTCGGCGATCTGTTCGACATGTTCTCGGGCGGCATGGGCGGGCGCAGGCGTGGCCCCCAGCGCGGCCGCGACCTACTGTACGATCTTGACATAACGCTCGAAGACGCGGCCAAAGGCGTCGAGAAGGAGATTTCTGTGCGCAAGCGCACCACGTGCGACGCGTGCGATGGCAGCGGCGCGAAGCACAAGGACGACATCGACACGTGTTCGACATGCGGTGGCGCGGGCATGGTGCGCCAGACGCGACGCTCCCCTTTCGGCTACGTGCAGACGACAGGCATGTGCCCGGCGTGCAACGGCGAGGGCACGCGCGTCAAGCACCCGTGCAAGAAGTGCGAAGGAACCGGCGCTGTGGACGAGGCCAAGACCATCGAGATCAAGATCCCTGCTGGCGTCGAGGAAGGCATGCGCTTGCGCGTCGCAGGCCAAGGCGAAGCAGGCGGGCGCGGCGCGCCTGCAGGCGACCTGTACGTCGCTGTGCACATGCAGCCACACGAGACCTTCGAGCGCGATGGCGACGACATCTCGATGACGACAGACATCAGCTTCGGCCAGGCAGCACTTGGCGCAGAGATAGAGGTGCCCACGCTTGATGGCAACGCGACGCTACGCATACCTGCAGGCACGCAGCCAGGCACGGTGTTCTCGATGCGCGGGCATGGCATTCCCAACGTGCGCGGGCACGGCACCGGCGCGCAGCTCGTCAAGGTCAACGTCAAGATCCCGACCAAGCTCACCAAGAAGCAAGAAGAACTCATCAAAGAACTCGAAGGCGTCCACGGCAAGAAGAAAGGATGGTTGGGATTATGATTGTCGCGGCTTTTTTCGTTCAAGCCGTTTGACTTTTTCGGGTGTTTGTACATAATTCTCAGGCGTCACGACGCTCTCGCCCGTGCGGTCTTCAAGTGCAGTGCGTGCGATGCCTGCGACAGTGCCGCCTTCGTGCGCGGCGTCCTTGTTCTCATCAAAGCCCTGCGCGTCTTTCTTGCGCGCAATCCTGGTTGTTGACGCCTCACCGAGCATGGTGAAAATCAGTTCGAAATCGTCCATGTGGTCGCGTAAGTTCTGGTATTCCAATCCTTTGACCTTTTTGTATTCGGCAGGTGTGAGGCCGAAGGCTGCCTTTGATATTTCTGCGGTCAGAATGGAAAACTCGATGGGTGTCTTGACGTCACGCTTCTTCCACTCATTCGTCAGTTCATCCCTTACAGCAATGCCTCGGACCCTCTTTTCTATCCATTCGTCAGAATAGCCCTTGGCGTGATAGATCTCCCTCATGCGTCGCTGCGCGAGTTCGGGGTTCTCTATTTCTTGAACACGTTCGTAACCGACTTTCGCAAGCCATAGTTTGAAGGGTTCGGCTTTTCTGGAGGGGAGTGATTGGACTATTCTGAGAATGGCCTGAGTGCTGGCGCAGTCTGTTTCATATGATTTACCATCCGCAGATAGCAATTTCAGTTGTACACAAAATGTGGACAACTCAGTGCCATGTTCCAATTCCCTCGCCTTGAGCATGCTCCAATAATTTCGAGGGTTTGCACTCTCGGTGAGCGCCCCGATTACATCAACAACCGAGAAATACCATTGTCCTTCATGCCAAGTTCTACGGATGTTTTTGCCTTCAAACACCACGAGAGCACCAGTCGACTCCATCAACAGCTACCTAGAGGACCTCGTTTATATAGTATGCGCGGGCATGTCCAGTGGGAAGTGGCCTTCAATGCCTGTTATCAGGTTGCTTCTAATCCTTGCCTGAGAACCTGACTGGCGTGTCCTTGATCCAGATTCCGGTGTCGCCGTTCGCCTGGAGGACGCCAACATTATTTGCTTCCAGACCGTACTGCGCAATCCGCTCTATGGTCATTTTCGGTTTGTTGGTCGCGACAAAGCCCTCGTTGCCCATCGGGAATTGTTTATGAGCGGTCACGATGTCTTTGTTGAGCGCGTTCATCAGCATCACTTCGCGAGCGTCAGGAGTGAAGAGCCTATCCATCTCACAGTAGAGATTGTTCTTCGCAAGCACATGTGCAAGCTTGCCGTTGTACGCACCACCGCTCATGTGCGTCACCATGGACACGAGTCCGTCATTGATGAGTGCCTCGAAGACAGGATAGAACACGGTGGAGGGCGTCGTCAGGTAGTGCAGTAATTCCTTGCCTGGCGGTGTGTCGCTCCAGTGCTTCACGCCAAACTTTTCACACCACTTCTTGCCCAAGATCTCCGCACCTTCGCGCTTTGCGGTGATCCCGTTTGAACGAGGAGTTGGTCTTCCTCGGATGGCGAGGAGTGTGTCGCCGGCCTTCGGAACGAGCGGGTTGCGCAGCCGGTCCTCGTCAATGGTGCTTACCAGGGAGCCGCTGAGATTGTAGGCAGGACCCTCTGGCCAATACCCTCTGATGCGTCCGTGGATGTCTTCGTGATGCAGGATGTCGGTGAAGCCGCACTCTCGTGCGCATTGTCCCAGCGCAGCGCGCATTGCTTGGACAGGAAGTGCGCCTGATGTCTCGAGGTTGGCTGCGAGGACGCGTGCTCGTGCCGCTTTCTTGCTTGCGTCGTCAGCATTCATTGCGGCGAAGTCCCATACTGATTTCTCGGGATTACCCGCGAGCTGGTACATCAGCACCTTGGTGCCCACACCATCCGAATTCATGTAGACAGCCTTGCCTTGCGGGTCGAACAGGGCGTAGTCGATGCCGACGGTATGGTGTGTGGTCACATCATTCCAGGTGACTCTCATGTCTTTCCGCAAGCGTGCTGCATCAGCGCGTTTCATGAAACCAATCCCGGTCCCTGAACAATTCGCGTCGGCAATCATGCATGCTGCGCCAAGGATGGCGTTCTCGCCGTTCATCACAGCCACTCCATACTTGTCGGCACCTGCTGCCAATCCGTCACCGATAGCGTTGATTAGCGTGAGATCGCCTGTCTTGGAATCGACGACGTTGGCAAACACTTGCAGTGGCGCGTTGATGTGCTGGCCGCGTAAAGCCAGGTGGTCGACGAGACTATGTGCATGTGCTGCCGGATCACTGGGTCGTGGATCGCCTGTCGCGTTATAGACCGCGACCACGTAGTCCTGCGGGACGCGAAGCACCGGGAACGTGTCCACTCCTTTGATGATATCGACGTGCGGTGAATTCGTCAGCGTCCGGACAGTGCGGGCAGCCAGTGCTCTTGATCCATCGTCACCCTTATCGATGACGTCTCGTTGATAATCCGTAATCGTGCTCATAGTTCAAAACTCTCGTATGTCACTCCGTCGGGTTTAGGTCTGCCGTAGAAATGCACGGTGCCTGCTTGGTCGCGGGTGTAGGTGCCGCGCGCGATGTAGGCGAGCGTGAGCGGGAAGATCTTCCAATCGCCCACTTCTTTGAGATGGCTCTGATGCTCTTTCGGCGACACTTCGGGGACCACGGGAATCGGCGCGGAGACCATCAGGATCGGTCCCATGTCCGCCTTCTCGACGCAGATGTGCGTGGTCGAGCGCAGTTCACGCTCGCCTGCATTGATGGCGTCAGTCACTGCATCGTCGCCACGGTACTTCGGCAGGCCGTCCGCGCCTTTGATGCGCAAGTCTGCAGGGTGCACGTTGATGCACAGAAGACGGTCGACGAGCAGCTTGCTTGCGAGCGTCATGTAGCCACCGAACGCGGCCACTTCGACGTTTCCATAGCCTTCCTGTAGCAAGAGGTCCAGCGTGCGCCTGTCGTACGCTTCGCGCAACGCCTTGTCCTTGCCGAACTTGGTTACGCCATGTCTGTGCAAGAACTCACTCTTTGGATTCTCGATGACATCGATGCCGTACTTCTTGCCGATAATTTTAGCCTTTGAATTCTCCTCTGGGAGGCAGTCTGTCACGATCACGGCGATCTTGTAGCCGGGATCCATGAATATATTCTCAGGGTTTCGCTCATACTTGATGAGCTCCTCGACATTGCTGCCGCTGCCTGACATGAACGCCGCGGCCAGCATGACTCCTTTGGCCGGATCATGGACTGGCGTGAGCGTCATTGCTTCACCGCCTGGTACGCGATGTCCTTGCGGTACTGTACGCCGCCTTCGAACGAGATCTTCGCGCACGCTTCGTACGCGAGCGCTTGCGCTTCATCGATACTTGTCGGCGACCACGTGGTCACGCCAAGCACTCGTCCGCCATTCGTCACGATGTTGCCGTCGGCGAGTTTCTTCGTTCCTGCATGGAAGACGCGCACGCGTGACATCCCGTTCGCTGTCTCGATGCCCGTGATCTTCTTTCCTTTTTGTATGAGTTTCGAGTCAGGATAGCCTGGTGCTGCCAGCACCACGCAACAGGACGCGCCAGGGTGGTATTCAAAGTCTTGAGCACGAAGCTTTCCATCGAGCGCATCATTGATGTGTTGGTGAAGATTGCTCTTGAGCATCGTCATGGCTGGCTGGCATTCTGGGTCGCCGAAGCGCACGTTGAACTCGATGACTTTCGGGCCTTGCTCGGTGAGCATCATGCCTGCGTACAGGAACCCTTTGTATTCGTGGCCCATTTCTTTCATTTTTCGGATGACCGGCGTCATCATGGTGTCTGCGATGTGGTGCACCATTGCGGCGTCGACGAACGGCACCGGGCCGTACGCGCCCATGCCGCCAGTGTTGGGTCCTTTGTCGCCATCAAGCTGTCGCTTGTGGTCTTGGAACGCCATGCTGAAGGGCACGACCTTGTTTCCGTCGCTGATGCCGAAGACCGAAAATTCAGGACCGAAGAGTCGTTCTGCGACGAGAATATGAGGTCCGTATGCGCTGTGGTGATTGCTGAGTTCAGCGAGCGCGTGTTCTTGGGTGTCGCAGACAGTCACGCCTTTGCCGCCGGTGAGGCCGCGCGCTTTGAGGACGATTCCTTTGTTGGTGGAAAGTTGGTGTATCGCTCTGAGTGTTGATTCCAGCGATTCGCAAGGCAGTGATGTCGCTTGCGGCACGCCGCATTCCCGCACGAGGTAGTGCGAGAAGAACTTGTCTGCTTCGAGCGCTGAGGCCGCCTTTGTCGGTCCGAAGATGCGGTTGTAGCCGCGTGCGTTGAAGAAATCAACGATGCCTTCCGAGAGCGGTCCTTCGGGTCCGACGATGACTTGGTCGATGGATTCCTTCTCGACAAGGTCTGCCAGCGTGGGGAAGTTCGCGGGTTTGGTGCAATCGATGTCCACGTTGCGGCATTTGCCGCCCGCAGTGCCGCCGTTTCCTGGTGCGTAGATGACGTCGGTGACGCTCGTGCTCTGTGATAGTTTCCATCCGAGCGCGTGTTCGCGCCCGCCTGATCCTGCAATGAGTACTTTGACCATAATATGCTCCTCCTATCCTTTGCTGACGTACCGTACGATGTTCTCGAAGACCTTCATACCTACGCCGTAGCGTAGTTTGTCATCGACTTCTGCTGCCTTGAAGCCCATGCGGTTCAGGTCGTCTTTTTCCGCGAACCAGCGTGGGTCGCGTGACGCGTAGACCGAGACTTCGGTGTGTGCCATGTGGCCGAACACGAGGCGGTCCGCGCTCACGAGGCCTGCGATGGCGTCCTCCGAACCGTTGGGATTGTGCGGGAATTTTTGAGTGGGTGTGTCGGTCGTCGGGTCGATGTAGCGTAGCAGCACGTGGTTCTGGAGGATGCAGTTCCGGTTGTCCGCGGCATCTTCCGCTGAGATGAGGCCGCCTGGCGCGCGGTACTGTATCTTGCCTTCGCCGTGGCGGCACCAGAGCCAGAGGTCGTCATCGTCGATGCCTTCGAACGCGAAGTGTGGGCGTTCGATGCAATGCTTTGCCATGCCGACGCGATACACGCCGCAGTCGTTGTGGGTGAGCGTGACTTGTTGCGCGTCATGGCGGCCGCCCGCGCCTGGCAGGAGTCCTGTCTTGACGAGCAGCTGGAACCCGTTGCATTGTCCGTAGATGATGTTGCCCTTGCGCGCGTAGTCGAGGAGCGCGTCCTTCATCCGTTTCTCGCCGTCAGTGCCGTGTTCGAGTTCGTTCGCCGCGCACATGCCTGACCCGAGGTTGTCGCCGTGCAGGAAGCCGCCGGCGAGGTTCAGCACGCGCGAGTCGAGCTTGGCCTTGCCGCTAAGAAGTTGTTTGATGTGCAGGAATTCAACTGTTGCGCCTGCTTGCTTGTATGCGTGCGCGACCTCGTCCTGGCACCCGATGCCTTCACCATGGAGGACGTGGACTTTGGGCGGGATCATTGTCTCACCAGCTCCTGCAGGCCGAAGCTGAGCGGCGCTTGGTATGCTTGTTTGACGTTCGCGAGGTCGATGTGTTCTTCGATGCCGTCCATGCGTCTGATGTCGATGTCCTTTGCGGCGACCTCGCCGATGTAGCGGGCGCGCTTTCCCATGGCTTGCTCGAACGCTTCTGTGTTATGGGGTGCGACAGTGACGACAAACCGGCCTGGCGTCTCGCCGTACAGGCGTGTCGCGTCATCGTTGTCGTTGCCTTCGTAGGTGATGAATTCTGTCGCGATTGTCGCTCCTTTCTCCCCTGCCATCGCGGCCTTGGCGATCGTGGTCGCGAGCCCTCCTGCGTGGATGTAACTGCATGATGCGACGAGTTCGTTGTCGATCGTGTCGTGGAGACGTGCTGCGATGTCTTTGAATTCGTCGAAGTCGGCCTTCGGGCCGTTGCCGCCTTGCAGCGGTGCGCCGTGTTCCTTGTAGCCCAATGCGCTGTTGTACTGCGACGCGCCCATGTGGTCCTTTGTGGTGCCCACGACGTAGATGAAGTCTCCTTCATGCTTGAATGCGCTGTCCACGCATTTGCGGTAGTCCTGGATCTTGACTGCGGCGGAGGCGAGGTAGCTTGGCGGGTCGTGGATCTCGATCGCGCGCTTGCCCGCACCTTTATCGACGAGCTTGATGTGCCTGCGCAGATCAGCTGGCACGTCGTCGAGCGTGAACGTCTCGTCGACGTCATAGATGCACGAGCACTTCATGCTGTCCTTGCCTGAGATGACGGGGATGTTGAATGCTTCGACCGCTTCGCGCACGCCGATGAACTCGCGCACGAGCGCGGCAAGGTTTCGCTCGCCGCTCTGTGGGGTCAGCGTGGTCGTGCTGTCGGAGTTGGGCTGGCAGGTGTTGCCGCACACTGCCCACGCGTCCCATCCTGCCTTTTCCATGTCAGGCAGTGCGCCGCCGACCGCGACGATCTTGCCGACCATGTCGAAGAACGCTTTCTGTGCTCCGAGATAGGGATCGATGTCGGACACTTTCGGTGCCAGGCCAAGCGCGTAGGCGATGGCGCCATGGTCCTTGCCTTCGGTCGCGAGCGGTTTTTGGATCGTGGCGTCTGCTTCGACTTCCTGTTTGAGTCCGATGAGGGGGCCCTGGATGGTCGCGCCTTTGACAGACGGGTCCTTTTGGCGGAAGAACCATTCCTTGGACGCGACGTCGGGCTGCGACATGACTGCGCACAGGGATTCTTCGAGCGTGAGTGTCGATGTCGTGGGTGAGGGTGCTGTGGTAGTGGTGGTGTCCCACGTGCCGTGCATGCGCTTGCGTGGTTCCTTGTCGAAGAGCTTGTCGATCGGGAGCAGGCAGCATGTCGTGTCATCGTGGGTGTTGTGGACGTAGTCAGTGTCGGTCAGTTTGCCCATCGCGGCGATCTGGACGTCGTGGAGCGCGGCCAGTTCTTCCACTTCATTCATCATTGATGGATCGATCGCGACGAGCATGCGGTCTTGCGTCTCTGAACACTTGATCTGCCACGGCTGGATGCCCTTGAATTTCGTCGGGTGTTTCGCAAGGTCGTACGTGATGCCGCTCGTGAACCGTGCCGCTTCGTCGGCGGCAGAGCCGAGCCCCATCGCGCCCATGTCGCTCACGTACGTGAACAGGTTCCTGCGCGCTGCCTCGAGGAAGAATCCTTTCATCTTGGCCTGGATGAACGAGAAGTCCGCCTGGACGTGGCCGAGGCCGATGTCTGCGCTGGCGCTCAGCGAGCTTTGGGTGGCGCCGTGGAGGCCGTCGATGCCCACGCTCTGTCCGACCATGAGCACAAGGTGGCCGACAGAGGGGCACTTGCCCAGATAGCTGACGCCTTCAGGGGAGCGTTGTGGCGCGAAACCGACTTCCCCGCAGTAGACGAGGCATTTGGCGATGAAGCGTGGATCGATACTGAGGAGGCCGCCGAGCGTGGGGTCCTGCAGTTCATTTCCTGCCTCGCGTACTCCTTGCGTGATGCCTTTGAGGATGACGTACGGGTGCTTGACGCCCTTGGGAAGCCATCCTTTGTAGTGCGGATTGCCTGTGCTGTATGCGAAAAAGCCGGCGAGAGTGTCGAAGATGCCGCGGAACGTGCCCATCGTGTCCCGCCTGACGCCGTTCTTGCCTGTCTTCGCGCCCTGCACGGGTTCCTTGTTTGAAGGTGAGTTGTGTGTCTCGAACTTGATGCAGAACATGTGGTTCTCGTCGTAAGCCACGACGCCTGCGTTGTCTTCGAACATGCTCATGATCCAGTTCTTGCCGCGCTTCTCGAGCTTGTCGAAGATGGTGCGGGCAGGATCCTCGATGAACGTCTTGAAGATGCCGTCCTCGACGGTGTAGTGACCTTTGTCATTGCGGCCCAGCCAGCCTTTCTTCTCGGCCATGGCAAAGACAGGGTCGTTGACGCGGTCCTCGAGCGTGATGCGCGCGTTGAATTCTTTGTGGAAGCAGTGCTCGGAGCGCAGGCCGAACCATGTCTCGAGCTCGACGTCGGTGGCTTTGTGGTCGAGACCGTGCTCCTTTCGTTTCGTGAGGAACGCCTCGTCCTTGTACAGGTCGCGGAACTGTCGCATCTCCGCAAGTGAGCCCGCGAGTTTGCGGTCTTTGTTGAGCGTCACGAGCTCCGCATCGCTCATGCTGAGCAGGTCGTACGTCTTGACGACGGTCGCGGGTGGCAGGGTGACGATCGGGACAGCGACCTTCTTGCCAGCGGCGTACTCCGCGCGCGGCATGATGAGTCGCGTGTTCAGGTCAGGATTCGCGAGGAACGCGGAGATCTCTTCAAGCTGCTTCGCAGGGACGTTTCCCTCCAAGAAGTATTGTCTCACATAGAACCCGACATCGTCCTCGGCGGGTTTGTGCCCGAGCGCGAGCAGTGCTTGCTGGAGCGCGATGTTGCCTTCCATGTCGCTCGTGCCAGGGTTGAGCATGCTTTGCAGCACGTAGTCGAAGTCAAGGCCGAGTTCAGGCGCGAGCGGCTTGTTGAGCGTGGCGCGGTGGATGATGGGGTCCACGAACGGTTTGCCGCTGGCCAACGCGTCCAGGGTCTGGACATTCCCGGGGTGCACGAGCGCGTACGTGTTGATGCGTGTCAGTTTCTTGATGTCGGTCCCGAAGAACTTGTTGAGTTCGGCCGCGAGGCCTTGTTCGTGGAACGGGCCGACTTCAACGACAGAGAGCGCCTTGTCGTTGACGCCTTCTGGAAGAACGAATTGGAGACCCTTCACTCGAACACCACCGTATGAAACGCCCTACATCGGCTTCATTTAAACATTTCTATTGTCTACATTCAGGAGTGGTGAGTGAAAACAAGGTACAAGCTATATAAATGACCGTGCGCCGGCTGGTACCATGCGCATCACGTTTTCCCATCACGAGAAGAAGGACTTGCTCAAGGCATGGTTCATGTCCTCGCTTGCGTTCGCGATCGCCACGACCGGCCTTGGTATGGCATTGGTGTATGCCATCCCGATCGCGCTCGTCACAGGCGGGCTTGGCATCCTGCTGCATGAACTCATGCACAAAGTGATGGCTGCCCGGTTCGGCATCCATGCGGAATTCCATTCCTTTGACACTATGCTCGGGGTGAGCGTGGTCGCGTCCGTGCTCGGTTTTGTCATCCTCGCGCCTGGCGCGGTGTTCTTCGGCGCGCAGCACGTGGACCATCGACGCAATGGCATGATCGCGATCGCCGGACCGCTGACGAACATCATCCTCGCGCTCATCTTCCTCCCGCTCGTGCTCCTGCGCATTCCCGGCATCTTCACGTCGGTCGCGTTCTCCGGCTTCATGATCAATGCGTGGCTGGGCTTTTTCAACCTCATCCCGTTCATGGGGCTTGATGGCGAGAAAGTGCTTGCGTGGAACCCGAAGGTGTTCTGGCCCGCAATAGTATTCGCGGGCATTCTTGTATTTGGCGGCTATTACTTCTTTTGAACCTCTTCTGAGCTAGTTATTTATAGGGTGTGTGCATCAGAGTGATGATGACTGACTCGTGGGACAAGCGAACTATCAGGATCGTTGCCGTGGTGCTGCTGCTCATCCTTGGTGCGGTCGCGCTCTTCATACCCGGCATTCCTGGCATCGCCATCATCATCGCGGCGCTCGTGCTGCTCTTTGGCAGGGCGGTGGTCAAGAAGGCGATCGCGAAGTGGAAACGGCGCGCCAAAGCATGGGTGTGAATTCTGCATGGTTCTCATGATTGTGGAGGAAAGGCTTATATATTCATGTGTAGTTATACACATAAAATGTATGAGCGCGTGACGACAAAAGATATCATCGCGGTCAACCAGGCCTTTGATGCCGGGCGTATTGTGAACACCGGTTCGCTCGAATTCGCGGTCGAACAGGCAAATGCGCAGAAGAGTTGGCTTGCAGCATGCGCCCTCTTGGTGCGGGCGATACTCATCGATCACGTGTTTGAGGAAGGGAATAAGCGCACTGCCGCAGCCATCATCATCGGCGCCTTTGAAGAACAAGGGCTCCTTTATGATCGCGATCAAGTGTCAAAGTCTGTGGTGGCGATCCTGAGAAAGAACATCACAAGCATTCAAGGAATCCAGAAGGTGATCAAATATGCAATCAAAGCCTAGATTTGTCGACTACGCACTCAAGGGCATCCGGGAGAATCCCGAAGTATTCGACGCTCTTCTCGCGTTCGAGCGGACGAAGCGCGTCCCGAAGACGACCTACAAACGACGGGTCGACATCACAGTAGACGAGACTATTTTGCGTGAGTTCAAAGCGCTGTGCGCAAAGCAAGACGTGCCGCTCTCGCGCGCGGTCGAGCGGTTGATGCTCGGGATCCTGCGGACGAGCAAGCGTTCTACTTCACAATAAGCGTCCCTTTCATGCCGCCGTGTCCTGTGCCGCAGAACACGTTGCACTGCCAATTGAAGCTGCCTGCTTTATCGGCGACGAACTCGATGTCGGTCGTCTGTCCTGCGGTGAGCGTCTCGCTCACGTCGAAGGTGGTGAGACTGAAGCCGTGTGTGACGTCTTCGCTGCGGACGTGGAGGATGACGCGCTCGCCTTTGTTGACCGTGATCGTGTCAGGCGTGAACGACCATTTCCTGGCCGTGATGTCGAACTCTTTGGTCGCTCCTGCAGCAGGCGCTGTTGTTGTCGTGGACGGTGTTGTCGTGCTTGTCGTCGTTTCGCCACCGGATGTTGTCGGAGCGTTGCCGGTTGTGTCTTCCGTCACGGTTGTCTCGACAGTCGCCGGCTGGCCGGGCTCGGATGGCACGGGCTGCGTCGTTGTCACTTCTGGCTGTGGCGCTTGTTGTGGTGCGCAACTCGCGATCAACAAGACGATGATTGCTGCTGTGATGATGTGAAGTTTCATGGGTTCCTCCTTTTGTCTCTCGCATGCGGTGTTCGTATTTAATCGTTGTGGGGTTGAGTAGTGTCGTCGACGCGCCTCATTTTTTATAGAAGTGTTTGTTTGGTAAGGTCAAGAATGAAGGTTATGAATTAATTTCAATATGGAGACTATAAAGATCGTCGACGAGCCGGCCGCAGAAGCAGACGTGCGCAAACTGCTGCACCCCATCATCCAGCAATGGTTCTACACCTCGTTCCCTTCATTGTCGTTGCCGCAGCGCTTCGCAGTGCCACGCATACACAACCGCGAGAACATCCTTGTCAGCGCGCCGACAGGCGCGACAAAGACGCTCACCGGATTCCTCGCAGTGCTCAACGAACTCGTGGACGCGGCGGAGAAAGGCGTGCTTGAAAACCGTGTCTACTGCATCTACATCTCGCCGCTCAAGGCGCTCAACAACGACATCCGCACCAACCTCATCGAACCGCTTAAGAAGATCGAGGAATGGGCAGGCAAGCGTCTTGGCATACGCGTCGCCGTGCGCACCGGCGACACGACAGCGTACGAGAAACAGCAGATGCTCAAGCACCCGCCGCACATCCTCATCACCACGCCCGAGTCGCTGGCGATCGTGCTCGCGAGCATCAAGTTCAAGGAGGCACTTGCGAAGACCGAATGGGTCATCGTTGACGAGATCCACGCGCTCGCCGAGAACAAACGCGGCGTGCATCTGTCGCTCTCGCTCGAGCGGCTCGAACACATCACAGGCCATCTGTGCCGCGTCGGACTCTCGGCGACAGTCGCGCCCATCGAAGAGATCGCGCAGTTCCTCGTCGGCGTCGGCAGGTCATGCCTTGTCGTCGAAGTGCCCATCCATAAGAACCTGGACCTGAAAGTCATGAGTCCGGTGCCCGACCTTGTCGACACGCCGCACGAAGTGATGCACAACGCGCTCTACACACTCATGCACCAGCTCATCCAGGAGCACCGCACCACGCTCATCTTCACCAACACGCGCGCCGCGACCGAACGCGTCGTCGACACGCTCAAAGACAAATATCCGAAGGACTATATAGAGAATATCGGTGCGCATCACGGTTCGCTCAGCAAGGAGCATCGCACCTCGATCGAGCGCCGGCTGCGCGAGGGCACGCTCAAGTGCGTCGTGTGCTCGACAAGCCTGGAACTCGGCATCGACATCGGCTACATCGACCTCGTCATCTGCATGTCGTCGCCCAAGAGCGTGGCGAGGTTCTTGCAGCGCGCCGGACGCTCCGGTCATCGATTGCACCAGACCGTCAAAGGTCGCTTGCTCGTCATGGACCGCGACGACCTCATCGAGTGCGCGGTCCTGCTCAAGTCAGCGCTTGAGAAGAAGATCGACCGCATTCACATCCCGACGAATTGCCTGGACGTGCTTGCGCAACAGATCGACGGCATGGCGCTCGACCAGACCTGGCTTGAGCAGGACGTGTTCGACATCGTGCGCAAGTCATACTGTTATCGGGACGTGGCGCGTAAGGACTTCGACGACATCCTCGCGTATCTTGCCGGCCGCTACGTCGACCTCGAGGATCGTCACATCTACGCCAAGATCTGGCGTGAGGACGGCAAGATGGGACGCAAAGGCAAGCTCGGGCGCGTCATCTACATGACCAACATCGGCACCATCCCGGAAGAGTCGTTCATCACCGTCAAGATCGGGGAGCAGGTCATCGGTCACCTTGACGAGGGATTCCTTGAGAAGCTCAAGAGCGGCGACGTGTTCGTGCTCGGCGGCGACACGTACCAGTTCAAGTTCAGCCGCGGCATGGTGGCGCAGGTGAGCGCGTCCGTGAGCCGTCCTCCGACTGTGCCGCGGTGGGCGTCCGAGATGTTGCCGCTGAGTTTCGACCTCGCCATCGAGATAGGACGGTTGCGGCGCCTCGTGACAGAACGATTGGTTGCGAACGAACCCAATGATGTGACCATCGCCTGGCTCAAGGACTATCTCTACGCGGACGACAACGCGGCGAACGCGGTCTACGCGTACATCAAGGAGCAGCATGATTACAAGCAGGTCGTGCCTGACGACAAGACTATCCTCATCGAGTACAACAAGGGCGATCGCGGCAACAAGGTCATCGTGCACGCGCTCTACGGCCGCCGCGTCACCGACTGCCTGAGCAGGGCGGTCGCGTTCGCGATCGGCCGCACAGAGCACCGCGACGTCGAGGTCGGCATCAACGACAACGGCTTCTATGTCGGCGCGGACCGCAAGGTCAACGTCAGTGCCGCGCTCAAACTTATCAAGGCGGACAAACTGGATATGATCATGGCGCAGGCGATCGAGAACAGCGAGGTGTTCAAGCGCCGCTTCCGTCACTGCGCTGCACGCTCACTGATGATCCTGCGCAACTACATGGGCCGCACCAAGTACGTGGGACGCCAACAAGTGGGCTCGCAGATCCTCATGTCCGCGCTCAAGCGCATCAGCAATGACTTCCCCATCCTCAAAGAGGCGCGGCGCGAGGTGCTTGAGGACCTCATGGACATCACGCACACCAAAGAAGTCATCAAGGGCATCGAGGACGGACGCATCCGCATCGTCGAGGCCGACACCGACATCCCGACGCCCTTCGCGTTCCAGCTCGCTATGCAAAGCTACACCGACATCCTCAAGATGGAGGAACGCCAAGAATTCCTGCACCGCATGCACCAGATGGTGATGGCCAAGATCAGCCTCGAGAAAGGCAAGAGACAGGAAAAAATCATGCCATCAAAAGAACCGCAGGCGTATGATTTTTGATGCTTCGACCACGCCGTAGGATTTCCGGAACATGCTGCGATAGTGTTATAAATGAAGAATGCTTGTAATCGGGCATGGCACTCACTAAGCAACTGATGAAACAACGCGATGTCACCCTGGAGGATGACCTTGCATTCATTCGTGCGCTCAAGGGTAGCCGTCCGGACGTCAAGCCCTTGTCGAAGAGCGAGCGCAATCGGCTCGCAGAGCAGTTCTTCCGCGAGAAGGGGTTATAGGACGCGTGGTGACACGCAGCGGATTCGATTGGTGAATACGCTGAAGTCCTTGATGTTGCTTGTTACGATGCAGCTGGCGCCATGTCGGATGGCGAGCGCAGCATGCACTGCGTCGCTGAAATGGGTTGGCTGCACTCGAGCCCAGGCATGGTCCGCGGTATCCGCGACAACATCGTGAATCTTTCTTATAGCGCGGAATCTCTCAAAAAACCGTGCGGCTTCGGCAGACAGGTCTTGTTTCATCAGTTCGTGGAGAACCCAGTCTGAGACGAGGATGTCGAATTCACATGATCGCGCCCGCTCAAATACTGTCGCGGCGAATTCATCGAGCGGCAGGAACCTGTCCTTTCTCCCAAGAAAATAGTCCATGTAGACGTTTGTGTCGATGTAAATGAGTTTGCTCATCCATGAATGAAGCAATCGACTCTTCAAATGTGTTGTGTGGAAATTTCCGGAGAGCTTTCGGACAGGCCGGAAATCCTTGACTTGCGAGAAGAATGCTGGTGAACGGTATGAATAACGAACCGCCGCATCACCGGTGCGCGATCATGACGGCGCGTATGAATGAGAACGCCGCGAGTAATCGTGCGACATGCCATGCCCACGTGAAGGAATCCTGCGGGTTTTTTGGGAATAACAACATCAAGCCGCCCATCGCGAGCATGATGCTACCGGTGGCGAACCAGAGGGTGATGCTGTTGTGGTTGATGGTGTACAGACGGTAGTACCATAGCGTCGTCGCCACGAACAATGGTGCGCTGAGCGCGACGATTGCGTGTGCGATGAATGTCGGACCCTGGGATGTGTACATTGCGGGCAAGACTCCTTGGAAGAGGTAGTACGCTGCGCCTAATGATATCATCAGGGCTGCGGTGACGATCGTGGTGCGTAAGGGGTTGTTGATACGGGTGTTGGGTAGGATGTATGTTGCTAGCACTAGCAAGATGCTTGCGCCAAGGATGCCAGCGCGGACGACAAACGAAGCGGGATTGAGGACTGTCGGCGTTGGGAAGACGTAATACCACACTGCGGCGACTGCGCCTATGCTGAGGAGGGTGAACGCGCAAGCGATAAGAGTGATGCGTTTGCTGCGTGATGCAATGGCGGCGCGTGTTGCTGTGACAGTCATCAATGCCGCCGCAATAATCGTGATGGTGTTGAAGATCGCTGCAGCCGTGTTGGTATGGTCGCAGAGCAGGATCGTGATGAATGATTGCGGTGCGGGAGTGCAGAAGCCTCCAGGATAGTTTGCCGCAAGGACGATCGTTGCTATGCCTAGGACGACAATGGAGAATGGAAGAGCGACAGATTCACGCGCGACTCTGATTGCTTTCTTCGCCTTAAGATGGGTCGTCTCGGTCAACAAGGCCGCGCGACCTGCCGCGATTGCGATGAGGAACGCGATGCCTGCAAGCAGTCGGAACAGGCGGAACACGAGTCGGTGCGCGTCGAAGAGATGGTTTGCTTGCGACCACGTCAGTGCGGAGAACGCCAAGAACAGGATGCCGAGCGTGAAATAATATGTCGCGGGATTCTTTTGGTTGCGATAGAACGCGTGATAATGCAATGCTGCCGCGCCAAGCAGCATCGCCGCGATGCCTGCGCTCACATTGGCGATTGGTGTCTTGGTGAGTCCGGTGTCGAACATCGGCAATTGCGGCTCAAAGAAGACGACTGCGATGAGTATCATGGCCCACACGAGCGCCGTGATCGTGGCCCACAGCAGCGGTCGGCGTGCCTTGTTCTCAGGCATGATGATGAAGGTCGTGAGCAGCACGCTGCCAAGCAGTAGTCCTGTCGCGGTGAACAGCGCTATCGCGTTGCGGCCTGCCGGGAAGGGCAGGCCGAACGTGAGTGCGTTGGTGCCTGTTGCCAGGCCCAAAAAGATAAATGCGCAGCCAAGGACGGTGAGGCGGCCGCTCTGTTTCGCTGTCGCGGTGCGCAGCGCGCTGTACGCGGTGGCGAGCAGTGCGATGCTGAGGATTGCGTTGATGACTTCTGCGATGAGAGGGAGCGCGTTGCACAGTTGTGGGTCGTTGAGTCCCTCAGGGTTGCAGAACCCTGCAGGCCAGTATGACGCGGCGAGCACGAGCAGCACGCCTATGATTATGATGCTCACGAAACCGCGCGTGTGCGTGCCACTCGACGTCATGCGTTAGCTCCGAGCGCGGTGGCGAGCGTGGTGTCGCAACGGATATGGGTGTCGCTGGATGTCATCTTTTTTTTGCCCATTGCTTTTCGTCATGCATCCGGGTATAAAAATTCTTGGCGATGGTTGATACGAGCCCGCAGTGGCAATCGTCGAAGGCAATGCCGTGCTGTCAGGTGCATTCAGTGCTTGAGCGTGATGGCGCGCAAGAACGCAAGGCTCGCGGCAAGACGTGACAGCCTGAACACCCACACGAGCGCGTCGCCGCTGCCTCTGTTGAAGAAGACCGCCAGCGAGGCGAGCGCGAGCAGCGCGTACCCGATCACGAACCAGTAGGTGATGCGGCTATGGAGCTTCAGGCACAGGCGATAATGGAAGACGGCGACCAGTACGAATCCGATCGCGGCAAGAGGCCAGGGCGCGGTGCCAAGCAGCGTCATTCTTTGTCCGGCGATGAACGGCGGTAACGACGATCCGAACATGGTGAACCCGACCAGTGCGAGGGTCGTGGTCACGACCGTGAGGATTGTCATGGCCCACGGATGGCGCTTGATGTTTTTGTCCTCGAAGACGTGCAGCGCGGCGACCAGCATCAGAGAGGAGATGATGGCGCTTGCCGTGCTTGAGAACGCGGCGACGTTGCCGCCATCGGCGTGCAGCTTCGCGATGCCTGCACCGACGGTGCCTGTCGCGAGGACGGCAAATGCGCATGCGGTGAGGAGCACACGTCTGCTGCGCGTCGACGCCGCGACCTTGGTCGTGTAGTACGCGACGGTCATCAAGACGATCCCTGCGATGAGGTCGACGAGCGCGCCTATGGTCCTGTCGTTGTCGCAGAACAGCGCGGCCATCCCGGTGTTGTTCTGCGAGCACAACAGGTCGGGTCGTGCCATGGTGGCGAGCAGCAGCACGATCGCGAACGGCAGGATGACGAAGACGCTTTTGCACGGTGGATGGGATATGTTGCTCATCGTTGCGCTCCGATCGCGCGTGCGAACGCCTCTTCTTTTGTTGGTCCGAGTTCGAGGATGTTGTCGCAGAACTTGCGCACGACGTTGTTGAGTTTGCCGTTCGGTTCGAGCAGGTATGTCTGGTACACGTTGAGCGCCCTGAACCTGAGGTTGTTGGCGTGCAGGAAGCGCGCGAGCGTCTCGGGTTCGTTGTAGAGCTGCATCGAGCCGACCGAGTCCAAGAGCACGAAGAAGTTGCGTTGCGGAAAGCGCTTTTGTGCAGTCTCGATCATCTGGAACACTTCGAGGGTGAGGTAGGACAGGTTGCCGATGTTGAGCGAAGCGAGCGTGTTGGGATGGTTGTCGCCCGCACCCGTGACGTCCAGGTAAAACACGGCCTCGTCGTTGACGCCCTTTTCTGTGAGGAGCTGCCGGTAGGACGCGGGCGAGCGGTCGACGCAGAACACGAGCGCGCCGAATCCTTGGTCCTGCACGAACAGCTCGAAGAGCCCGAGGTCGATCTCTAACGATGCATAGTTGGAGATGATCGCGGCCGCCCGCTCGGCTTTGTCGTGGAGCAGCGCCTTGCGCAACTCGGGGGTCACATCATGCACGTTATCATCCCTCGCTCACTGGTCACGCTCTTTTTGCGCTTGATGCGCTCGTCCACACCGGAAGGAGAGGTGGTATAAAAAGGGATTGTTCGTATGTGCGTGCCTTGGTGTCCGTCGGAGAAGACCGACGCTTGCCGGCAAGCTTTAAATATGCCGGAGCGTGTGGTGTCAGGATGGCCAACGACGCATCCAAGGGGTTGTGGGTGATGGTTGCATTGGTTGCGGCGTTTGTGGCGGCGCTCGTCGTCCTTGTGGTCAGTCCTGCCGGCGATCGTGGTGCTATGATCGTCAGTGACGTTTTCTACATCTTGTTCTCGGCCGCTGCCACCACGCTCGGTGTCCTTGCGGTGCGGCATCATGGTCGCGTCTCGACAGTGGGGCGCGTCTTGCTGCTTCTCACCATAACGATGGCGCTTGATACTCTTGGTGGTGTCGTGTGGGCGGTCTACGAGATCGGTCTTGACCTGCAGCCGTTCCCGTCTGCCGCCGATGGCGTGTGGGCGCTCTTTTATGTCATGGGCGTGGTCGCGCTTGTCTATGCGTTGCGCAGGGTGTGGTCGCACATCCCTGCCCGGACCCGTGTCGTGGTGGCGATCGTGTGGGTCGTGCTCGTGGTGGCAATCGTGCAGTACGTGTTGCGACCGATATTCATGGACACCACGTACTCGCCGCTGTTGAAGCTCTTGAGCGTCATGTACCTGATAGGCGACGCATTGCTCCTGCTGCTTGCGGGCTTGTTGTTCGCGGCGTTGCGCAGGGGCGCGTATGGCGCGTCCTGGCTTGCGTTCCTCGCAGGGTTCGGTGTCTATGCGGTCGCGGATCTCGTCTACACGTTCTCGGTGTGGCAAGGCACGTACGTGTCAGGCAGGCCTATAGATGCGCTCTGGTATGTCGGGCACGCGCTCTTCGCGTATGGCTTCTATCGGCATGCCAAGATACTCCGGTGAGGATGAGGTCAGGTCATGCCCTTCACGCGTTGGCGCCCAGCGCCGCGGCGAATTCCTCTTCGGGTTTCGCTTTGAGTTCGAGCACGGTGTCGCAGAACTGCTTGATGGTGTTGGTGGTGTCTTTTGTGCCGTCGATGATGTAGAGTTGGTACACGTTGAGCGCGCGCAGGCGGAGGTTGGTGGCGTGCAGGAACTTCAAGAACTGCTCTGGGCTGATGTAGAGCTGCATTGCGGGCAGCGCGTCGAAGATGACGAACACTCGCTTGGCCGGTTGGCGTTTGATGACGCCGTTGATGAGCTGGAAGAGGTCGATGCTGAGCGTGTTGAGGTCCGCGATGTTGTCCGAGCGTTGGATGGTGGGTCCTGTACTGCCGGAACCTGTCACGTCCAGGTATGAGATCGACTGCGCGGGTGCCTCGATCTCGCCCAGGATGCGTTCGTAGAACGTGGGCGGCCGGTCGATGCACATGACGATGCCTTGCATGCCTTGTTCCTTGATGAAGAACGTCAAGAGCGCGCGCTCAAGTACGAGTGTCTGGCCGCTGGACGCTATCGCTGCGGCCTCTTCTGCCTTGCTCTTGAGCAGGCCTTCCCGTATCGCGGCATACAAGTCGGTGGGCATCTAGCGTCTCACCTTCCGTACGCTGATGAGCGCCTGTTCGTGGTAGGTGATCGCCCAAAGGTACACGACGCTGGCGCCAAGCTGCAGTAGCGTCATGATGAGGTCATGATGGAACGCATCTGCCAGTTGTGATGCGAGATACAACACGAGCGCGGCGATGAATCGTGTGTAGAAACATCGGAATGCGGGTTTGTAGCACCGTCGCAGTATGAGGACGCTGTAGATGAGTATGATCGTCACGGCCGTCGCGACAAGGACGGCATATGTCAGGAGGGTATGGGTCATGTCAGCGCCTCAGCAAGCGGTACATCCGCGTTGCGAACAGGAGCACGATGACCACAACGCCGATCTCCATCACTTGCGTGAGCGAGACGCCTGCGATGTCGATGGGCACGATGCGCAGCAGTACCATGAGTGCGCCAAAGACGCCCAGCGCCGGCAATAATGACGTGATGTTACGATACTTGGCCTCGCGGAAATGTCGACAGATCCCGAAACTCAGCGGGATCGTGGCCGCGATCACTGCCACGGTGGCGATACGAAGGAGAAGCACGATCTCTTGCGGCGATGGCAGTGGCATCCTCACTACCATCGCGTGTGGAATTTATAAATGCTGCTTGTGGCGTGCAACGAGTCCGCAGTGGTAGTGCCGGGCCTTGGCGACAAGATTAAATACGTGGTGCGCGTTGGCACTCCAATGAAGAGAGGTGAGTACGCAGGGCCCGGGATTTTCTTCGTCCTCTTCATCGTCGCGTTTGCGCTCACCTTGCTGCAGTCAGGTGATGAGCGCGGCCTGCAGGTCGTCGGTGACGTGTTCTACGTGCTGTTCTCAGGCATCGCGGCAGTCATGGGCTTTTTCGCGCTGCGGCGCTTCAACCGTTCGACATTGCTTGGCAAGACCCTCCTCTTCGTCGAGATCGCGGTCGTCCTCGAATTCATCGCGGGCTTTGTGTGGATGGTGTACCAGGAAGTCTTCGGCATCATCGACCCGTTCCCCTCCCTCGCCGACATCCCGTGGGTGCTCTTCTACGTGGCCGCCATCATCGCGTTCGTCTACCCGCTGCGCAAAGTCGCGCAACGCATGACCGCCAAGCACGTGGCCGTGTGGGTCGTGGTCGCCATCGCGCTGTGCGCCATCGTCTTCAACACGATCATCGTCCCTATCATCTCCGACGTGGAGAGCACGTTCTGGCTCAAAGTGCTCAGCGCGGTCTACCCGATCGGCGGCGTCCTGCTCTTGCTCGTCGCATTCGCGCTCTTCTTGCTCTTGCGTAACACTGCGTTGGGCCCGAGCTTCCTCGTCTTCGTGCTCGCGATCGCGAGCTATGGCGTCGCCGACCTTCTCTTCACGTACACCGAATACGCAGGCACGTACCAGACAGGCAGCTTCATCGACGTCTTGTATTACCTGGCGCAGCTCATGTTCGCCTACGGGTTCTATCTGCAGATCGAAACGTCAAGAAACGCGGAATGATGTCCGTGTTTCTTGGCTCGATGAGAGCAGCAGCTCTCATGGGCACGAAACTGTGGTTTCGTTGCTCACGAAATGCGCATGCATTTCGTCGCGTCCAAAGAATCGGCTGCGTGACTCTTTTTTAATCCCTTGTTGGATGCTTCCGAACATAATCCGTACGCACGCAGGAAACCATCTCGGTCACGTCCGAAAACCGTAACACTGTTTGTTCGGGCAACAAGTACTGCCTCACAGCGAGTTATTGACGCGTTATGAAGATCGGGTGGATCACTCTAGCGCAGACACAACGATGCGATTCTGCCGTTCACTTGAAATGATTCTGACTTTTCCTTCGTATACCTTAGCGTCATTGAATCGTGTTTGGCGTTTTTCCATGGCCTTCCAGTTCGGGGCGCATTCCTCTCGATAGTCGACTACTCCGAATAATTTCTTGGCCGTGTCCAGCTGCCCTCCAAGGTGTGATACTGGATTGTCCGCATGCGCTGCGTCTTGAAGCTCTAGAAAGACTTGTGCGTTGTTGAAGTCCGAGTATGTCATTCTACGGTATCCTAACGCACTAGTAACTAAGCGACTTGAATAAATCAGAACATAGCCGGTATGAGTCCTATTGAATTCGTTCAATGCACAAATATCGTCGGGATTCCAGCAGGTGAACATCGTGTCTGTTTCATGGACACCAGTTCCGGTGACAGTGTGCCCTTGCATCAGTACAGTTCCTAAATCACCAAAGTCAAGGACGTCATGCTTCTTGTCAACATCGGCTATCTGGAGCAGCCAGTATGCGGGAACCCCATGGTCAAGGGTCATCGCCCATTCCGCATATTGAGGTTTTCCTAAGCGTTGTTCTGCTGCTTCCAACATGTCAAATAATGTTAGGAGATTGACTTCCCCAAACTTCCGGTCCATTTCATCTTCGAGGCGCATTGTTGTCCGGTGAAGTCCACCGCGGTCGTATTTTGTCCGAGGGCAGAATGCCTGAACAGTGTACTCTCCAGGTGTCCTATAGGATTCATTCGTTCCAAGAAGTGCAGATCTTCTCGTGGGTTGACTACGACCGAAGCTACATACTTCCTCATAGATGTAACGGCCTAAGAACCCCTCGCACGCCCGGAGGCCCTTTCTAGTGATTTGTTCTGCATCACGTGTTTGCACGCCACCGCCCAATCCCGGTACAACGTTAATTGTACATGGACCCCGTGATGTGGATGTGTAGGCCGAACCAGAGAGGAGTGGTGTCATGATCCAACCAAGTTCGTGAGCAACCAACGGTTCGATCATTACTGCAAATCCGTCTTGGAGTTGAGCATCCTTTCGGAATGCCACAGCATCCTTTGAGAAATAGCTCGCGAGCACTTTTCCCAAAGCGCGACTGATTGACATCGCATCGCCCATAGCAAACTCGGATGCATACGTTCCTGTTCCACGAGAATCGCCCTCGGCAGAAGAACGAACGACCACGGGTTTGTTTCCTGTAACCGCCGCAATGTGTTGTAATGTAGAAAATTGTTTTGCCGTCACTGATCCTGTTCGGACACGGGATTCTAAGTCATCGGACGGGGTTACATCGCGCAGGTTTCTACCAAGCCCGTGTCGTTGAAAGAAACCGTCGAAAAAGCCTTCTGCCAACACTATCCGAGGAGGCAAACGAAAACCAATATCTTGCAAGATGGGTCCCTTCGCAGATAGTTGTCGCGCCTTCTCGCCGATGGTTCCCGAACCTATAACTGCGAGGTGGGTCATTCCACTTCTTTCGTACAAACAGTATTTAAACTTTAACAAAATAATACTACTTGTGTGTAGTTATTCGCTTTCTGGATTGTGGATTCCTTGTAGCACCGCAAGAGAGTTTCAGTGCTCCCGGATTATTTTCTGCCTCCCATCGGAGGCTATAACGCTCGGCTAGTAAGCCCACATTAATTCTTCGCCGGTTTCCACTTCAACGCTTCAGGCGTTCCCGCACCCCGCGAGCGCGGCCGACGAAGTCGGTTGGCTCGTTGGCGCTGACGTAGCCGAGGGCACGGTCGCCGACGCTGCCAAGGTCCACAACCCAGACTTCAGCTTTGCCTTCGATTGGGTCATCGGTAAACATGTAGCCCGCCTTGAATCCTTTTTGTGCAAGGAATGCGGCATTGGGTTCTGCTTGGTCGCAGAGCGCGGCTTTGACGATGGGTTGTGTGCCGTAGACTGAGACGCCGTCATGTTGTGCGACCGGCCAGTTGTCTCGTGTGGGGCATTCGACGATGCGGCCGCTTTTTTCGGCACGAGCAAGAATGTCTTTGATGTGCTTGTCTTTCATCGGCAGGCGCCAGTATCCGCGCGTCTGGATTGCGTTGTCATATGCTTGTGCGCGGGCGAGAAGGATGTTTCTTTTTGCGTCACGGTCATCATCGAATGCTAGGTACTTCTTTCCGTTGATGGCGACGCCGACGCATGCGGTACGCGTAATTTGGAGTTGGTTGGCTTCCTCTTCTTCTTCTGTCCCCGCGGCTGCGATGCGGAAGCCGATGCCTTCGTGCGCGGCTTGCAATATGCTGTTGCGGTGTACGCAGTATTTGATTGCCTGGGGCAGGGTCAGATCTTCTTTGGAGCTGCCTGTGAAGGTGAGGCATTCAAGAGTGGGTTGTCCTATGGTCTTGTAGAGGGGTTTGCGGATGTTTTCGATTGTCATTGTGGTTATTCACCTCACTGAATAGGGTGTTGGAAGGAGTGGCGCTAGATAAATCTTTCTGACATTTGTTACTAATGCGTAATAATTCTATGCGTCAAATGTTGGTTCTTAAGCACGATGAATCCACAGATGTTATTTATATATTATAGATTCTACATTGAACTTCATTAATGAACAAAATGAGAACATTTATATATTATCCTACCTACATTGAGTATTATGAATGCCACTGAGTTGTTCAAGAGACTTGAAGGTGTGCAGACGATTGAGTCAGTCATGGCTCTCTTGGGCGTCGATAAGGAGAAGGCGGCGTATTACCTTTATAGGCTGCGTAAGCAAGGTTACGTGAAGACCAAAAAGAGAAGTGACCAGACGCGCATTTACAACATTTCGTTTGAGAATAAGCTCAAGGGAACGAGTTATTATGAGATTATCAATCTGCACTCGCCTGTCAAGATCGCTGCGCCGAATGTCTATAATGTGTATGGCAAGCAGCCGACGATTGAAGAGACGTTGATTTTTGCCATCAAGACCAAGAGTGTAAGGACTATTTTGGCTTCGTTGGGGTTGTTCCGTAAGATTGAGGACTGGCAGGGATTATACCGGTTAAGCAAGGAGAATCGGATTGAGCGGCAAGTCGGTGCACTCTATGATCTGTCAAGGTTGATAATGAAGAAAATCAAGCATATGCCGGATAAGTTCAGGCATTATGCGCTACCGAAAGAGTATTCTCCTTTCGAGTACACCGTTTCCGGATTGCAGTCAAAGGACTTCCAAGATATAGAACGCACATGGCGAGTGTACATTCCTTTCAACAAAGACGACATGGAGGCATATCGTGATTTCCGTTGAACGAAAACAACGATTGTTGCTGAACATTTCCAAGGAGATCAAGAAGCCGGTGACGACCTACGCGGTTGGTGGCACTGCGATGATGTTCCTTGGACTCAAAGAGGCAACTCTTGATATTGACTTGGTTTTCAGCGACGTTGAAAGCAAGGAGACATTCCGGAAAGCCGCCGAAGCACTGGGCTATCGTAAGATGGATGCCATCAAAATTTACGGCGCCAAGCACAACGTTCCGGACATGCTCACGCTCGGCGATGAACGATTCGATTTGTTCGTCGTGGACGTCATCGACTTCGCTTTCTCAGAGAACATGCGGGCAAGAGCGGTCGACACACATCAATTCGGCGACACGCTCATCCTCAAGATAGCCAACCCGCACGATATCATACTCATGAAGTGTGCAACGGACCGTCTCAAGGACAAAGACGATGCCAACGCGATCATTCGCAACACAACTATCGATTGGGATGTCATAATCAAAGAAGCGCAGCACCAAGTCACACTCGGCCGCACAGACGCCATCTTCAACCTCGGCGAATTCCTCGAAGAACTCCAGAAAGACCTCAAAGACAAGATCCCAAACGCCATCGTCGACAAGCTCTGGTCGCTGGTCGAAAAACAAGCAGAAGACAAGGTCAACAGAAACAAGAAGACCGAAAAATAAATCAGGGACCACCACTTTCTGATTCAAAGATCCAAAACACATACGTGAGCGTCAATCGTGCTTACGAAAAAAGTTCTGCCTCAATGGAACGCAATGCGTTCCATGAGCACGAAAGCACGGCTTTCGTTGCTCACAACGGAGGAGCGGGTTGTGCGCACGAGCACATGCGCAGGTTCACTGACGCAGTATCTTCGCCTGCTGGTAGAATCCGTACACGAACAGCAGTTGGGCGACATACCAAAGCAAGTCTGTCAATTGGCCTGTCCTGTACGCGCCAGTGTAGAGGTAGAACGTGTACACGAGGTCCGCGATGCCGTACACGAAGTAGCCGATGATGAATGCCAGCCAGGACGGGCCGTACACTCCCCTGCGCAGCGTGGTGAACACGATTGCCGCGAGCAACAGTAGGAACAGGTCGCCGACAGGGTACTGGACGCTGAGCGCCTTGAGCAGCAAGGAGTACGTCGGGTCGGCGAAGATCTGCTTCAACGAATACAGGTACGTGACGACCAGCAGCACGAGCCAGCCTACGAAGACGACGAGCACGTGTTTCCAGCGCAGCAGGTTCCACACGCGTTTCACGGCGTAGCCGAGGCCGCTGATGCCTGCCACGTAGAAGAGGAACCAGACTGCATCCGCAGGAGAGGGGAACGGGTTGAGCACGCCAAGACCCACTTCGTAGATGGCCCAGATCGTGCCTGCGATCGCGTCCAGGCACACCATGATGGTGACGAGCAGCAGCGTCTTTGTGAGCGGCGTCTTGTGGCCGTACTTCTTGACCGTCACGATGCCCGCGATGCCTGCTATGGCCGCGTAGAACACGTAGAAGATATCGCCTGCGACGACCAAGGTCTGTTCGTTGCCCTGGTTCATGATGAACGTGATGAGCGCGACCAAGAACAGCGCGACAAGGATCAGCACGACGTGGGAGTCCCGCAATTGTGCCTTGCTCATGCGTCCGCCAAGTGCGCGCGCATATTTAATTGTGACGGCGCAGTGTGCCCACTGCATCGCAGCGACAGCACGCGTGGCCGTGCGTCGTGCTGCGTGCCATAACGCTTATATGCGGGCATGCCCCTGGTCGCGTCATGAAAAAAGAGGTGTTCGATCTCATCGTCATCGGTGCAGGCTCGGGCCTTGAGGTCTCGTCCGCCGCTGCCGAGAACGGCTGGACTGTCGCGGTCGTGGAAGAAGGCCCGTTCGGCGGCACCTGCCTCAACCGGGGCTGTATTCCCTCCAAGATGTACGTCCACGTCGCGGACGTCATGCGCACGATCCAGCGCGCAAGCGAGTTCGGCATCAGCGCGAAGGCCACGGGTGTCGATTGGCCCTCGATCGTGAAACGCATCACAGGCGTGATCGATGAGGACGCGCGCGAGATCGAGTACGGCAACCGCCACACGAAGAACATCACCGTCTTCAAGACGCGCGGGAAATTCATCGGAAAGAAAACCTTGCAGGTCGGCGATAAGATAATCACGGCGAAGAACATCGTCATCGCAGCAGGCACGCGCCCGAGCATCCCGCCTATTCAAGGTCTTGACACTGTTCCTTTCATCACGAGCGACCAGGCGTTGCGCATCAAGAAGCAGCCAAAACGCATGATCTTCATCGGCGGTGGCTACATCGCGTGCGAGCTCGCGCACTTCTTCGGCACGCTCGGCACGAACGTCACGATCCTGCAGCGCAGCGACCTGCTCCTTGGGCGCGAGGACGGTGAGATCGGCACGAAATTCACTGAGGTGTTCTCGCGACGCTTCGACGTCCGTCTCAACACGAACACGAAACGCGTCTTCAAGACGGGCAACAAGATCGCGGTCGAGATCGAGACAAAGGGAAAGAACAGCGTCGTGACGTGCGACACGCTCATGGTCGCGACAGGACGAACGCCCAACACCGACGTCCTTGACGTCGCCGCCACCGGGCTCGCCGTCAGCAAGGCAGGCTATCTTGAGGTGGATGAGTACCTGCGCACGAGCGTGGATGGCATCTTTGCGCTGGGCGACATCGCCGGCAAGTGGGCGTTCAAGCACAGCGCGAACCTCGAGGCAGCGTATTGCGGCCACAACCTGCTCAATCCCAAGGACCTGGTCGCGATCGACTACGCCGCCATGCCGCACGCCATCTTCTCAAGCCCGCAGGTCGCGGGCGTGGGCGCCACCGAAGAGGAGCTCAAGGAGGAGAACGTCAAGTATGCAAAAGGCGTCTATGAGTACAAGAACACGGGTTATGGCGCCGCCATCCTCGAGAAGGACGGCTTCGTCAAAGTCCTCATGAAACGCGGCACGCGCGAGATCCTCGGCTGCCACATCATCGGCCCGCACGCGAGCATCCTCATCCACGAAGTCATCATCGCGATGAAGGCAGGCCTTGGCGCGGGCGGCATCACGCAAGCCATCCACGTCCACCCCGCGCTCAGCGAAGTGGTGCAGCGCGCGTTCGGCAACGTCGAGAACCCGTAGGGGCTTGTAAGCGTTTTTGGAAAATATTCGTTTCAAATAGATGAAATTAGTGTTTCAGATGGTTAGAATAATAATCGGTACGCATGAAGTTGGCGTGTCTATGACTATTGGTGCAGCGTGCGTGCAATGGTCTTGAGGCCTTAGTCCACAAACAGCGAGGGATAGCCTTTCTTATTGCGAATACCGTAGGCAGCGATGATCTTTGCCCTTCCTTCAGGTGTTTCCTTAAGCCGCTCGATGAATCGATACGCCTTGGCGAACTGGGCATTGATGAACTGTGTATGGATGCGCTTCCAGTCGTGCGGGTGTGCTTTCATGTATGCGACCCAACGATCAATCTCCTCGCTCATAGGTGCCTCAGAGATGATTTGTCTTGTAATAGTTTTCTGTTGTCCGGCATGCGTTCTACGCGTCCAGTGGTTGTCGGTGCATCACGTAGGTGCTGGCGGCGTGTTGCTTGGCAGGCAGGCACCATTCTCGCAACCACCGGGACAACTATAGATTGTTGATGATAGTCTATCAATGTCGCCAGTACAGTGGAATTCAACGAGGAACGGCCCTGACGTCTGGGCGTTGCCAGCGGGATCGCTCGCGCTTGTCGTGCAGTAATCATCGATCTGCTGGCTCCATTGGGCCGTCTGTTTGATCTCTAACGTGCCTGCCGTTGCGGGGTCGTTGCCGCCGTCGTTTTCGGAGCACGACGCTGCGACATCTGCTTTGCACACGCCCTGTTCGCAGCCGCCCGTGCAAGGATGATCGATGATGTACGGAGTGCCATCAGGGGTGTCGTAATCGCACACGTACTCGCGTAGCGTGCATGTTGTGCCCTGGCATGCGCCGCTCTGTTGTGTTGCCGTGTCAATGCATGCGTCCGTGTATTCATTGATCGTGCCAAAACGTATGGTGCCTTCTGACCAGGGCGTGAAACCGCTGTCGGTGTCAATGCATGCGGGATAGTGTAGGATGCCGGGGTTGAGCAGGCTGTCGATGAATGGTTGGTCGACTTCCGGAGTGTAGCGTGCGAGTTGTGCGAGCAGCAGCCGCTCGTTCGGGAGACCGTAGGTAGGCGTGGTCCCCTCCGGCGAGCAGCTGTTTTGCACGATCGCCCGGTCTTCTTTGAGCGTCGTTATTTCGAAAAGTTCGTTGTCATTGCCTTCTACATCGCATGTGAACCGGTGCATGCTCATGATGGAATTGTACATGGGACGGATGAGTTGTGGCGCAAGTTTGCCTTTTGCAGTGGTGCCACCGCATCCTTGGAACATGCCGATCTGCCCTCCGACGACATCTCCCCATTTCTGGCGGGCATCCTCGAGGCCTAGTCCGCAGTTCGGCATGCCTGGACGCAACAGATCCGCGAGCACTGGATCGATAGTGCCTGTGTATTTTCCATATGATACCTTCGGGTCAATCACTTCAAAGCCGCCCCTCTCTGTATATCCGAGTTCACGGTACTCGTCGCGGAGTTTTCCGACACAGTGACCAAGCTCATGTGTCACGAGCATGCCCGGGGTTCCATCCGAGCCAGGAGGCCAGGATGCCGTGACAGTGGGAGGCTGCCATACCGCTTCACAGCTCGATCTGAAGTCATGGACGGAGAGCATGACGGTCACGTCCGGTTCGACACATCTGCGCTCATCAACGAGCAATTGAGGGTATGATGCTCTTCTACGATCTGAAGGTTGGATCGTCATGGTGGTATCGCCTATTTTCAGTGTCGGCAACTCGCGTGGTGGCGTGAACACTGCCCACACGTTGATTTTGTCACGATTCGACTTCCAAGGCTCGATATCAAAGAGCCCGTATTGCTCCCCCCGTCGCTCAGTGATAGGTACTGCCGCATCGCCGTACAGGGTTGCATTGACGAGCGCCAAAAATGTTGTTTCATCAGGATGATTGTCATTCACAAAGACGATGTCGAGCTTGTCTTGTGGTTGTCCGCGGACCTGTATCGGGTTGCACCCTGCAGGGATGCCATACATCGTTGGTAGTTCACACTGGCCCGCATCCCGGGTTGCATACGCGTCAATGAGCGCAGGAAAGTCCATCGTTAATGCTATTTTCCCTTTTTCAATCAATGTCTTGACGCTTCCGACGCTGGGCTTTCCGCGTTTTGGCTTTGATGGTGGTATCGTGGTGCGATCAAGGATGTTCGCCACATATTTGGGAAGACTTGACATGTACATGGCGCCGAGAATTTCCGGATTCGTATCGCACTCAGGGGCGGTTATGGAACAAACAGGAGCGGAATATTTGATGCATCCACGCAGTTCAGCAAGACGGGGTTGAAGTTTTTGAATGATCTTCGTCACCGCCTTGCTGGGCTTTCCGGGCTTGCCGCCTTTAGGTCCAGGGACGATTGACAGGTAAGATTGCAGGTCAACAGGCGCATACTCCCCGGTTCCGCACTGTGTAGGATTCACAAATGCATTGATCAGCGAGGCAGGACAGCTCGTCGTTACGATGCCGCTCACGTCTGCGTTTGCGCACGGCGCTTGCGCCCTGATCATGACTGCCAGTTCCTCGGGCGAACAGCGTGGGTCCTGCATCGCAACAGACGCGTCAGCACTTGGCGTATGACAGCGAGTGGCTATTTTGGTCAGCGCAGTGATCGCGTCGGGATTGCATATTTCTTCACCCTTCCTATCCGTAACTATAAAATCGAGGATGGTTTGACGCACACTTTCGCAACTCACAGAATAGATAAGGACAGTTTTCTCGAGGCATTGGTATGCCGTGCCTTTGACGGGCCCACACTCGCCGCTAAGCTGGCATTCCGAGCCTGAAGGACAACCGCATCGTTGGCAGTTGGGCACGATGGTGTCTGCTTCACAATAGTGTGGTGCAGGATCCTGGTAGACGCACTGGCCTGGTTGCAGCGCGCCGCCGCTGCACGAGCACGCAGCACAGGACTCTTTAATGGCGCTCAGTCCTGGTTCATCCGGATACTTCACAACGCAGTCCACGCCATCTTCTCTTCCGTTGCGCGTACCGTCAGTGCACGAGCCGGAACATTCATAGCGGTACGTCCCTAGGGGCATGTATGCGTACCAGCTGAGAGGACACGTGGCAAGCACTTGCTCTTGCGAGCAGCCAACGTCATCGACAACGCCGGACGATGACGTGTTGCTGCACGTATCCATCGCGTCCGGCACGCCGTCGGCATCCGCGTCCGGCACGCCGGTATCGGTGCTGACGACCGTGAGGAACACGTCTTGCGATGCCGCCGCGAGGGTCAAAACATCATGCTTTTCGCCGCCAATGACGAACGTGCTGAATTCTTGGCCGTTATACCGCACAAGCAATTCCTCGCCTTCTTGACCCACGATCACGAGTATCGCGACCGATTCCGTTGCAGTGATGGAAAACGGGATGTCGCCGCCACTATATGATAATATGCCGCTACCTGGCACGGTGAGACTTGCGTCGTTGAGCGCGTGTAGTGCGATGATGCCGGTGATTTGAGGTACGACCGTGATGTCATAGTCGATCTCGCTGAGTACGTCAAGGCTGCCGACAATGATATTGGTATCTTGCGTGGCGACATGCTGGTACGTCCACGTGTCGTCGTATGCTTCGAGGATTTCGGGCGTTTCTACATCGTACTCTTGTGCGATGCTGAGGGCAGCACGTTGCAGTGAAGGCAGGTTCACGATGATCTGGCCTGCAGTCCCGGAGGTGAACGTGCTGCTATTGATGACGAGCGAACCGCTGAGCTCATCGATCGTTGCCGTTGTTCCATCCGTATGCATCCGCAGCGTGACTGCTTGCGGGAATACGGCATCCGTATTCTCGATACGTTCGTCGATTGTCGGCAGCGCATCTGTGGCGACTGTGAGGGTGAGACGCAACGTTCCTACGATGCTGTTCTCGCTGATGACATTGAGAATGATGGTGTGTGCCGCGCCGTCTTGCAGGACGCTGATGCCGCTCACAGAATAGCTCACATGGAAGGGGCCGGTATAGGTGAGTGCGGGTAGCGGTTCTGGCGTTATTGGTGGTTCCGTGCACGCATTATTCTCGCACGCAGTGTCGCAAGTCACAGGATTGCTGACAAGGAACCCTTCCGTGTCACATGACAATTCCAGGAGGTTCATGCCATCGCAACGGTCGGCACTTCGTACGATGCCCGGACAATCCGCCTGGTTGGTGCAGCGTATAGGTCCGATGGCCCAGGATGCTTCTCCTTCAGTGATTCCTCCATCGTCATCGTAGCATCCAGGGTCCGCGAGGATAGCGAATGGCGTTGACAGATACCTGAGCGTTCTGATGCTGGCTCCGAGTCGTTGCTCCCCGGACGCGAGGAACCTGCCGTATACCTGGTAGAATGCTTTTGTGCCAGACGGGATGCCTTGATCGAGTGCGGCAAGCGATATCGTCTGGTCATTGACCCATCCGATGCGCTGGTCGATCACGAAGTTACCCGTCACGTCAGGTATCCTCGAAGACAATTCGGTTGCGGTAATGTCGCGACCGCGGTTCTCTACAGTGATGGTGAGAAATACTTTCTCGTGAACGTATGGTTCTGCAGGCCCACTCGCGCTGCCTATGCGTATGAATTTGATGTTGGTCGGTGCGAGAAAGACTTCTTCGGGACAAGCGCCACGGTCACAACCGTTCGGGCACGCCAGTCCGCTCAACGAGCCCATGGTCGTTGGTGACGTGCAATAAGATTCATCCATGAAGCATGTTTCGCCGCTACACGACGTGACAGGAGCGCCCGCTACTCTGCAGGTATCAGTGCCTGTGCGAAGGATGCCGTTTTCCTCCACGCTCGCGGTGCCGGCGATATTTATGCGGATCCCGCCGTCCGTGTCGTCGCACGTTTGTTGTGCAAGGACGGCGCTGGCCGATACCACGAGCACCGCGATGAGCAAGAACTGACGCGGCGCCTTCATCCGTCGCACCTTCCTTCCACGCTGATGCCATTAACGCCATACTGGAACGTGTAGGGAGGGCCGCGCACGCCCACCGTCGACGTATCGACCACTTGTATCGCGGGATCGAGTCCAGGATCAACGTAGATATTGACCTTCCTGTCCGCGCTCGCGAGTGATTGGCAGTCGGGCGTGAGTACGTATTCTATCGCGCCCGTGTTGATGGCGGCGACAATGTTGTCGGCGATGCGTGTCGCGGTGCTATGAGTGAGCGCGAGGCGCAATGGCACGCTGGCAACTACTTGGTCGACAGCGATGGTGCCCTCTTGCACCGATGCCTGCACAGGATAGGTGAGCGTGGCTACGATGTCGTTGTCTGTCAGCACGAGGATGAGGTCGACCTTTTTGTTGCTGTACGGCACGCTCGCACGGGCGGTATCAAATCCGACTGCTTGCCAGTCGATGTCAGGCGTGCGGACAGCGTATCCTTGTTGTTTGATACTCTCGAATGTCGCGCACCGGCTCACTTCAACAAGGGTGTAACGTTTGAGTTTCTCCACAATCACTGCCAGGGACGGCACTCTGTTTTCGCCGAGTGCGACGCCATACGCGGCAGCGCTTCCGCGGGTTAGCCGGTATGCCGGCCCTGCTTCTGCCGCGAGCTCGGTCTCGCCAGGATCACCGTATGTTGCGGAGCCGCTGACGTCAATGTATCCTCCCTGCAACGCGATCAGGTGTGCGCCGCCAAAGAGCGCACTATCTAGACACGACCGAAGAAGTCCTTCCATAGCCGTTCTCGTGGTGCTCAGTTGCGCAGCGGGTGTCGGCGTCCCGATCGGACGATACAAGAAAACATACGCCAGCCCGCCAACAATAATCAACAAGATACCGATGATGATGAACACGGTCAGCTGGGCGCGCTGCGTGCGTCGATGCCGCCTCCCCCTCTTTTGCATCCTGTCAAAGGTATGGATTCTCTATAAAAAACTGTGGTTCATAGTCCTGTCCTGGTGCTGTGTCACTGCGCGACATCTTTAAGTAGCATGTGCGCTTCCTGAACGCTATGAGGTGGAATTTCTTGTTCGTGTTCGTCATGCTCGCGCCGGTCGTGCTGGCGCAGGAAGGCGTGACGCTCTTGTATGGTGTGGTGCATGGTGTGAGCGAGAACGCCACCATCATCGCACGGATAGATGGCATTGACGTCGGCCAAACGGGTGTGAGCAACGGTCAGTTCGGGTATGACGCGCCATTGGTCGTGCGCGGCGCTGCAGGAAAAGAGGTCGTGTTCTACCTGGGTGGTCTGCCCTTGGGCAACACAACGCTCGCGCCCGGCACGTCGGTGCGCGTCGATCTGTACACGCCGCAAGCCCGTGCAGAAGAAGAACAGAAGAAGAGTGCGGGCGAGATCGTTGTGAAGCAAGCACCACCACAAAGCCCGCCGCAGTCGCCCGTGGCGCTGCCTCAACCAATCGCAAGTGGGCGTCCGGGTGCGCTTGATCCAAGCGTCAGCATGCGCGTCTGGATCGCGGCAGGGACTGTTGTGATCATAGTGGTGCTTGTCGTCGGATTGTTGTTGTACAAACACGCGCAGCGCGCACCGGTCGAACTCGAGTCGTACGTGCAACGCATGCTGCAGGCAGGGTACCAGCCTATGCAGATCACTACGGCGTTGCGCCAGCAAGGATGGTCAGAGGGCGATATTGCTCGCGTGCTCCGTCGCTAGTACGGGTGCTTGTTCAATACGCGCGGTCATGGACTGTGCTGTCGCTTGTGTTCAGGCATCGCACGTATCCCTTGGACGTACGCGGCGTAGTGCGCGTTGAGCGTATTCCTCACGCATTGCGCGATGCTCTCGTCATCGACACCGATGACGTCCTTGTCGATCGACACATCGCTGACGATGTCCTGCTGCGGTTGTTGCGTTCCGTTGCGCACGAACGCGCCCTCGATCGTGTCATAACCCACGTTGAGGCGCACGCTCACAGGAACCTCGTAAAGGCGGTTGTCGCTTGGCGCGTCGGTGACAAACCATGCAGTGCCATCATACCACTGCATGCCGCACGGGCGCTCACGCTGTAGCGTGACGCACAGATCGCGTACTTGTGCTTGTCGCATGGTCAATCCGCGTGGCCGTGATTGCCGGTGCACCAGTCCTCGAAGTCGGTCTGTCCGACAGGATATCGTGGTTGGTTCTGCTGCAATCGCGCCCTGATGAGCGCGCCGTACTGTTTGCGGTCCTCGCCTGTCACGGCAGGTATCTCCAGCACGCTGCAGTGTTGTGCTGTCCCGTTGGCGGGGTTGTACCCTCTCAGTTCCGCGACGAACGCCACTTCACGGCCGTTGTCGTTGATGACGCCCCGATATACTTCATTGTCGACTCTGTCGAGTACGCTGACCTCGACGCCGACCACATCGCTGATTTCCGTTGTCTCCCCTCGCATAGTCTCCACTCTCCTCGTGTTCTTGTTGCTGCGGGCCCCGCTCAAAATGATAGTGGGCCCTAAACCTTAGAGGTCAGGCTAAGAAGAATGCAGATGTCCGCATTGCATATTGCACTGACCATGGGACGCGGGAAGCGACAACTCCTACTTAAAGATTACTGCGGTGATGCCGTGATTATCGCGGTATCGCCCAAGAGGAAGAGGTTGACCGTCTTCGCACCGGTGAGGCCATCCTCGTATTTTTTGCGTACTGCCCAATATGTTTTTGGTTCGACGCTGGCACGCAGCACGACCTTGCCGGCGTCTGCCTTGACGAGTGCTTCGCGGACCGTGCGCGTGTCGCTTTTCGTGGTCGCAAGGACCTCGAAGCTGTTGCGGAAGAACGGGTTGGGCGTGTGCGTGTCGCTCGTGAGCAGCACGCCGCGCTCCGTCGAGAACACGTGCGTCGTGGGGCCAAGGAGGGTGTGTGTCAGGCCTGCTGCCACGACGGCTTCGTTGACCTCGAAGAGGTACTTCTTGAGTGGTCCGCTTTCGGGCAGGGGCGCGGGCGTTCCGCTGATGCTCGTGCCTTGCGGCAGGACCACGGCAGAACGTGGTGCGTTGGCAAGCGGTCCTTTGTAGAGCGTGAGGCGTCGTAGTTCGCCCTCCACCGAGAGGTATTCGCGTTCGCCCTCGATGTCGAGCGTCTTCATGTGCGGTGGCAGTTCGATCGCGATCGCGGAAGTGATGGCGCGATATTCCTTGATGAATGGCTTGATCGGCGGCGAGAAGTTCGCGTCGATGTCGCGCGCCTCTTCTTGTGGTGGTCGTGCGGGATCGAGGAAGATGGCATCTGCGGTCGCCGGAAGCTTGTCGATGACCTTCATCGCGTCGCCTTCGACGACTGTGACGTTCGTGATGTTGGCGGCGGCGATGTTCGCGCGGGCGTACGCGACTTTGCGATGGTCAAGCTCGACCGCTATGACCTTCGTGCACGTCTGCGCGAACGCGATGGTCTGCATGCCGACGCCTGCGCCGACCTCGATGAGCGTGCCGCACGCGAGGCGCTTTGCGCGCCACTGCGCGACCTCGGCGTGCGTGCCGAAACGCAGGTCGTCAGGCAACAGATAACGGATGTCCGGGAACTTCTTGTTCTTTTTGCGCGCCTCGATGATGCCAAGAAGCTCTTGTGCGTTTTCGGCAGTGATGTGCAGCGCTGCCGCCAGTTCATGAGGGTCCTTGGCGTCGTCTGCCTGCAGGATGAGTTCCTC
>CAYHOF010000011.1:0-31350 GCA_964358315.1 uncultured Methanosarcinales archaeon
GACATTGCCTTGCGTGGTCCCCCTTCGAGAGGTATGCCACGATCGACGCGTTGCTTGCCGCGTTCGACGATGCTAGAAACGCGCAAGGGGAATACGTGGGCGGTCCTGCCGAGGTTGGCCCTGACAAAACGATCGGCAGATCTGCGTATGATGCTCTTTGTTCTGTCGCGAAACTGTCCTTGCGTGCCGTCACCGCGCCAGTGCGTTTCATCAGGACGCGTCTTGGTTATTGTGGCGGGGATCCCGGCGACAACGATGACACTGATTCCCTCTACAATCCCTTGAAGGATATCTATCCTGAAGGTGTGGTGCGTGACAAGGATGGCGGTCCTGTATTGGTCCCTTCAGACCATCCTCTTGCGAAGGACGCCATCCCGTCGAACGTGTGGTGGAAGCGCTAGAACAATTCTTCACTGATCGCGTGGATGGATTCGTTGATGCCTGCCGCGGCGATGATGATTGCCGTGTCGAGCCTGTTCTTGGGCATGATGTCCTTGATCATCTGGTCGATGCGTTTCTCGTGGTTGATGATCTCCTCGAGCTTCTTGGTGTCGTACTCTATCGTGGGGATGCGCAGCCTCTTGAGCTGCTCGTGCAGGCTTGCGAGGACCGCAAGCACGTGCTTGTCGACGCCGCCCTTGCATGTCGTCGCGGCCTTGCAGATGTCGCCATAGAAGTCCGTGATTTCCTCGTAGGCGCAATTGATGCGGTACAATGATGTCACGTCGGCCTGGTCGCGGCCGATGCGGTTGATCATGCGCTTGCAGAAGATGTGCAGGCGGTTGCCCAGGTTCTCCATGGCGGCGACCGCGCCAAGACGCTCGTGCTCCTTCTTTGCGAGCGCGTCCATCGTGGACTGTGACATATCGATCGCGACGTTCACGAGCCTGCTGAACATGTGGTCGAGTTCCTGCTCGACCCCTTTGGCGACGTTGACGAGCACGCAGCTGCGCTCGCGCTGCTCGATCATCTCGAAGCCGATCATGAGGCTCAGGCAGTCCGCGATGCGCGGCAGCATGTCCTTGTCCTGGAACGTGAGGGTGATCTCATCGAACCCCTTGACGTACGGCCGGAGGATGAGGCGGCGATGGAAGCGCGCGCCCTGCGGTATGTCAATCGTGATCGTCTTGCTGTTGCCGCTTGCCTGGGAGCTCACGACGAGCGCGTGATGCTTCTCCTCGAGATGGATCTCGTCCCCTGCCTTGATGCCGAAGCGGTCCGTCCAGTTCTTGGGCAGCGTGATGGTGAGTGTGTTGTTGCCCTGCTTGATGACCTTCCGTTGCATGGACCGTGATAATCGCGGTGGAATATATAATATTTACGGATACTAGTGCAATAGTGAAGGATATATTCCTTAGTCAAAAACACTATATCCCGTGACAACCACGATAATCCTGGAATAAACGCGGAGGGCGCCGGGACTGCGTCGTCGCGTCATATGCAAATCACAAGGCATAGCGGGAGCTATGGGGGTACGACGATGAACTACAACGTGACGATGGTGTGCGCAGAGGTCAAGCCGCTGTGCAAGAAAGGCGGTGTCGCGGACGTCGTGACAGACCTTTCCAAGGCGCTCAACGACGCAGGCAGCACGGTCAATGTCATCACCTACATGAACAAGGACCTCAACGAAGGTTTGCCGCTCAATTGCCTGCAGAGCGCCGGCACCGTGAGCGTTGCGCTCAATGGCGGCACCGAGAAGTTCATCGTGTGGAAGGTCGACGCGTCAGGTCCGCACACCGTGTACGTGCTCGAGAACGACACGTACGCGAACAGGACCGACGACGTCTATCCTGCCGCGCGCGCCGACCCGCAGAAGTACGGCCGCAAGTATGCGGCGTTCTCCAAAGCAGCGGCAGAACTGATCCTCACACGCGACGAGTTCCGGGAAGGCAAGAGCGTCGTGCATTGCCACGATTACCAGGCCGCGCTCACCGCCGCCTGCCTCAAGACCGATCCGCGGTACGACGCGCTGCGCGAGAACAGGCCTGCTGTTGTGCAGACCGTCCACAACCTTGGCTACGGCCCGCGCTGCGACGCATTCCAGGGTGTGTATGATGCCGCCGTCCTCGACTTCGTGGGGCTCGCGTCGTTGTTCCACATCAACGCGCTCGAATATTTCGGCAAGGCCAACTTCCTCAAAGGAGGGGTGGTGTTCGCCGACGCGACCAACTGCGTCTCCGAGCGCTACGCCGAGGAAGTCACGCAACCGCACTTCGGCGGCGGCCTCGAAGGAGTGATGGTAAAAGCGCAGAACGAAGGAAAGCTTTTTGGCATCACCAACGGCATCGACACGTCCTACGTCCACTTCCGTCCTGACGGCGGCGTCTCGCTCCCGTACGGACGCGGCTATCGCGTCTCGGACGCCAAGGCCGCGAACAGGCGCCACCTCAACGACCTCTTGCGCCAGCACCAATACAAACTGCTAGACTCGGACAAACAGACCATCGGCGTCGTGGCACGCCTCTCGCACCAGAAGTTCGACGTGCTTCTCGCGGAACAAGGCGCCTACATGCGCCAGATTCTCGAGATGGGCGTCAACGTGCTGCTCAACGCCGAGAACGGCGACAAGACCGACCCGCTGCATCGGATCGTTGAGGACCTTGACGGCCGTTACAAGAATCTCATCTGGCTCAACAAGGAACGGCCGCTGCGCGACAGCAGGGGCGAGCGCCTCGGGTTCGACGCCATGGCGCAGCTCAACTTCGCGTCGTCGGACTTCCTGCTCAACCCGGCGGTCTACGAGCCGTGCGGCTTGACACAACTCATCGCGATGATGTTCGGCACCATCCCGATCGTGAGCGCCACCGGAGGCTTGCGCAACACCGTCATCGAGCACAGTGCCGCGCACAAGAAGGGCAACGGGTTCTTCATCGCGCCCAACACTCCCGATGAAATGGTGCGCACCGTCCGTCGTGCGCTCCACGTCGCGCACCCGCAGGGCCCGCACCGCAAGATCATCACCGCCAACTGCATGGGCGCCAACCACGGATGGCAGACGCGACTCGCGTCGTATGGAGAGCTCTATGACACCGCGCTGCGCAACGCGCGTGCGTGAGGACCGATGAAACCCACCGCGGTCATCCTTGCGGCAGGTCTCGGGACACGGATGGGCGAACTGACACGGACGCGCCCCAAAGCCATGGTGCGTTACCGGGGCAAGCCCGCGCTCGAACACATCCTCGATGCGTTGCAAGGCACGGTGGACCAGTGCGTCATCGTCGTCGGGCACCAGAAAGAGCAGATCATCGACCATTTCAAGTCGCGCTACAAGAACGTGTGGCTGCGGTATGTCGAACAGCCCACGCTGCTAGGCACGACGGATGCGACGCTGCGCGCGTTGCCGCTCGTGCGTGAATCGACGCTTTTGATGTTCTGCGACAACCTCTTTGACGCGGGTGAGATCAGGAAGGTCGCGTCCACGCCCGACTCGCTGATCTACTGCCGCAAGGACAAGCCGGCGAACCACGGCCTCCTTTACCCTCCCACAGGCCCACCGTTCAGTGCGCTCGAGGAGAAACCCGCGCTAGAGCGCTGGTCGAGGTTCAGGCGTAACGACGAGCTGTATAACTGTTTTTGCGGGTGCGTGCATCTTTCCCACGACTTCCATGACTTCGTGGCAGCACGACCGCTCGATGCATTGGTGTCGGAACATCCTGACATCCCGAGCGTCATCGGACAGTATGCGCAGGAGCGACCGCTTGCCGGCGTTCCCATCTTCTGGCGCAGCACGCTCTACACGCCGCTGGGCACGCTCGACGAATTGCAGAAGGCGTATGCAGGCCTGCGCATACCCTGCTCGGAGACGCGCGCGCTCGCGTGGCATAGTGACGGCTGGATGAGCGTCGCACGCAACGATTCCCACGCACTCGACGCACGACCGTTGCTGGACGCCGAGAAGCGGTTCCTCCTCGAGCATTACAAGCCCGAGGGCGTCATCGACGTGATCCACACCGCGCCCTGGAGGCTGGACAACCCATGACGTCGCTCTCAGACAAGGATCGGCGGATCTTCCGCGAGTTGCGCGCGAATGCACGCATCAACCTCACCGACGTCGCCGACAAGACAGGCATCCCGGTCAGCACCGTGTACGATCGCGTGCGGCACAACGAACGCATCATCGTCAAGAAACACACCACTCTTTTGGACTTCACCAAGCTCGGCTACCAGGCGCGTGCGTTCATCGCGCTCAAAGTCGAGCCCAAAGACCACGCGGTCCTCATGGCCTACCTGAACGGGAACGCCAACGTGAACTCGCTCTGGCGCGTCAATTACGGGTACAC
This sequence comes from uncultured Methanosarcinales archaeon, assembly GCA_964358315.1. Taxonomy (GTDB): domain Archaea; phylum Nanobdellota; class Nanobdellia; order Woesearchaeales; family ARS49; genus JAGVQG01. Next base: position 4,284 of record CAYHOF010000011.1, read on the forward strand.
GTGCGTGGCCGAAGTGGTCATGCCCACCGTGGCGCACGTCGAGGACTTCCTGCAGCTGCTGCAGGCCAACTTTTCCATAGTGGAAAAGCACGTTTTCAACATCATAGACGATATAAAGCGTGAGGAATTCGTGCCCTGACCATGGTGGACGTCATAGGGGGAGACCCGTTCGAGCGGTACCTTGAAGGACCGTTGCGCGGCAAGCCCAAAAAGAACGCTCTTTCCGTATTTCCATCGCTCGAGACCGTCGTCGTCGCCGCAGGCACGCACGGTGATTGCCTCAACCTGATGGTGAGTGCCGCCACCGCACGAGGAAATCCTGTATCCATTCCGTCATTGACCCTTGACCGTGTCGATGCCATCGCACGGGCGGATACCCTGCTCGTCCGCAAGGACGACCACGTGATGGAGCACGTCTTCCGCGGTGTGGCACTCCTCGAGGACGCGTTCCCGGGCAAGGAAGACAGGATACGGTATCTGGATGCAGGCGATCCTGTGGTGTGGGACGCGGCACGTCGGCGCGGGGAATTGTGGCGTCTCAACCCGCCCGCGCACACCCGCAAGGAGATGGAGCGGGCCATCCGCGACGCCATGGTCCGTCTTGGCACGGACGTCATCTACTTCTATGACGCGCGGTCAGGCACGCGCTATGTGACAAAAGACGTGCTCACGTCATTGCTGCAACTATCGCCCGAGCGTCAACAGGCGTGCGCCCGTGAGATCGTCGACTATGCGGCGCGACGCAACCGCAACGACAATCCTGAAGTCGCGCTCTTCAACACCGTCGCGACGCCGCAAGGCGACCTGCGCGCGATCTTGTCGTGCTTCGAGAGGTCCATCGACGTCGAGGTCGATCACGACTTCACCCAGTCATGGACGCCTGCCATGTACCGGACGCTGCTCGGGGAGGACCATCGCGAAGAGGACGACCTGGGCCTGTGCCCTGAGATGAAGATGCAGGTCAAATGGCGGGAAGGAGCATACGTCAGCGACGGTCTTCACGTGCACAAGTGCGCTTCGAAACGCATCCGCGGCATGATCACGAACTTCCACGCGCAGCGACCGCTGCGTTTCATCAACATCGGCCAGATCGTCGAATCAAGCAGCACGCGCGTCATCGAAAGCGGACGCAGGGAGGTCTACATCGCGGCGTTGGGACGTGACGAGGGCATCGATGTCCACGTCGTGCGCATGCAGGACTGGGACATGTGGCACGACCTTGACCGCGGCGAGAACGTCGATTTCGCATCGTTCCATGCCGACGAGTACCAGAACTACACGCTCAACTGCCGCAACCTTGCCATGCGTCTTGGCGCCACGTGCGAAGAGATGACGCCGTTTGTCGTGAAGGAACGATACGACGGGAGCAACAAGGCGCACACGGGCAAGGAGATCGACGCGCACTATGTGGTGCGGCCCTACATCCACGGCACCGCGACAGACAAGATAGCCGCCGACCACTGGAAGGACCCTGCGTTCGTGGAGGCTGCCGCGCGGCTGCTTGGCAAGCACACTGCGGCGAACATGATCATCGGCAGGGGTCGCAAGCGCAACGGCGGCATCGAAGTGTACTTCAACGACGGCGATGAATATTTCACCCTCAAGGACGGCGTCCCGGTCGACGTGAAGCTGGGCGACCCGAGCGGATGCTTCCGTGACGTCGAGCGCAGCTTCAGCGAGATGCGGTGCGATTATGAATCCCGTTTGTCGCACCTCTTCGATGCAGGAGCGCAGTACCGGTCGCTCTTCGTCGACGCATTGGTCCAGGAGTACACGCGCATCCGTGACGCATACCTGCACGACCCCGAGAGCTACAATCATTTCCCCATCACCGCGACAGGCAATCCTGAACGTCCCCACATCGACGAGCGGCCGCAAGGCGCAGGATGGCATTTCAGGGACAGGATGAAGCAGGCGTCCGAAGCGCTCAAGCGGCTCGAGAGCACGACTCCGCAACAGATGGCGGACGCGTGGCGCTGATCATTTCTGCGCGTACTTGATCACGATCACGTCATCGTCGAGCAGCAACAGGTCGCCGCGTTGGTCTGTCTCGACGCCGTTCACGGACATCGTGAGCGTGTGGTTGTCGTCTTCGCAGTAGTCCATGATGCAGCGCTGATCGAACCGCTTGCCCCACACCGTGAAGAAGTCGCGCAGGTAGAAATCATGCTTGAAGGGCGCCTCCATGTGGATCTTGCCGCTGTCGTCATGCGTGTGGATGACGCGCATGCCTTGCGGGTCGATGCCGATGTCGGCAGGGATCGTCAGGGTCTCACCCAGGATCTCGATAGTCAGTTCGCTGTGCGTGTGGAGCTGCAGGTCCGTGTGCTCCTTCATGTGGATGCTGAGCACGTCCTGGCGTTGCGCGTAGTTCCACCACACGAGCGCGAGCAGCGCAAGGATGGCCGCTGCGATGATGATGTGTGTCGGTTTCATGGGAGTGGTGTCGGCCGCGCGCCTTTAAGATGCTTGCGGCAGGCAATCTTCATATACTTCTTCCCACACGTCTTGTCCAGAGGTGATAGGTATGGCAAAGGAAAAGATTCTTTCTATGCATCCGGTAGGTTTCGCGTTGGGATTGACGTCAGGCATCGTCTATGCGCTCTGCGCCGCATTCGTGGTGAGCGCGCCACAGGCGGCGTTGGCGTTCTTCAACGACTGGTTCCACGGCATCAAGCTCGACGCAGTCTTCACGGGTGCGGCGAGCATCACGTGGGTCACGTTCATCCGCGGCCTCGTCGAAGTCATGGTGTTCGCCTATGTCGTGGGCGCCATCTTCGCGTGGACGTACAATGCGTGCTACGCGCACTGCAAGCGCCTCGGCTGGATCTAGCGCAGCTTCTGCGCGCGCACGTGCGATGCATCAGCCACCACGCCAGTCGGGGTAGCTATCGCGTCGTCATTGCCAGATCATTTTCGCATCGCGTGGTATGATCTCTAGGGGCATGCATCCCGCGGGTCCAATACTAATGATGTCTCGCTCTCGTCATGCCCATATGTCCTGCGTGGCAGGCGATCATCGCAATGAGAAAGAGCCAGATAGGGTTTAATTGAAAAACAAAAACCGCGATGACTGCAATGATCACCAGTCCCCAGATGCCGATGCTTCGCCAGTCTGTCCGGGGTTGGTGCCTCATTGCACCCTCTATTTGAGCTTCTGTGCGCGCAAGTGCAGCGAGTTCGTGACAACGCTCACTGAACTCAATGCCATCGCACCGCCCGCGATCATGGGCGAGAGCAGCCATCCGGTGAACGGATAGAGCAGCCCTGCCGCGACCGGGATGCCTGCGATGTTGTAGACCAAGGCCCAGAACAGGTTCTGCTTGATCTTGCGCATGGTCATCTTGCTGAGCTTGATGGCGCGGACAACATCAAGGATGTCGTTACGCATCAGCACCACGCTGCCTGTCTCCATGGCGACGTCCGTGCCGCTGCCCATCGCGATGCCCACGTCCGCGCGAGCGAGCGCAGGCGCGTCGTTGACGCCATCCCCCACCATCAGGACAGTGCCTCGCTTCTGGAGCGCGGCGATCTGTGCTTCCTTCTGGTCAGGATGCACTTCGGCATGCACTTGCGTGATGCCTGCCTGGTGCGCGATGGCCTGTGCGGTGCGCTTGTTGTCGCCTGTGAGCAGGTGGACGGTGATGCCCATCTGTTCGAGCTGCAGCACTGCCTGCTTGGACGTGTCGCGCAGCGTGTCTGCCACCGCGATGACGCCGAGCGTCTTGCGGCCTTGCGCGAGCGCCATGACCGTCTTGCCTTGCGACTCGAGCTGCATGACCTTGGCGTTCTCGAGCCCGATCCAGCGCGGGTTGCCGATACGGTACGTCGTCGTGCCGATCTTGCCCTCGATGCCCTTGCCGGTCAATGACCTGAATGCCTTGATCTTCGAGAGCTTGAGCCTCTTGGCCTTGCTGTCAGCCACGATCGCCTGCGCGAGCGGATGCTCTGATTCGTGTTCGAGACTCGCCGCGATGCGCAGCACGTCCTGCTCGGACGCCTTGCCCATCGTGATGATGTCCGTCACTTCCGGTTTTCCTTTGGTGACCGTTCCTGTCTTGTCGAACACGACATGCTTGACCTTGTGCAGCGTCTCGAGCGCGTCCCCTCCTTTGATGAGGATGCCGTGTTGCGCGCCCTTGCCTGTGCCGACCATGATCGCTGTCGGGGTCGCGAGACCCAGTGCGCAGGGACATGCGATGACGAGGACCGCGACTGCCGAGATGATGGCGAATTCGAGCGTCGCGCCCCCGAACAGGAGCCAGCCGACGAACGTCAGCACGGCGACCACGAGCACTGCGGGCACGAAGTAGGACGACACGATGTCGGCGAAACGCTGGATGGGCGCCTTGCGGCCCTGCGCCTCGTAGATGAGGTTGACGATGCGCGAGAGCGTGGTGTCCGTCCCGACCTTGGTCGCCTTCATGACGAAGCTGCCTGTCGTGTTGATGGTGGCGCCGATGACGTCGCTGCCCTTTGATTTCTCGACAGGGATGCTTTCGCCCGTGATCATGCTTTCATCGATCGATGAATGACCTTCGATGATGACGCCGTCCACCGGCACCTTCTCGCCAGGTCGCACCTTGCACAAATCGCCTGTCTTCACATCGTCGACCGGGATCTTGACTTCTTTCTTGCCGCGGATGACGGTCGCCATTTTGGGCGCCATGTTCACGAGCTTCTCGATGGCCTGGCTGGTCTTTTGTGTGGCGCGTGACTCGAGGAACTTGCCCAAGAGCACGAGCGTGATAAGCACTGCAGCGACCTCGAAGTATTGTGCGCCATCCCCTCGGAAGATCACGACGTAGAGACTATAGACGTATGCGACCGACGTGCCCAGCGCGATGAGCGTGTCCATGTTGCTCGTGAAGTGCTTGAGCGCCTTCCACGCGCCCTGGTAGAACGGCCAGCCCGCGATGAACTGCACGGGCGTCGCGAGCAGCGCGATGAGCCAGACTCCTTTCTCGATCTCGACGCCGGTGAACAAGAGTCCATCTTCCATGAACAGCATGCCGATCAGCACGGCAGGGATAGTGAACGCCGCGGCGAGGACGAGCAGCTTCCTGAAATGGTGCACGTGCTCGGCGCCGGTGTGGTCCTCGTGCATGCCCGCGACCGCGGGCTTCGCGCCGTAGCCTTTGCCCTCGATCGTCTTGATGAGGTCTGCTTCGGTCGCGGTGTCGACCTCGGTTGTCGCGCGTCGCGTGGCGAGGTTCACGTTCGCCTTCTTCACGCCTGGCGTGCGTTCGAGCGCACGCGTGAGCACTGTCGCGCAGCTGGCGCAGTGCATCCCTGTGATTTCAAGTTCGATTTTTTCCATAGTTCACTCCACGACGATGATGCCCCGTCCCATGCCCATCGGGCACGCGAACTGGTATGTTCCTTTCTTCTGCGGCACGAAATACTGGAGGTTCTCCCCAGGTGCCGTGCTTGCGCGCAGGCCGAGTTCAGGCGAGCTGAAACGGCTCACGCAACCCCTGATCGACGGATCGACCTTGAACTCCACCGGCACGCCTGCCTTGAGCTTGACGGGATATGGCTGGTAGCGGCCGCCGCTGCCCATGGTGATGGTCACCTTCTGCATCTCGCCCTGCGGCGGACCGTCGAGGAAGCGCAGCGGGGCGCCGTCGTCGTTGACGACAGGGTCGCCGCCGAAGAACGCGCCCACGATGGTCGGCGTGGTCACGATGGCGTAGACGGTGAATGCGAGCGCGGCGGCGACGACCACCATCGCGATGATCTTGACAAGCCCTTTGGTGTCGACCTCGATGTCGTCTTCCGAAGGTGCTGTGTACGCAGGTTCGGCGGGCGCAGTGCGTGCCTGCTGTGGCGCGGGTTGCGGCCGTTCCTCTGCAGGCGCTTGCTGCTGCGCGTCATGCTTGGCGCACGTGCAGTCCTTCGAGCACGTGTGCGTCTGTTGTGATTGTTGTTCAGTGTCCATCACTATACCTCGACCTTGTATGCACCAAGCGACTCGATGCCCTTCTTGAGGGCGGCCTTGTCGAGCGGCTTGCTGTGCGTGATCTCTGTCTTTCCTGTCTGGAAGTCCACGACGCACTTGCTCACGCCTTCAATCTCCATGCAGACTTCCTCGATGAGCGTCTTGCATGCAGTGCAGTGCGTCCCTTTGACTGTGACGATCGTTTTCATGTTGTTCACTCCTCCACCACGAATTCCCCAAGCCACGATCCCATGCTGCACGTGAAGGGGAACGTCCCCGCACGGTCAGGCGTGAAGCGCAGCGTCGATTTGCCGTACACGAGCTTGTGCGCGATGCCCAAGTCCCGTATGACCATGGTGCTCATGCAGCCGCTCAGCGGCACCCTGGTGTCGATCTCGAGCTCGATAGGTATACCTTTCTTGACGATGAACTTGTTCGGGCTAAAGCCCTCTTCCCGCGTGATGGTCATGCCGAGCTTCTGCACGTTGCAGATCATGACGGCAGGATCGCATGCCTGCGGCGTCGCGGGCTGCGATGTAGGCGCGGCGCCAAGGCCTTCGGTGTTAGGCACGACAGTGAACGCGGCGCCGCGCGTCGTCATGCCCATCGGGCAGCTGAAGCCGATCGTCCCTGTCGTTGTCGGCGTGAACGTCACGACCTTCTCGCCCTGCTTGGGCAGGTATTCCGTGATGCCCAGCGAGGGCACGGTGACGACCTGCGCGCATGACGCCGCGCGCGTCCCATCGATGTGCCACTCCACCGGCACACCTGCGACGACAGTGAATTGGGATGGGTAATAGTCGTACCCGACGACCTTCATCGTCACGACCTGCTTGCCGTTCACGATGGGCGCGCCAGGCTCGACTGCGGTGGGGGTCTTGCCGCCAAAGCCGAGGTCCGCAGCTGCGAACCCGTTCACCATGCCCACAATACCGAGCACGATGACGAGCACTGCCGCGAACCGGATGAAATAGCGCTGCGTCGCGCCCTTGAGCGCGCTCGACAGAGCGCCAAGCGAAAGAAGGCCTGGGAGCGTGCCGAGCGAGAACGCGAGCATGATGAGCGCGCCGCCCACGACGTCGCCTTTGCTGAGTACGTACAGTTGCAATGCCTGCGTGAACCCGCACGGCAGGAAGAACGTCGCCGCGCCAAGCAATGACGGACCGACCGCGGTGTGCCGATCGGCAGCGTCATGGATGGCGTGCGCCAAGAACTTCGGGGTCTTTGGCTGGAAGCGCCGCAACCACGGGAACAGGTTGAGCTGCTGGAAGCCAAGGATGATCATGACAGCGCCGGCCATGATGGCCAACAGCGCGGTTGTGCGCGGAGAAGGAGCGATGGCGGCGCCGATCGCACCAAGCGCGCCGCCAAGGACGGTGTAGCCGACGATGCGGCCTATGTTGAAATGGAGGTGGGGCTTGAACTTCTGCGCGGCGCTCAGGCCAGGATGCCGGGCATTATGCGCCTGCATGACTGCGAGCAGCAGCCCGCCTGTGACCGCGAGACAGCTCGACACCGACGCGACAAGGCCCATCATGAACACGATGCCATAGCCCATGGTGTCGCTGATGCCAAGGCCTTGCGGGAGCAGGTCGAACTGCTTCATCAAGAGATAGATGCCTGCCACGACGATGATGGCGCCGCCGATCTCGACAAAGTCCCGGGTCGTCTTTGGCGGCCGGGGCTGCGGCGCAGTGCCTATAGTATAACCGTCCTTCGCGATGGCGGCATGCAGCTCGTCCAGCGTGGGCTTGCGCGAATAGCTGATGTCGGTCTGTCCTGTGACGAAGTCGACCTTGACCGCTTCGACGCCAGGGACGCGTTTGAGCCTGCGCTCGAGCAGCACTTCGCAGCTCGCGCAATGCGTGCCGTTGATATGGACGTGCATCTGTTGCGTGGGGGTTTGTGCGTTGTTTGGCAGTTGTTCTTCAACCATTGTATACCTACAAGGATTGCAACAGCATATAGATGTTCCCTGAAACTGGTTTCAAGGGCACACGCCAACCTGTCAAAGACGAAAGAACGTCGTTTATGGATGCTATTGGGCTGTTTTGAGCGTCACGAGGTTGGTCATGCCCCTGCGCTTGCGCTCCACGAGGCCCTTGGCTTCGAGCTTGTCCAGGACACGCGTCACCTTGACTTTCGACCAGCCCAGGTGCTGCACGAGGTCGCCTTGGTAGACGGGTTCGGAACTGGTTTCGAGCACGGCGACGATGCTTTTCTCCTCTGCGCCCAGCACGCCTGTCTGGATCCTGGGTGCGGCCTTGTGCGCAGGAGCCTGGGCGGCAGGCGCTGTTTTTGGCGCTGCCAGGATGATATAAACACCGACGATCAGCATCAGCGCGGTGATGGCAAGCACGGTGTATTTGAACGGTGCGAGCTCACCGATGCGCTGGAACGGGCACAACAGCCCTTCGGGATGCAGGCATTCGCCGGTCTCGGTGATGGTCGCCTCGCTCGCGAGCGTCTGTTCCACTTTCGAGAAGTACGTCCAGAACGCGATGAAGAGCAAGATCGCCACCACCGTGACGATGAGCCCATAATGCTGTTGATGCCGCATACCGCCCCGTCATGCGCCGCCGTTTATATACTTTGTTCACGTGGCGTGCGTCCGGGCGACAAACGTGCCGCGGTGAGCGCCATGCTGATGACTGCGGTGATGGGCAGCTGGATGAGCGGGCTCACGCCCAGCCCGAGGAAGACGGGCATGGCTGCCGTGTACGCCCATTGTCCGAGCCAGAGCGCCTTTGCCTCGATGACTGCTGCGATGACGAGCGCCGCGACCGCGGTCACCACCATGTTCTTTGGCGTGTACGTGCTGAACCACGTCCTGTCCGCGAGCAATCCTAGCGCAGCGATGCCGGTGATGAGCAGCGCATCGATGGTCGTCGCGTACGCCATGCGGCCAAAAAACGGCCAAAACACGACCGTCTGGAACCCTTCATAGAACAAGACCGCGTGGATCGGCTCCCACACTGCGTTGAGCATGAACGCGGGCCAAAAGAGTTGCGTGAGGGAGGCCGTGTCAGTGCGATGTGTCCTTTCCATTGTGTGCCCTGTTGCGTGCGGGTGCGCAGCATTCCTAACATTTAAATCAGGATGATGCAGTGCATGAGGCATGTCCTTCCGCACCGCGGTCATCGGCGCAGTGTACAAGACACTCATCAAGCCACTCGCGTTCAGGTTCGACCCGGAGGACACGCACGACCAGTTCACGCGCGTCGGCGTCATCCTGTCGCGTTACGCGCCGACGAGATTCTCCACTCGCCTCATGTTCGGCTACCGCCATCCGATGCTGCGCCAGACGATCAAGGGCATCACGTTCGAGAACCCGGTGGGCCTCTCCGCAGGCTTCGACAAGGACGGCCTGCTCGTCGACATCATCCCGGACGTGGGCTTCGGCTTCGAAGAAGTCGGCTCTGTGACAGGCGAGCGTTGCGAGGGCAACCCGCGGCCGCGCCTGTGGCGCGTGCCTGAACAGCAAAGCATCCGCGTCTGGTACGGCCTCAAGAACGACGGGTGCGAAGCCATCGCCGCCCGTCTCGCAGGCAGGCATCACAGGATACCGCTAGGTGTCAGCGTCGCCAAGACGAACTGCGCGGCGACCGTCCCGATCAAGGCAGGCATCGCGGACTACGTGAAGGCGTTCCGTACCATGGAACCTGTCGCTGATTATATCACGATCAACATCAGCTGCCCAAATGCATTCGGCGGGCAGCCGTTCACGACGCCACAACGACTCGAACTGTTATTGCGCGCGACAGACAAGATCCCGACCGGCAAGCCCGTCTTCATCAAGCTCTCGCCCGACATCAGCATGACAGGGATCGACGCGCTCGTCGCGGTCGCCAAGAAGCACAACGTGCAAGGGTTCGTATGCACCAACCTCACCAAGAAAGGACAGGACAAAGGCGGGCTCTCAGGCAAGGCGGTCGAAGAGGCGTCGCGACAGCTGCTCGCACGCGTCTACCGCCAGACACGAGGCAGTCACGTCCTCATCTCCGTCGGCGGCATCTTCACCGCAGAGGACGCGTACGATCGGATCAAGCACGGCGCGTCGCTCGTGCAACTCATCACAGGCATGATCTACGAAGGGCCGCAGGCCGTGTGCGCGATCAACCAAGGACTCGTGCGCCTGCTCAAGCGCGACGGGCACAAGAACATCAAGGACGCGGTGGGCGTGGCGTTCAGACAAACCCCGCCATCGAGCGGTTCTTGACGCGCACGTGCGAAAGGTTTTAATCACCATGAACTTCGGTGTCATGATGCGAATTGTCATAGTGCTCCTCTTGATCACTGCGTGCGCTCCTACGGAGCGCCTCGTCAGCCAGTCCACCATCGGCCTTCCTGACGCCCACGCCTCCACAGAGGTTTTTCTTGCAGAGGGGGAGAGCTACGATCTTGCGGCGACTGTCGTCAAGAAACGCATCGGCGAAAACGAGGTGCGCATGTTCGGCTACAACGGCCAGATACCAGGACCCGTCCTGCGAGTCAAGCAGGGCAGCACTGTGCGGATCATGTTCAACAACAACCTTGACATGCCAAGCGCCGTCCACTGGCATGGCATCCGCCTGGACAATCGTTATGATGGCGTCCCTGACGTGACGCAACCGCCTGTCAACCCTGGCGCCTCATTCGAATACGTATTGCGTTTCCCGGACGCGGGCGTGTACTGGTACCATCCGCACCTGCGCGAAGACATCCAGCAAGAGCTCGGACTGTATGGCGCCATCATCGTGACGCCTGACGCTCAGGGGTATTATGGGGACGTGGATCGCGAGCAGGTGGTTTTTCTCGACGACATACGCCTCACGGCAGGCCAGCCGGAACTCTTCTCGCTCCAGGCCGCCAACTATGTCCTCATGGGACGCTTTGGCAACACCATGCTCACCAATGGCGTCACCTCCTATGCGTTGCGGGCCGCTGCCGGGGAGCGGATGCGGCTCTACCTCATCAACAGCGCGAACACGCGCACCTTTAACTTCTCGATCGAAGGGCACGACCTCACTGTCGTCGGCGGCGACAGCGGGCTCTACGCGCAGCCCTTCCAGGCACAAAGCGTGATCCTTGGTCCCTCCGAGCGCGCCATCATCGAGATGGTGCTCAAGGAACCGGGGCGTTATGCCTTGCGTCACACCACGCCCGAGAGCGCCTACACTTTGGGTGTGGTCGACGTCGCCGAAGGAGGCGAGCCACGCGGTCTGTATAAGGCCGCGGGGCACGCGGCGGTCGCAGCTGACATTGCGCGCATCATGCCCTATGTTGATGCCAAGCCCAACCACGTCATCGATCTCACCGTCGACATGCAAGGCATGCCCATGCGGCATGGGATGATGATGCAGGACACGGAAGGCATCGAATGGGAAGACGACATGGTCATGATGAATGCGATGTCCACGAGCGACAACACGAAATGGATCATCCGCGATCGCGCAACCGGCGCTCAGAACATGAACCTGCGCTACACGCATCGCGTCGGCGACCTTGTCAACGTGCGCCTCTTCAACGATCCACACTCCCTGCATCCCATGCAACACGTCATCCATCTCCATGGCCAACGGTTCCTCGTCCTGCGCGAGAACGACAAGCGCAACGAACGTCTTGTCTGGAAGGACTCGGTCCTCGTTCCCAGTGGCGCAACAGTCGACATCCTGGTCGACGTGACGAATCCGGGCGAATGGATGATGCACTGCCACATCGCAGAACATCTTGAAGCAGGCATGATGAGCATGTTCGAGGTGAAACCGTGAGACCAATACTGTTTGTGAAATTCATTTCCTTGGTACTTTTAATCATGCTCGTCGCGGGATGCGCGCAACAATCCAGCACGGTGATGGACGAGAGGCTACGCCAGCAGGCGCTCGCGAGCGCCACGAGCGACTTCGAGAGGATCTGCTACCAGAACGGGCACATGTGGATGCCCATGTTGCCGCACCGCAACGGCGTGCCTGTCGGTGATGATGCGTGCTATGGCTGCATGCCGGATGGCGACAACCACATCTGCGACATGCAAGACTACAAGGAATACATCGGGCAACGCTAGTGCGCCAGCGTCACGGTGTCTGCATCCTGTCGCACGATGCCGTCCTTCTCCAGCTTCGACGCGACTGTCTTGATGAAGGAGAGCGGTCGCGGCGCCAGCTTCTGCGCAAGATGGTCCTTGCATGCCGACAACGATGCGCGATGATCCGTTGCGTCGCGCAAGTATTGCACGAGCGCGCCGCGATAGAGCCGCATCGGAAATCCGCCGTAGAGTCTCTCTGTCGATTTCTTTTTCGTAATCCTGATGTCTTTATAGAGTATTTGCCATCGTCGTGGCAGCGTCGAGAGATCACCTGAGCGTATGGTCGTGCCAAGGTCGAACAATGCCTGATTATAGTCATAGAATCGCTCGTGTGGGAGGACGTCCTTCGCAAAACGCCAAGCGATCTCGTCCGAGACATTGAAGCCGAGGAACGGCGCGTACACGATCCTGACGTTCACGTCCACGATCGGGACGCGCTTGCCGAACGCGAAGCACGCGATGGCGTGCGCGGTGTATTTCCCAAGGCCCGGAAGTTCTTCGAGCGTCTCGGGCGTCGTGGGCCAACCATGCGTGGCGACGTGCTCACAACATGCCTTGAGACGCAACGCACGATTATTGTAGCCCATGCCTTTCCATGCGAGCAAGACCTGCTGCGTGGATGCCTGTGCGACATCCTTTTCTGTCGGGAATAGTGCGAGCCATTCCTGCCACTTGATCAGGACGCGCGGCACCTGCGTCTGCTGCAGCATGATCTCTGACACGAGGATCGCGTACGGATCATGGGTTTCCCTCAAAGGGCGCGTAGCTCCCTTGCGCAGCCAAGCCGGGCTTGGCTTGCGCCAGGGGAGTTTTCGTCCGTGCCGGTCGTACCAGTGTAGCAGCAGTGTCGGGAAGTCCTTCATGCGGTGCACAGGTCGCTTCGTTGCATATATCGTTTTCGGCCATCATCCGTCGCCATCGTCGCGCCTGCAATGACACCGCCCACCTGCCGACGATGACCTTGATGGCGAACCAGAGGTTGCGTCCACGCACGCCTGTCCGCAGGATGTTGAGTGCGTCGGTCAGCGAGACATGATTCAGCCGGTCGATGGCGTCGATCGTGCTGCGCTGCAGTCCTTGCGCACTGAAGTGGGGATGATTGAAGTAGACGCGCAAATAGCCGGGCAGCATGTCGTTGGTGGGAATCGATTCGGGCTTGAGCCACCATTGCGGCACGGTTTTCTTGTCCTTGATCATGTCGAAATACAGCCCTGTGCCAGGGAAGGGCCGCAGCACGCCTGCGTCATAGACCGAGAACGGGATGGCACGCAGGTGTGCAATCGACTTTTTGATCCGCTCGGGCGTGTCGTTCTCGAGGCCGTAGATGAGCAACGCCGCGATCTGGATGCCTTTGGACGTCAAGTGGCGCACGGCGTCCGCGATGGGTCTACCCAGGTTCTGCATCTTGTTGACCGCCTTCACGTCCTGCTCGAAGAGCGACTCGATGCCTGCGGCGACCGCGACGCATCCTGAACGTGCGAGCTCGTCCACGAGTTGGGTGTCGCACAACTGGTCGACCGTGATCTGGCACATGAAGCGTGCCTTCTTGCGCCGCACGAGTTCGAGCAGGCCGGTGCGCCATGCCTTGTCCGCGAGCGGGTTGTCATCGGTGAACTGCAGGACGACGTCGCCATGACGTTGTCGGATGAGGTCGATCTCGTGCTCGAGCGTACTCAACGCCTTGCGCCGGTAGCCGCCGAGCAGGCGGGAGCTGCCGCAGAACGAGCACGCGTACACGCACCCCCTGCTGCCGTACAGCGCGCCAGGGAACGCGTACTGTCTCGCGCCATAGACCGCAGGATCGATGGGCCGCATCGCTTCGGGAGGCGTGGGCGTGCCGGCATAGCGGGGCTTGAGCGCGCCGGCGACGATGTCGGCGCAGACGAGAGGCCACACCGTCTCCGCCTCGCCCACGATGATGCTGTCCGCGTGCCGTGCCGCTTCGTGCGGGCAGACGCTCACGTGATAGCCGCCAAGGACCACCTTCTTGCCCTGCTGGCGCAGGCGGTCGGCGGCGGCATAGCTCTTCTTGGCGAGCTGGGTCGTGACCGAGAACGCGAACACGTCGCCCTCGAAGCGCGGCTGGTCCACTTGTTCGTCGAGCAGCGTCACGTCCACGTCGTCGGGCGTGTTCATCGCGAGCACGCCCAGGCACAACGGTGGCTGGGAGAGATGCCTGTTGGAGTATTCCTTGTAGTGGTCGTCCATCAGGTTGACGAGCACCACCCTGGGTTTCCTCATGGTAATCCAACGATGCGGAGCGCAAGACATTTAAGCGTCCCAGTTTCTTCGATGATAGTCATGAAGTGCGTTTTGTTCGACGTGGTGGGCCTTGTCGGCAAGAAATGGACCATCCCGCTCCTGCAACAGGTCGAGCTGCACGGCGGCGACGGCTTCAACACGCTGCTGCGTCGCATGAAGACGCTGAGCCCCAAGATCCTGGCCGAGCGGCTCGCCGAACTCGAGGACCACGGCCTCGTGCGCAAGACCACGATCAAAGGCGTGCCGTTACGCACATCGTATGTCCTCACCAAGAAAGGCAAGGACCTGTGCGTCGCACTGCAGAGCGTGCGCGTGTGGAACGAGAAATACAACGGCAAGCTCGGCTGCGCCATGCGCGACTGCACCACGTGCGGCCACTGACTGCTTTTTATATCACTTCTCCCTGTACAGCATCAAATGAGGTGATTTGTATGAAAAAACTTTTGTGTGCGTCGTTGCTGTCATTGTCGCTCATCCCTGGCGCGCTCGCGCAGGGCATGATGGACTGGGGCTCAGGCTACGGCATGATGGGCGGGGCGGGCGTCATCGGCTTGCTCGTCTATCTCGCGCTCGTGTCGTTCGTGTTCAGCGCCATCTTCTGGCTCACGTACAACTGGCTCGTGCCGCGCAAGAAGTGAGAAGGACGATCGACATATACGGAACGCCATGACGACCGCACTCGTGTTCGCGTTGCTCGCACCGCTCGTGTGGGGCGTCATGAACGTGCTCGACAAGTATGTCGTGAGCAAGAAAGTGCGTCACCCTATCGGCTTCGCCATCGTCGCGATGTTGATGAACCTGCTCTTCGGCGCGCTGCTCGCGCTCTTTCTTGATTGGTCCGCTGTCTCGTTGCGCGACGTGCTCTTCCCTGCCGCCGCAGGCGTCCTGCTCGGGCTCGAGTTCTTCTTCTATTACTTCCTGCTCCGCAAGGACGACGTGTCGCACCTCATCGGGTTC
This sequence comes from uncultured Methanosarcinales archaeon, assembly GCA_964358315.1. Taxonomy (GTDB): domain Archaea; phylum Nanobdellota; class Nanobdellia; order Woesearchaeales; family ARS49; genus JAGVQG01. The sequence goes on from CAYHOF010000011.1 coordinate 19,508, forward strand.
GTGTACGTCTACCCGCTTCTCATCGTGTTGCTGAGCTTCTTCTTCCTCAACGAAGTCCTCAACCTCGCGGGCTATCTGGGCGTCTTCCTCATCCTCTCCGGCGCGGTGATGCTCTCGCTTCGTGTCCAGAAGCTCAAGCTACGCGTCGGCGCATGGATGATCGGCATGATGGTCGTCATCGTGGCGTCCTACGAATTCCTCATCAAGGTGGCCACGACAGAACTGCCTGTGCTCAACGGCGTCGCCATCGACGCCATCGCCATCGGGCTCACGAGCGTGCCGCTGCTCTTCTACAGCAAGACCTTCCGGGCGTTCCTCGCCGAGGTGCGCAACGCCAAATGGGCGGTCGCGACCGAACTGCTCACCTTCAGCGCGGTCGCATGCACGTACTTCGCCATGGAAGGCCTCCCTGCCACATTCGTCGCCTCAGTGGGCGCGGCGCAGCCGCTTGCCGTGGTGGCGCTCGAGAACATCGTGGCGCGTCATGTCGGACGCTTCGAGCACGACCACAAATTGCTGCCCAAACTCGGCGCCATCGTCAGCATTGTTGCCGGGGTCGCACTCCTCTACCTCTCAGGCATTGCGTGAGACAACCGCAATGACGTTGGGCCCTAGCATGCATTCAATCCGTTCGATGCCAAACCCGGCAGTCCGCAGAAGTTTCCGCAGCGAAAAATAGTTGTGCATGTAGTAGTAACGCTCGAACGTCTTGCCCTTGGTCGTCCAGGGCACCATCTGTTCTGTCGGTCCGAAGACGAACCTGCGCTGCCATTTGTTCCACACCGTGACGAGGAGGGTCCCTCCTGGCTTGAGCACGCGCCGCATATCATGGAGCGCGATGGTTTGTCGATCGAGAGGAAGATGGTGGAGCATCGCGACGCACAGCACATGATCGAAGTGCGCATCCTTGAACGGGAGCTTTGTCGCGTCAGCGACCAGGAATACCGCTTTCTTGCCGCTCGTGTGCGCGTGCTCCCTCGCGATCGTTATCATCTCATTGCTGTTGTCGACACCCACCAACTCCCCATCGAATGCGAGCAAGTTCCGGCCGTTGCCGCACCCCACGTCAAGGATGCTGCCCTTCCACTCCTTGGCCAACTCCCCCACGATCAGCGGGAAGGGCTTGCGCTTGAACGAATGCCAGCTCTGCGCGATCTCGTCATAGACAGTCATACGTCGGGAAACAGGCGTAACCATTAAAAAACGTGCGCTTGGAAAGAGCGCTATGAAGAAGCCCATCCGTTCGGCGTCAGGCGTCACCGTGCTCACTGTGGTGACCATGCCCTTTGCATGCCCGCACGGACGCTGTGTCTACTGTCCTGGCGGCGGGGACGTGCCCAATGCCTACACGAAGACGAGCCCTGCGATCATGCGCGCGCTGCAATTGCAGTACGATCCTGCAAAACAGGTCGAGGCGCGTCTGCGCGCTCTGACGAAGATGGGCCATCCTGCCAGCAAGATCGAAGTCATCATCATCGGCGGGACGTTCTTGTTCTTCCCGGACGGGTATTGCGAACAGTTCGTGAAGAGCATCTTCGACACGATGAACGGCACGGTGTCCGCGACGCTTGAAGACGCGCAGCGCATCAACGAGAGGGCACAGCAACGCATGGTGGCGCTGTGCATCGAAACCAAGCCTGAATTGTGCACCGAGGAGAACATCGCGAAGCTGCTGCGTCTCGGCGTCACGCGCGTCGAGATAGGCGTGCAGGTGCTGGACGACGCCATCTACACGAGGATCAACCGTGGCCACACCGTGCAGGACGTCATCGACGCCACTGCCAGGTTGCGTGACGCGGGCTTCAAAGTGGGCTACCATGTCATGCCCGGCCTGCCTGGCAGCACGCCTGCGCACGACCTCGAAAAGTTCAAGCTTATGTTCGAGGACCAAGCCTACCTGCCTGACCATCTCAAGATCTACCCGACACAGGTGGTCAAGGACTCGCCGCTCGAGAAGCTCTACGAGCGCGGTGACTTCGTTCCGTACGACGAGGACGTCATGACCGGCCTTCTCGTGTCGATGAAATCGCTCGTGCCGCCGTACTGCAGGATCATGCGCATCCAGCGCCAGATCAGCACCAAGCTCCTGCGCAACCCGCTTGTAGGCGACATCAGGCAGGTGCTGCAGCAGAAGCTCAAGGAACGTGGTCAAGAATGCCGCTGTATCAGGTGCAAGGAAATCGGACACAATGAGCCTGCCGGCGGACCTTGGGGCTTGAAGAGGATGACGTTCGACGCGAGCAACGGCAAGGAATGGTTCATCACGTGGCAGAACGACAAGGGCATCATCGTCGGCCTTGTGCGGTTGCGGATCCCGCACCACCCATTCATTCCTGGAACGACCACATCGACCATGTTCGTGCGCGAACTCCACGTGTACGGCAGGGAGATCCCGATCGACACTGACAGCGCACAATCACAACACAAGGGCGTCGGCAAGGTCCTCATGCAGGAAGCGGAGCGCATCGCCTTGGAGCAAGGCTGCGACAACGTCGTCGTCATCAGCGGCGTGGGCGTGCGGGAATACTACCGCAAGCTCAGCTATGCCCTTGAAGGGCCGTACATGGTGAAGCGACTGCGCTAGATCGCACCGTCGAACACCAGGTAGATGTCGCGCTGTTTCTTGAAGTTGTTGTGCACCACGCTGCCCAGGAATCCGTCGATGTCTTTGCGCTCGAAGCGTCCTTCCCAGCGTTTGTTGTTCGGGTTGTACGCCAGGCCTTGCACGCCGTCGTGCTTCTTGGAGAACGTCTTGATCACGTCGCCTTTCGCATCGGTTCCCTCGGCTTCGGCGTGCACTTGGAACATTTTCGCACGCGGCTGCATGTAGATGCTTTCGTCGCGCACTGCGCAGCGCGGGTCGAAGACAGCGGTCCCGCTGTTGTACTGCTTGTGCACGGCGCGTGCGTCCTCGATCAGTTGCGGTGTCGCGTAGGCCTTGCCTTGCGCGAGAAGCAGCAGATCCTCATGATTCTCTCGTTGCACGCGCAGCAGGTCCTTGAAGGTGGCAGGATCCTGCTCTGCGGCGACGGCAGCGACCGCGTGTTGTGCATCGTACGGATGGTCGATGCCGTTCCTCTTGTTGCGCGCCGGACTGTAGCGTGACAACACGATCCTGCCACTGTATCCATGCCCTGTGAGTATCGTGGACTGCGTCACGGTTGTCCAATGCTCCGCGAGTTTGTCGAGATCAAGGCCATGCAGCCGCATCGCCTCGACCTTCTTGTGGACGACGTCGATCGCGTCCTTCTGGTCCTTGAAGAGGAACTTCGCACCCACGTATTTGCCGATGTCAAAGCCTGGCTTCCTGCTCTGTTTGAGGCAGCCATCCGTGCGCAAGCCGTCGTACGTGACGGCGAGCGGGGAATGCTGCAGCCCGTGCAGGTAGTCGATCCTCTTGCGGGTCTGCTCATCCACTGGTTGCGCCATGCTCGCGGTCGTGTAGACCGCGTCGAGCAGCGTCATGCCGTCCTTGTTCTTCTCCGCCAACTTTGGCGCAATAAGCTCATCGTTGTCGAGCAACGATGCGAGCGAGTGGTGTTGCGCGACAGTCATGTGCTGCCGTCCTGCCGCATGCGCTTCCTGGTTGAGCGCGTGGTCGCGACTAGGTCCTATCGGCGTCGTCTTGATGCGCGCGATCTTCTGTGCGGTATCATTGCCGAACTCGGCGGCAGGCACGTAGCGGCCGCGTTGGTCCTTGCCAAGGCGCGCTTTCGTCGCGACGAGATAGATGCTTGCGAGCGTGCGTTGCGATCTCGTCATGGGCAGCAGGCGCAGCAGCGCTTCGCGTTGTGATTCCGTCGTCATGTGGTTGCCCGCATAGTCGATGAGCGCGGCCGCTTCCCGCACGTCCTTGTATTCGTGCTTGAGCATCCGCGGTTCGTAGGTCACGTCGCGCACCTTCGCGTCCTTGTAACGTGCTGCCTCGTCCCTTGCGACAGTCAATGCATCGGCGAGCAATTGCGGGAAGTTCGCGCCCATGTACTTGTCGGCCTGCAGTCTGTTGAACGCTTCGCGCGCCTTGTAGACAGGGACTACCTGCATGAGCGCGAGCGCTTCGGCACGTGTGACGAACTCTTGTCTCATCTTCTCGCGCAGCGACAATCGTTCATCAGGCACCTGTGCGTCCTTGTACAGTTTGACGGGTGTGAACCGTTTATCGAGATCCGGCGTGTCCACCGTCGTGAACACCGCGTGGTCGGCAGGGAGTTTCTCGAGCATGAACGCATCGTCGCGGAACTGCCCGATCAGGCCTTTTGACTTTTCGAGCTTGTGCTGGTAGATCGCCGCGACAAGCAGCGCGCTGTCCTCCTTGCTCGCCTTCGTGATCCTGTTCGTGAAGTTGAAGTACGCCGTCCTGACGTCCTGCGGCATCTCGCTGATGTTGCCTTCAAGCCAGTTGAGGTCGTTGCGGAACGCGTGCGGGTCGGTGAGCGCGCGCAGCACGCTCTCGTCACTGCCCACGTCGATTGGCCCGAGCAGGAGCATCCTGCGGTACGTCGAGCCCATGCCGCTGTTGCCGCTGAGCACGTCGAAGATCGCGTCGAAGTCCTCGCGCAGCGAGGCCGCGCCTTCGGCGTTTGCTTTGCGCTCCGCCTGCCACTCAGTCATGTGACGCGGATCGCAGTTCGACGAGAGCATCTCCTCCAGCGTCTCTTTGTGCTCGTTGCCCACGATGAAGTCAGGCACGCCTTTGGTGTAGCCCACGCCATTGAGCTGCGCGGACGTCGCCTGGACGTCCTCGAAGCGGTCGTAGAGGATGAGTTTGTAGTGGTGCCCTTCACGCAACGCCTGGCCCGAGACCGTCGCCTTGCCGATGCGCTTGCCTGGCGCCTCCTTGACGTGCGCGAGATATTTGGGCACGATGACGCCCGAGAACTTCCTGCCCGGCTCGAGCTTGTTGGCGAGCTTCGTGATGAGTTCGTTGATCATGGCGATGCCCATGGTGTTGTTGCCGTTCGTCCATCGCTGCGCGAGCTCGCACAGGTTCGTCTTCAGGTTGCCGGCGGTGTACTGTCGGATGCGCTCGTGTGTGGGGATGTCTGTTGCCATGCCTGTCGGACGTGCCGCAGCCGATATGAATATTTGTGGTGATACTAGTAACCACTATGTTTGGATGCTGTCTGTCATTCCCCATGCGAGATTTCCCCGCATGTCATCCGTGGCCTTGCGAAGGCGCCGTTGCATCTGGCATGCCGCGGCCATAAAACAACATTTATAAGTCCGTTCCGGCACGGAACAAGCAAAAAGCGGTAATCATGGCCAGTATCATCCTCTACATCATCAAGTCAGAGACGTACCTCCGTACAGTCGATGGCATCATCGCGGCCTCGCTCAAGAAAGGGCCGCTCGTGTATGTGAACGCCAGCAAGCCGTACTCGTGGATGAAGCGCCATCTCGGTGAGGTTGGCATCGACGAGTCGCGTGTATTCTTCATCGACTGCAGCGGCAGCCGCGCCGATGGCAAGCCCCGCGTGGAGCCGTCCAACGTCCTGTTCCTGGAAGGTCCGCAGAACCTCACCTCCCTCTCGATAGCTATCGGCAAGGCAATAGAGCGCGTCTCGCCCAATGGCGCGCTTTTCTTGGACTCCCTCACCGTCCTCGCCTTGTACAACGATGCCGGCACCGTGAGCAAGTTCGCCAACTTCATCTTCACGAGGCTCCGCTCGCTTGACGTCTCGGGCGTCATACTCGGGATCGAGGTGCCAAGCGGCACGCTGCTCATCGAAGAGATATCTGCATTGGCTGACGAGGTGAAACGGGTATGACGCATCCATTGGAACCGGTGTTTTTCGCAGGATTCTTGGTGTCCACCATAGGGTCGATCGTCGTCGCGTATCTGTCCTACGACATCTACAAGTACAACCGTCACAACAGGGCGTGGCTGGCGGTGACGCTCGGCTTCATACTGACCGTCCTTGTGCGCGTGTTCGAATTCTCGGAGGAATTCGAGTGGTTGAGCAGCGTCGGCGAGCACGTGATACAGCTCTGGCTGCTGACCACCATCCTGTTCCTCACGGGCTTATGGATATTCGGGTTCTGGCACATGCGCAAGAGCTTCTCCCAATTCCAGGTCATGGGGCAGCAAGCGGACGTCAAGCTCGATGCATTCAAGAAATCGATGAGGAGGAAACGATGAACGACGCGTTCAAGACAAGCCAGTGGCTCGGCATCATCGTGGTCGCGCTCAGCGCGCTCACCGCGGCAGGATGGCTTTTCGGCATCGAGGCACTCACGAGCAGCATCATCCCGGACACCATCGCCATGAAGTTCATCACGGCAGTCCTCCTCGTGCTCGCAGGGATAGTCCTGGCAACCATGGGCGCCGCGCACCGGCACCAGATCGACGTCACGCCGCTCGTCGTGTTCGGCTGCGGCTTCATCATCCTGTTGCTGACAGTGACACTGGTGTACCACACGGTGGCAGGCGGCTATGATGGCGTCTCGCTCTTGGTGCCTGACGAGACCGGTGCTGCCCAGACGCTCTTCCCAGGCCGTCCTCCGGTGGTCACGCTTGTCGCGCTCTTGCTCATGTGCGTGATCGCCGGCATCGGCACTGTGTGGTCGGAAAAGGCGCATCCCACGATCAAGACGATCGGCATCCTGATCACCATCGCAGGCGCGCTTCCCGTCATCGGTTACGCGCTCGGCATCCGCGCCCTGTACTATGGGGGCATCGCGTGGACCAACCCGATGCCGTTCAAGGAGGCGCTGCTCTTGATCCTCGTCGGTGCAGGGCTGTGGCTCATCGGACGCACGCCGCACCGACGCTGACCGCGCGCGTTCTGACTGTGGACAAACCGCAGACTTTTGCCCGTGGGTCTTGACACCATTCCGGAGTCGCAACGAGTGGCAACTCTTTTAAGCAAGGGACGATCTGTGGCATCATCAACGACCACGGAGGTCTTCCATGCAATCCAAGAAGTACGACGGTGACATACTGATGATCGGGTATGGCGGCGTCGCACGCAGCACGCTGCCGCTCATCTATCGGCACATCGACATGCCGCATGAGCGCATCACGGTCATGGACTTCGCGATGAACGAGAACGATGTGCGCTACGTGAAGGAGCACGGATCGAACTTCGTCGCGAACAAAGTCGAACGCCACAACCTGGGCCAGGTCCTCGGCAACCACGTGGGTCCGGGCGACATGGTCATCGACCTCGCGTGGAACATCGGCTGCGACGACATCCTGCGATGGTGCCACGACCGCGACGTCCGCTACTTCAACACGTCAGTCGAGGTCTGGGACCCGAGCAAGAACGCCAACGCGCATCCCACGAAGCGTACGCTCTATGATCGTCACATGAAGATGCGCGCGATGATGGGGGATTGGAACCGTGGCGGCTGGAAAGGCGGCCCGACCGCGATCCTCGACCACGGTGCGAACCCTGGCTGGGTACAGCACTGCACCAAACAAGCGCTTGACGATATCGCGTCCAGGTGGACTGGTGAGACGCGCAATCATGACTTGCATCGTGATCCCCTCGTTGGCAAAAAATACGATGCGGTTATGGATGCGTATCAACGTGCACACTATCATGGGGAATGGGCGCTGCTCGCCCACGCGCTCGGCATCAAGACCATCCACGTCAGCGAGCGCGACACGCAGACGACCAACCGGCCAAAACGGTTGGATGAGTTCGTCAACACATGGTCTGTCGAGGGCTTCCGCGAGGAAGGCACCACGGGTGCCGAGATGGGCTGGGGCACGCATGAGCGCGCCCTTCCTGCAGGAGCGCACAGACACAAGAGCGGTCCCAAGAACCAGATCTGCCTCGACAACTATGGCATCAACACATTCGTACGGACGCTCGTGCCACGAGGCCACAGCGTTGCGGGCAAGGCAGACTTTGAGGAGATCGTCGGCATGGTCGTGCGCCACGGCGAGGCGTTCTCCATATCAGAGAACTTGACGCTCACTGACGAGGCAGGGAAGGTGCTCTACCGTCCAACCGTGCACTATGCATACCAGCCCTGCGATGCCGCGCTTGCGAGCCTGCACGAATTGAAGGGCCGTGGCTACACCGTCCAGTCGCAGCAACGCATCATGTTCGCAGATGAAATCCAGCCCCGCGGCCAGGACATCATGGGTTGCCTCTTGATGGGACACGGGTACGATAGTTGGTGGATAGGTTCGCTTCTCGGCATCGAGGAAACGAAGAAACTCTTGCCTGACATGCCTGACACCAACCCGACGACGCTACAAGTAGCTGCCAGCGTCCTTGCCGGCGTGCGCTGGGCGATCGACAACCCGGCCGCAGGCGTTCTCTTGCCAGACCATCTGCCCCACGATAAACTCTTGCCTGAGATCAAGGAATACTTGGGCACGTTCATCAGCGAACCTGCCTATTGGAACCCGCTACAGCACACGACACCAGCGCAACGTCGCACGCTCGGCGTGACCATGAAGGACACGTGGCAGTTCACCACGTTCCAGAAACGCGCATTCGAGTGACGAAGGACCCGTCGGTCTACCCGCGCATATCTTTCATCGTGTTCCATTTCTGGACGGTGAGGCTCGTGTCCTCCTGGTCCTGGAGCTCGATGCTGTCGATGAAGATCCTGCTCGCAGGTCCCTTGGGCAGCACTGACGCGAGCGTTGTCTTGAGCGCTTTCTCGAACTTCTTGGCTTGGTCGTCGTGCACGAAGTGCGCGTTGAGCGCGAGCGGCGACTCGACCATGACCTCCAAAAATCCACCCTTGTCGAAGATGAAGCGTTCGTAGCTTTTTTCGCCGATCACGTCGAAGCCCAGGTAGAAGATCTTCTGTTTGAGGTTCTTCTCGAGCTTGTCGATGAACTTCACCAATTCTTTCTTGGCGCGGTCCTGCTCGGCGAAGCTCTCTTCAAGGGTTGCGGTCTCCTTGACCGCGAATGGCAGCAATTCGCCGACATCAAGCGCGGGCACGAAGACGTGTTTTGTCTTCATGAGGCCTCCGGCTCGATGATGGAGAGCGGCCGTGCGAGGAACGCAGTCAGGTCCATGCCCTGGTGCCGCAGGTAGGGCGTGAGTTCAGTGGAAGGCCTGTTGTAGAAGAGCATGAACGTGCGCAACGACATGACTTCCTTGGCCTTGAGCGGCGAGCGATGCGCGAACTCCTCGAACGAGGCGTCGCCGCCGTACAACGAGACCGCCATGTTGTGGCGTTCGTGCAGGTGCGACGTGCTCCTGTTGACGAACGACACGGCGTCCGTGAACGTGGGCACTGTCACGACGGCAAGCGTGTAGGGCAATTCCTGCGTGACGAAGCTCGATTCCTCGTCGGTGGGGGAGACGGTGACGAGCAGCGGCCGGATCTGGTGCTTGTTGAGCCGCTCGAAGGGCACGAGAATGTCGATATAATTGAAGTCGCCGGCGCCGCGCACGCTCTGCTCCATCTGGTCCAGCACTGCTTGCGGCACGTAGCCGATCTGGGTCGCCGCATCGCGCGGATCGCCGACGCGACGGCCAAGGAATTTGTGCGCGAGAAGCGTGATGAGCGCGCGGGCGTTGTGTTCGCCGACCACGACAACGGTCTTTGTCGAGACGCAGTTGCTCGTCCAGTCGAGCGACGACGCGACGATGCAGTCCGCCGCCTTCACGATGTCCGCGCCTTCATCCACGATCGCCTTGCTCCTGCCGGCCGAGAACACGCAGTTGCGCGCCCGCGTGTGCTGTCCGCCTGCGAGGATGGCGTGCGCGGTCTCGTACTCGCCCATGACGATGCGGTACTGCGTCTGCTTGACGAGCTCGTCCACGAGTTCCGCACGCGAAAGGTCCTTGGTGTTCCAGTGCAGCACGTTCAGCCCGCCCGCAGGATAGCCGCACGCGGTGAGCAGTGCGGCCAGCTTGAGCGCCATGTACGGCTCTTGTTGACTGGGTTTGAGGATGACGACGGCGCCGCTCATGACGACGTGCGCGAAGATGAACGCGGACTCGGCAGGGTCGTTTGGCGGGATGAGCGCGCACACGAGCCCTTCGGGCGGCAGGCTGATCTCGAACCCTTTGTCCATGACATGGTCGCCCAGCATGCCGTGCACGAAGCCATGGCGCACGTCCGCGACGTCTGCCGCGAGCGCGAGGATGTTACGCGCGTACGCCGCGTGCTGACGCACGAACGTGATAGGCATGCCGCCCATCTCCACGAGATGGTCGATCTCGTCGTCTGCCACCACGAGCTGTTGTGCCGCCGCGCGAAGCACTGCTTTGCGCTCGTCGATGGACAGCGCGGCGCACGCTGCCTGGGCGTTCTTGGCAGCCGCGATGCAGTCGCCAAGGTCCAGGCGGCCGCTGTTCGCCACCTCGAATTCGTACGGGAAGAACTGGCTCTGCACGGTGAACGTGCCATCAAGCGCGTCCTGCTCCTTGCCGCCGATGAAATTGCCGATCGCTCTCATGCGAACCTGCACCCTCCTTCGGACAGTTCTGTCGGGTTGTCCTCGCGTCGGATGTTGCCGATGACAGGCGTTGTGCGGCCGCAGTCGCACTCGTTGCTGATCACGGTCGCCTTGTCGCCGATGGCGTAGTTGATGAACAGGGTGCCGTCGCGCGCGATCGTCGTCACGAGCAGCAATCCTTCTTCGCCGGGCTTGCAGAACCTGTTGCGGTGCGTGTCGACCACGCTCAGGAAGTGCGGGAAGTGGAGCAGGTGCTGGTTGTTGTGCTTGCACACGCGCGTCGGTGGGCCGAGCACGGTGGACGTGCAGCCAGGGATCGCCTCGCTCGCGCCCCAGGTCGTGAAGAGGCGCAGGTCGTTGCGTTCCGCGAGCCGGATGACGCTCTCAGGCAGCGCGAAGCCCGTCACGAAGGCGTTGGTGACCTGCGCGTCGCCGCCGAAGAGCGACGCGCGCGCCATGTACATGTCCTCGAAGCTCACCGCGCCGCCTTTGGGCGCGCCTTTGCGGTCGCGCGGCGATTGCGGCACTGCGGCGATGGCGTTCACCCCGAACGTCTCCATGTAGTGCAAGCAGCTTTCCATGCTGTCCTCGGGCCGCCGCGGCACGAACGTCTCGACCCCGAGATGGTTCATCGCACGCCGGATCTCCTCGCCGCCCTTGTGCGCGAGGTTGTAGAAGTTCATGAACCGCATCTGGCTGTGGAAGCCGCCCGGGACGAAGCAGCGGAAGGCGAGCGCGCGGCTCTCGGTGTCCAGGTCGCGCTCGCTGATCCACGTCGGCGTGCTCTTGCCCACGGTCTGTTCGTCGATGCCTGTGCCGCCCGAAAGGTAAGGGGACATCGTGATGGGCATGTCGTCAGGACGCAAGAGCGTCGGCATGCGCCGCACTTTCTCGCGGAAGCCGTGCTTGCCGTCCTTGACGAGCAGCGGCACGTTGACGAGATCGGCCATTGTGGTGATGTCACGAGGATCGACGCTCTTGTACGCCTCCGACATGCGGTAGATGGGCATGGCGTCTTTTGCGCGTGCGAGCGTGTGGCGGAACATGCCTGCGAGGATGCGGTCGCGCTCCTTGGGGTTCATGTATTCCCACGCCACGCATTCCCAGGTCTGTGCGGGGAGTTGCTGCGGGTCGATGCCGTACAGATCAGGCTGGCTGTCGAAGATGGCGGCAAGCCTTTCCTCGTCACGCAATAGGCGTTCCTTGAACGCGGCATTGAGGTCGTCGAGCGTAGGGCCGCTGCCTTGGCGCTCTCGTTGTTCCATGATCATCGTCATCGTCTTATAGGTCTGTCAGCAGTTCGGTGTACAGATTGAAGATATTGGTGCACAAGTGGTTGTAGTGGCATGTCTCGGCAGGGCGTGCGCCGATCTCGCCGAAGCTGCAGAACCCGAAGAGCGGGAGTTTGGACATCTTGGCGATGGTCTGCAGTTCCTTCTTCGAGCTCCGCGGGTCGAGCACG
>CAYHOF010000011.1:31450-42886 GCA_964358315.1 uncultured Methanosarcinales archaeon
TCGAGCACGAGACGACAAACGACACGAAGGGCACGATCTCGCGGCCCAAGTGCTTGTCGATGTCATCCTTGATCTGCTGCGGCGCCTTGACGATGAGTTTGTCCCGCTCGATGTTCATCACCCACACCGGCGTGTTCTCCTTGAAGGGAGCGATGTAGGAGAGGTCGTCCTTGAAGGGCACGCCGCCCGCCCGCATCACGATGTTGCCATACCCGTCCGGGAAACCGAGCGGGTACTTCTGCGTGTAGAAAAGGATGTCCTTCTCGAACTTCTTGAGCGGGATGCCCAGCGTCTCTGCATACCATTCCTTGATTGGCTTGTCGCAGACCTGTTGCACGACAAAACCACCGCCAGTCACTTTGGAGATGTAACCGAGCTTGCCCATGGTCTCGCCGCCGTGCGCGATCGAGTTGCTGTATGCGAGTCCGGAGTACGCGAACACCACGGCGAGCCCGTCGGTGTGGATCCTGCCTGAGTGGAACGTGAAGATGTCGTAGGGCTCCTGCCTGAACACCTTGTCCATGTCGTTGCCAAGCGAACCGCCGAAGATCGGGATGTAGTGGCCGATCGCGTCCGCCGTGCCCTGGATGATGATGTCCTCGTTGCCCATGCGCGACTGCTGGTAGCCGCGCGTGAAGAGGAAGGTGAAGAACGACGGGATGCGCGTGAGCGAAGCGAGCTGCGCCTTCTTCATGCGCGCGAACTGCAGGTACGAGTCGAGGTATTTGTCGACGGAGATCTTGCCCACGGCTTCGAGCACGGTCTTCTTGGCGATGCCGTACGGATCACGGCTCACGTTGTCGGCCGACGCGACGCCGACGTGCAGGTATTCAGAATGGATCGAGCACGCGACGACGCCATATGGTATGATGTCGGTCTTGTAGATGACGGCATCCGTCGAGCCGCCCACAAACTCCGTCTTGCCGTATACCTCGAGGAACGCCTTGTTGAGCTGTTTGGGATCGTAAGGCCCTGCGTAGAACACGAACGAGATGGTGGGCTTCTTGCCCCCGAGGCCTTTGAGCGCGGCAGTCGCCGCTTCCTTGCCTGCCTTGTACGCGTCTTTTGCCTTCGAACAACCGATGCCTGTCATGATCGTGTCGTTTTTCATGATCTCACCTCACCACGTATTCCATCATCGCTTGCTTGGGCTCGCACTTCTGCACCTGGACGTTCACGTCCTTGCCGAAGATGAATGAGAACATGCCGGCGAGCGCGGCAGGGAGCAGGATGCATTCCTCGAAGTTCTGCGCCGCGCACGCGTCTGCCATCGGCGGCTTGTGGAACCTGACGATGGCGGATTTCTTCTTGTTGTCGAGCAGCACGATCTCGGGCTTGCCAAGGCCGAAGGTCTCGAAGATGTCCTCGGTGATCTTGACGATGCCCGACGACGTCGTGCCGATGCGTCGGGTGTAGTCGCCCATATTCTGGTGGATGCCCTTCTTGATGACGTCATAGTACCGTTTCTCATCAAGGCTCTGTAATGCGACGACGATGTCCGAAGGCAGCATGACGTGCTTCTTGCCAAGGACCTCGATGGTGCCATCCGACATCGTGAGCTGCCGCGCGAAGAGGAGCTTCTTGAGAAAACTAGAGATCATCCTATGCCCTCACACCTTTTTGACATTGCTCACTTATGACGCACGCATCGTTAATATACTTTTCCCTATACTATTAGTGATGTCAACCTATCTTAGGCACTATTCCTACAAAGGATTTGTTCTTCGCGGCAATGCTACGCTCGTTGTCGTTGCATCAATCCTTGGCCCACATGCCGACCCATCCGCTGCTGATGCCCACGATGCTGTGCAAGATGGTGTCGAGCAGGTTGAATGCGTCAAGACCGCCAAGATCAGGGAACGACCAACCAATGCCTGCCACCACGACGAAGAGCGCGCCATTCGCTTTGTTGAACGTCCTGCACGCGGCAACACTGCCTTGGTAGGACACCCACACCATCCAGACGCCGAGCAGCACGTGCAGGAGTTTGTGCAACGTCTCGGCGCGCCAGCCGAACTTCAGGATGTCAAGCACGAAGGTTATCACGACGAGGATGAAGAAAATCCCGAGCCCGCGCAAGTACAGGCGCTGGACGCTCATTGCTTCTTGACGACCATGCCTTTGTCCGTGATGTCCATCTGCACAGGGTCCTTGACGTGCGACGTCCGACGCATCTTGAGCACGCGGATGGCACGGTCGCCCTCGCCGCCGATACCTGCGTTGTGCAGCGTGATCACGCTGTCAGCCACGAACTCCGACACGCCATCCCGCGAGAGCGCGCCGCCGGTCGTGACGTCAAGCGACGCCTCGCCCGGGATCTCCGCCGTGAAGAGGCACGTGCAGCCAAGGCGCTTGAGCAGGTCGATGAGCAAGTAGAGCTCCTTGCGCATCTTGTAATAGTTCTCCTCGAACGCGAGCGCCATCACCGAGATGCTGTCGATGATCACGATGCTGATGCCGTACGTCTTGACGAGCTTGGTGAACTCTGTCGCGACATCAGGACTGCCCACCGGACGGAACGTCGAGAAGAACACCTTCTGCTCCTTCTGGAGCTTCTCGAAGTCCCAGCCGAAGAGCAGGCCGTCGCCGACAAGACCTTCAAGGTTTTCCTCGAACGACACGTACAGCACGTTGCGGCCCTTCTGGATCTGGTTGTAGGTGAACTGGAGCGCGAAGATGGTCTTGCCCGTACCCGTGCCGCCTGTCACGAGGTTCACGCTGCCCTTGACGAACCCTCCCTCGATGAGCGCATCGAAGCCTGGAATGCCACTCGGAATCCTGCTGTCGTCCTTCTTGGCCATGGTTACCTCCTGAATTCGAAATGGGAGAGCTTGACGCTCTGCGGCTCCTGGTCTGCGTAGACCACGATGCCTTTTTCCTTTATCTCCATCGCGCGCAGGCCGCTGCTGTGGGCCGAACCGCGCATCTTGACCACGTTGATGGTCCGCTCGTTGTTGCCATCGAACACGGCGCGATCGAGGCTGATGACGGAGTCCACCATGAACTCCTCGAAGCCGAACCAGCCATGGCGCTTGCTGTCCTCCGGCACCTCGCAGGCGAACATCGACGTGCAGCCTATCTGCTCGAACGTGTAGATCAGCGATGCCAACGCCATGCGGCGGTCGCCGTCCGTGTCGAAGAGCATCGTGTACAGGTTGACGCTGTCGACCACCACGCGCTTCGCGCCTATCTCGCCGATGATCTCCTTGATCTCGTTGATGAGGTCCTCGTTCTTGGCGCGCGCCTTGTCCTTGAAATAACGCAGGTTCGCGTACGACCCGCCCACCACGCGCAACGTGCCTGCCTTCTCCATGGCGGCGAGATCGACCCCGATCTCGAGAGCGTCAGCCATCACTTTCTCTTTGGCCTGCTCGAATGTGATGAGCACGGCAGGTTGGTGGTCGCGTTGTCCTTGATGGATAAAGTGGAAGCCGAGCAATGTCTTTCCCGTGCCGCAATGCCCTGAAATCATGGCAGCGCGACCTTCAGGAAGCCCGCCATTGAGCATGGTGTCGAGTCCTGCGATGCCTGTCTTGAGCCGTCTCATGTCAACATCCTCCTCTTGTTCGCGCGTGCCAGGTTGCCGCATACAAATATGACTGCGAGTCCGGACAGGAACCCTGCCACGTGCAGCAGCGTCTGCAGCATGATCCCGCTCTCGATCGAGCCGGTGGCTGCCGCGACACCGTACTTCGTCATGATCGTCGCGCCGAGGATGACGATGAGCCAGCGGCGCTGGACGAACATGCTGCCTTTCATCGCGAACGCACCATACACCGCGAAGATGGCGGACGACGCGCCTGCCAAGACCAGTGTGGGCAGCCATGCGACGTCGATCGCCGCGACGACCAGGGTCGAGAAGACCACTGCGAGCGCATATTGGGCGACGGTCAGCTCCGCTTCGTACGCGAGCAACGTCGCGACAAAGAACGCCACGATGTTCTCGAACAAGTGCGACGCGCTGACGTGCACGAACGGGAACGTGACGAGCCGCCAGAGCTCGCCGCCAAGGAACGCCTCGCGCTTGAACGCGAGCCAGACCATGGCATTGGGGACGAGCACGAACACGCCGATGATGAGCGCCAGGAGCGACGCCGGCAAGAACGCGAACGCACGGGCATTCATGGCTTCCTCACGAACCCGAGCTCCTCGTGCCGCAGGATGTGCGTCTTGACACGGTTGCGCATGTTACGCAAGTACATGAACAGCATGCTTCCGGCGACAGTCGTCGCAGCAGACGCCGCGAGCATGATGGTGTCCTGCTCCATGTCAGCGTTTTCTCCTGCTGCGCAGCATGACATTCAGCAGCACGATGCCCGCGATCGCGACGATAAGCACGGTGAACGCGTCGCCCGAGAGCGGGACGATCTCGATCACCTGGCCCGCAGGGAGTGCGACTTGCGCGGCGCGCTCGGCCCTGCCGCGTACGCTGATCGTGATGTTGAGCGGCACGGCCACGTGCTGCAACGACGCGCTCACGACAGGGTTCTGCCCTTGCACGTCAAGCTGCAGCACCCCTTTGGTCTCGATCTCGCCGCTATCGATAGGCGGCAGTATGTGGACGAGGACGGCGGTGTCGTTGTGGCGCGTGAGCTTGAGCATGCCGCGGATGGAAGGCGACGCGCTCGCAAGCACCTGCACCGGGCCCGCCGCATGGATCTCGACAAGCTCGGCCACATAGCCGCCTGCCTGCACGTCAGCGCTGATGCTGCCCGGCGAGACTTCGACGTCGAACGCGCCAGCAAGGGCAGAGAGCGCACATACTAGAATCACGGCGATCAGCACACCCTTTTTCATGCATGAATTCACCGGTCCTAAATATATAAAGGTTCCTGCATTATCCCTTGCGTAGGATATCGCACTTCTCGAACCAGTACTGCCAGACAGGTTCGAGTTGGAGGCGAACTATGCCGCTTTGCGAGTACCATCCGATCGCTTTGGTCTCCCTGTCGTTTCGGATGAGCTCACCGATGACGTCGCACTCGTAGAGCGTCCAGTGATGGACGGGAATTCCTTTGCTGCAGGTGTTCCAGGGTATTTCCTCTTCGAAGAGTTTTCTGTAGGCCACAACAACCAATCCGCTTTCCTCACGGACTTCGCGGACAAGCGCTTGCTCGACCGTCTCGCCGACATCATGATGCCCTGCGACCCCCGCAAAACCAAATGGCGGGCTGGCGCGGTCGATCAAGAGATACGTGTCATCACGCTTGATGAGCGCGCCCACAGAATAATGCATGGGGCGGCCGTCGGTCGACGTTCCAAGAAACGGGATGGTCATGGTTCAAATGTCTATTCTCATCTCAACTTCCCCGGTTTTGTGCAAGCCACATTTCTCATAGAAAGGGGTGTTCGCGACGCTGCAATCAAGGATCACCTTGTAACACCCACGTTCACGCGCGACACGCAGCTGGTTTTCAACCAATGCTTTACCGATGCCATAACCGCGAAGGGGCTCATCGGCCACAACGTTCTCGATGTGCCCCACAGGTCTGCCGCCATGCGAAAAATTGTGTTGCACGAGAAGCATCGACGTGCCGACGAGACGGCCATCATCCAGGAGATACACGTTGAGATGGTATTGTGGATCATGGAGCATATAGTTGATGACGTGCTCCGCGCTGTGAAAGGGTTTTTCGTTCTTTGGAGGGCTCAGTTGGTGCAGCAAGCGCAACAATTGTTCCAGATCTCCCATGCTGGCCTGTCGTATCTTTCTTGTGCTACTGTTCATGGTTTCCTCTCGTTCACACTTGTTGTTTAAGATACTAAAACGTGACGCTTTCCTGCACGATGAGTGCCGTCGAGGGCTTGGTCGCCATGATGTTGATTGCGGCTGCCGCGACCTGTTCGGGTTGCAGGATCTTCTTCAGGTAGTCCTGCCAGGCCATGCCGGTCTTTTCGTGCACGAAGGGCGCCCATTCTTTCTCCTTGCTCCTGATGATCTCGGTGTTGATGGCGCCAGGCATGAGCGCGTACGCGACCATCCTGCCGTGGCTTTCGTTGAGCGTGAGCGTGAACTCGTTGAGCGCGGCCTTTGTCGCGTTGTACACTTCCTCGTCGGCGAAGTGGCGCAGCGTCACGTGCGACGACATGTTGAGCACGACGCCATCCTCGCTGAAGTGCTGCAGCGCATATTTCGTCCCTGCCAAGGCCGCGGTCAGGTTGAGTTCCACCATGTCATGGATGAGTTCGGTCTTCATGTCCGTGAACTTCGGGTCCTTGAAGATGCCTGCGTTGTTGACGAGATAATCAATGGGGCCGTAGCGCTCGACGACCTGGTTGATCGCTGCCTTGAACGTCTCGTACTCCCTGGTCGTGGGATTGTACCATGTGATATCGGCAGGCACTGCCATGGCGACCCCGCCTTTGGCAGTGATCTCCTCCTCGATCTTGCCGAGCAGTTCCTTGCGGCGTGCGACAAGCGCGACTTTCGCGCCAAGCTCTGCCGAGAGCAGCGCGATCTGTTTGCCGATGCCGTCGCTCGCGCCAGTGACGACCATGACCTTGCCCTCGAGCGCCTTGCGGACGTCGCTCGAGCCGCGTACGTAGGCAGGCAATGTTTTGCTTATGGGCAGCGGATAGCTGAGCAGCTGTTGCGTGTGCGTGGTGGGCACCGCACCGTAGAGAGGGATCTTCATGATGGTCCGTCTCACCACGTCCGATTAAAAGCTTTGTGCAACTCGTCGCTCTTGAGCCGCACGAGATGCGTAAGCTATAAAAAGCTCGTTAGTATACGTTTTCGTATAATGGATGTTAGTATTAAGCAGTGGAGTGTGAACGAGGCAGAGGGTGACCTCTGCGGTGTCTTCGTCCTTCAAGGCGGGCCTGCGGACGTGCACCCGCTCGTGCAGCAGCCGTTCGCAAGCGGCGACTGCGACGGTGCGTATGGCACGACTCTTGTCGTCCCTGCGTATAAGACGTTTGCGGCCAAGCGGTTGTGCATCGTGGGCATCGGCAAGCCCGAAGAGCTTACGATCGATAGGGTGCGACGCGCGGCGGCATCCGTCATCCTCAAGGCCAAAGACCTCAAACTACGGACCGTGACGATCGTCGTTCCTGAACTCGCGCTCGAGGGCACCGCGCTTGTGGGCGCCATCACCGAGGCGGCGCTGCTCGCGGACTACAGCTACAGCAAGCACACCGACCCGACCCACCAGAAACAACAGCACGTCGAGAGCCTGCACCTCGCGGTCGGCGCATTGCAGATCGCGCCATTGCAGGACGTGGTCCGTCGCGCACAGACGATCTATGCTGGCGTGCGCCTCGTGCGCGACCTCGTCAACGAAGGCAGCGAGACCGTCAACACGTTGCACATGGAGGCAGTGTCGCGCGAGCTCGCGGCCAAGCACAATCTCAAGATCACCGTCCTTGACGACAAGGAGATCCTCAAACAAAAACTCAACCTCCTCCATGCGGTGGGTAGGGCAGGCAGCACGCCGCCACGGCTTATCATCATCGAATACAACGGCAATCCTGAATCGAGCGATCGCATCGCGCTCATCGGCAAGACCATCTGTTTCGACACGGGCGGCGTCAACATCAAGCCCTGGGAAGGCATGGAGACCATGCGCCAGGACATGGCAGGCGGCGCCACCGTGCTTGGCACGCTTGATGCTGTCTGCACGTTGCACCTTCCGCTCAACATCGTGGCCGTGCTCGCAGCAGCCGAGAACGGCGTGGGCCCGCACGCCTACCGTCCTGGCGAGATCATCACGAGCCACAGCGGCAAGACCGTCGAGATCAAGCATACCGACGCGGAAGGCAGGCTCGTGCTTGCGGACGCCATCTCCTACACGATCAAGCATTACGATCCCAAGGCGATCATCGATGTCGCCACCCTCACAGGCGCCGCACTCGTCGCGCTGGGCACCCACGTCATCCCGGTCATCAGCAACGACACGGCGCTCAGCGCCACGCTCTTCGACGCAGGCCAGCGCACGTACGAGCGCGTCTGGATGCTGCCGCTCTACGATGAGTACAAGGACGAGATCAAGAGCGACATCGCCGACATCAAGAACCTGGGCGACGGACGCAACGCAGGAACGATAGCTGGCGCGGCGTTCCTGCACACGTTCGTGGGCAGCACGCCCTGGGCGCACCTCGACATCGCAGGCGTGGCCTTCTACGACAAGGCACGCGGTTATCTTCCACAAGGCGCGAGCGGGGTCGGGGTACGCCTGCTCGTGGACGCTCTTTCATCGTGGGACGGGGGAGTGGTGGAGCGCAAGGGTGACAAAAAAGTACTTCAGCATTGACCAAGCAGAAGCATTGATTCCAACACTGATCGACCACGTGCGCCGTCTCCGCAAGCTGCGCTACCGCATGGCATTATTACAAGGCTCACGCGAAGCGCTGCCCGAACTGCTCGAAGCGGTCGACGAGGACGGCATGTATTATTGCGTGCGCAAAGAGATCGGCCTCAACAAGCAATACCACAAGCTCGCGCACGAGTTCTTCGAACGCATCGACAAGGTCATGGTGAGCGGTGTCATCCTCACCGACCTTGATGAAGGGCTCGTGGATTTCCCGCATAAGCTGGACGGCAGATCCGTGCTCTTGTGCTGGAAGGCGGGCGAGAAAGGCATCACGCACTGGCACGAGGTCGACGAGACGTACGACGAGCGGCAAGAGATCGTGGACCTTGATAGGATGGCGCGCGAACTAGGAATGTACGCAAACGCGGGGCAAGAGCGCAAAAGACGGGCGTGAACACGTCCGGCTCGCTGCGCACGATCGCATCCAGCATGCCGGCGGGCATGAACGTTCCCACCTTGACTTCGCGCCCAGGCTTCGGCTCCTTGTCTGTCGTCATCATGTAGACCGTGATGCGTTCGTACTCCGGCACTGTCTTGATGACTGTCGTGAAACGTTTCTTGAGCATCGATGCCTTGATCGTGAGTCCCACTTCCTCTTTCGTCTCGCGCACGGCAGCCTGCAGCGGGGTCTCCCCGCTCTTCACGTGGCCAGACAACGACGCTTCGTGAAGACCGGGAAAGACGTCTTTCTTGCTTGAACGCTGCTGCACGAACACCTCGCCTCTTTTGTTGAAGACCAGAACGAAAACCGCTTGGTGCAGAAGCCCACTCTTGTGCACGTCAGTGCGCGTGCGTGTCATACACGTCTTGCCGCGCTTGTCCACGACATCGACACGTTCAACCATGACATCACATCTGTCCACGGACTAGATAAAGATTATGCCGCGACAAGCGCCTTGGCCTGCCGCTGGCAGCGCTCCTTGACCTCTTGTTCCCATGCCGCGAGGCGTGCGAGGTCAGGCTGGTAGTGCACGAAGAACGTCATGAAGTCCTTCTTCAACTTGCCGCTGTTGTTCTGCTTGGTCGTCTCGACTACCCTGTTGTATTCCACGGTGGCCGATTCGAGGATGAGCCGCAGCTTTGCCGCTTCCCAGTAGAATTCGTGCGACTGATCGTACTGCCGTCGGCTCTCGTCCTCCGCAGTCCTGTTGATACGGTCGTAGAGCGCCCGACTGACTTGTTCCGGCTGTGGCGTGTGGAACGCTTCGAAAGGCGCCGCGAACAGCGAGAACCAGGCATCCACATACGTGTCCAGCGTGTCCTGCAACGGCTTGCGAAGCCCAGTATCCCACCATGCTTGTTCCGCAAGCGCCACATTCCTCGTGACGACAGGGGCTTTTTGCACGCGCTTCCACAAGCCCGTGGCATCTGCCCTCTCGGCATATGAGTCACAGAGATAATCAGCCAACGTGAAGAACATGGCCGCCAGTTTCTGGTCGACCGGGTCGTACACGCTCACAGGATTCTCGCGCCAGACGTCACGCCACGTGTCAAGAAGTGAAACAACGGTGTGCGGCCTGTCAAAAAGAAGCGCGATGTTCCCTTCAGGCGAGCCTTGGCGCACAGGACCCCAGTGCTTGTAGAACATCGGATATGCTGCTAGAAACCGTCGTTGTGTCTCGCTCACGTGTATGCCGGGACACTGATGCCGCTCAGGGGCGCTGTATCTGTTGTCTTCAACCATTGAAGGGTCGTGGATACTAGTGTATCTATATGGTAACTAGATATTTAAACCTTATGGAGAAGGCCGTTACTTGTTGTGCTGGCGGTTATAGAACGGGCGCTTCGTGTATTGGTCTTTGAGGGCCAAGGGTTCTTGGAACGGTCGCTGTTTGCGACCTACCGATTGGGGTTGCATCCGCGGTCCTTGTTCAAGAACGAGATTGTTGTACAGAAGCGACACGACGTTCAGGTAATGTTCAAAACGACGCATCACACATCGACCATTTCAATCTCGATATTGAGACCTTCGGGGATGGGGACTTTCATGACGAGGCGCAACGCGCGTTCGTCCAGGCCAAGATCAATCAAACGCTTGTGGACGCGCATCTCGAAGCGCTCCCACGTCGCGCTGCCATTGCCACAGGGACTGCGCCGCGTGGCGAGCCGCATGTTCTTGGTCGGCAAAGGAATAGGTCCGCGCATGTCCACACCGGTCTTGTCGGCAATGTCCTTGATGTAAGAACAGGTCTGGTTCAGCTTGTCGATGTCGATCGACGCCAGTTTGATTCTTGCCTTTTGCATTGTCGTGTGTGGTGCACGGCGATAGTGGTCGCCGTGGCATTATTATTGAATGTAAATAATAAATGAAATTATTTCTTCTGCACGAGATCGATGCACATGCCTGCAGCGACGGTCGCGCCCGAGTCACGCACTGCGAAGCGCGCGAGTTGCGGGATGACCGACTGCTTCTCGATGACGAGCGGCTGCACTGGCTTGAACTTCACGATCGCGGCGTCGCCGTTCTTGATGAAGTCAGGGTGCTCCTGCACTGTCTCGCCTGTGGCCGGGTTGATCTTCTTGACGATCTCGGTGATCTGGCATGCGACCTGCGCGGTGTGCACGTGGAAGACCGGCGTGTAGCCGACCGTGACGACGGTCGGGTGGTTGAGCACGATGATCTGCGCGGTGAACTCCGTGGCGATGGTCGCCGGCGTCGCGACATGGCTGAGCACGTCGCCGCGCTGGATGTCCTTCTTCTCGATGCCACGCACGTTGAAACCGACGTTGTCGCCGGGCTCTGCCTCGGTGACTTGTTCGTGGTGCATCTCGATGGTCTTGACTTCACCGGTGACGCCCTTGCCTTCACGACCAGGGACGACGATGATCTTGTCGCCGACCTTCATGATGCCGGTCTCGATACGACCGACAGGCACGACACCGATACCGGTGATGCTGTAGACGTCCTGGATTGGCAGGCGCAACGGCAAGGTGGTTGGCTTTTCAGGCTGGGTGAGCATGTCGAGCGCCTCGAGCAGCGTCGGGCCCGTGTACCAGGCCATCTTGTCGCTCTTCTTGACGATGTTCTCGCCGAGGAAGGATGCGACCGGGATGAATTTGATGGTGTCGGTCTTGAAGCCGACGCTCTTGAGCAGCGCGATACCTTCGGCCTTGAGCTTCTCGA
>CAYHOF010000012.1:0-41182 GCA_964358315.1 uncultured Methanosarcinales archaeon
CGTCTTCTTAGACGCTATTGGGCGGTTCTCTAATTTAAGGTCTTGCTACACAGCCCTACCCACCGGCATACTTTTATACGCACACGGGCAATGATACGTCCATGAGGTGCAAGATCTTCATCTTCCGTCACGCGCAGAGCACGGACAATGCGCGCAAGATATTCTCAGGCTGGCGTGACCCTGCGTTGACTGCACAAGGCCGCGCGCAGGCGCGCAAGATCGCAAAGCAGCTCAAGAAGGAACGCATCGATGTGGCCTTCTCCAGCAGCCGCAAACGTGCCACCGAGACGTTGCGCATAGCGCTCGGCGGCAGGAAAGTGCCCACCATCGTCGACGACCGCCTGATCGAGCGGTCGTATGGCAACCTGCAAGGAAAGAACAAAGAACGTGTCGCCAAACAACTCGGTGCTGCGGCATGGCGACGCATCCACCGCGGCTACAGCGTAGTGCCGCCAGGCGGCGAGAGCGTCAAGATGGTCGAGAAACGCGTCTACGCGTTCATCAAGGAGCTCGAGAGGTTCCTCAAAGCATACCCGTGCAACGTCGCCATCTCGTGCCATGGCAACTCGATGCGTCCGCTGCGCAAATGGTACCAGCACCTGAGCACGAAGCAGGAGATGGCGCTCGAGAACCCGCAAGACACCGATGTCGAGATCGATCTTGACAGACTTGCCAAAAAGGCGTCCGCGCACGACTGCGTCACACTTGCCCACAAGCACATCCGCGGCGGCACGGTCTGTGCAAAGCACGAAGAAAAAGTCATCGCGAGCTTTTTCCCAGGCAAGAGAATCGTTCGCGTCACGCTGCCACGCAAGATGAAACCGAGATTCTAGCGCAACGCGTCCGCGAGAAGGCCTGAGACGTCGATGCGCGCAACAGGATTGTCGACAGTGTTTGTCGCATATGCCTGCGCGCCGAGCGCGCGGATCTTCTTCAACGCGTTCTCGGCGAAGATGCCATGCACGGCGACACACACTATTTTCTTCGCGCCAAGACGCTTGGCTTCCTTGATCGTCTCCATCATCGTGTGACCCGACGAGATGATGTCGTCCACGATCACGACGGTCTTTCCTTTGAGATCAATACCCTTGATCTTGATTGCCACCTTGCGGCTACCATACCGCTTCTTCTTGAGCACGATCGCGTGCGCCTTCACCTGCTCCGCAATCTTGTTCGCCCATTGATATGACTCGGCATCAGGACCAACGATGATCTCCTTACCATAGTGCTTCTTGATGAAACTTGCGAGGAGCGAGTTGGCAGTGAGCGTCGTCACAGGTTTGTGGAATATCTCCTTCAAGTGCTTCACGCGATGCAGATGAGGGTCGATCGTTATGACACGGTCCGCACCGGAGAGCAACGATGCCGCGATGCGGTTGCTCTGGCACTCGCCCGGATGGAAACGCACATCTTGTCTGAGGTAGGCCATGTACGGCACCACTGCCGTGACTTTTGCCGCGCCAAGCTCCTTTGCCGTTTGAATGGCGAAGACAAGCTCGACGAGTTGTTCATTCGCGGGATGCAGCGTCTGCACGAGCACGACATGCTTGCCTTTGAGCGGCGTCATGAACTTGAGCTTGAGCTCGCCGTCCGGGAACGATCCTGCGGAAAGCGGCGAGAACGGCACGCGCAGATGACGGGCGATACGACGAGCGAGATCCACGCCATTTGAGCAACCGACAACAACCATCACCATCTTTTTCATTGTCGCACACGCGCAGACCGTATTTAAGCATTGCGACACCATACGTTTTAATAGCGGCAGGACATTGAGAATGCATGCGCATCCGCAACGCCCGTGAGCTCGCGACCACGCCCGAACGCAAGGCCGCGCTGCTCCTTCTCGACGCGGCGCTGCAGGCGTGTGACACCACCCGCGTCATGGAGGAGAGCGTCGCGCTCGCCAACCACTCCCTTCGCATCAAGGACCAGGAGATCGACCTGCGCATCTATGATCGGATCTACGTGGTCGGTGGCGGCAAAGGCGCGTGCACGATGGCCGCAGCACTGGAAGGCGTGCTTGGCAACCGCATCACGGGCGGCATCGTCATCGACACGCAACCACGACGCTTGCGACATATCAAATGCGTCAAAGGGACCCACCCATTGCCTTCCGCAGCCAACCAGCGCGGCGCGCGCGCCATCGCGAAGCTCGTGGCTAAGGCAGGGGCGGGCGCGCTCGTCCTCTGCATCATCATGGGCGGGGGCTCGGTGCTGCTCGCCGACCCGCACGCATCGATAACTTCTGCACAACGAACCGTCCGACGACTGCTTGAGAGCGGCGCGACCATCCAAGAAGTCAACACCGTCCGCAAACACCTGTATGCCCTCGCTGGCGGCAACCTGAGCGCGAAGGCGTATCCGGCACGCGTCGTGTCGTTGATCGTGTCAGACGTCGTGGGCAACGATCCAGCGTACATCGCCTCCGGACCCACGACATTCGATCAGACCACTGTCGCCGACGCGCGACGCATCCTTGCCAAACACAAGGTCGCCGCGGCCGGCCTGCACGACACGCCAAAGGAGCGCCACAAATTCAACAGGACCAACAACATCCTGCTCCTCACCAGCCAGACCGCGGTCGACGCCATGACGCGCAAAGCGACCCAGATGGGCCTTGTGCCTGCCGTCCTTGACGTCAATCAGACAGGGGAAGCGCGGGACGCGGCGCTCAGACTCGTGCGGCACGCGCCGCAAGAAGCGAAACACGTGCTCATCGCGGCAGGCGAGACGACCGTCACGGTGAAAGGGAAGGGAAAAGGCGGCCGTAACCAAGAGCTTGCCGCCGCGGCGATGGTGCCGCTCGCGCAACAGCAGCATTGCGCGCTCGCATCCATGGGCACGGATGGCACCGACCATTCGGACGTCGCCGGCGCGATCGTCGATGATGCGAGCCTGGCGGCGGCCACGAAGAAAAAGCTCGATGTCGCGCTCGCGCTCAAGAACAACGACACCTACGCCTTCTTCAGGAAGCTCGGCAAGCACCACATCATGACAGGACAGACAGGGACGAATGTCGCCGACGTCATGGTCGTGGTCCGCGGCCCGCTCAAAGGCGTGACGCTGCGCTGATCACTTGAGCCAGCACGTCTTGTCGCAGAACTTCGCCTTGCTGCCGAGCTCCTCTTCGATGCGCATGAGCTGGTTGTACTTGCTCGTGCGCTCGCCGCGACAGGGCGCGCCGCTCTTGATCTGCTGCGTGCCTAATCCGACGACGAGGTCGGCGATGAAATGCGTCTCGGTCTCGCCGCTGCGGTGGCTCACCATGACGTTCCAGTCATGGTCGAGCGCGAGCTTGGCGGCAGCGAACGCCTCTGAGAGCGTGCCGATCTGGTTGACCTTGAGCAGGAGGCAATTGCACGACTTGTGGTCGAGCGCCTTGTGGATGCGTTTCACGTTCGTGACGGTCAAGTCGTCGCCCACGACCTGTATCCTCTTGCGCAAGCGCTTCGTCATGAGTGCGAACGTGTCAAAGTCCTCCTCCATGAACGGGTCCTCGATGCTGATGATGGGATAATTCTCGCTTAATTCCTCGTAAATGTCGAGCAGCGCGTGCGCGTCGATGCGTTTTCCCCGCACGTCGTACTTGCCTTTTCTGTAGAATGACGTGGCCGCCGCGTCGATGGCGAACTTGATCTCCTTCTCGTAGCCGAGCGTGCGCACGGCCTTGGTGAGCATGTCGAGCGGTTCTTGCACGAGCGTGCAGAGCTTAGCGCCTGCCACGCCGCCATGACAGTGCGGCGCGAAGCCACCTTCATCGCCGACATTTATCGCCTCAGGACCGTACTCTTTCTTGAGCTGTTCACGCAACGTGTGGTAGACCTCGCTTCCCATCCGAAGGCTTTCGGTGAAGCTCTTACCCATAGGCACGATCATGAATTCCTGGAATTCGATGTTGCCGCCAGCATGCTTGCCGCCGTTGATGATGTTCATGAACGGCGCGGGCAGACGGCACGCTTTGGCCTGCGTGAGTTTTTGTATATACTCGTGCATGTGCAGCCCTTGGGAGAGCGCGCCTGCGCGCGCGCACGCAAGGCTCACGCCCAAAATCGCGTTCGCGCCGAGCTTGCTCTTGTTTTGCGTGCCATCAAGCGAGAGCATGATGTCGTCGATCTCGCTCTGATGCACGCAGTCGTGGCCGATAAGCCGTGGCGCGATCTTCTTGTTTATGTTCTCGACCGCCTTGCGCACACCCATGCCAAGAAAGCGTTTGCCGCCGTCACGCAGCTCGATCGCCTCATGCTTTCCTGTGCTCGCGCCTGAAGGCACCATCTCGCGCGCCTTGTGGTCGCGCGTGTGCACGTCCACTTCCACAGTCGGGTTGCCCCTGCTATCCAGCACTTCACGCGCGACAATCCTTGTGATCGCTGCCATCAACACACCTCTTTGATCATCCGATATAGTTGAGTTCTTCGCCGCCTTTGGGCCGCAGGCCCTTGATCGCGGTCTGCCTCACGTTGAAATCCTGCGTGCGCTCGGTGAGTTCTGACTCGAGCGCCTGGATTTCCTTCTCGATCTGCTTGAAATTGAGCTTCAACCCGAAACGCGCATTGAGCACCCGCAACAACTCTTTCGCGCCGCGCACGCCCAGATACATGGGATGGCCGAACACCTCGACGAGGAGCGCCGCGGCAGGCACCTTGTTCCTGCCTGCGAGACCGCAGAGGATCCCCGAAACGCCGATGATCGGGCCCACCGTGCCGTACAGGTTCGTGTTCACGTGGAGCTTGGCGTACGGGCGGATCGCGTCCTTGCTCGTGCCTGTGACATAGACCTTGGGTTTCTTGGGGACGGCACGCAGGCCGATGCCGCCTGTCGTGACGACTTCCTGCGCCTTCAATTCTTTGGCGACAGAAAGCACCGCGTCGCAGAATTCATAACATGATTCCTCGTTGACGGGCTGCACGTCTCCCGAGAGCAAGAGGAGCGCCGGCCCGCGCTTGCGCTCGATCACGTATAGGTCGATGCGGGGCAGTTCGACCAGGCCGCGCTCGTTGACGAACACGCTGTGCGGCATGAGGCGGGAGCGGAATTCCACGATGCGGCGTGCGCCGAGCGTGTCGATGATGAAGTCCACCGCGACCTTGCCTGCATTGCCGATGCCAGGCAATCCTTCGATGAGCACGGCGCGCGTGATGCGCGGACGTTTGCCCACCCACACCGTCTGCCACGCCATCTAGGACGCTCCTTGCGCGGCGAGCTCCTTTGCTTTGCGCCGCAGTGCCGCGTACTTGTCATCGACAGAATACTTAGGAGGACGTGGATTGATCGCCTCGGCGCCGCACGCAGGACACGCCTGTTTCATCGTGAACGCACCGCATGCCGCACAGCGCAGGATGTGTTTCATACGAGAATCAAGGGAATGATACTATAAGAATCTGACGGCAAAGGTCCAGTCACTGTTGGCGTTCGAAGGTCGCTATCATCTTGTTCTTCTTGGCGAAGTCAAGCACGTGGTCGGACGCTGCCTTGAGCACTTTCTCGGCGTCCTTGTAATCCTCTGCTGTGACCGTCGTGTGGTAGATGCCGTTGCCCAAATACCTGATCGTGATGCGCTTGTCAAGCGCCTGCGCGCCGCTGAGCGCTTCCTTGATGAGGTGGATGCCGTTGGACGCCGGCGTGCGGAGCTGGAAGTCGCCCTTGATGCTGACCTCTTCCTTGACGAGACGTGCCTTGATCTGTTCGGTGAGTTCCTGCGCGAGGCGCTTGTCCACGCCCAGCTCTTCGAGCGTGGTCTTGCCTTCGGCGACGTCGCGGAAGCATTCGGAGAGCAAAGGGTATTTCTTGAAGATGACGTCGGTGAGCGTGTTGTACAGGTCCTGCACCTTGACTTTGTCGCGGAACGACTGCTGCTCGACGATGCGCTCGGCCATCAATTCCTGCTTGAGCTGGTTGAGCTTCTCGCGACGCTGTTTCTCGTTCACGCGACGCAACGACAGGTCGATGTGGCCGCGTTCGCGGTCGATGCGCAACACCTTGCACACGACCTTCTTGCCTTCCTCGACGTACTCGCGGATGTTGCGGATGCGACCGGGAGCGATCTCGGAGATGTGGATGAGGCCGGTCTTGTCGTACTCGTCAAGACGTGCGAACACGCTGTGCGGCGTCACGCCAGTGACCGTGCACAGCACGAGTTCCTCGGCATCCGGCAGTCCTTCTTTGCGGAAAAGCATGTTACCTCACGCAGTGTGGCCCGTGACTTGGTAGTCGACGAGCACACCACTCCCTTTGATTGTGACCGCCGCCGTGCCGTCCTTGCTGCACAGGCGTGCTGTCAAATATTCCATGTCGCTGCAGTAGACACCGACGCGAGGATGTCCAAGGATGAGCTGCAATTGCGCGCCTACATTGCCTGGCTCGAGCGCGCCTTCTGCGGTGATGATATCACCGACATTGGCATCGGCACAGACGCGAGGAGAGCCGACTTCGATACGGACAGGTTCACGAGAGTTGTCGGAGAAACGAAGGTTGAACGCTGCCATGATTGCTTCGAGCGGAACAGTCAAACAAGAACCTCCAGCACGCGCGCTTTGATCCTGCTCTTTCCGCCCGTCGGTTCGGCGAGCGTCTTTTGGCAGATGAGGCAGTGCACGACCGTGCTTGCCTTGCCGTAGACTGTCTGCTCGTTCTTGCACTTGGGGCAGCGGATCTTGATGAAACGGCTGCTGGAGTCTTTGATTGGTCTCATTGTTTGAATTCCACCTTCTTGGCGCGCCAAGAATTTCCTGCGATGTGTTGCTTCTTGCACTTGACGCACTCGAAGCGCAAGTCCACCTTCTTGGACGTCTTACGGCCTGCCATGGTCCACTTGCTGACTGGCGGTTTGGAATAACGGCCTTGGTTGCCTGCGCCACGTCGTCCGCGGAGTTTTGCACGCATCTTACCACCATAGCTCATGGGGTGTGCGCTGTTCGGCGTCTTTCTCTTGGCCTGCAGCACACGGTGTTCCGAATGTTTCTTGCACGTAGGACAATATGTATTGCGCGTCTTAGGAAGCTTCATGGACTTCGGGGAAGAGGAGGGGTTTAAAAAGGTTATGGCTGGGTGCGCGCGACCGCTTCGATTGCTGTCTTTTGCAGCAGGAGCACTTCTGCTACAGTGGCGGGCAGTTCTGCTTCGTCGCCTGCCTGGAAGGGCCCGTAAAGCTCGAGTTCTTGCCCGACGAACTGCTCGACTGGCTGGGTGAACTTGACCTTGCGCATGCCGTCCTTTGGCGCTTCGAAGACAGGATCGTGCGCACGCACGTCACGGACAGGCGTGGGCGTATGTTCGACAGTCCTTGGGGTCATGGAGAGCGAGGGCGCAACAGATGAGGGCGCGGCAGCACTCATTCCCACGAGCGCCCTCTCCGGCGCCTTGAGTGTCAGGAGGTTGCCAAGCACGCCCCTGCGGAATGCATCCATGCTGGTGACGAGCATGTCAAAAAGCGCCTTTTCCTCATGTGTGAGGCCGCTCGTGTCGATGAGGTCGCTGCCGGTGCGGCTGCGATTGAGCGCGAGGTCGACGATCTTGCGCTCGCGGCGCTCGTAGAGTTCACGCACGAGACGGCGCGTGTTCTGTTGTTGCGCGATGAGCTGGTCGCGTTCGCTGTTGGCGAACATCTCGGAGGTCGCACCTATCGTCACCATGCGGCCGTCCTGCTCGCGCAGGAAGGCGAGCACGCCCGCCAAGTAATGGTCGTCGAGCTTCTGGAGCTCTTCACGGCTCTTTTCGCGTCGTACGAGCTCGTAGAGCATCTCGTACGTCACGCGTGTCTCGTCAGTCGTTTCCCCCACGACCCGTGGGGGCACGTGACCGTATTTATTGTTTTATGTTGTGGAGAAACAGGACATGTGGAGAACTGTCGTCGAGAAAACGTCGAGAAAAAAAAAGAAAAAGAAAAAAAGGTTGGTTACTTACGCGACCATCGACACGGTGATGTCGGAGAGCGTTGTGCCCTTGACCTTCACTTCGTCGCCCTTGAGCTCTTCCGCGTAGTCCTTGTAGTTGGCAATGACCTTCGACGCGCGGCGCGTGTCTGCGGCACTGTAGCCGGCCACGAGCAGTGCGACGTTGCCGTTGTCCTGCGACCAGAGCTTGAGGATGGCTTCACCATCGACGAAGCCCTCTGCGCAGTCCGACGGGTTGCCCATCAAGGTTGCCGCGACGCTGTTCGCGCACGGACCACCGACGACAAGCAGGTTTTGCGCTGCGATGTCGCTGATGTCGCTGTCGAGCTTTGCGGTGCCGACCTGGATCTGCTGGAACTCGAGCGCGGATGCGCCCTCTCCAGTCGAGACCACTGCGCCGACCTTCGAGATGAAGGCGTTGGCGTAGGCCTGTTCCTGCGGGATCCACAAGCTACCGCCTGTGTTCTCGTCGACATCCCACATCGCCCACGAGCCCCATTCATCGGCACGGAGGTTGTTGTCGTTGTCGTCGTCATCCTTCTGCAAGACGTCAGATGCCCAGATCGGGTTGCTCTTCGCAACAGTAGGCGTCGCCCAGTCGATCTCATCATCCGTCGTATCGACAGTGCCTTGGATGTGCCACGTTGCGTTGTTGGCAACACCAGTCTCGAGCTGCTCCGTGTCTTCAGCGATGCTGAAGTTGGCCGCAGCGTACGTGCTGTTGCTGTTCGTACCTGCAGCGGTAAAGTTCTGACCGATGAGGTCACCCGGCTGCAATGTCACGATGTTCTTGTACTGCGTGTACGCATTGGCTGCGTCACCAAGGTTGTCGGCGAAAATCACACCACTGGTGTCGTTGATGCCGAGCGTTGCGGTACCCAGCGAGCCAAGGTCAACATCGAAGGACGCACCACTGAGAGTGGTGAACACCTTGTCGTCGTAGCTCGTGCCGTAGGTTTCGTCGTCGAAGTCAAGCTTGACAATGCCGCTGTCGTTGTGGACGCGGTTCAAGGTCAAGATGTGCACGACGTGGCCGCTGGTCACGTAGAACAACTGCGTGTCTTCGCATGCCGCGGCGTTCGCACCACAGTCGAATGCTTGGTCTTCGAGCAAGAGGCGCTGGTCGCCGTCCTTACCGAGGATGACCTGTGCGCTCGACTCGTTGGTTTCCCACTCAACCTTGACCTCCTTGCCGTCGTAGTTGTTGAACTCCAACGTTGCATCCCTGCCGGCGCGAGACCACTTGATCTCTTCGTCGACGCGGTTCATGCCTGCGAAGTCGAACTGGAAGTTCTCAAGCACCGGGTCGACCCACTTGTCGCCTGCCTTGAGGAACATTTTGTCCTCAGGCACGAGGGTGATGTTGAAACCATCCCAGAGGACCGAGGAACCGCTGGTCTCGAAGCGGAACTCTGCGTTCGAGCCGTCGACATCCTGGTCGTCGCGCTTGATTTCCTTGTCCTCTTCGAGGGTGATCTTGCTCGCGCCGACATTGACCTGACAGACGTCAGTGTCCTTGCCTGCGCTGTGCACGACGATCGCGTCCGTGACGCCGACCTCGACACCGTTGATTGTCTCGGTGTCGCCATCGTCTACCCAGAGCGTGCTGCCATCGACAGTGATACCACACTTGTCCTCGTCCTCATTGACATCTGCGAGGACGACGGTGTGTTCAACACCGCTGATGGTGCGCGTCAAGGGCTCGCCTTGCTGCAGCCAGACGACTGTCTCGCCTGCAAGCAGTTCCATCTTGTTGATGCGTCCGCCCGACTGGGTGACGTCAGTGATGGTGTACTTGTTGCCTTGGATCTCGAGCACGTTGTCCTCAAGGTCGTCAGCGGCGGTCGCGGACGACGTGTTGGTGTACGTGATGCCAGAGTCGAAGTCCAGCTCGTAGATGTAGGCGAACTGGCCTGACGAATCTTCGAACCACAAGTAGGTGTCGGAAGCGTCGTTGTAGACGTCGTCCGCTTCCCTGAATTCGAGGCGGCCCGTGCTTGTCAAGAAGTCAAGTTCCTGGTTGTAGGTCTCGGTCTCCTTGTTGTCGCCTTCGTTGTCGTCGAACTCGCCGTCTGCGAGCAGGGTGGGCAGGTCCGAGAAGTCGATCACGGCACCGAAGGTGTCGCGGATCGTGCTGTTCAGGGTGAATTCCCTACCAGTCTGCCTGATCTTGACGTTCTCGACGTCAACACTTGCAGTCTGGCCGCCTGCGCCAGGCACAGCGACCTTCTTGACTGCGGCGGTCTGCAGCGCTGCTGCAATTTCGATCGCGCCGAGGACGTCTTCAGTCGAGGCGGATTTGCCTACGATGATGTTGCCCATAAACTTGCCGTCTTGGATGAACAGCGGGCTCGGGTAATCACTGAGATTAGCGGCCGCTGTTGCTCCAAAGACAGTCGCGCCGAGCATGGTCAGACCAGTGCCGAGCGCTACTATCTTCCTAAACGTTCCTTTTTTCATGTACCAAACACCTCCATGTGTTCGCTAGTTTGGCTATCTTCATGTTCTTGGCCGCCATCCATACGAGGCTAGTGCCGTCGATGGGTGTGGTTGCCGCGAATACATACCCGTCGGTATGCATTCCAATGAACAGGTCCGTACTCAAACGGTGTTAGTAATCCGTAGCGGGATGTCTTATAAAGTTTTCGCAAATTTGTCGACGGGAAAATCACAGAATCCTGTAACAACGGCTATAACGCCAGGATTCAACATCTTGAGACAGATGTCACTCCAAGGTAGTCAGGATTACAAATCCAGAATTCAGGAACATTTCTGCCATGCTCGAGCAATTATAATATAGTGCGGCCATGAATGGCTCTCACGCGTCCGACTTCTTCGCGCAACACCAACCCCCCATTCCGCACCCATGCCGACGGATGACTCACCACGCGAGCAGCACCACTCCGACGACACAAAAAAAATGCCGCGCCTGACGAACGATGTTCCACGCACCGCATCATCGTCACGATAGCGGACGACGCCCACCCTAACCCGGATCATCACCGCAGCAGATGCTGCCTAAGCACTTCTTCAAGGAGGCCATCTTCACGAATATGACGACGCTGCACGGGCACGACAGGCACGCCATTGTAACACAAGGACGCCAGCTTCGCAGCGTAGGCCCTATCGCACGCAGCATGCCCCTCCATGCCCAAATATTCGATGCACGTTGCCTGTGACGGCACCCAAAAATCAGGATGACTCACGAAGAGATTGCGACGGCCAGCGCAGGACTGAAGCACGATCGGTCGCTCATACTCCGAGTCGACGCCCAGCGCGCGCAGCGTCAGCACGATTTTGCGCTCGCCGCCACTCATGCCCACAGGCCGTACCTTCCTATAATCATACAAATACTGTTGCAACAACGCATCGAGCGGGAAGAGCTGTCGCACACGAGGACTCATGTGCTCCGCAGTCAGACCACAACGCGCCAGATACACCTCCATCGTGATACGCTCTGACCTATCATGCCCCACGCCGAAATCCTTCATGATTCTCTCCTTCGAGTATGGCGTTTCCATCCAGTGTTCCCACGCGAGTTCAGCCAAGGCTGCAGCGCAACATCCCTCGCAGAACTATCGCCACACCCATTGATCCCATGCAAAGCGACAGGCGACACTCACCCTCTTAACTTAGTTGTGAAAGAACCATATACGGCCGACTTACTTCAAGTCAATCGTACGCCACGTGAAGCGAGGTGCCCACACCCTGCGATAATGTTTGCAACATCACCAAAGTAGCCGCGTCCTGCAGGCTCGATTTTTCCATTGCCAGGGAACACTACGCCGGTAGGCATATCACCTGAACGACGCAATGACGATGTCAGCGCGGACTCAGGCGCCCCATAAAGGATGCGCACAAGACCTTCCGGAAGCTCTCGCAGAGGAGTCATGAGAGATATTGTAGGAACGCTGAACGATGCTTTTTCAGCAAACAAGAATTGAGACCCTTTGCTATAGGAACCATCCTCCCACACTAACCCCGACGGATCAAGGTAGACAGTGATTTCAGCACCCTGCCGTTCGAATGCAACACTCAACCACTCACCATATGACGCGCGCATGTCATGACAGACATCGACCAAGCCACGGGCTTTTTCCACATTAGTCCCCACACAACCCATCGCTTCAGTCGGCCTTAGGTGTCGAGTATAACCTGCTGCCTGTAGACGACGAAGACTTTCATCATAAGGCATGAGCAACTTTGCTCCACCCTCCTGCAAGGCCCGTGGTTCAAACTCCATGATATCTCGCCAACAAGAACTCCTCTTAAGGGTTGTGAATGAAAGTGGAAACCACGTGTGATGGCCCACGGACGAAAAAAGCTGCGGCCGACAGGATCATTCACAACCTTTTGCTCCACTCGCGTTCCACAAAAGCTTGACTAAAAAAGATCCTATGTTTGCAACACTATTGCGAGCACAACAGAAGTTTCCCCAGGCTTTTTGTCCGTGAGGACAAAAAGGCTGGCTGCGGCCGACAGGATTCGAACCTGCGAAGGCGCTAAGCCACCGGATCCTAAGTCCGGCCCATTAGACCGCTTTGGTACGGCCGCATGAATTTCGTGAAAAAGAAGAGACTAAATAAAATAATGCTCTAGAACTATCATAGCTTGCGCTTGCCGCTCTTGCGGTGCTTGGTCGACCATGCGTAGCTGCGCATGCGTTTGCTGTTGCCAAAGCCGCAGCTGGCGCAGATCTTGTGCGAGGCGTGGTAGGCGTGCTTGCCGCAGCGTCGGCACATGATGTGCGACTTGCCGCGTGAGAGTTTTCCGAGTGATGCTGTTCCCATGGTGTACCTTTACGCTGGCGAGATGATGATGATGTTGTCGCCACGCAAGAAGATGGTGCCAAGCTTGCGCTTGACCGCGCCATTTTCGAGCTCGTCGGCCTGGTCGAGGACGACGTTGATGTGGATGTCGAATGCGTTGAGGACGCCGGCGTATTGCCTGCCTCCTTTGAGTTCGACGATAACTTTCTTGTTGCGCGCTTTGTTGAGCGCGTCAAGCGGACGTGATTGCATCATCATTTCTGGCATCATAAAAAACCCCCGATACGGTGTTGTATGTGAGGACTTTAGGTTCGGTATTTAAAGCTTTTCTCGTGTGTTCACAGAGCTCGACAGAAGATTTATAAACGGGTCCCTTTCCCCTCAAGGCATGGTCATAGCGCAAAAGGCACACACCGGCCGCACCGCGAAGGGTGGCAACGTGTTCGTTCCGCGAGGCAAGAGGCTCTACGAGGCAGCACGCGAACCTGTCATGACACGCATCGGCGAGCACACGCTCCTGCGCGAGCGCATGAAGGGCGGCCACACCAAGACCCGCCTGCAGCAGACCGCGACGGCGAACGTCTTCGACCCGAAGAAGAAGGGCTTCGTCAAGGCGACCATCAAGATCGTGACGGAGAACAAGGCGAACCGCAACTACGTCCGTCGTAACATCATGACCAAGGGAGCGGTCATCGACACGAGCCTCGGCAAGGCCCGCATCACCAACCGCCCAGGCCAAGAAGGCCAGATCAACGCGGTTCTCATCTGATTTCGTTCAGTACCTGACAATCTCCACATCATACACTCTCGTTCTTCGTTAATGTCACTATATAGTGACAACAAATAGAAAGATTTATATATAGCATGTCTCCGATAATCACGAATGGATTACAGCGCCACACTCGAACAACGCGTACAGGCAGGCGAGCAGCACCCTCACACGCCACTCTCCCGCGACGCCCTGATTGCCGCACTCACCTCTACCTGGCGCCTCGCGCCATTTTTGGAAGAGAACCGCGACAAGATGCCGCGACTCAAAGGGCAAGCCACTATCGTGATCCAGCGCGCTCTGGCGAACTGCCAGACATCCGATATCGGCAGCCAAGACACGTACTTCTATAACCTCGCCAATAAAGAACCGTTGAAGCGCATTCTCTACGGAGCGCTCAATTACGACGATACTGACGTCCACCTCATGCCGCATCTGATGAACTGGGAGGGCGCCTATTTCCTCGCAGGGCTCTTCCATCAGAAAGCAGCAAGGCACGTCGAGCAGCCACAGAACCGTCAGCGTTATGAAGCGCAGTTGCGGCAGCAATCAACCTATGGCATCGTCCTCGCAACTATGAAGGACGGCATACGGCACGTAAGCAAGGTGCACAACAATGCAGATGGCCAGTATCACACGAAAAAGTACATCCACTCTTCAGCACAACTGCCCTATGCCACGCCACTTCTCAACCTGCCAAATCCGCCTGTCTGCATCCCCGCGTTCAGTACCCCAATTGTCACTCCGACAACACATGCTCCGCAGCAACAGCAACTCCTCTTCGATACGACACCCGATTACGTGCAACGACAAAAGAATGCAGAAATCGAGGCAGCCAAACGCAAACACAGGTAGACCTGTTCGAATTCAAGCGTTAATACCCACGTTTGGCCGTCATGCACGATCAAACAACAAGTTGGTTCTTCGAGGAGATACTCACGAGCAGCTCTGTGTTGAGAGCGTCGCGTCAGATCTGGCGAGATAGACGTTAGCGAACGCTTGTTGCGTTGACACATTCAAATGCCCACCAGTCAAATCTCCAATATTGTAGGTCACGATCGTTCCGGATTCGGCAGCCTGCACATTCGTGTTCGGATCATCGCCATCTTTATTGAGCACCGCTGATCGCCAGCTAGTGACACCCGATGGTGACGGCGCCTGCCAGTCAATCTCGTTGTTCGCAATATCAGCCGCGCCGTTAAGCTTCCATTCTTGTGCATTCGTGCCGTCGTTCGCAAGGGCGAATCCAGGCTCTATGATCTTGAATGACGCAAGAGGCAAGGTGGGGTCCACAATAGTCATTGTGCCTAACAATTCCACCTGTGAGGCACCCGATGTCAGTGCAGGACTTTCTGTGCTGTCGATGATTGTGAGCGCGCCGTCTGTCGTGAGACTTGCGACCAGCGTCATGGAACCAGGAGAAGTGACACTGAGAACGATATTCTGCGACGTTCCGTCTGCTACAAATGGCACAATCTCGGCAGGGGTTCCATACGTCATATCGCTGATCTCGATCTTATTCAACGTCGTATCTACGGCATTGATGTGGTAGATGTGGACGGCATTCCGACTGTCGACAGCAAACACGCGCACACCCACACATGCTTGAGGGTTGTCACCGCAGTCATAAGAATCACTTGTCAGCAGAATCGGCGTACCAGGCGAACCACGCACAATCTGACCGCCAGAGAGGCTCCATTCAACACTCACAACCTGATTATCCCGATTCTTGAAGTAGAGACTGGCCTGCGAACCACCACGACCCCAATAGATTTCTTCTCTGGGTCCTTGCATACCGCCCACGAGGTACGCGAAACGACCGAACACCGGATCAGTGAACTTGCCACCACTAGGCACCGTCACACGGTTCGGAGGAACATACGTGATCTCGAACGAGCCGATGGAGGTTGAGGTACCGTCCGTAGTCGTTGCCATGACAACGTTCGAACCATCAACATCAACATCGTTGACACGCACTTCCTTGCTCGGGCTCAGCAGGATGGTGTTTCCCTCACCAGTAAGTGTGATTTGCAACGGCGACATGATAACCTGAGTCACTGTCAACGCCATGCCTTGCATGTATATTGTGCTGCCCTCAAGCATCACAGGGTTTTCAAATACTAGGTTGTAACGGTAAGCAAACTGATTTGCGCTGTCCCCAAGCACGAGATAATTACCCGCATCTTCATTGGGCATTGCCTCAAACTCAGCGTTCGTAAAGTCAAGCAACGGTGTTGTCGGAACAAAGGACAACGTCTCGGTGGCATCAACAGATTCACCATTGGAAAGGAATGCACCAGGCGCGACATGTCCAAGCGCGTTGCACAAGTTCACGGATTCCAGCGTGTCGTAAAAGTCAGAATCGAGTGTGAGGAGACGCTTCTGGTCAACACCGATACCCGCTCCATCCAGCGTTTGCGTGTGACATGGACTACTTGCAGGCAGCGGAGGCATCTGCGCGCAGATCAGGCGAGGCGGCACGGGCGTGGGAACTGCACAAACACCATTCTCACAACCCGCAGGACACGGGGGAGTCGTATAGCTGGTCGTGCCGTCTATGACATAGACACGACCCGGTTCGCAATAAAATTCGTTCACAAAGCAATTGCTGCCGGTACACTGATCTGCATTCGCAGCACTGTCCGGGCCCGTCCTAATGACACATTGATCGGTCAAAGTCGTGCCAGCAAATGTTGTCACACCCTTCACAGTCATATCCTGTCCATCTGAATCGATGCACGTGGTTACCAAATTACTCGGATGTGCTGCGAGATATGCTTCCGCGACCGGCATGCCCGAGTCAGGTGATCCCAGATCGAAGACGTAATACAGATTGTCACCGCTTGTCCACATATAGTACGTGATGATTTCGATCGATAACGTGCACTCTTCTTCCGAGCATGTTGTGTACTGCTGCTCTTGGGTGATCAGGTAAATTGATTGACCGTTGATTGTCGTGAGTACTGCCGTTCCACCTTGCTGTTGAGCTTCTTGGACAAGGGCGTCCAATTCTGCTGCAGCGTTGGTCATCACTGCAGGCACTACAAATGAATTCGTTGCGGTGTCGAAGAAGTATGTGTGATAATATTCCCGCGTTTCATCACGAACATAGCCCACGACCTGACTGAAACTCCGTGTTCCTATGTCGCCCAAGATAAGCAACGACGCTTTTGTGCCGTCAGGAACGATGCGCACGTTGCCAGCAGGGATTTGAACCGTGTCAAGACCTTGCCCGGCAGGTATGGTAATCGTGTAGTCGGTCCTGGGAGGAGTGATAACGGTGAGCGTCGGAGTCGGTCCTGCGTAACTACTGTAACACCGTGTACCACTATCATCACTCCAACATTCACGACTGGTGCTATCAAGCGTGGTCGAGAACGAGTTTGCACCATTCGCGTACACTGCATTCACACTCGAGGGCGTGATGACGTTCTCTGGGGCGCTGATGGACAAGGATGTCGTGAGGCTGGCGATCTCGCTCTTTTCCATAACCATGCCGTGCGGGTATATCTTGGCATACGCGGTAGGATTGAAGCCAGGTCCTGGCGGTTCTGGCGGCAACGAGAAGGGCATGATGGTGAACGTGTCAAGCATCCAGAGCCCGCACTGGGCGCCTGGCTTGTCCGAGCTACAGCCGCACTTCCATTCTTGGTTCACGCGCCTGCAGCTGTAGGCAACGACGAAGTTCTCGCCGCCGACGAACGAGGATAACGGCAATGCGAGTTTCGCGTAGCCCATACCTTTGATCCAGTTCGAGTCGGCGACGCGATTGCCTTCGAAGAAGTATTCCTTCCAACCGCTATTATCATAATAGAAGCCTTTGCGATAGGTATACGCATCAGCGCCAGGATTGACTGTTGATTTGATGGTGAAGACATTGTCCGTGAGAAGATCCGGATAGATCTCTTCAGGCGTGACGGTGAAGATCTCCAGGTAGCCATTGAACGGGTCGACCGGCGGCGCGTATCCTTCGTAGATCTTGTATGCTTGTCCGATGGCGCTTGTCGCGCCTGGCGAGCCGGGTTCTGGCGGCAAGTCAGCATCAGGACCAGGAAGGCATCCACTCAGAGCGAGAACTACGAGAATCCCTACAATCCCCCACGGATTGTTTCGCATTGTCATTTTTTATGGTGTTCCTGATATTTAAGTCTGCCGAATCGACCGACGACGCACGGTTTCGGCGATGATGACGATAACGACGATGACCATCGCGATGATCACGACGGTGAGGGGCGACTTCGTGCATTGCGCTGCCGCAATTAAACGCTTGCTCGCAAGCACTTCGATGAATGCGCCAGCGATGAGTAGGATCAACGAACCGCCCATCAAGAAGAGGACATCATTCAAGTATTTCGCCGTGAGCCCGAGTTTCCACACTTTGCGCGAGAGCGCAGTGCCAAGGATGCCACCAGCAGTCGCGGAAAGCAAGTACGACGCCATCTCAGGCAGCAGATGCAAAAGCAGCGTCACAAGATTGCAGCCGATGAAAAGGAAATTGCCGCTGAAGCCCAAGTTTGCAGGTGCCTGCGCACGCACCACATCAGCAAGCGTACTGGCAAAAATGCTCGCGTTGAGCACGATCAAGAGTAATGCTCCCGCGCCATAGAACAACGACAGCACGAACGAGATGAAAAGCACGAACGCATTGTTGTAGCCGATGCTGGCGATGAGCATCCCGTCAGGCGTCGGCGGAGGGGGCGGGCCCCGCGTGTGCACGGGAGACGTCGCCTCGACACCATGCAGATCCACCGCAGAAAGGACGCGGCTTGGCGTGATGAGCGCCACGACAAAAAGCGTCACGAACACGCCCATGAAGAAGTATAGGAGGAAGCGCAACATCAAACGATGACGTGCAAACACACCCGCGTCCCTACGCTCGGTGCTGCGTGCCTCGAACCCGAACATCACGTTGATGACAGGAACACCGATGACGACGGCAAACAACACCGTGGCGACGCTCACGAAGCGCGGCGTGTTGGAGAACAGGAGACTTGACGTGATGTACGAGACGAGCGTGATGAGCACGCCGCCGTAGACAGCGTACTGCGGCCGCTGTTGCAACGTC
Organism: uncultured Methanosarcinales archaeon; assembly: GCA_964358315.1. GTDB lineage: Archaea > Nanobdellota > Nanobdellia > Woesearchaeales > ARS49 > JAGVQG01. Next base: position 18,493 of record CAYHOF010000012.1, read on the forward strand.
TCCGGGCTCAAGAATTTCTCAAACATGGTGGAATATGGCGTCGACCTTCTCAGCAGACCACCCTTCAGCCACGAGCATCTGCTTGATGGACGCATCGTCGATACCGCGCGACTGCTGCCGACGTACATACTCGACCGCAGGCTGCAAACTGGCAGGAGGCGTCGTGACCGCAAACGAACGTGGCGGCGTGGACAGTACTGGTTGCGACATCTGTTCGCGCAGCGCCGGCTGTGCCTGACCCCGTGGTGCGCGCAACAAGTACACGATCAAAACGATCAGCGCGATGACGGCCACGCCAAGGATGCCTATAATGATAGTGAGACCGCCAGGAGTTGAGGGACTCTGCGTCTGGGGCTTGCTCGCGAGCTTGTCGATCTTGTCGCTGAGCAGCGTTATCGTGTCGCGCAACTGCGTTATTTGTTCGCGCAGTTGTGTGTTTTCCTGACGCAAGCGCTCGGTTTCACCGGTGCCAGTGTCATTCGTCACAGCCGGACTCGTGGGCGCTTCGGTCGTCGGAGCAACAGGGCCTCCACGTGAGGGCTCTGACCCGCTTGTCGTTGAAGATCCTGATGTCGTGTCAGTGGTACCCGTCGTCGAATCGCTGGATGAACTCGTCGATGAATCACCCCCATCTGACGACGGTTCGCTCGGCGGTGCAGGAGGGGGCGGTGGCGGCGCCTGCGCGTGTGCCACGATTACCATGCACATCATCATGACAAGCACGAAGACGAGCATCCCTCTTTTGACCATGCATAAACCATCGTCGGAGAACTATATAAACATTTGGCGACCGATTCCTCTCACAACATCCACGCTACATTTAAATAACGCCCGTATCTTGAGTCCGTCGATAAAAGAGGAAGCATGGCATTACCATCCCAAGTCGTCTATATCATCTACGCGCTCGTGTTCGGCATCGGGTGGTGGCTGCTTGGCAAGTACGCGAAGGGCGTGAAGCTCGTCTTGTCCTCTGTGTTCTTGATGTTCCTCATCGGCAGTTCCGCCTTCCTCTATTATGACAACAGCGTCACGCAGAAGACTCTCAACACGGGGGTCAAGCGTTTCGTGTTCGCGGACGCGGGCACGCTCCACGCGTCGTTCGACACGAGCACGGGCTCGGTGAACATCACCGAAGACCTGGAACTACAGCGTGTCGCGTATGCTGCGGGGGACTTGCGCCAGCTCAAGGGCGATGCGAACGTCGTCATCGTCCTCGGACGGGCCAGCTTCGATTCGGTGGGCGCCATCAATCTGAGCGGCACGTGGGTCTCGAAAGACCAAGCGCTCGACATGATCGCAGGCGAGTCGCCACGCGACCAGTACATCAAACTGTACGCCATCCAGCACGATATCAACGAGTCGGGCATCGTGCCTGACGCGCTCGGTTCGAACGCCGGATTCAAGGGCGTCGTGTTCGCGAGCCTCGTGGGAGAGATGCGCGACAACGTCGTCTCGATGACGCGTACCGGCGCCGCCATCATATATCCCGAATCGACGTCAATGACACTGACGCGCAAGGCACCAGCATGGCTGCTGCCCTTGCTCACAGGAAACCTCGGAGGGTGAGAACGATGAGCATGCTCGATCCATTGAAGTTCTGGAAGAAAAAAGAGATGTCCACGCCGTCGTGGGACGCGCAGGACTTCAAGCCGAAGTTCGACCTTCCGACCCCTGGCATGGAAGGACCGCCCGAGTTAGGCCCGGGCGGGCTCTCGCCACCGCCCACGCTGCACGAACCCGCGATGCCCACGTTCTCGGCGCCGCCGATGGGCACACCGCAGTCCCAAGGGCCCTCGCGCACCGATCTCGAACTGATCGCGGCGAAACTCGACACGATCAAGGCGCAGCTCGAGACGCTCAACAACAGGATCGCGCATCTTGAGCGCATCGCCGAAGGCACGCAGAAAGGATGGTAAGCATGCGTGATTTCTGGATCGCGGCCACAGGCGTCCTCGCAGCAGACCAACTCACGAAATACGTCGTGCGCGCGACCATCACGCCCGGCGGGTTCGTGCCGCTCTTCGGCTCGTCTGTGGGCCTGACGTCCATCACGAACACGGGATCCGCGTTCGGGTTGTTGCAAGGCTACAACGTCGTGCTCGCCGCCATCAGCGTCATCGCCGCCGTCGCACTCGTCGTCTGGCACCGTCCGCTCGCGCCATGGAAGGGCGGCGAGGTCCTCAGTGGAGTGCTCCTTGGCGGCGTGCTTGGCAATTTCATCGACAGGATCGCATTCGGCGTCGTGACAGACTTCATCCAGCTAGGTCCGTGGCCTGCGTTCAACATCGCGGACAGCGCGCTCACGCTGGGCATCATCGCTATCGTGTACGAAAGCTGGCGGCGCGAGCGCGCCTGATCAATTCTTTCCTGCAACGTCAGGCGACGAGAAATCCATCTGCGGCAACGACGCGAGCGGGTCCTTGACGCGCGCGTCCACGCGCGAGAACGCCATGAACAGGCCGATGAGGCAGGCAACGAGCACGATCTCGAACGAGAGCGTCTGCGCGCGCGTGTTCAGATAGACCACGAGCGCGTTGAGCATGAAGAACGAGAATGCGATGGATGCGAGCGGCCACCCCCACATCTTGTCGTAGGCGACCGCGCTCACGACGATGACGGAGAGCACCACGCCGATGAACAGGACATACAGCTCAAGCACGTAATGCGAACGGAGTGCAATCTCGAGACTCAACGAACCAAGCAACGCGATGGTGAGCAAGACCAACAGCCGCACAAACCCTCTTTCCATGCCACAATCCTGCCTCTGCTGCCTTTTAACATTTTCTATTCCGGAGTGGTGTCTGAGATGCGCGAACGCAATGCTTTTAATACCGAACCACGACCCACACGGCATGGCTACGCGCACAGCTTGGCGTTGGCACTGATTCTTGTAGAATTCATTTCGTCGCAGCGAGTCATCGTGACAATGTAGAACCACATACAGAATAACCAACGGAGGTCCACCATGGAATACCAACCCACCAATACCACATTCATCCACCCACGTCTTTGGCGTCATTGAGAAAGGCAAGCGGTATGACATCCTTGCACGGCTCGAGCGCAGATCCGTCGGATGGTGCGGCCACCGCTATGCCGAGGAAGTCCGGCTCACAGGAACGTTGATCACGATACTGGTGGCAGAGAACGAGATCTACAGCCTTCAGTTCAGCTGCGAACAACGGACGGGACAATGGGACGGCGCATCAGGCATAGGACTTCATCCTTCAGAGATCGAGACGATCTGTGCGTCGACATCGGACCAGGACTGCATGACGCGTTCAATGAGACACTAGAACTCATTGACGTCTTCGAGCGTCTTGAGCATGCCCTTGCGGCGCAAGAAGTCGGCCTGCAACGGGCGGTACTTGAAGATGACGTCACCCTTCGCGTCGCCACCAAGCTCCCACGGCTCGATGAGCAGGATGTCGCCCTCACGCACCCACAACTTACGCTTGAGACGGCCAGGGATGCGACAGATGCGGTTCTTGCCATCCAGACAACGCACCTTCATGCGCGAAGAACCCACGCGTTGTTCACAGACACCAAGGACCTCCCCCTCACGCGGCATGCGCGTGCGGCGGATCTCCTCCTCCTGCTGTGCCTGGATCTCGTCTTCCTTACTCATACCACGCAAAGATTAGAGGCGCCTTATAAAGGTGTAGGTAGCACGAATTCGACAATCTTAAGAACGGTCCCGGTCCCCATCTAACTCGACGTGGACACAGAGTATCTTGACAGCTTAATTCTCAAGGAACAACGCCATGCGCAAACGAGGGACCGCTATCATTCGAAAATACCCATGCGTGCGCGTTTTGAAAAAAAGCTCGACGCTCATCATCTGCGGTTCTTGAAAAGGATGAAAGAGCAATCGCGTTATAGTCTCGAAACCGATATCGAAATAGCAAACGAACTGCATCGCCTTGCTGCGCTGTTCGAGTCAGGAGAAACGACAGGAGATCCGCTCGTGGATGCGGTCATCGCGACAACCATCGGTTCCTGCACGGGGTATGACTACAAACGCCGTTTTACCGAGCTCGACAAATTCAGACAAACAATTGTGGTCAACGCTGGCCAGTATGCTGCGTTCAGGTTGGATCAAGTGGTGTGTGTACCAAGTAGCGTGCCCTGGGATCCGCGACATTCACACAATTGCATAACTGTGATAGGTAAGCTCTCACGACAACCATTTTTCATCGGCAACCACACGCGTGGATACAAAATTGGCGTCTCGATGGAATTGCCCGCAATCCTCACGACCGATGAGATTGCAAACGACCAGCCATGCACCGAACCTACAAGTTGGGGAATGAGCAAGAGAGAGGAAATGGAGTTGCTCGAGAACGTCAGTGTTTATACCAGAACGCGCAGCGCACTGGTGACTACCCTTCCTGAATATCCGGTCCAGAAGTATGAGGTCAGCATCGCCCAGTCGGAGGGGACACTGCGCTTGAAGATACCGTTGTGGGATTTGGGATGTCCTACCTATGTTGAGGGAGACATGATCATCAGGCCACGACAAGAGCCCTGCCTTTGCGGAAGGAGCTACCACGAATTCGGTATTTTTCTCAAGCCACGCACTGTCCTGCCACAATGCATGGACAACAACACCCCGCTCGAGGACGTCCTCAACGTCGTGATGAATAATCCACCGGCATACACGAAACCGTTACCTTCCGGAATCAAAGAGACAGCGTGTTAAGCCTTTCCTGCGCTGCCGAAGAGTTTCATGCGCTGTTCCACGACTGCCTGGATGGCGTCGCGCGCTGGTCCGATGATCTTGCGTGGGTCGAAGGCGTGCACGTTGGTCACCAAGGTCTCGCGCACTGCTTCGGTGAACGCGAGCCGCAAATCAGTGTCGGTGTTGACCTTGTTGATGCCGAGGCGCACTGCCTGCGCGATCTGGTCGTCCGGCACGCCTTCGGGTGTTCCGAGGTCGCCGCCGAACTGCTTGATCTTTTCCACGAGTTGTTGCGGCACGCCGCTTGCGCCGTGCAACACGAGCGGCATGCGTAACAACCGCTTGATGACGCGCAGGCGAGCAAGGTCAAGTTGTGCCTGGCCCGCGAACTTGTACGCGCCATGCGACGTGCCGATCGCGATGGCGAGCGAATCGCAGCCGGTGCGTTCGATAAACGAACGCGCGACATCCGGCTCGGTGTAGACGATGGTGCGCGCGCTCACTTTGTCCTCGGCGCCGCCGATCGTGCCGAGCTCTGCCTCGACGCTCACACCATGACGGTGCGCCCAACGGACGACGTTGCGCGTGGTCGCGATGTTCTCTTCGAAAGGAAGATGGCTGCCATCATACATGACGCTCGTGTACCCTATCTTGATGCACTTGCGCACGACATCAAGGTCGCGGCCGTGATCGAGGTGGATGACGACTGGCACGCTGCTGCTCTCCGCGGCATAAAGCATCATGGTGTAGAGACACTCAAGACCTGCATAGTCGATCGCCCCTTCGCTTGTCTGCACGAATACAGGTGAGCGGGTGGCCTCGGCAGCGCGCACCACGCCTTGCAGTATCTCCATGTTGTTGACGTTGAACGCGCCGACAGCATAACTGCCGCGGTCCGCCTTCGTCAAAACTTTAAGACCGGTGGCAAGCACCATCAGAGCGCCTCGACACGGACGGTGTGCTTTGCGGCCGCTTTGATGAGCGCAGGGCAGGAGAGGAGTTTGTTCTTGGCACCGACGTACTTGATCACGCTCTCGCTCTGCGCGAGACCGCACTTGAGCCCCCATGCGAGGTCATTACGCTCGATGAGGCCTGCGACCACGCCCGACGCGAACGCGTCGCCCGCACCCGTGGTCTCGACGACCTTGACGTTGCGCGTCACTGCGGTGAACATGTCGATGCCATTCGTCGCGAACGCGCCGGCCGCACCATCAGTGATGACGACGAGTTTTGCGTGCTGTTGGAGGCGCTTGAGCATGCCGCGGACGTCCATGGACGACGTGCCAAGCAGCACAGCGGCCTCTTCCTTGTTGAGGACGAGCAGGTCGCAGTCGTCGATGAGCGTCTTGAGCTTGGCGATGCCCTGCCGCGCAAGATACATGCTCGGGTTGAAGGCATATCGTATGCCTGCTGCCTTGGCGCGCCGCACGACGCGCACGAGCGTCTTGAACGAGGACCCGAGCATGGACGAACAGTACAGCCAACGGGTCGAAAGCGCGGGCGCGGACCACAACTGGTCATTGACGCCCTTGTACGCCAGAATCGAACGGTCGTGCCGCAGGCCCACCATGATCACGCTATACCCCGTCATGCCACGCACTGTCGGCCCGAGGATGGCGACATGTTCCTTACGCAGCACGTCGCGGATCAGTGCGGCGTTGTGGTCGTCGCCAAGCACACCAAGCCAGCCTGTGCGCAACCCGAGCCGCGCGAACGCGACCGCGGCATTGGTGCCGCCACCACCCGTGTCCGTGACGATGTCCTTGATGAGCACTTTTTCGCCGATATGATAGCACACGTCCATATGGGCATGATGCTTGACGATCTCCTTGCTGGCGGGCGTGACGAACACGTCAACGGTCGCACTACCGATAGCTACGATATCATAGGGCATGGATGATTGTGCTGGCGCGGCGTATTAAAACTTTCACACGCACCAGCAAGAGGTAACTGGACAAAACAGTGCCACCAAAAAGTTAATATAACATCATGGCTGCCGTCGGCCTATGGACGAAAAGGAGCGTGTCGGACAACTCGCATCGGTCTTGATGGAGTTACGCATGGCAGGCAGCCAGGCAGAAGCGGAACATCGTGCGCGTGCCGTCATCGCGAGCAGCGGCAACGAAGGCCCGAGTGCGTCATCCATCCAGCGCGCGCCCATGATGCCTGCTTCGCTGCAGGCGGCGATCGTGCAGAATGTCGAGACGCCAGCGCCACAAGAATACCAGGGCCTTGTCATCACGACAAAACAGGACGAGCTCTCGCGTGCGCTCTCAGGATTGAACGTAGATTCGCCCCTCGAACATGAACATTCCGTGGTAGAAACGCCGATGGAAGTCAGCGTGCAGGATGTTCCTGCCGCACCAGAACCGCAAGAACCCGCGCCCGAACTCGACCAGGCAGTCCAAGAACTCGCGCAAGTGAGCGAAGACGAGACCAAGGAATCGTTCAATGCGCAGGAACTCCAGCAGCAGATGGAACAGCTGGAACGCGAACTGCAGAACTCCCGCAAGGAAGTCGACATGCTGCGGCAGAAACTCTCGAAGACCGAGGAGGCGCTCGCGAAGGCGCAGACCGTCGTCGATCAGGACGACCACACGCTCGGACAACCGCAACAACGCCCAGTCACACCCAATCACCAGAAGCCGCGCGGCACCAACCCGCCCGTCGACCTTTCTAAAATATTCGGCAGATGACGTCAAGAACCGCCCGCTAAAGCGGGCGACGTGCTGCGGTAGCAGCACGTGCCCGGATGTTAACATGGCGGTTCTTGAAGCACGAAAACACTCGTGTTTACTCACGCGCTAAAGTGCGGAACGTGCACATGAGCGTTTTCGTTGCGTCATAGAACCGTCACCAACTTTATAAACCTCCTCCGGTTAGGCAACGTCATGCGCAAAAAAGAGGGGGAGCTGTCCATCGTGACAGGCAACGCCTTCCTGTACTACTGCTATGATGTCGGCACAGGGTTCGATATCGACGGTGCAGAGAAGGCGCTTGGCGGCGACGCAGAGCGCATCTCGCTCGGGGTCGAGCGCCTCGCGCCGACCTACATCCAGTACCGCAAGCGACCGCTCCTCGTCAGGCTCGGCCACATCAGCGTCAACCACGGCATGAACCTCGAAGGCGTCGCCAAGATCTATGACTTCGGCGTCATCACCATACGGCTGCGCATGCCCTTGCATGGCGCGTTCGCCGGACTCAAGCAGACCTGCCTGAGCATCAACGGCAGCACCGCGTTGCAGGATGCAGCGCAACACGCGTTCCGCGCGCTCTATGACCGAGTCAAGCAGTTCACCCATGACCCGTACATGCACGACGACGTGTTCGAGGATTATGTCATTACGCATGTCGAGCATTTCGACAAGCACATCAGCGGCGCCGAGCTGATGACTCATCACGCGAGAACGATCGCGGATGCTCTCCGGTGCGAGAAGAACGAACTCAGCCAGATGGAACTCAACGAATCGCTCAAAAACCCTCTTTCCTACTTCGCCGACGACCTTGCCGTCGTCGATTCGGGCGCGGCGTTCATCTACTCACCACGCCATGCCTACGACGTGCACGACGTCATCGAATACGCGCTCATCGAACTGCTCGAACTGCGCCATTACGACGGCGTGCTCGACGACGCGCTCGAGCAGGCACATGCGGACGTGCACGGCACGACGCTGAGCCTCAACCCGTTCTCGCGACCGCACCGGGAGCTCGCCAAAGTGCGCCTCGAAGTCACGAACGTCGTGGAGAAAGTCGAGAATGCGCTCAAGCTCATCGGCGACATGTACCTGGCGAAGGTCTATACCGTCGCGGCAGAACGCTTCGGGCTCCAGCGCTGGAAGGAGAGCGTGCGCAGCAAGCTCGCGACCGTCCAAAGCGTGTACGAGGTGCTCATCAACAGGATCAACGGACGGCGTCTCATGATCCTCGAGATCGTGATCGCCATCTCGAGCGTCATCTTCATAATAGAATTCTTCTTGAACTATTCCAGGTGATAGCGCTACACGCCGCAACCGCGGCAGGGCTCGTTGTCGTCCTTCGGCGTGTGCAGCCAGACCGTCCTGAGCCGTAGTTTGTGCGCCGCCATGACCAGCTTGCGCACGTCGTTGTCGGTCGCGGTCAGAGGCAGATGCAATGCCTTGCCCACGCCGTTGTCGGCATACTTGTGGAACACGGCCTGCATCTTGAGATGGCTGTCGGTCGAGAGCGACGCGCTTGTCACGAAGAGTCTCTTGATGTCGCGCGGCACGTCGGGGATGTCGATCCCGAGCTTCGCGACCTTGCACATCACGGCCGGCGAGTATGCGTTCTTGCCGCGCAGCAATGCCTCGAAGAGAGGATGGACGACGAGCGTGTTGAGCGGACTGCGTGACACCGGACTGCGCAGCGGCTCGATGCCGGAACTCACGCCAGCGACGCTCGCGAGCGCGCCGACGGGCATGATCGTGATGAGCGCCGCGTTGCGCAGCGGTTTTGTCGTTTCTCCGAGCGAAGGATAGCTGCCGCGGACCTTGCCGAGCGCGACGCTCGCCTTGCGCGCCTCGTCGCTGATGAACTTCATGACTTTGTCAGCCATGTCGAACGATTGTTTGCTGCCGTAGACGATGCCGAGCTGCACGAGCATGTCCGCGAAACCCATGACGCCAAGGCCTATCTTACGACTGGCTTTGGTCGCCTGTTCCACTACAGGGAGCGTGTACGTGCACGCCTCGATGGCGTCATCAAGGAAACGGATGCCGCCCACGACCGCGGCTTTGAGTCTCTCCCACGAGATGTGGCCGCGGTCCACCACCGACGACAGGTTGATGACGCCCTGCTGCACGCATTCGAAGGAAAGCAAGGGCTGGCTCGGACAGGGCGTGGTGCCCACGACACGCTCATCCGTGATGTCGTCGACGAAGATGATGGCGGGATCGTCCTGCGTCCGTGCTGCGCTGATCAGCGCACCGAGCAATTCCGCCGCCTTGACCGTGCGGACCGGCTTGTTCGAGAGAGGGTCGATGAGACTCCAGTCCCGTCCCTCCGCGGCGGCCTTCATGAACGCATCGGTCACAAGGACGCCTCGCCGGAAGTTCTGCAATTGCCCGAGCGCGATGAATTCCTCGACGTCAGGATGGTCGCAGCGCAACACCGCCATGCAGGAGGTCTTGCGACGCGATCCTTGCACGACGATGTCGGCAGCGTGGTCGAAGAGTTGCAGGAAGCTGAGCGGCCCTGTCGACTGTCCTTTGGTGCCTTTGACGAGTGTGCCGCGCGGACGCAGGTCACCAAGCCACAGCGAGACCACGGTGCCTTGCCGCAGCAATTGCGCCATGTCCGCGAGTGCGCGGAAGATGCCCTCGATGCTGTCCTGCACCGGCAGCATGACGTTGCAGAGCATCATGTTGTTGATGCCCGCGTTCATCAGTATAGGACTCCCTGGCAAGAAGATCCGTCGGGAGAGCAATGCGTAGTGTTCATCCTCGCGTTTCTTGAGTGCGGACGCTGGCTCGAGCGCGCGTGCGCCGTTCGCGACCGCCTTGGCCACGCGACGGCATAGCTGCGCAGGCGTCTCGACCACGCGGCCTTCGTCGCCACGCATGAGGTATTGGTGGACGAGGACTGCTATCGCTTGTTGGGTGAGCCCGAGGTCGTCGCGCACGCCAAGCGACGTCCGCAGCTTTTGTTGCTGGTCGCGCTGTTGGCGCATCTTGACGTAGGCCGCCGCGGCTTTGGCCCGGCCTGCTTTTTCGAGGGCATCGACCACGATGTCCTGGACGTCCTGCGTGCGCGGCGTGAATGAGATGAAGACGCGCGCGGCCTGCACATGGACGCGTTCAGCGACAGCGTCTGCCGTCTTCTGATCCGCGTTCTTCACCTGTGCTGCCCGCAACGCGTTGAGGATCGACGTCGAGAGTTTCGAGGCCGAGAACTCCTCAGTCGTGCCGTCCCGCTTGACCACGATGAGTGGCTTTGCCATCAAAAATCCCAGTCGTGGCACGCTAATAAACGTTTCTGGGTGGTTCGCACAACAGCATTAATTTCTATATAAAACGGAATAATACGATATTTATTTTCTATAGAAAAACTATTTCTTCTTGACGTGAATACAATTCACAGGACAAATGTCCGCAGCTTCCTGGTTCTTGCCAAGCTCCGCGATCTCCAACACCTCGTTGACCGTGACGCCAGGCGTTCCAATCTCGTTCTGCTGCTTGAGTTCCGACCCCTTGACGTGGCTCTTGCCATTGTCGTCCATCTCCCAGTGTGATGGGCACACGGCAGCGCATGCACCACAACCGATACAGACCTCCTTCTCATGGATGATGCGGAACTTCATGGGATGACCCGCACCGCGATATTATAAAAACGTTGTGCATACCAATTTATTACCATCCATATCCGGCGACAACACATGCACCTCGACGACATCAAGACGCGCATCCCGCACGAACTGCACGCCATCCTCTCGCAGGACGGCATCACAGAACTGCGGCCTGCGCAAAGCAAAGCGATCGATGCAGGCCTGCTCGAGCGCAAGAACCTGCTCATCTGCACCCCGACAGCGAGCGGCAAGACCCTCATCGCCGAGTTCGCGGCGCTCACGAGCGTGTTCGAACGCAAAGGACGCGCAGTCTACATCGTACCGCTCGTCGCGCTCGCATCCGAGAAAGTCAAGCATTTCAAACGACGCTACGGCACGCGCTGCAACGTGGCGCTCTCTGTGGGCGATTTCGACAGCGCAGACCCGCACCTGGGCAACTATGACCTGATCGTGTGCACGGCCGAGAAGCTCGACTCGCTCCTGCGCCACCACGCACCATGGCTGAGCCAGGTCGGCGTGGTCGTCGTGGACGAAGTGCACCTGCTCAACGACGTCAGCCGCGGTCCCACGCTCGAGATCCTCCTCACCATGCTGCGCCGGATACTGCCGAACGTGCAGGTCGTCGCGCTCAGCGCCACGATCGGCAACCCGCACGCGCTCGCCGACTGGCTGGGCGCAGAACTCATCCTCGACAACTGGCGGCCCACGACGCTCCACAAAGGCGTCTTCTACGACGACACGATACGATTCGAAGAATAAGAAAAGAAGATAAAAAAGAAAACGAGGACGTCCTTAGCCCTGATAGCCGCCGTACGCGCCCGCGCTGAATTCCTGCGGCGTTGCCGGAGGCACGAACTCGGACGATGCCACAGTACGGCTCACGCTCGTGGCAGTCATGCTGACGCTCTGACCACCCGTGTTCGCAGCCATCTCAAGCAGGATGCCATCGTTCGTGTAGCATATCGTGGTCGTCGCGCCATCCGCAGTCATGCGGAATTTCTTGCCGCTCTCGCCGGCGCGCGAACACGTGCCTGCCGCCTCGATGGTCGTCCCTGCAGCGTCCACATTGGCCTTGACGTCCGCCTGCACGTCCTGCTGTGCGGACGCGGTGGCCGAGCCGCTCGTCTTGAAGCACGTCCAACCATTCGCGTTGCTGCACGTGATGACCGCGGTGCCATCGAAAATGATGCGCGCCTCTGTCCCGGCAGCGACCGTCGTGATCGCGTACTTAGGCAGGTCGAATGCCTGCGTGAACGTCGCGCTCACGCCGGCCGTCGTCATGTCATACGTCGCTTTGTACTTGAGCTTTGTCGCGCTGCCAAAAATACTCTTGAGCTGGCTTGACGCGTCGACACTCACGCCTGCGCCTGCCTGCACGTCGACGTCAGCGCCATCTGTATCCACATTGACACCCGCGCTCGCGCCGCTATCACCCGTGCTTGTCGTCGTCTCGATGGATCCGCCCCCGCACGCGGCGAGTAGCAACAACACCCCGATAACCATGAACTGTTTCATTGTAAACCTCCCCCGGATTTCTTGAACGAAAATTCAGACAAAAAATAAAAAATAAACGAACAGCCTCAGAAGTCGAACTTCGCAGCGTACTTGCCGATGAGCGGCAGCGCCTTCTCCTTCCCGGTCAGCGCGTTGATGATGCCGATGATGGCAAGGATGAACACCAACAGGTAGCCGACGGGCAGGATGACGAACCAGCCGATGACCGGCACGAAGCCGCCGACGATGCCGACGATCACCGATGCTATGAAGAGCACCAGGCTCTGCTTGGCGTGGTACATCGCGAACTTGTCGTTCTTCTTCAACAAGAGAACGATCAAGAAGCCGATGATGCCCAGTAGGTACGCCAAAAACGCGAACAATTTCGATTCTCCAGTATTTGCCATTCTATCATGCCTCCTTTGACACTTGCGGGGACGCGAATCCCCTGCGGAACATGATTCCAACATTGTTTAAAAACCTTGCTGCGAAAGATTCTTCAAGCGCACACACGTACGGCCTGTCATGGTCGACTTCCCGCTCTGGCCGCTCTGGACGCTGGGCCTTGCGGTCGTGCTGCTCATCGTTAGCGCGGTGCTTTCGTTCGTGTTCTGGATCGCGATGCTCATCGACGCCCTGCAGCGCAAGATGGAGAGCACCGAGAAGATCGTATGGGTGCTCGTCATCGTCTTCCTGCACGCGCTCGGCGCACTGATCTATTATCTCGCGATCAAGCGTTCAAGCCCAAAGAATTGAGGATCTGTTCGCCATCAAATGGCACGATGTCCTGGTATTCCTGGCCCATGCCAAGATACAGAATCGGTTTCTTCGTGATATAACTCACCGAGATCGCCGCGCCGCCCTTCTCATCCACGTCCGCTTTGGAAAGGATGATGCCATCGATGCCTATCGCCTCGTTGAACTGCAACGCCTGCTCGACGCAATCATTGCCGGTGATGCTCTCGCCCACGAAGATCTTCATGTCAGGCTTCGCCACACGGATGATCTTCTTCATCTCATCCACGAGGTTCACGTTGCTGTGAAGGCGTCCTGCCGTGTCGATGAGCACGACATCGACGCCCTTGGCCTGCGCGTGCTTGATCGCGTCGAACGCGACCGCGGCAGGATCGGCGCCGTAATCATGCTTGACGATCTTGACACCAAGCTTCTTGGCGTGCGTCTCGAGCTGGTCGATCGCCGCGGCACGGAACGTGTCGCCTGCCGCGAGCACGACCGACATATTGTGCTGCAGGAACATGTGCGCGATCTTGGCTATCGTCGTGGTCTTGCCCGACCCGTTCACGCCGACAAATGCTATGACGAAGGGCGTCTTCTGCTTGGCGCGCTCGACAAGGTCGACCTTCTCTATCGAGAGGATCTCCTTGAGGCTGGAGCGCAACGTCTCGATGATCCTCGCCTCGACCTTGCCGCGCGGCAAAGGCGTGTCGACAAGCGTGATGCGCAGGTCCTGTTTTATCTTTTCGATGACCTCGACAGCCACGTTGTTCTCGAGCAGGACTACCTCAAGCTCCCAGAACATGTTCTCGAACTCGTCAGTTGTGATCTTGCGCGTGGTGATCGCCTCTGCGATCCTGCCGAAGAACCCTTTCTGCTCGACAGGCTTCTCCTCGACAAGAGGGACCGTGACCGGCTGCGCTCGTGCCGCAGGATGCTTGGAGGGCACGACAGGAACAGGTTCCTTGATCGTCGTCGGCTTGACCCTCTTCTCTTCGTCCTTGGCCTGCTTCGCCTTCTCCTTGATGATCGGCACTTCCTGATCTTCGATGACGGGCTCGGCAGGCGGGGGCAGGACGATGTGAGGCCTCTCCTCAATCACCGTTGGCTCAGGCACGGGCTCTGGCTCTGTCTCGGTGCGCACCGGCGCGTGGATGTCGACCTGGCGGATGATGCGTTCGATCTCATCCGCGTCCGGTGCCTTGGCGACGACCGGTTCTTGCTCGACGACGGGCGCGGGCTCCTCAGAAGGCCCGACGACGGATTCCTTGATGCGCTGGAAGATACCCTTCTTCTCGACCTTGGGCGTCTCGTGCGGCGCGGCCTCCTTCACATCTTCAACAGGCTTCGGTTCTTCCTCCACCTTGCTGGAGAACGAAGAGATCGCGCTCTTGAGCTTGTCTTTGAGAAACTTGAACATCAGGCTTCAATCATCTTCTTGAGTTTTGCTTCGACGGTCTTCGCATGCTTTCCGAGTTCCGCCATGTGCGAGGTCAACTGCTCCTTGGTCGCAGCCACGCGTTGCACCTGCTCATCAAGGAGCGAACGCACGTCCGCGACAGGCTTCGGGACGACGACACCGGCGCCGACATTGACGAGGAGCTCCTTCGTCTCACCCACGGTCGCCTTCACGAAGATGCCGTTCGCGAGCGGCACGAACAGCTCGGTTCCGCTCTTGACACCGCCGAGCTCCGCCACGTTCTGAGAAATATCATGGATCTCCGCGATCTGCTGGTCAAGCACGGCGACTTGTTGCGTCGCCTGCTTCATCTGGCCGTCGATCTGCTGCATCTCCATATAGGCCCGCTGCAGCTCCTGGAGTTGCGCCTCGCCGAGTTCTTGTTTGGCCATGGTCAGAGTTTCTTGAGCAGTTCACGCAAGAAGTCCTCGTAGTTCTTCTCGCCCTGCAGGAACACGATGGTCTCGTCGATCACGATCTTCTCGCGCTGGAAATGCTCGAGCTCGCGCTTGACGAGGATCCGCAAGTATTCCATGTCATTCTTCGTGAGCGCCATGAGAACGATGACCGAAGGTCGGTTTATAATGATTGCGCTCAGTCCTTCTCGGTGCCCGGCAACGAGATATCGAAGTCGGCGAACGAACTCGCCTGGTGCAGATCAAGCTTGCGCTGGTTGCCAAGATGCAGCAGCGGAATGAACGTGTACATGCGCGTCTGACGGTCAGCACCGTCAGGCACGAGCGCGCTCCACTTCATCGAACGCTTCTTGTTGAGCGTGAAGAACTCCCGCACGTGCTTGTAGACCTGCTTCATCGAGAGATGCAGATCGATCGCCTTGTGCGGCAGGATGAGCTCGGCCTCAGGCGAGCCCAACTTGATGAGCCTGCGATGCTTGGTCTCGAGCGCCTTCTCGAGCGCACTGACCAGGTCGAAAATAGTGACCTTGCGCGTGCGCGCCTGCGGCGTGCGCGGGATGAGCTTGAGCATGTCCTCGGTCGGTATCTGCGCAGGGTCGCGCGCGTCGTGCTCGAGCTCCTCGTAGAAGTCCTGCTCGCTCATCTCGGTCTGCGCAAGCAGACGGTCGAACTCGGAAAGGTCCTCGCCGACGAGGCGCGCGCTCTTGATCTTGAGCAGCAACGCGGCCGCGAGCAGCATCTTGCCGCTCACCTTGAGGTCAGCGTCCTTGAGCTTGCGAATATAGTTGATATACATCGACGCAAGTTGCGACACGTCCACGTTCCACGGATCCATCTCGCCAGAATTGAGCAAGTCCATGATGATGGACTTCCACGTCGTCTCCTTCTGCTCGACAATCAGCGAGTAGATACGGTCTTCCATGACGGTTTCTCGACGAAGGAAGGTATATAAAGGTAATGCATGCGAGGTGGCACTACGAGCCGGTAGCCTAACCCGGTCATGGCGTCGCTTTTACACAGCGAAGGTTGCAGGTTCAAATCCTGCCCGGCTCATCACATGGACCATGTCGCGATCCTCAAAAGCGGCCCGCTCGACAAGATCCTTAGCGGCGAGAAGACCATCGAGTCGCGATGGCTCGTGCACAAGAGCGCGCCGTTTGGCAAAGTCAACGGTGGCGACGTGTTGTATCTCAAACGCACTGGTGGAAAAGTCGAAGCACGCGTGACTGTCCACGGCGTCAAACAATTCGAGAATCTCACGTTGGAGGTCGCACGTACGATCATCAAGCGATACGGTCCGTCCATCAAGCTCAACAACACGAACTTCCGTCAATGGTGGAACCCGAAGAAGAAATACTGTTGCCTGATTTTCCTCAAGAACGTCGAACGCCTGGCTCCCTTCGACATCGACAAGACCGGTTTTGGCAACATGGCCGCATGGCTGGTTCTGCCTCGGGGAATCGGCGCCATCGCACAAAAACCTTAATAAAGAGACGCGTGACTTCGACAGTCAATCATCACGCACCGATGGTTTAGTGGTAGAATAGGGCCTTGCCAAGGCTCAGATCCGAGTTCGATTCTCGGTCGGTGCAGTTCGAACGATAGTGAGAACTGCGACGAACGGGTTCACGGACCGCAGTCCGTCGCCGCTCGGTTGGTGCATTCCTACAGAGACGGCAGAATCATTCACGGGAGACACGCGCCTTCCTTGCATCCGCGTGGACATTCGTAGCTCTCCCCGAAGCGGACATCGCCGTTGCAGTAGTACTCGATTAATGCTGTATTGGTCGTACAGAGATCGGATTCATCATCGAAGACCGCTGATGTCGAGTATCGCTTGCCGTGTGTCGATCCCTTCACGGCATAGTTATTGCCGTTGTCCGAATCGACGCACGTATCGTTCACGACCTGACTGAACTCAGGATACATGGGCTCATCCGGACCTATGTAGCGCAGCATATTCCTGATATTGGTGATATCATCCCTGTTCGTGCAAGCACCGTGCTCGCACCCTCCAGGGCATCCAAATTGGGTACGTTTCATCTCATTGTTGCTGCAATATGCCTTGTCGACGAAGCATTCCTTGCCATGACACGAATCGACGGCTGTGAAATCGCCCCCGGTGGTTGTGATACACGTGTCATAGAAGTAAGACGCACCCTGGCGCATGGCGACCGTGTGACCTCGCTGTGCGGGGTCGAGGGCATCATCGCTGAAACACCTGTCCTGGTCGAAACCATAGACGAGATCGACCGGATGGCACTTTCCATTGTTCATGCAGATGTCCTGGTCGACGCAACACCGCGTAGTCTTGCAATCGTCACATGAGAGGTCTTCCGCGACTTGCGGTGCGCGAGTAAAGTAAGAAATCCATAGGACAACACAAATCGCTATCAGGATGAAGAGGCCGATGCCACCGATAATCCAAATGGTCCTGGACCGCTGTGCCTCCTCCTTTTTCGTCATGCCTTTCCTAATGCCCGTAACTTTATAAATTATCGTCATGTAAGGTACAGCGTAGCCACAGCAAAATCGTCATATTGAGTCGCATGTGTAGTTGTTACTTCGGGCGTACTGCCCGGTCGGTGCAGCTTAAGCAACAGCGAAAGCTGCAACGAACGAGCTCACCGACCTAAGTCGGTGTTTGCAACGAAACATGGTTTCGTGCACACGAGAGTTTCGCTCTCGTTGTGCTCGGTCGGTGCATAACGCTAGCAGCGCTCGCGATGCGTCGCAATGAACGCCCGGCGTTCATGCGCACGAAAGCCCGCTTTCGTTGCGACCGAATCCCGAACGAAGTAATGGTACTCGGTCGGTGCAGTCTGCGTTCTTGTTTCTAACTGAATACCCCATGACATCATCACGACCACGTAGCTGAATTTGTAACTACCAAACAATAGTATCTAATCATAAGATTTATAAAAGGATACTATGCATCACGATGCATGACCGACAGCACCACGATCCTACGTAAGCACACCCGCGAGAACGCCATGCGCGTCACGTACTGGGGCATTCGTGGCAGCACAGCCGTGTTTCCGACGCCGCCTGAAGTGAGGGACTACACAGAACGCGTCGCTGTCTACACCTTGCAAGAAGCGTTCAAAATGCTCGCGGAAGAAATTACCGCAGGCACATTCACGCTCGAAACAATCGTGAAATTCTCCAAAAATCCCACCGCGATCAAAGCGTTGCAAGAGGCCATCGGACTGCCGCCGTTGCCGGTCTATGGCGGCGACACCACGTGCATCGAGATCGAAACCAACGAAGGCAACGTCTTTGTCATCGACGGTGGCAGTGGCGTGCGTCACTGCGCCCACGCTCGCGAAAAATTATGGGCAGACAAAAAAGACAAGCACATCCATTTCCTTTACACACACGAACATCTTGATCATCGAGGCGGCACACCGTTCTCTCGTTTCTGCTTCGCAAAGCAACCATACACGATCACAACCTACGCGAACAGCAGCACGTTGAGCGCATTGGACGAGCAGTTCGGCGTATTCTCAGGTATCGTACCAAAGACCCATCGGGACACGCCCGTCGACTGGCGCTTCATGACCGCAAAAAAGTGGAACGCAGTGGAACTGCGAAGTGATTTTGAGACGCCAAGCATCCCGCGCGACACTCCGCTCTACGACAAAGAGCAACAGCCACGCATTTGGAAGGCGCAGGCGCTCAAACCATTCACCGTCGGCCGCACCACGATCACGCCATTCGACTCCTTCCATTATCCGACACCCTGTCTTGCGTATAAAATCGAACATGACGGCAAAAGCGTCGTCATCTGGACCGACCATGAGATGCGTCGCGGCCCGATGACCGACCAGAAAAAGATAAGCATGCAGATGGAGAGCGCCGGTCGCGCACTCTGCAATAATGCCGACCTGATGTACGTCGATGGCCAATACTTCCACGCAGAGTACGACGGCATCAAAGGCATCGGTGGCACACCCGCCGCCCCGCGTATCGGTTGGGGACACAGCTGCATCGAAGACGTCCTTGGCCGCGCCGAAGAATTGGGAATCAAGGACCTCCGCATCGGACATCACGATCCTGAACGCGAGTACAAAGAGATGCTCGAAATCGACGAGGCATTCAGCAAACGAGCAGGCATGCACGTCGAGCTCGCAAAGTGCTTCCAAGTAATAGACTTGTAACTTCTTGAAAGTTTTATATACACAGTCGGGCGACGCGACCCTCAACGGGCCTGTAGCTCAGCCTGGTTCAGAGCGCTGGTCTTATATGACCACGCACCGACGTGCGCAAGCATCGGTGCGCATCGAAGCAAGCCAGAGCGCCCGGGTTCAAATCCCGGCAGGCCCACATTTTGATCATGGCGACCCGACACGCATTGACCAACGACATCAAGGTCTATCACGCACTCTTCCCCTTCGCAGCAGGGCTCACCGCGGCGGGCGTCGTCGGATTCGGTGTCGCCACCGCGGCCTTTGCGAGCGTCGAACTCCTCTTTCCCACCGTGTTCTGCGCAATGTCGTATTACACCGCCGCGCGCAGCGCACGCGCCGGGTACGAATGTATCAAACGAGAAGTACGACGTTCCAGCATCGACACCGTCGTGAGAAATGATGATGCACGACGTGCTGCAATGATCTATGCACGCAGTTCCGGACAACTTGACGAGTACAACCGCGCGATCGAAGCGTGCGAGTATTGGCGTTCATACACTTCTCGACGCTGACCTTCTGCAAACATTTAAAAGACAAACTCAAAAGCAAAGAGACAACGCTCCGGTAGTCTAGTCCGGTCAAGGATACTGCCCTTTCGAGGCGGCGACCCGGGTTCAAATCCCGGCCGGAGCAGTTTATTTTCTCTTCGTGGCAGATTCACAGAGTTCTTATACCAATATGATAGCCCGCGCCATACGTGGGTGCATGACATGGGAGAGTATCACTTCGTACATGATGAGCACGTCGAGCGTAGCATCGACCTCGCAATCGAGCATTTCATGTGCGACGAACGCGTGATGCACATCGCGGATCTACCGCAATTCCAGCGACGGCGATTGATGAAATTCTACTGGGATGCGATGCCCCACATCGGGCAACGGTTGCGTTACGCCGGCGAAGACAATGAACACGAAGAAGTGTTGCAACGTCTAGGCAAGAGCACTGTGTGCAGAGACCTCCTCGAGTGCGAGCTGTATCGTGCATACATCAGCGCGCACTTCCAACGGACGCCGTGGCTGATCGGCAACACGCTCAGCGTCTACCTCCGCGCTGACGATACACACTTCCTGAACAAGGAGCAGCCGGAACACGTCGCGAATTATCTCGCGTCGCTGCGTTTCTGGACCGCAGGGGAGCTTGCCAACCCACCCCGGGAACTCATCACAAGACTTATCACACTGGAGATAATACCTTCGGAGAGAGCAGAGACGCTCGTCGAATGTCTGAAATGAGGTGAAGAATAATGGCAAAAGCAGGATCCGCGTGGGTGTGCGCCACGTGCGGCAATGGCGTCATCGTCGTGAAAGCAGGCAAGAACCCGAAAGTCGGCTGTTGCGGCAAGGCGATGAAGAAGGTCACGGTACGGATGAAGTGAGCCCGATAGGGAAACGTTTATAAAACGACCGCGTTCCCCAGAGACGCATGAAGCGAAGTTCCCGTCGATGGAAGAAGAAGGGCCAGATGCGCTGGAAATGGCAGCGCAAGCGGATCAAGAAAGAACGCCGCAGACTACGGGCCCGCGCGACAGCGTAATTCTCATGGTCGAGCACTACGAACATAACAAGGACAGCGGTCACGCTGGCGAACTCGCGACGCGCATCGTCGAGACACTCAGCGTTCTGCCAAGCGCCGCGACCATCCTTGATGTCGGCTGCGGCAAAGGCATCGTGGCATCCATCATCACACGCATCAATCCTGCGCTGCACTACACGGGTTGTGATATCAGCGACGAAGCAATCAACCATTGCAAGAACACCATCAAGGGCGAATTCTTCGTCGGTGACGTCGAGAAGGACCTCGCGACGCCAGCCAAGGAATACGACGTCGTGCTGTGTCTCGAAGTGCTCGAGCACGTGCGCGACAAACAACGCGTCTTCGAACGCTTGCTCTCAAAGACCAAGAAGGAAGGCACGCTGGTCATCACGACGCCGAACCTCTCGAGCGCGTTCGTCAAACTCAAGAAAATCAAGGACGGCATCTTGCGTCGCGGCCGCTACGACGCACCCATGTCCTTCGACGAGCTCGCGACACTCGCACGACAGCACGCGACGATACAACTGCACAAGACATTCTATCGCGGCATCTACCAATTGCTCGTCGTGAAACGACGCTGACGTTTCCCACCGTCGATTCTTTAAAAAACGCCCGTCGGAACCCCGATAGGAAGCTTTATATAGCCCCTGCTTGTCTCTCGATATTCCGTCGATACGCACGTTGTGTACCGACGGAAATCAACGCCAAAGTCGCCAACACACTATCCTCGGATAGAAGGTCAATGACCGATTCTCGGCGACTCCAACTCATCAAAACATGAGCGGTCCACGCGACAGTGGCCCGTGATGAAAGAGCAAATCGAACCATGTATTTGGAATCGCGAAGACGCAAATCTTCGACGATTAAAGATGCTAATTACTTTAGGAAATTAATAGTTTCATAATGCGACCGGATAGTTGATTCTTACCTGTTTATCCTGCAGGAGGTTGCTGCTATGAGAATCCCGTTTAGACATGCAAGTCGGAGGCCGCAAGGCCTCGGCAAACTGCTCAGTAACACGTCGACAACGTACCCTGATGCCTGGGATAACCTCGGGAAACTGAGGATAATACCGGATAGAAGTCGGATACTGGAATGTCCCGACTTCCAAAGATACGTCACATCAGGATCGGTCGGCGGCGGATTAGGTCGTTGGCGGTGTAACGGACCACCAAGCCGAAGATCCGTAAGGGCCATGAAAGTGGTTGCCCTGAGAGGGAAACTGAGACACAGTTCCCAGCCCTACGGGGTGCAGCAGTCGGGAAAACTTCGCAATGCACGCAAGTGTGACGAGGGGATTCTCAGTGCTTAGGTTTTACCTAGGCTTTTGCCAAGAGCAAGAATCTTGGCGAATAAGTGGTGGGCAAGACTGGTGCCAGCCGCCGCGGTAACCCCAGCGCCACGAGTGGGAATCGCTATTATTGGGTCTAAAGCATCCGTAGCCGGTTTGTTAAATGTTCTGTGAAATCGTGGCGCTCAACGTCACGGTGTGCAGAGCACACTGACAAACTAGGGACCAGGAAAGGTGTTCGGTATTCCGGGGGGAGCGGTAAAATGTGATAATCCTCGGAGGACCACCAATGGCGAAGGCAGAACACTAGAATGGATCCGACGGTGAGGGATGAAAGCTAGGGGAGCGATCCGGATTAGATACCCGAGTAGTCCTAGCCGTAAACGCTGTCAGCCAGATGTTGCACAATCTTCGTGATTGTGCAGTGTCGCAACGAAGGTGTTAAGCTGACCACCTGGGGAGTAAGGTCGCAAGACTGAAACTTAAAGGAATTGGCGGGGGAGCATTACCCGGGGTGCGGCGTGCGGTTCAATCGAATTCAACGCCGAGAACCTCACCAGGGGCGACGGCAGGATGATACTCAGTCTAAAGGG
>CAYHOF010000013.1:0-40215 GCA_964358315.1 uncultured Methanosarcinales archaeon
TATCGCCGTGGACGAGCTTTGATGCGAGTGCGAGAATGTTGGGCACGACGCTCAGCGGGTTCTGTTCCCAGACTTCAATGCCTGTTTTGGGATTGGTGTGCAGCAATCTGACAGGCTTTTGCAGTTGGTCAGCTTCGTACGCCAGGATAGTGTAGATTGGTTCTGCTTTCTTTGAATAGTCCATTGTCCTCACTCACCCTGTCGATGTGATTGTTACAGTATATAAATCTATCGCCCCTTGAGAGTGACAACTTATAGAATGTCAGCGTGCTACGCCGTCGCCATACATTTATAAGGCTCTTTTGCTCGAACGCTGACGAGCATGGGCACAAAAAGGGGTCAGATAACGGTCTTCATAGTGATAGGCCTCCTGATGCTCATCGGGATCGGTACTGTCGTCTATGTGAACCAACGCGGCGAGGAAGGGCTGACGCCCGGAGCGACATCATCGGAGGACCCGACATCGCAGCTTCAAGGCATCATTACGCAGTGCATACGCACGCAAGGCATACCTCTGTTACAAGAGATGTCGCGCAAGGGCGCGACGCTGCGCGACGGTATCCTGTTTCGCGGAGAACGCTACAACCTGTATTGCGAAGACGCCGGCATTGAAGGCTGCCTCAACCGCTTCATCACAAAGAAAGAGATCGCTGCTGAGTACGATGCCGCATTGACACCGCTTGTCGACGCATGCATTGATCTGACGCCGTTGCGGAAACGAGGGTTCACGATCGAGCGCGGCGCGCTCACGCTCCACACCGTCATCAGTTTCGACGAAGTCGCGACCGAAGCCACGCTGCCACTCACGCTCACGAGCAGCACGGACACCATCACGTTCGACAAACTCATCGAGCGCATCCAAAGCCCGCTTGGCATGCTGCACTCGCTCGCGCTCATCCTCGTCAACCAACAGATCGAGAAAGGCTACATCGACAAGGACACGTGGATGAAGGAACACGGCGCTTCCATCATGATCGACATTGACAAGCCGTATCCGAACACGCTCATCACGCTGACCACGACTGACGAGACCAAACGGCCCTACACGTTCCATCTCGCGCTGCCAGGTTTTCCCACGTTGAATTCGCCACTGCTCGTGCCACGGCAGGGATTGCCGTATCTTGACACGTGCAACATCGGCACTGACTGCTACGGCAACGTCGCTGCATCCGTTTGCCAAGACAAAGGCGGCGCTGTGGTGCAGCCCGATTCCCCCTCCTGCGCGCCGCCGTTCGTCGAGACACAGCTGTGTGATGGGCAGCCCTGTGACGACTGCACCTCGGAGGGAGCGCAGAACGGTGATCAATGGTGCACGTCGAGCGCCAATCGTCGCAATGGCCTTGACCTTGTCGGCAGCAGGCACGTCAAGAAGTCATGCATCAACGGCAACGTCCTCATCGAGCCATGCCGTGACTATCGGGAAGAGTTATGCACCAAAGACGGCACGGTGGCAGTGTGCAGGCAGAACCGATGGTGGGATTGCTGGAGTCAGACGAGCGCGTCTTCCTGCGAGAACACTGCCGTGCGCGACTGCATGTGGGATGCCGACCTCGTGACCACAGGCGGCCGTGATCTGACGTTCCCTTTCACGCCCGGACGCGCATCGCCACGCTGCATCCCGCTCGTGAGCCCGGGACTGCAGCACTGGCGCAGCAATGCCAGGAAAGTCTGCGAACTCGGCAACGAGCAAGTGCGGGAAGGCATCGGCGTGTTCTCACAAGCGCTGTCATGGACGCCACCCATCACGACGTCGAACGGCCAAGCGCAGTTCTGCTACGCGATGGGTGATTGCGGCAACAAGCAAAACATCGTCGGGTTCTCGCCACGCAAGCAATACAAGGCAAGCACGGGCAAGCCTGACGCGTCGCTCGCGACCACGAATCTTGACCAAACGCTCACGCTGCCCAAAGACGTCCCGCCGTTTGCGGGCTATGGCATCACGACCTTCGACTATCCGCCTGGCACCAAGGACAGCATCGACCAGGTCAATCAAGATTACTTGAACTGGGGGCTCTCCCTTGACCCGATAGCCGTGATCCTCGACCAGGTCGAACTGCACATCGACCACACGACGTTATGCAAGCTGTGGAAGGGACCCAAAAAGCCGAACCTGCAGAAGTGCGGCCAGTGCGATGATGCTCTTGGTGGTTGTTCTGAATATGTGTGTAAGTCGCTTGGCACCAGGTGCGCGTTCAGTTGGCTGCCAGGCCAAGTGCCGCACTGCGCCCTTATCGGCACCCAGAGCCCGTTGCAGGTCACGCTCTCCTTCCCGAAGCACACGGTCACCAAAAACGGGGACACGTATACCATCACAACGTCTGTCAACCCGTACGAATCCATCCCGGTGGACGTCACCACCGACAAGCCTTCGGTGTGCGCGATCTCGCCACTGCCGCGCTTTGATGACGTGGAATCAGACGACCCGCTTGCGGATTTCGTCCTCGATCTTGCGAAGTTCGGTTTCAGCAACACATTCGCCGGCGACATCGACACGGCATATGAGGACATACGTGATCCTGCACTGGAACAACACTTCACATTCAGCTCGCCTGACCTTGAGTTCTTGGGCACGATCGACAGCACATCCACCGTGAGCCTGGTGCTTGGCAAACCCGGCAACCTCGGGGACGTGCTCAAAGACAAGTATGCACAACAGTTCGCCAACGATCCGGTCATGAAGGACAAGCTCGCTCCGGCAATCGACAAGATCGACCAGCTGAGCGACAAGGTGGGCAAAGCCGTCGAGGACGATCCGGCATTCAACGATCCTCTCAACAAGTACGACCTGTACCAAAGCTTCACCAACCTCAAACAAGACCCGCACAGACCGGGGGTGCGCATCGTGCGGCTGTACTTCTCTTGTTTCGACGAGACCGGCGAGACCGCGAACGACAAGATCGTGCTCGAGTTGCCGGTCAAGCAAGACGATGCGCCCCCAGAGCTAGTGAAGATCGAACCCGCGCCGCCTGCGCCCACGCCCGCGACGCTGCGCGTGACGCTCAACGAGCCTTCCGAATGCAGCTATTCATTCCAAGTCGACCGGCCATTCGCCGAGATGACGCCCATGACGTGCGACGCGCGACGCGGCGTCGTGCCAGTCTGCAGCGCCGACCTGCAGACGAGCAGCGCACAGACGGTGTTCATCAAGTGCAGGGACAGGCCATACGTGTTCGCGCGCGGCACGTTCGAAGTGCGCATGAGCAACGCCGGACCCACAGCGACAGGCGGGTCGGTCGTGGACACACAGTACGCCATCAACGTCACGCCAGGCGCGCTCTCCGACTTCCT
Source organism: uncultured Methanosarcinales archaeon (assembly GCA_964358315.1). Taxonomy (GTDB): domain Archaea; phylum Nanobdellota; class Nanobdellia; order Woesearchaeales; family ARS49; genus JAGVQG01. The sequence goes on from CAYHOF010000013.1 coordinate 3,289, forward strand.
TGCGGTCAGCGTGCCGCTCAACCAACAGATGGGGCGCGGCTTCGCGCTCAACTTCATCCGTGACCGGACGTGCAAGTGGAGCGCCGACAATGAAGCATGGCAGACCATGCCGAACATCTTCCCCTGCGATGGAAGCAAGTGTTTGCTGCCTGCATTCGACACGTCAGCAGTGAAGAAAATCTACTTCTCGTGTAGCTACGAACCGACCGGACGCCAGAACACGAACACGGTCGGGTTCAAGTACGAGTACACGTGAGGAACAATACCATTATATAATACAAGAATGGTTGGTTTGCAGTAGGACACCATGAAAGCATCATTCGTACTTATGATCACGCTTGCGCTTGTGATCGTCGGTTGCACGCCTCCATCAACGATCGTTCCATCGACAGGACTCCGGATCGCCACCACGTTCTATCCGCTCTACGACATCGCCAACAGCATCGCGGGCGACAAGGCACAGGTCAGTTCCATCGTGCCCCCTGGCGTCGAGCCGCATGAGTACGAGCCCACGCCGCAGGACATCAAGACAGTGGCGAACGCTGACGTCTATGTTGCACTTGGCATTGAATCAGGCATCGGCGCGCTCGAGCAGCGTCTGCTCAGCGACAGAGGTAACAGCATCATTGTTGTCCGCGCGTCTGATGGCATCCCGCTTCTTGAGGCTTCACGCGATGACACTAACGAGCCAGCATCCGGCAAGGATCCACACATCTGGATCTCCCCTCGCAATGCGCAGGTCATGGCTGCCAACATCGCAGACGGCCTTGCAAAGGCAGATCCAAGTAATAGAGAGTACTATTTGTCGAACGCTGTTGCGCTGCGGACAGACCTTCTCGCGCTTGACAAAGAGTTCACAGACGGCCTTGCGTCGTGCTCAAAGCAAGTGTTGCTCGCGAACCACGACGCCTATTCCTATCTCGCGGCAGCATACGGCTTCCGCACGGTGACGATCAGCGGCCTCGAGCCCGAGTCCGAGCCGTCACCTGGCAAGATCAAGGAACTCGTGGACGCCGCTAGGCAGTATGGCATCAAGTACATCATGTATGAGGAACTCGTGGATCCGAGGATCGCGAAGACCATCGCCGACGACGTCGGCGCGCAGGTGCTCGAACTGAGCCCGCTCGAAGGCAATAAGAATGCGGATGACACGTACGTCGTCATCATGCGCAGGAACCTCGTCAACCTGCGACTCGCGCTTGAATGCAGCTAAACGATCTTCACTGTTTCACGTACTCTGCGACCCAGTCAGCGTACGGCTTGTTCGAACCGACGATGGGCAGCACGATGATGGCAGGCAGCTCGTACGGGTGCTCCTTGCGCACTTCATTGATGCAGTCGACGACGCGCGCTTGCGTGGTGGTCGCGCGCACGCAGAATTCTTTGTCCATCTTGATGGTGTTCTTCCACTTGTAGTGCGACTCGACCGCGTTGATGTGCACGCACGCGGCGAGCTTCTTGTCAACGAGTACTGACGCGATCCTTCGGGCGACAGGCTCGGAAGCGACCGTCGTCTCCACCATGATGAGTTGTTCTTTGAGCATGACTGCCTTGTGGAGGGGCTTGTTTATATCATTTTATATCATCACTAGGTCAGGTGCTTGGAGCGTTCACGGTCCCACTTGAGGCGACCCACACGCCATCGGCAGCTGTCTTTTGAATTCCGTAATTTCGCATTGACGCGAGTAAGACATCTGTTCGCGTCATCCCTGCGAGATTCGTTCTCGCATGATTCGAGCGATTTCTCATACGCGATTTTTGCTCGTTGCAGCCATTTCATGGACTTGCCGAATGCCGACCGATGTCGCGCTGCGTGGGCTGCGCGGTGGTAAAGCTCGCTGGCACGGTCGCCACATACGACGCTTGCGCCCTCCATCATGAGTGAATATTTATTCTCCAACATCTGAGGATTCTTTGAATGATTGAATAATTCCTGTGCGGCATATCCCACTCTGCCGTAGAATAGTGGGTCATGGAATAGTGTGATGCCTTCATCCGCACGGTCATACATCGCCTGAGCCCACTGTATATCCGATGTCAGTTCGTACAATTGATTCGCGGCACCCAATGCATTGGCAATATGCATGAATCGTTCCTTTGACGCTATATTTTCCAGGGATGACATCCATGATGCATCATAGATCCTTGCGAGCCACAGCTCGTTTTTCGTGTCCTTCATCGCTATCGCGGCGTCCGTCTGCACGCGTAGTGCATCAGTGACGATCAGAGGATTATCCGCGATTTCAAACGCACGCTTGGCGGTCATATACCATGCTTCGGCAAACGTGGGGTTTTTGGCGAGTTTTTTCGCAGCATCGCTCGCTTCAAGATATGCTAGTGCTGCGTAGTCATGTTCGTTGTCTTCGGTGCGTTGCCCCGCAGTCAAGGCGTGATGGTATGCGAGTTCTGCCCATTGTGGCGTGGCGGTCTTCTCGAATAGCCTGCGCGCAATGCGTCCGGTTTCCCTTTGCAGGTGCGCCTCGGTTATCATCGTTTGAGTATCAGCATGCGTTTCACCTTGGACGTAGTCTAGTCCGGCACACTGCAGCTGATACAATTTTTCAAGCACATCGTCGAGCATGTGCGGCTCATATTGAAGAAGATGACGTGAGATCTTGGCGACACGCTTGACGTTGATCAAATCATCGAGCGAAGAGACTTGGATGCACCCGCCCGCATGTTCCGTGATGATGTCTCTGACGGCCGTGTTGCAAAGGTCTTTGCTGTCTATCAGGTGTCGGTAGTTGTCCCTGAGGAGCGCCACGTAGTTCTGAAAGCCCATGTGGGCGCGTCCTTCATGACGCCATTTAAAGCTTGCCAATCAACAATCCCGTCGAAGCCCAAGATTTATAAGACGCTTTGTGCTCGACCCGGCTATGCAGTCCGGCACAGATTCTAAGAACCTTGACGACTGGATCAACTGGCAGTATCTTGAGAAGGCCATGATCGAGAAGCTGCACAAACAGTTCGGCAAGGCCATGCCGTTCCCGCATCTTGTCATGCCGGGTTTTTTCAAGGAAGCTCAGTCCATCAAGGTGCTGCAAGCGCTTGGCAAGGAAGAATTCTTCCCCAAAGAGGCGGACTTGTTCAAGTTCATGCAGACCAATGATTTGGCAGGCACTGAGAATGACGTCCTTGTGGCACTGCGCTCGTTCATCAAGTCCAAACAGTTCGTCGACTACGTGCGCACGTTGACTGGACTGAAGCTGAAATCCGGTGTAGTCGACATGCACGGCACGCTCTACGCAGACACGGACTTCTTGCTCTGCCACGACGACCAGCTCGAAGGCCGCAAGATAGCGTTCATGTATTACTTGTCCACGCTCGGGCCGAAGGACGGCGGCTCGCTGAACCTTCTCGCATCCAAGGACGGCGTGCCTACGGGCATGGTCAAGAACATAGTCCCGCACTTCAACACGCTCGCCATCTTCGAGGTATCGCCCGTCTCCTTCCACGAAGTCGAGGAAGTGGTGGCGAAAAAGAACCGCATCGCGATCGGGGGATGGCTGCATGGCTGAGATCAACCCGACATATCTTGCGAAGGACACCATGAAGCAAGTGCGGTCGATGTTCCTGCAGGACCCACAATTGCCAAGCGTGCAACTGCAACAGATCCTCGGCCCGTCATCATACGCTGCACTAAAAGAAGAGATCCTCTCCCTTCCGTACAAGAAAGAATGCGACCCTCTCTTGCACTCGTTCAATAGCGCGAAACCGCCCAAGCGACTCCTCGCGCTGCTGCAGTCCAACGAACTGTTTTCCTTTCTCGCGGCAGTCACAGGAGAGGACGTCCTGTCATTATCGCCGAGCGTGCTATGCATCGGGTGGAAGGACTACACGCTCATCAACGACAAAGCAGTCGAGAAACCCGGCATCGACGTCATCCTTGACTTCAGCGACGACTGGGACGACGCGTGGGGAGGCAGCATCGTGTACGCGCCAGGCACGGGCGATGTGACGCGCATCGCACCAAGCGGCAACACGTTGATCATCGTGGAGCGCAAGAGCGGCGTCAACCGCTTCGTCCAGTACATCAACCATCACGCCGGCAAGAAGACGCGGTGCTTCGTGATTGCTACAGTGTGATGTTCGCTCGAGCTACAACACATTCTTGAGGAACTTTCCTGTGTGGCTTTTCGGGTTCTTCGCGACCTGTTCGGGCGTCCCTTCTGCAACGATCCTGCCGCCGCCGTCACCGCCCTCAGGACCGAGGTCGATGACGTGGTCGGCGCACTTGATCACGTCCAGGTTGTGCTCGATGACGATCACGCTGTTGTGCTTGTCGACGAGCCTGTTGAGCACGTCGAGCAGTTTGCGCACGTCCTCGAAGTGCAGGCCGGTCGTGGGTTCATCGAGCAGGTAAAGTGTGTGTCCGAGGTCGCGCTTGGCGAGCTCGCGCGTGAGCTTGATGCGTTGCGCTTCCCCGCCGCTCAGCTGTGTCGATGACTGGCCGAGCTTGATGTAGCCCAGGCCCACGTCCGCGAGCGTGCTGACCTTGCGCTTGATGCCCGGCACGGCGTCGAAGAACTGCGACGCCTCCTCGACAGTCATGTTCAAAACATCGGCGATGGTCTTGCCCTTGTAGAGTATCTCGAGCGTCTGCTGGTTGTAGCGCTTGCCTTTGCATTCCTCGCACGTCACGTACACGTCGGGCAGGAAATTCATCTCAATCTTGATGACGCCATCGCCCTCGCACGTCTCGCAACGGCCGCCTTTGACGTTGAACGAGAAACGGCCTTCTGCATAACCGCGGCCGCGCGCGTCCTTGGTCGACGCGAAGAGCTGCCGGATCTCATCGAAGACTTTGGTGTAGGTCGCGGGGTTCGAGCGCGGCGTGCGACCGATCGGGCTCTGGTCGATGGTGATGACCTTGTCGATGTGCTTGCCGATCTCGAGCTTCTTGTGCTTACCGGGTCGCACGCGTGAACCGTGCAGCTTCTTCATCAGCGCGGGTTCGAGCGTGTCGGTGATGAGCGTGCTCTTGCCTGAACCGCTCACGCCGGTGACTGCGCACAGCACGCCGGTCGGGATCCGCACATCGACGTCCTTGAGGTTGTGCTCGGCGGCACCCTGCAGCGCGATCCAGCCATCCGCTTTGCGTCGGGTCTTTGGCACCTCGATCGAGCGTTTGCCGCTCAAGTACTGGCCGGTGATAGAATCCTTGCACTTCGCGATCTCGGCAGGCGTGCCTTTGGCCACCACCTTCCCGCCATTGAGACCTGCGCCAGGACCGAGGTCGACGACATAGTCCGCGCGGCGGATGGTGTCCTCATCATGCTCGACCACGATGAGCGTGTTGCCAAGGTCGCGCAGCTTGTGCAGCGTGTCGATGAGTTTCTGGTTGTCCCGCTGGTGCAGGCCGATGCTCGGCTCGTCAAGCACATAAAGCACGCCCGAAAGGTTGGAGCCGATTTGCGTCGCGAGCCTGATGCGCTGCGCCTCACCGCCCGAGAGCGTGCCGGCGGCGCGTGAGAGCGTAAGGTAGCCAAGGCCGACGTCCTCGAGGAAGCGCAAGCGCGCGTTGATCTCCTTGAGCACCATTTTTGCTATTTGTTGCTGTGCGTGCGTGAGCCGCAGCGACGCGAAGTACGCCATCGCGTCGCGCACGCTCATGTCGGTCACGTCGATGATACTTTTGTCCGCGATCGTGACCGCGAGCACTTTGTCCTTGAGCCGCTTGCCGCCGCACGTGTCGCAGGGCGACCAGAGCATGAACTTCTCGATCTCCTCCTTGCGGCGTTCGCTTTCGGTCTCGTGGAAGAGGCGCACCATCTGCGGGATGACGCCTTCCCACGAGCCATAGCTCTCGAACTTGGCGCCGGTCTTCTCCGACGTGTACACGTAATGCACTTTCTTGGTCGAGCCCCACAGGATGACGTTGAGCTGTTCCTTGGTGAGCTTGTTGACTGGCGTGAAGAGATCAAAACCGTGTACTTTGGCGACGGCGCCGATCTGTTGCACCCGCCAGCCGTCCATCATGTTGCGCCAGCACGCGATCGCGCCATCCGCAAGCGACTTGGAGCGATCAGGCAGCACGAGGTCCACATCGAGCTCCATGTGCGCGCCAAGGCCATGACATGACTCGCACGCGCCGAAGGGACTGTTGAACGAGAACATACGCGGCTGGATATCCTCGACATTGATGTCGTGCTCCTGGCACGCGGCATGGCTTGAGAAGAGCGTCTCGTCCTTGCCTTCGAGCATAAGGACATAGCCCTCTGCCATCTTGATCGCGGTCTCGACTGCCTCGCTGATGCGCTGCCGTTCATTCTCGGCGACGGTCAGTTCGTCGATGACGGCCTCGATGAAGTGCTTCTTGTATCTGTCAAGCTGGATTTTCTCGTCAGTGGGATGTAGCTCCTTGTTGACCCTGCAACGCGTGAATCCTTGCTGCTTGAAGTCCTCGATGAGCTTCTCGTACGTGCCTTTCTTCTCGCGCACGACCGGCGCCATGATCATGACCTTTTTGCCCGTGCGCTCGAGGATCTTCTCCGTCATCATCTCCGCGGTCTGGATGACGAGCGGCTTCTTGCAAACAGGACAGTGTGGGGTGCCGATGCGCGCGAAAAGCAGGCGCAGGTAATCATAGATCTCGGTCACGGTGCCTACCGTGGAGCGCGGGTTCTTGCTCGTCGTCTTCTGCTCGATGCTGATCGCAGGACTCAGGCCATCGATGCTATCCACGTCCGGCTTTTGCATGAGGCCAAGGAACTGGCGTGCATAGGCAGAGAGCGACTCGACATAGCGTCGTTGCCCTTCGGCATAGATGGTATCAAATGCCAGCGTGCTCTTGCCGCTGCCTGAAAGGCCTGTGAAGACGATGAACTTGTTGCGCGGCAGTTCCAGCGTGACGTTCTTGAGATTGTGCTCGCGTGCGCCGCGGATGACGATGGAATCGTTGACCATGACCAATCATCCTCGAGAAGTGCTTTAAAAACCTTGTGCGGCCATGTCCAGTGGAAGTGCATCGATTTCTTATAGCGCCTCGCCGTCGCGCGCGCATGCATGCGCGCTATGCGCGTACGGCGCGGTCCGTCAACGGTGGCGTCCGTCTTGATGGCCCGGCCAGGACGTCACCGAACGCGACGCAGTTCGATGCGCAAGGACAACGCGTCGCACAACCTCCTTGCAGCACCAATCCGGAATTCGAACGGGCGTTGCAGGATTATGTGCGCCGCTCCAGTGGTGTCAAGATATTCGACCCGGGCCTTCTCAAGGGACACCTTGGCACAGTGGCGCAGACCGCGTGGCTCGCCGCGACGTGCGCGAACGGCAGCAACTACAATGTCGTCATGTTCTGCACGCGCGGCGCATTACAAGACATCTATGGCAAACAATACTGGCATCATTATCGCGTGACGCAAGGGCTCTGGTTCTCTGAGCAAAAACGTTGCGATCTCGCCGACTTCCTCGACAGGTTCACGTACGTGCGGCACAACTTGTGGTTGCGCGGTCAGTCCTCGGACGGCCGCCAGCCCTGATGGATGCCATCCAGCGCGAAGCGGTTCGCGTCGACGACGCGCACAAGCGATTCTAGCTCTTCCATCGTGTGGTCGTCCCAGCCAGGTTCGGCCTCGCCGAGTCTCGCATTCTCGAAGAGTTCCTCTGCAGCAAAGAATGCTTCGTCACCGTCGGCCGCGAACGCGGAATGTGCGAAACAGTTCGCCAGGTTCAGCGCGTAACGCTCGTGGTCACAGACATCATCACGTACCATGGCTTTGAGCATGGATTTCTCGACGTCCAACTGGTTTACGAAGATGTTCGGGAGATTGTAGCGCAACAGGCTCTCCATCGAGCGGCACGTGAACTTCAGCCGGTTGAAGCGCTGCTGCGTTCGTACGCTCGCTTTCACCACCGCCTCCGCCAACAGTTCAGGGTCCTTGACGTACTTTTGCATGCCCAAGATCCTGGTCTGCAGGTACGAGACCGCCACTTGTGCCAAGCCCGCATCGCTGCGGACGCCCAAGTCATAGGCCGTGTAGAACACTTTGCGCAGCGACGACTCGAGCGTCTTGCGTGGCTGTACGGTGAGACGCATGCCCGTATCGTCCACGAACGCATCGTAGGGCGTGAGCAACGAGTGCACCATGTCTCCTTGCCACGTGCGAGGCAGGCGCATCCTCATACTCTCGATGACGTCATCGATGTCGATCAACGTATTCTTCCTGTCGTTGTCCTCGGCACATGGCATCATGCTGTCGAATGCGTTGTCGATCTCGCCAGCGTACCAATCGAACACCCAGCACACACCCATGACGTGGCGCGGCTTGAGAGGATACCTTGCGAGCGCGTCCGCATCCTTGATCTCGGACCGCAGACGGCCTGCCATGTCCACAGGCGCCTGCCTTGCGAAGTGCTCAAGACGCAACATGTGGCCTGCTTGCGCGTCATCCACGTAATACCCACTGCGTATCTGCCCGATCATGGCAGCGCGCCACTTCTCATCATGTGGTGGACACGACCGTGTCTCGATCGTCTTTACATAGATTGCCCCCATAGTGGTGCAGCACTTCGTGATGGTTTATAAGAATTTGCGGTCCGCCTTGGCATGACCGCGTTCAGAGGCCTTGTTCTTTCTGGATCGCTTCGATGCGGTCGCGCAGTTCTATTGCCTTCTCGAATTCGAGCTTCTCTGCAGCTATCCGCATGTCTGCTTCAAGGTTGGCAAGTAACGCAGGAATGTCGGCCTTGGGTATGTGCTTTGTGCCTTTGAGCTCGACCTTGCCTTCCCCGATCTCTTTGATGATCGTCGAAGGGTTGATCTTGTGCTCCTTGTTGAAGGCGTCTTGCGCGTCCCGGCGATTCTTCGTGATCATGATCGCGTCGCGCATGGATTTCGAGACCACGTCCGCGTACATGATGACGCGGCCCTCTGCATTGCGCGCCGCGCGGCCGATGATCTGGATGAGAGAGCGTGCGTCGCGCAAGAACGATTCCTTGTCCGCGTCAAGGATCGCGACAAGAGAGACCTCCGGGATGTCGAGGCCTTCACGGAGCAGGTTGATGCCGACAAGCACGTCGAACTTGCCCAGACGCAACTGCCGGATGATCTCGGTGCGCTCGATAGTCTCGATCTCGCTGTGCATGTAGCACGCCTTGATGCCTGCGCGCGCCAGATGGTCTGCCACGTCCTCGGCCATCTTCTTTGTGAGCGTGGTGATAAGCGTGCGCCGGCCTTTCTTGGTCGTCTGCCTGATCTGTTCCATGAGGTCGTCGATCTGGCCTTGCGTCTTGCGGACCTCGACGGTCGGATCAAGGAGGCCGGTGGGACGCACGATGCATTCGACAAGCTGTCCGGATGTCTTGATCTCATATTCTGCGGGGGTGGCAGAGACGAAGATGACGTGATTGAGATACTTCTCGAACTCCGCGAACTTCAGCGGGCGGTTGTCCGCCGCGCTCGGCAGGCGGAAGCCGAAATCGATGAGGTTCTTCTTGCGCGCAACGTCACCTTTGAACATGCCATGCGCCTGCGGCAGCGTCTGGTGTGATTCGTCGATGATGAACAGGAAGTCCTTCGGGAAGTAGTCAAGGAGGCAGCTTGGCGGCGTGCCAGGCGCCCTACCATCGAAATGCCTGCTGTAGTTCTCGATGCCGGTGCAGTAGCCCAACTGCTCGATCATCTCGATGTCGTACTTCGTGCGCCGTCGCAGTCGCTCCTGCTCGAGCTGGCCAAGATGCGGCAGCCACTCTTCAAGCTCGTCCTTGATCGCGGCGATGGCGGGTTCAAGCGTCTCTTCTGGCACGACGAAATGCTTGGCCGGGAAGATCCGTACGCGCTCGATGCGTTCTTTCTCGTCCATCGTGACACGGTCGAGACGCGCGACCGACTTCACCACATCGCCTTCGATCCCGATCCTGATCACGTCCTTGTCATAGCCAGGGATGACGTCGATGGTGCCGCCGCGCACGCGGAAGCGTCCTGGCTCGAGCGCGCTGTCGTTGCGCTCGTACTGCATGCCGACAAGCGCGCTGATGAGCTGCTGTCTGCCAAGCGGCTTGCTCTGCGCCACGTCGAGACTCATCTTCTGGAACCCTTTCGGGTCCCCGAGGCCGTAGATGCAGGAGATCGACGACACGATGATGACGTCCTCGCGCGACATGAGCGCCGCGGTCGCGCGCAGGCGCATGCGTTCGATCTCTTCATTGCGCGCCGAGTCCTTTTCGATGTACAGGTCCTTCTGCGGGATGTAGGACTCTGGCTGGTAATAATCGAAATACGAGACGAAATATTCCACTGCATTATGCGGGAAGAGCGATTTGAGTTCAGCATACAGCTGCGCCGCGAGCGTCTTGTTGTGCGCGAGCACGAGCGTGGGCTTATTGACCTTCTCGACCACGTTCGCCACCATGAACGTCTTGCCAGAGCCCGTGATGCCAAGCAGCGTCTGGCGCGGGAACTTCGAATCGCCTGCCACGAGCTTCTTGATCGCCTCAGGCTGCCCGCCTTTGGGCGCATGCGACGAGATGAGCTGGAAACGCATGGGTGCGTGGGTCAGATGAGTGCTTAAATATTCTTTGGACGGTCTTGGTTGTGGAGGCGCACGTAGTCCATGATCCTGCGCGTGATGCCCTCGAGCACTCGTGTCCGTTCGTCACCTATTTCGATAAGCAGTCTGTGCAACTGCGTGTCGTGTCCTTGTCGTAGCGCTGTCGCGACGCGGTTGAAGTCGAAGAGCGTTTGGTATGCTTTGTACAAATGTTGGTCGAGTGCCCAATACATCTCGTTGTTCGCCTGCGCGATCTGCGGCAGGAACTTGCCGTTCTTGTCGCTGTATTCGCGCGGCGGCATCGCGAGCCAGACGCGCGGGTGGTAGAGCGTTGCGAGCCCGGATGGCGTGATGAATCCGTACTGGAACTCCTCGTTCACACCGGCGCTCTTGCGGGCGACGTGACCAAGATCGTAGAGCGAGGAGACCGTTTCAGCAAGTGTCGCGCCGGGTGAGAGAAGGGTGCTCAGTCCGAGCTGTCCTTCGCGTTCGAGTGCCTTGCCCACGAAGTCGGCACCGCTACCATCGATCGCGAAGCCACCCTCACACAGGAGCGGTTTTTGGATGCTCGTCACGTGCAGTCGATACACCTCGAGTTTCTTTGCGGGATTGCCGCCGGCGATGATGAAATGGAGGACGTCGTCCTTGTCGAAGCGGATGTATTTGCGGGAGGTGCGGATGATGCGATCGCCAAGTCCTTGAGGCGTGCTTGGCGGATTCTTCGCGATTTCTTGCATGACGAATGTGATGTGGTCGCCGCGTCCTGTGCCCAGCACATAATTCTGGCCGATGCGGAACACTTTCTGGTTGCCGCGCGTGACTTCACGCCCGTTGCTGCCAAGTCCATCTGCAAGCACGACGCCGAAACGAGTGTTATATGACGTATTGTCAAACAATACTCCTTGTCGGTCCACCGTGCTTGATGGGTTGTGCACTACTGCCATGACGTTGGTCATGGGTTGTTTTGGTCCCTGTTGATATTTAAAGGTTTGCCTTGTTTACCACTGTCTGATGATGACACGAATTTGCAACGAAGTTGAATGATGCATCGACCGCTCCATCATGACCGACGTCTCGAAGATATCGTGCCAGAACTGAGGTTTTGATCTATCGCATGCACTTCTCAATCACAGCCATGCCTTGCACGGGTTCTTCCACGAAGTGGTAAAGATCGCGGGCAGAAGGACGACCAAATTGTGCAGTGTATATTTGTTCAAAATGTGCCAACAGGTGGCGATAGAACCCGTGTGTGTTGACGATCACGATCGGCTTTTTGTGGATACCTAAGTACGCTGAAACAAGGGCGTCTGCGATCTCGTCCAGCGTGCCGATGCCGCCAGGGAGACCCATGAACGCATCGGAACGGACTTCCATGAGTGCCTTGCGGTGGCGTAAATCCTCTGCGCGAACCAGTTCATCTTCTCCCTGCGCAAGGTCTGAAAAAATATTAGGTAGGATGCCCACAACCTTGCCACCTGCGGCTTGTGTGGCGCGCGCGACAATACCCATGAGGCCACAATTGCTGCCGCCATAAATCAGCGTGTGACCGCCCTTACCGATCAACGTTCCGGTCTGGGCAGCGACATCTTGGTACACTGCATCAGAACCGTTTGTGGACGCACAGAACACGCAGATATTTGCCATGCTGCGAACCGCGCGGGCCCTATTCTTAAGGATTGTGGATGATGTACTCACGTCTTAGAATGTTTGTTGTCTTTGATCCTTACTTGCTCTGCAACACCTAGCGCAACGCGTCCTGGATCGCACGTGCGACGCGCTCGGATACAACGTTCTTGAGATTGTCGAGCGTGGCGTTCTTGATCCCGTTCACCGAACCGAATGCGTCAAGGAGCTTCATCTTGGTCGATGGTCCGATGCCGGGAATCGTGTCCAGTGCGGACTGGACCGACTGTTTGCCTCTGCGCAGGCGATGGAACGTTATCACGAATTTGTGGACTGCATCTCGTGCCTGGCGCAGTAGGAGGAGGCCAGCATGTCTGTCAGGCAGTCGCAGAGGATCAGGCGCATCAGGCATGTAAATCTCTTCCAGTTGCTTTGCGAGCGCGATGATGGGCGTGCCGGGCTTGACCATGTTGATCGCTTCCCGCGCCGCGTGCAGTTGCAGCGCGCCACCGTCGATGACGATAAGGTCCGGGAAGTCCTTGCCTTCGTGCGCGAGCCGCTGGTAGCGGCGCCCCACCACTTCACGCATGCACGCCATGTCGTCCTGCGCGTGCGCCTTCTTGATGATGAACTTCCGGTAGCCAGATGGATTGGGCTTGCCGTTGACGAACTGCACCATGGCGCCCACAGTATTCGTGCCTTGTGTGGTCGATATGTCGAACACCTCGATGATGCGCGGCAAGCGGGGCAGGTTGAGCGTGTCGTTGAGAGCGACGACGCCAGAATGCACATCCTCGACACGCAGTTGCGCGTTCTTGGTCGCGATCCCGACAAGCGCATTGCCATCGCCGTGTCGTGGTGCGAGGATCGACACGTTCGTCCCTCGTGTCTGGCTCAGCCATGTTGTGAGCAGTCGCGTGTCCTCCACCTCGTGTGGCAGCAGTATCTTGTTGGGCACGTCATGCGTCCCGTAGTACGCCTGCAGGAATTCCCCGAGGTCGTCCTCACCGTGGTCGATGACGAACTCGCTCTTCTTCGCGACAACACCCTTGCGGACGTGCACGACGGCGACACTGGTCTTGATGCCGTCTGTCGCGAGACCGATCGCGTCCTCATCATAGTCGCGCGTCCTGTCCACGCTCTGCCGCTGCTGCAGCCGTTTGAGCGAGACGATGGCGTCACGGCACCAGCGCGCGGTCTCGTACTTCGTCGCGCTGCTCGCCACCTTCATCTGCGTCTCAAGCGTTCCGAGCACAGGCCGGATGTCGCCGCGCAACACCTGCTCTGCGTGCGTGACGTTCTCGTGATAGTGCGTCTCATCGATCTTCCCTTCGCAAGGCGCATCGCAACGCCCAAGATGGTACATCAGACAGGCCTTTTTTGGCAGCGTTGTGCACGTGCGGAGTTTGAAGAGCCGCTGGCAGAGGTCCTGCACATCCCTGCGCGCAAAACCATCCACATACGGGCCGTAGAGCTTACCTTTGGCCTTCGGGTTGCGCGTCGTGATCAGGCGGGGAAAACGTTCGTTCGTGAGTTCCAAGTACGCGTACCGCTTGTCGTCCTTGAGCGAGATGTTGAAGTGCGGTCGGTGCTGCTTGATGAGACGGTTCTCGAGCAGCAACGCCTCCACTTCATTGTTGACGACGATGAATTCCGCATCGGCGATGAGCCGCACCATCGCCTCGACCTTTATCGGCTTTGGCTGGCCCGAGAAATACTGTGCGACACGCTTACGCAGGCTCTTTGCCTTGCCGACATAGATGATGCCGCCAGTGCGGTCCTTGAAGAGATAGCAGCCAGGCTGGTCAGGAGGATCGAAACGGACCATGATGGGAACATCCTTGTTCGAGGGTTTTTAAAGAATGTGCAGGATTAGGCTAGCTCGATGGACACGGATGTGGCGTCCACTCGCCCACTTCCCACTCGCCAGCTCCCCGCAGGGTATTTGAAGGACGGCACTGGCTTCTTCACGTATGCTGCATCCGAAAAGGTATTTATACAGAGACGGCGTCAGGTCCATCATGACTACCTTCAACGTCATTGTGGAAGAAGGGCAGGACGGCTATCTTATTGCCGAAGTCGTCGGTCTTCCGGGTTGCCACACCCAGGCGAAGACCCATGATGAACTGCTCAGACGGACCAAGGAAGCCATCAAGCTGTATCTGAAAGCGAAGAAACGGCAGGAACCCTTGCCGAGATTCATCGGGCTGCAGCAGGTTGAAGTCGAAGCGTAATGTCCAAACTTCCCCTGTTGAATGCCAAAGAGGTGACTCGTGTGCTGATCAAACTAGGATTCAGTCTCATACGGCAGGAAGGCAGCCACATGTTTTTTGAGCATTCTGATGGCAGGACCACAGTCATCCCGAACCACGGCGGTGAAGATATAGACAGGGGCTTACTGAACAAGATCGTGAAGCACGATCTCAAGATGGACAGAGAAGAATTCCTGCAATTCATATAAAATAAAAAACAAAAAAGAAAGAACGTTCAGTCTTCGCTTGCCAGGAACGACCACCAGGGGCCCTTGACGTCGACTGTCGCGCCGGTCTGGGCGTCGACCTTGATCTCCTTGTCGAGGACCACGCTGAAGAGGCCCAGGAACTTCCCGTTCTTCTGCGCTTCGACCTTGTACACGACGCTGCCGTCTTCTTCCTCAAGCTCGACCTTGGTCGCGCCTGCACGGACGTCTGCACTGAGCGCGGCGCCCGGTGCCTTGACCTCTATGCCGCCCACCTTGATCTTGCCCTTGCTGATGGACACGCCTTGCGTCTCGACTTCGATCTCGCCGTCCTTGATGGTGACGTGGCTCGACTGCGTGCTGACCTCGATGTCGCGGCCGTTGATCGTCACGGTCGCCTTCTTGCCCTCTGCCCCGACGCTCGCCTCACCCATCTTGATGAAACCAGGCGTGATCTCGACATCAGCGCCAAGGTCAATGATGAGCTGGTCCAGGTCGATCTCTGCTTCCTGCGCGATCTTGCTGCGCAACACTGCCGACGTGATGCGGACCTGGCCTGCGGTCACAACCACGCCAGGGACGGACACGTTGGCGCCGCGCACGCTGACCACGCCTGCGACATCGACGTCATCATCATTGATTGTGACGCGTGCTCCTGCCCGTGCAGAGGCAGATGTATCGTCATCCGCAGAATCTCCTGCTGAATCGTAATCGCCTGCTGACGCATCTCCTGACGCGCTCGCATCATAATCACCTGCTGACGCATCTGCCGATGCACTCGCGTCATAACCGCCATATTGCGCCATGACTGTGGTGGCCAGAAGGCCGACGACGATCACTGCAAGAATTGTTGTTTGTATCACTGTCTTCATAGGGTTCACCTGCGCACTTTTTTTGATGTCAGAATGCGGCGTCGCATATTTAAGTGTTATCCGTCACTTCAGGTGCTTGTCCAGGAACGCGAGGGTCTTGTCCCACGCGTCCTTGGTCTCGTTCGGAGCGTAATTGGCGCCTGAAGGGTTCGCGAACGCGTGCCCCACGCCAGGATAGATGTTGATCTCGTGCTCGCGTCCTAGCGCGGTGAGCGCGGCATCGAATTCGTTGACTGTGGCAACAGGGATGCTTTGGTCTGTCGCGCCGAAGATGCCAAGGACAGGCCAGGTGATGGCCGAGAGCATTGTTTCGTTCGTCTCGAGCCGTCCATAATAGATGACGGTCGCATCAAGCGGTTCGTTGAGCGCGAGCTGCAACGACTGCCCGCCGCCGAAACACCAGCCCAGCGACGCGGTCTTGGTCGCGCCCTTGCTCTTGAGGAACGCCAGTGCGGCGTTCATGTTCGCGAGCGCCTTCTGCTGGTCAAGGCTGCCTGTGAGCGCGCGTGCTTGCTCGGGCGTGGTCGCGACCGTACCGTGCAAGTCGACCGCGAGCACGTGGTACCCTTGCGATGCGAGCGTGGACGCCATGTCCTTGATGTTCTGGTTCAGCCCCCACCATTCGTGGATCATCACGACGCCAGGATAGTCTCCTTCCACCGAAGGATGCGCGTATGTTCCACTGAAGTCCTCGAAATAGCGAACGTCTGCGGCAACCACATCGAACTCTCCTGTCGGCAGGCTCTCCCCGTTTGTGGGACCAGGACCGAGCGAGCCATGGTCGACTTGAGGAGTGCAGCCCATCAACGCCAACGTGCACAGAACGACCATCAGCCGCATTTTCATAGCGGTCTTCGTGCTTCCTAAATATATAAAGAATGCGTGCTCCGACGCGGTCTTCAATGGGTGCGCGCCACCTATTGTTTGAAACACTAGAATCTTTATTATCGCCACGTGGTTGCATGGATTCGTGACATTGTACTATGCGACGACGAACAAGGGCAAGATCGCGTCATTACAGCGGCACCTTGCGCCTCATGCAGTCACTGTTGAACAGGTCCCGATCGACATCCCTGAACCGAGGTCTGACGATGTGCAACAGATCGTCCGGGAGAAGGTCATCTACGCTTATGCGATGTTGCGCAAGCCAGTCGTCGCGCTCGATGCAGGATTCTACATCCCGTCCTTGAATGGTTTCCCGCGCGCATTCGTCAACTTCGCGCTTGATACTGTCGGGCTTGATGGCATCTTGAAGCTTGTGGAAGGCAAGGACCGTGCGTGCGAGTTCCGGGAATGCCTCGCGTACATGGGTGATTCCACGCAGGAACCAGTATACTTTGTCGGCAAGGTGCACGGCACAATTGCACAGCAACCGCGCGGCACACTGCAGCCCCACCACTGGTCAAAACTTGCCACCATATTCCAACCGCAAGGAAGCGATCGGACACTCGCTGAATGGTCGTTCGACGAGTACAAAGCATGGCGTTTGACGTCTGAGGAAAGTTCCAGCAGCCACTTGTTCGCCGTGTGGTACGCACAGAATTTCAAGAATTCTTGAGAAGGTCGCGCGCGACCGGCAGCACTTCCGCTGCCCATAATGCATACTCTGCAGCGGATGGGTGCACGTCATCGGTCCCGACAAGCAGAGGATTGCCTCGCATCGTCTGGGACAACGGATAGATATCGGCGACACGCGACCCGCGCGTCGCCGCTTCCTCCTTGATGATTGCGTTGTATTCCGCAATCCCTTGCGCGCCGTCCTTGCCGAACGCCATGCTGAACACCGCGCCTTTCGGCGTCGCCGTGAAGTCAGGGATGGTGATGAGCAGCAGGCGGTCGTTGCGCCCGAGCGTGGCCAGCATGCCATCCATGAGCGTCGCGAGGTCGGTGCGGAATGACTGAGGGCTGTGTTCTTGCAAGTAATCGTTGATGCCGATCAGCAATGTGCCGAACGTGGGTTTGGCGCGTTCAAACACGGGAAGTCCGTACTCGAGCGCGTCCTTGGTCGTCCAGCCGACGCGTGCCGCGATAGTCGCCAACATGACGTCGACGTCCTGCCGCCGCAACTGATCTGTCAGCACGACCGGCCAGCTGGACCGCTCGACCGTCCCTTCGCCCGCGGTGTACGAATCGCCGATGGGAACATACCGTATCGTGTCCATGCGCGGGCATGTCGCAGAAGGGTTTAATAATACTCGGTCACTGGAGCGCGTCATGTCCTTCACGTACGACGCGCTCGCTTCCATGGCCGCGTTCGCGATCGCCACCATCGACCTTCTGGGCTACGGCGGCATCATCGTCTTGATGGCGCTCGAGAGCATGATCACGCCGCTGCCTTCCGAACTCGTCATGCCCTTCGCCGGGTTCTTGGCGTTCACAGGAAGGTTCAACATCTGGCTCGTCATCCTCGCGTCCGGTATCGGCAGCCTCATCGGCTCGTGGATCTCGTACGCGATGGGACGCTACGGCGGCCATCCGCTCGTCATGCGCTTCGGCCATTACGTGTTCTACGACGCGGCTGACCTCAAACGCACCGAAGACTGGTTCGCCCGCAGCGGCGAGAAGACCATCTTCATCAGCCGCTTCATTCCGGTCGTGCGGCACTTCATATCGATCCCTGCAGGCATGGCGAAGATGAACCTCGTCAAATTCTCCATCTACACGTTCGTCGGCGCGACGCTCTGGAACGCGATCCTGGCATATCTCGGCTACGCGCTGGGCGAGCGTTGGGAGCTCGTGCGCGACTATGCCAGAGAATTCAGCCACGTCATAGCCATCGTGCTGGCGATCGTCGTGGTCATCATGGTCTACAGGCACGTGCGGCACAAGCATGTGGACAAGATAGAGAAGGGACTTGTCAAGTGAGGTTGCACATGACCACGCGAAGCATTGTGACACTACTTGTTCTTGGTGCGTTGCAAGAATAGATCTCGCAATGCTTCCGCGTCTTCCTTCCGCACGCCGTCGATGTGCAGTTGCACGCCGGTCGTTCCCGCGCTCGCGACGTGCACGTCCCAGAGTCCGAAGAGTCTGTCAAACACATCTTGATCGACGAAGATGTGCTGGATCTTGTCGTAAGGGATTGTGAGAACGTCAATAAAGAACACGCCCTTCCTGAGCCGCAAGAGTTCGGTGTTATCTGCGTAGTCATAGCTCTTGAAGTAGGCATACTCGTACCACAATGTCACGATGGTGCTGACAACAAGGAGCACTGCCGCTATGATCGCTAGACGCACAGGTTCGAGAAGTTCTGCCACAGGAGGTGGCAGCATGCTGCGCAATCCCGCCGCTATCGAAATGGCAATCACTAATAATACAAGAAGATACCATGCGGAACCAGCGGTTTTTTTCAGCGGTTTGCGGGCATCAAGTGGATGGTGTTGTCGGAGATTATCGGGTTGTGTCTTGCGGAGACCCATCGATCGCAGAAGGCGCTCGTGGAGCGCGCTTGCATCATCACGTTTGAACGGTCCAACTGCGCCTGCCATAATCGCTTGTCCAGAGTTTCGTTGTTGCGGCACCATCCGTTCACCGGTCTCTATCGTGACGTCGGCAAACCCGAATACTCTATCCAGAGGTCCTTCCTTGAAGATGAGGTCCTGGATCTTCTGGTAGGGTATGTGGACGTCGTATTTATTGATGAATTGGTACTTCTTCGCGAAGTAGTCCTCCGTGAGTGCATAGGAGAATGCGCGTTCGAAGATCGCTGCGTTGATCACGAGGACAGCCCATATCACTCCACCAAGAACCAGGAGGGGCAAGAGTAGATTGGTGAAAAGAATCAAGTTGATGCTCTTCAAGGAGACGGCGAGCGTCACAAACAAAACGGCACCACCTATGATGAGCATGGTGGCGATTGCTACGGGGATGGCGTAGAACAATGCCTTTTTCGTCGCACGGATCGGATAGGGCATCGCGCCTGGCGTCTCAGTCGCCACGCGTGGCGCCGTGCTGTGCGACATGCGCTGCAGAATGCTTCGTTTGATCTCTGCCGCATCATTGCTCGTGAGGCCTGCCATGGTGCCTGCCTGCGCGCCCATGGTCTTGATCTGCAGCGTGGTGAATCCTAAGAGCCGACCAATGAGGGGCTGTGTTTCTTGCACGTCCTGGATCTGTGAGTACAGGATCGTGCCACGTGATCGTGCGAAGATGCCGGATCGTATGAAGACACCGTTATCCTGGAGTTCATAGCGTTGCACGAGAAGACTCCACGCAGTGAACGCGGCGAAAACCGTGCCCAACAACAGTCCCAGAAGAGAAAACCCGACGTAGACAAGGACGACGACGAATATCCCGATGGCGAGAACCACTGCCCGCATCGTGTTTGGCCTGTAGACCTTGGGTTCTGTCATATCAGCGTTGTTTTATCCTTGACAACAACAGCTCACGGATGGCGGTCGCGTTCTTCTCGTTCACGCCATCGATGTGCGCCTCGGCACCGGACATGGCGGTGGCCGTCGACACGTGCACGTCCCAGAGTCCGAAGATGCGGTCAAGGATGTCTTGATCGACGTAGACATCCTGGAGCTTGTTGTAGTTCAAGATGGTCTCGCGCGGCGTGATGACGCCCTTGCGTATAACGAGGAAGTCCGTCCGTACGTCATAGAAATACATCTTGTAATAGTAATATTGGTAGATCGGTTCGATGATCACCCGGAGTGCGACAAGCACATCAAGGATGATGATGAGCGCCGAGAACCGAGAAAAGACGAACATGTGCGCGGGGACAAGGACGATGAGTGCGATGATGAGCCACGTCAGGATGCCGCCGACCGTCTTCTTGATGACCTTTGTTTGTTCAAGAGGATACCGTTCAATTGTGGTTTGTGCCATGCTGCGTCCGTCGTGATGGATGTTTATAAAATATTCCATTACATCACCGATGAAGATATAAGACGTCTCGTTCTTCGTGACCGTCATGAAACAATGCACGCTCTGTTTCCTCTTCGATGACGCCAATAGCCGTATGCTGATGGGTCTGAAGATCAAAGGGTTCGGTGCGGGCAAGATCAACGCGTTCGGGGGCAAGCAGGACCCGGGCGAGACGATCGAGCACGCTGCCTGCAGGGAAGTGTTGGAGGAGTCAGGAATGATCGTGGATCAAGCCGCCCTCGAGAAAGTCGCCGAGATCGCGTTCTATTTCCCCAACCCGCCTGCAGGCAAGACGTGGGACCATTACGTGCACGTGTACATCGCGCGCAAGTTCAGCGGCACTCCCACAGAGACCGACGAGATGCGGCCAGCATGGTTCGCGCTCGACAAGATTCCCTATGAGAAGATGTGGAAGGCGGACGCGACATTCCTGCCGTTATTGCTCGAAGGCAAGAAATTCCGCGCGGTCTATACGTTCGCCGATGATTGCGAGAACATCGCGAAACACGAGATAACACATGTTGATGGATTGTGAAGCGTACAAGAACGACCATTCACCAATTCTTGAGAATGCTTATCCGCCTGCGTTCAATGCCCTTGAATGTGCCGAGATAGCTTTTCCGTTTCCTTGAGGTTGCAATGATGTGGTCTATTCCGGTTTTTCGATTATGTTTTTGCCTTCACAATTTCCTGCAAGATGTGCACTGCTCTTGAGAATGTGTCCGTATCGATCCGCGCGATCTGTTTGATGATCAGCGTCCTGTCGATCTTTGCCACACTCTCCACTTTGATGGCGCTACGGTCATGCAGCGTTCCTGTGTCGATATTCTTCTGGTCGATGATGATGGAATACTGCGAAGGTTTTACATTGCCTGTGATGCCGCACGTGATGACATCACGGCCGCCATTGAAGACGTCATTGGACAAGACAAGCGCGGGACGTATCTTGTGCCCGCTCTGGTCCGAAAACGGGAACGGCACTAAAATGATGTCACGCTGTTTCACAAGTACTTGTTCCATATTTTGTCATCGATGGGGTTATCCCATATCTTTTTGAGCGATTGTTCCGCGACGAGCATCCATCCTACATCTTCCCGGCGGTCCTCAACGTCGAAGCCACGGACAACGTCGTCCTCTTTCTTCAGGATGAGCATGTCGCCTTTTTCGACAAGCACAAGCCGTGAACCCTCCTTGATGCGCATCTTGTTCCTGATCGCTTCTGGTATCACGATCTGTCCTTTCGATGACACACGGATGACGTCCATCATGTTTCTTTCCTCATTCTTACTGGTAAGGATGGGCTTACTTATTAATATTGTGGATTCCGTCAAGTCCGTTGCGGTGGATGTCATGCTACCCAGAATATACGTTGCCGTTCTTTTAATGCGTTGCCCTCAAAATTCCGTGAAATTTCCGGCGACAAACACAACGAACCATTCAACGTGTCGTCAGCACGCAACATTTAAATAATACTTTGTATATACTTTGTATTACCATGCAAACTATCAGTCTGAAGATGGAAGATGGGGTCCTGCGTGAGATAGACAGAAAGTTAGGTCAGCACAGATACAGCACGCGCACGGAATTCATCCGCGATGCGATCCGGGAGAAACTCTCGGACTTGGAGAAGGAGGACATTCTCAAAGAATTATCTTTGCTCCGTGGTTCCTCGTCCCACAAGACCACTGATAAGCAGCTGCATGCTGCTCGGGAAAAAGCATTCTCGATCCTCGAATCAAAATTCAGATGATTTACTGAGTATCATGCCGAAGTTAGAACTGCCATTCTGAATCATGTGTCTGGACAGAATTTTCAATACACACGTGACCTTTTGTCAATACTAAAGATCAGGATTCGGTTTTTCGTGTAGTTCACAGTGTACAGTACTCTGTAGTCGCCAACGCGAATCCTGAAGACCTTCTCGTTTTCGAACCACTGGTTTTCGACACGTTTGACATCTCGTGGAAATGGATCCATCGGTAATGCCTTCGCTGCATCAATGATCCGTTTCGCAGTAATTCTTTCTGTCTTTTCCAGAAATCGCGAAGCGTGACGCGAGAACGTCAGATCCAGCATGATTACAAGCCCAAACGGCGTTGCATCTCGGCCAGTCCGATCGTTTTGCCTTCTCGTTCCTCTTCGAGCGCATTGAGAAGCATCTTGCGCTCTTGTTCGCTCAGGTGAGCATCTGCGAACTCTTCACGCAGGTCATGTAGTTCCCTGTCGATCTCGGTCACTTTTGCCCTGACGAACTTGATTTCATCGAGTATCTTCTGCGTAACAACTTCTGTCATAGCAGACTCTAATACTATTCTGTTTATATAGTTTCCGTCGCTAACCTGTTCGGCGCTAAATTATGAAGAGATCTACTTCAGCCGCACGGTCTCAAGATTACGCGGAGCAATCGTCTCGACCTTGTTCTGTTTGTGGATCGAGCTCGCGAGATCAAGGCATCTGCTGGCTTCGCCGTGGTTGATGAGCACTTTTTTGGGCCGTGGCGAGAGCTTGTAGAGGAAGTTCATGAGTTGCTTGCGGTCGCTGTGGTCGGTGATCTCGAGGCGGAACACTTCCATGTTGACCTTGATCATCTCGGGCCGCGTGCCGTGGCGGAAGACGATCTCGCGCTCGCCGTGCAGGATGCGGTGCCCCAGCGATCCTTCTGCCTGGTAGCTAGAGAAGATGAGTGTGTTGAGGGGGTTCTCTGCGAGGTGCTTGAAGTACTCGACGACAGGGCCGCCCACCATCATGCCTGACGTCGCCAGGATGACGCACGCGCCCGTATCCTCGAGCACTTCCTTGCGTTCCTTGGCGGAGCCGACGTGCTTGAAGTATTCTGCCAGGAACGGGTTCTCGTCCTTGTGGAAGATGAGCTTGCGGATGTTGGCGTTGAGGAATTCCGGGTATGCGGTATGGATCGCCGTGATGTCCCATACCATACCATCCACGTAGACAGGGACTTTGGGCATCTGGCCGGTGCGCACGAGGTTCTCGATGAGCACCATGACGTCTTGCGCACGGCCCGAACCGAGCACGGGCATGAGCACTTTGCCGCCGCGCTTGACGGTCTCCATGACGGTGGCGACGAGGAATTCGTCCTGTTCCTTGCCTGGCGGCAGCACGTTGGTCTTGCCGCCATACGTGCCCTCGATCATGAGCGTCTCGAGGCGCGGGAAGTGGCACACGGCAGGATCGAGCAGCGGCGTGCGGCCGAACTTGAGGTCCGCGGTGTACAGATAGTTGTGCAGGCCGTTGCCGATGTTGAAGTGGCACATGGACGCGCCCAGGATGTGGCCTGAGTTGTAGAGCGTGAGGCGCACGTCGGGCGTGATGTCCGTGACTTCCTCGAACTCGAGCGTGACGACGTGCTTGACGAACTCCTTGACGTCGTCCACGTCGAAGATCATGGTGCGGTTGTCGCCCTTCATGATCTTGACGTAGTCGAGCAGGAGCAATGCGGCGATGTCGCGCGTGGGCTCGGTGCAATAGACCGGACCACGGTAACCATACTTGAAGAGGTAGGGTAGGAACCCGCAGTGGTCGATGTGCGCGTGGCTCAGCACGACGGCATCAAGGTCCTGGATGTTGAATTCAGGACAGTCAAGGATGGGGAATGCTTCTG
Organism: uncultured Methanosarcinales archaeon; assembly: GCA_964358315.1. Taxonomy (GTDB): domain Archaea; phylum Nanobdellota; class Nanobdellia; order Woesearchaeales; family ARS49; genus JAGVQG01. Next base: position 27,223 of record CAYHOF010000013.1, read on the forward strand.
TCGGGTCGTCGGATGCGACGTTGACGCCGCAGTCGATGAGGATCCTGCTCTCGGGCGTCTGCAATAGGAAGCACGAGCGTCCGACCTGGCGGCCGGCGCCGAGGAACGTGATGCGCACCCATTCCTGTTTCTTGCCGCGTTGCCAGCCGTCGTAGATACGGTGGCCGATCTTGTCCAGGAATTTCCTGCGGTAATCGCTGTGCTGGAAGAGGACTTGGCGGATGTTCTCGATCAAGTTGCTCTTGATCGCGGGCATACGACGCACGACAGGCGTCCAGAACGTCTTGCCTCGGATAGCGCGCAACAGTTCGCCCTGCTTGCCGATGGCGACGCCGGGCTTTTCTGCCTCGATGAGCACGGTCGAGCGCTGGCTATCGAACCGTATGACACCCACCGCTGCCTCGGCCGGCACCATTTCACGGATGACTTTTTCCGCCGCTTCCAGCTCCATCATGATGGAGGGGTCGGCGCGCAGCTCGACGCGCTTCTTGAACTCCTGCACGAGGCCGCGGATGGCGCCGTTGCTGTCCTGGAAGAACTCCTTGTCCTTGGTGTAAAAGACGATGTTGGCGCCTTCGAAGGCTGCCTCGGAGACTGCTTTCTCCGGGAGTAGTTTGAGCATTTCTTTGATGATTTCTATCTGAGCCATTAGTTACCTCGATATTGTTGTGTATGAGTGCGAGAAGAATTAGAGTATCAAGCGTCCAGACGGACGATAAGCTCCTTCTCGAGCACTGTCTTGACACCTGCGTTCGTGATGGCGACGACGTCGATGCCGTTGCCTGTCGCGGTGTCACGCTGGATCGCGGCGTTGATCGCGCGCGTGGCCAGCCGGACTCCCTCGTCGACCGAGAGGTCCTTCTTGTATTCTGCTTCAAGGACGCCGATAGCGAAGAAGCTACCTGAGCCATCCGATGTGAATTCGTCGACCTTCATGATGGAACCGTCGATGCCGATCTCGTAGGCGTAAAAGCCTTCGTCATCCTTGCCGCCGAGCAAGAAGCCGGTGATGGCCGGCATCATGCTCATGCGCCTGAAGTTCGAGAAGACCATGCCTGCGAGCAGGTTCGCGGCCTCCTTGACGTTGGTGATCCTTTTCGTCTGGAGGTCCTTGAGTCTGAGTTCGGCCTGGATGAGGCGTGCGAGCAGCTGCACTTCACTCACGCTGCCGGCCACGGTGACCGCGATGTTGTCGGCCAAACGGAGGATCTTGCGGAAGCGCTTGTTGGCTACATAGCCTGCTGTCACGCGCTTGTCTGCCGCAAGGATGATGCCATCCTTGCACACTATCGCTACTGTCGTTGTGCCTGTCTTAAGTTGTTTTTCTTCGTTCAAAAAAATTCACCCCTAGAACGATATGGAATGCATCATCATCCTTCGTATATATAAAGATTTCTTTTTCCTGTTGGCCTACTTAAGGACCAATCGGTAGTGATGCTGGTCCATGCGGAAGACTCGGACCCAGTCATCGGTACGCAGGATTTTATTGGCATCATAGAATCTTTTGAATGATCCATCATTCGTGTTAGCATCAGGTACTTCAGCGAGGAGACCTGCATCGATGTCGGTTGTGCGCGGGTGGCAGATGTAGCCGCCCACGTCGTCGCCCCGTGCGGTTCCGTTGTCCGCGCCAGTCATGTGCATGACAAAAGGCTTCAGCGGTGTGTTAAGCACGAACTGGACCCTGTAGCCCGGGAAGAAGTCCTTGGCGTCGATAGGGACGTGGATGATGCTGTACCTTCTGCTTGAAGGCACGATTTTGAGCTCGATGTAGGGCAGTCTGAGTTCATCCACGAGTTCGATCTCGTATTGACCGTCCGCGCGCCTCACGATCATTGCTCTGCCATCTTGAGGCATGCGGTCGAGCTGCGCCATGAGTTCGTCGAGATTAGGAGGCATGGTGTTGTTTCTGTAAGAACTAGTATATATATTTTGCTACTATCGAGTGATTATTATATCCCGTGTTGACGAGGTGGTTTAGTTGGTCATCGTTTGCTTCGCACATAATACTGAAGGATCTCGGGGCGTTGCTTCGCGGTGATCTGGATAAGTTCGTCAAAACCATTTTCAAGATGATAATTTGAGTTGTAATAGGCATTTTTTCCTAAGTTGCCATGTCTTTTCTGAAGTAAGGGGTCAACTTGAAGATAGTTGGCTCCGAATTTCTGTCCTTCCTTGCGATGTTGAAGGTAGAAGTCAAAGCAGCGGATGAGTTGTTCAGGTCCATCGATGTTGCGGAACACATCTTTACAGGTAAAGTGAAAGTGCATTTCTGGTCGTTGCGCAAGTGCAAGTTCGAGCAGTTCGTCAAAGCCGCGATCAAAGTTTTTTAAAGCATTTTGGTAAACGTTTATGCCTAGATTCTTGTAGCGCTTTCTGAGTAACGAATCCTTCAGGTAACCTGGACCGAAAAATTGTCCTTTCTTGCGGTGTTGTAGATAGAAGTCAAAGATTCTGACGATTTGTGCAGGGCCATCGATAGTGCAGAACACCTCTCTGAACGTAAGATAATTGCGCATCGCTGGACGGTGAACCATGGCCAATCGAAGAAGCTCTTCGAATCCTCCCTCAAGATTAGATTGTGCGTTTGTGTACACGTTGATTCCGAGTCTATTTTCTTTGTTCGCTTGCTTTGTCGCTAGATATCCTGACCCGAACCATTGTCCTTCTTTGCGGTGTTGCAGATAGGAGTCAAAGAGTCTGACGAGTTGCGCGGGTCCATCAAAGTTGCGGAAGACGTCTTTGAACGTAAGGTGATCACGCATCGCCGGGCAATGCGCAAGTGTCTGCTGGACGAGAGCATCAAAGCCGCTATTTCCATTAGACCTGCTGTAAACTGAATTTCCAAGATTATTGGTGCGTCTCTTCAGCAGTGGATCGTCGCATAGGTATCCTGCTCCGAAAAATTGTCCTTCTTTGCGGTGTTGAAGATAGAAGTCGAAGAGCCTGACAAGTTGCGGAGGTCCATCAAAGTGACGGAAGACATCTGGGCTGGTAAGGTGATTGCACATTTCCGGACGATGTAATTTCGTGAGCTGAATTATCTCGTTGAAGCCACCTTTAATATTGTGATGAGCAGTATCATATATTTTATGTCCGAGGTTTGTATAAAGTTTATTGAGTGCTCGATCTGCAGTCACATAACACGGTCCAAAAAATTGGTCTTCTTTCCTGTTCTCAACATAGAAATCAAAAATTTTGACCGTGGCCTTCACGAGGTACTGCCGTCTCAAGATTTGCCGTGGGTCCTTCTTTCTAAGAATTTTGAACTTTGAGAGATCCTGAAGCCAGTTTGGATTTTCATGGGTCAATTGTTCGAGAACATCGCGTTCTTTAAGCGGCAATTGAAGATAGTCATTGAGCAGCACTGGATGCGTGAGGTGATTCACTACAGTGCGTTTGCCGTGTTCGCGCTCGGCATTGTACGCGATCACTGCTTGCACTGCTTCAATATCTTGCAAGCAGGCCGTAGTAGATGTTAGCGTCCCTTTCATCGCCGCATCAAGCGCCTGGATGACGTTATCAAGGGTCATTGTTTCCCCTGTTCGTAATAGTGCAGAATCTCGGGACGTTGTTTGGCTGCGAGGTGGACGAGTTCATCAAAGCCACCCTTGAGATGTTTTTTTGCACAAGCGACCAACGACCCTCCGAGAGCCCGGAATTTCTTCGTGAATTTCTCGTCGCCGTCAAGATACCCTGACGTGAACGCTCGGTTTCCATTGTTGTTTTGCAGGTAAAAATCAAGAAATTGGACGAGTCGTGCAGGACCGTCTATCTTGAATACGTCGTCAGGAGTCAAATGGACGCGTAGCTCAGGCCTCTTTTGTGCGGTCGCATTAATGAGTTGTTCGAATCCGCCCTCGATCCATTTCCTGGCATTGCAGTACAGGTTTTCCCCTGCGTTTCCGAACTCTTTCTTCAACAAGGGATCCCTCCGGATATATTGCGAACCAAAGAACTGTTTTGGTTTTCTGTTTTTGATGTAAAAATCGAAGAATTCCGCCAATTCGTCAGGAGCGTCTATCACATAGACTTGTTTGAATGTCCGATATCTCATAATCTCGCATTGTTGTTCGGATACTGCGGTTATCAATCCATCAAAACCGCCTGGAAAGTGCTCACTTGCGTTTTTGACCAATTTATCCCCGATGGTCCTGAACGTCCTACGCTGGGCCGAGTCACGACAGACATAATCTGCGCCGAAGTGCTGATATCTCTTGCGGTTTTTTAGATAAAATTCAAAAATGTGCAGTAGCTGTGCGGGCGCATCCTTCTTGACGAGGTTGCTGAATGTTCTGTACTCCATGATTTCTGGCTTGTTGTATGATGCGAGTCGCAGCGCTTCTTTAAAACCTCCTTCAAAGTGATTGTCGCAATTCTTCCAAACTTGGGCGGGAAGCAAACCGAATTCTCGTTGCAAGTTTCTATCATTTCGGAGATAGTGTTGGCCGAATACTTGTCCTGGTTGTCGATGGGACACATAAAAGTAAAAGAGATCAATCAACTGTTGCGGCAATCTGCAGGTGGCGATAGCCACTCTTACACCACTGCTGATTTGGCTTCTATAGAGCGTCTTACCCTCTCCCACCAAGTACCCTGGCCGCGACTTTTCGATCCCATCGATGCTGTGTCTATCCTGTATATCTAGCTCAAGATACCGCTGCACAACTTCCGGATGCCACAACTGTTTCATCACATTCGGGCGGATTATTGTTTCAGTAGCAAACGCGATCAATACATCTTGGACTTTTGGATCAAGCAGTACTCGTTTTGGAAGCTCCGTTGCGGTTCCCTTCATCGCCGCATCAAGCGCCAGGATGACGTTGTCAAGCGCCATGGTCAGAGCACGAACTTCTTGCCGTTTTCATCCTCGAAGTCATCTGGCATCGGGAAATCTCCATTCGAGGTCTTTGCTGCGCGTGGGCGCATGTCCTCCATTTTGTAACCGCCAGTCAAGACTTCGACATAGGTCGGATACATTGCTTGGACATCCTGTGGTTGCTGTGCGTGCAACCCGCCGGCATGGTCGTACTTCTTGATCGCGTGGATGAAGTGGAATGGTTTGAGCACGATTTTCGAGCCGCTCTTGCCTTGAATATGGGCGTAACGCGCCACTTGCAGTCCATATGCGTCAAGGATCTTCATCATGCTCTCGACATCGTTTGCCGACGTGAAGCTTTTCTTGAAGGTGTTTCCGGTAAGAACAACAAATGCTTGTCCTTCAGGACTGAGCGAATTGTTGATGTTGATAGCTATGCGTTCGGTATCCCGCTTTTCGCTTTGGTCATTGTACTGTAAGCACTGCGACGCTATGATGAGATCGTAGTCCTTCCCGAAATCATCCCGTGTAAAGTTTGCATGTTTGAATGATAATCTCTGCATCAAATCTTGTTTCTTCAGCAACTCATAGGCATGTTCTGTCGTTTTTTCATCGTATCCTGCGACTTTGAGTCGCTTGACAGTCTCGCACCACTCTTTGCGTTCAAGGAATGCCTTTGCACAGTTGAGGAGACCCTCATGACCGTCCACGGAAACGATGGTATCCAGCCCTACCTTTTTGCCGCTTGCCTGTTGCAACGCCTGCCAGGTCATACGAGACTGCGCGAATACTGCGCTAGCGCAACAGCCAAGATCAGCTATCTTCCAAGGAACCTTTGTCTCATTGGCCTTTCCTTTCAGCTCTTCAACAGCCCGGGCGAGGAAAAGATTGATGCGTCCTGGTGAATGAAGCATGATATCAGGTCGATCATAGTCTTTTCCTAGCGCGTCTGCGTTCGCATGGAGCCCTTCATCATAGTCCATCCCGACGAAACGAATCGCCACGCGTGTTCCTTTTCCGAAATAGTCCTCATTTTCTGGTTCGAGAACGCGTGTTTTGGTGAGTAATTTTGCGTATGACCGCATGCTATCCACTTCACCTGCTTCATCGTCTTGGAGGACGGCGGCACGATTGGTCAACATGACCATGATCTTCTTTTCTTTATCCTTGCGGATGGCGTAGGCATCTTGGTGGAACAACGTAGGGGTCCATGTGCTTTTCACATGCATTTTATTTTTCTTCGCGTAGGCCCGGACATGGCGTTCCATCCTCTCAGTGAGGTCATTGCATTGTGGGTGGAATTCTACGTATTCTACCTGTCCGAACTGGCCCAGCCGATATGAGCGGCCCACAATCTGTATCTGCTGCCCTGGTGCGAATGGCGACCGCAGCGGCCAAATCATCACGGGCCGATCGCCTGCGACCTCAGAGAATCCTTCTTGGGTGCAGTCCCACTGGTTTATCAGCGCGTCTATCTTGCCTGCAGCCATGAGCTCCTGTATCTCTTCCCTCTCCTTTTGAGGCGTGTCGCCATGGATCAGCCGTATGTTCTTTGCCCCGACACGTTTGAGCATTACTTCCAGTTGCGAAAATATTCCGGTGTCTTTTGGTTTTCCATCCTCGGCATTTCGAAGATGAGAAAAGATGTTTATCGCGTAGCCTTCTGCAAGCCTTTTTCTCAAATATGCCTGCGTTTGCGGACTCGCAATGACTCCTTCAATCGACACTCGCTCGAGTGAGTGCAGGGCGCGACCCATCTCTTTCACTTCGCCATCAAAACATTCGGTGAATGCGTCGAAGTAGCGTTGCGTGAATTCTGTCCCGAACGTCACAGGGATCGGATCATGTTCCGTGAATTCAGGCAGATTGTAGAACTTTTTGACCGCGTCACGATCGAAGAAGTACATCTGGCCCTTCTCGCGCATTTCCCAGAACGCTTCCTTGTCTTCTTGGATCCTGAATGGTTTGGTCGCATAGTGTGCATATCTTTTGGGATCAAGCATGAACAGAATCATGCCGAGATCAGAGATCTTATTCGGGCATGGTGATGCGGACAGAGCGATGAAGCGCGCATCGGGAGATGCTTCGATAATGCGTTGAAGCCCTTGGGACTGCTTGCCACTCCTGTTCTTCGCATTGTGGCATTCATCCGCGATGATCAGGTCCGCTTTCTCGGCATAGGTCACTATTTGGCTCAGATACTGCATTCTTTCAGGGAGCTTGTCATAATTGACCACGACGAAGTCCGCAGACGATGGAATCTCCGCTGTGTCACCATCAAGGATTCTGTGCACATTTGCACGGATGCCGTTATCTGCGAGGTGTTTTGCGGTCCAATTCTCCATCATTGTTTGACGGGGCGCCATGACGAGAGTCTTCGTCCCTGGCTTCTTGTTCTTGAGATGTCGCAGTATCTCCACCGGAATATGTGTCTTACCTGCCGCAGTCCCGAATGCGAGGAGGAAACGTCGTAGACCGTTGTCGACCGCGTCAAAGACAGGCACGAGCTGGTGGTTTCCCATGACGAAGCCATTGGGGCTTGTCCTGTTGTAGTCGGAGAACGTCTCGAACCGGTCCAACTTGCGCATCAGGTATTCAAGCGTCATGCCGCACCTTATCGTAGAGTGTTTTCACTTCTTGTTTGAGTTCCTTGATGCGCTGTTTAGTCTTTTGTGCGGATGTCAGGTGTGTTCCCACCGCGAATAATTCCTCGTCAACGTAGCGTTCAAGGATGCAGTCAAGAACTTCCGTCTCGGTCTTGAAGAGCGGCGCGTATTCGACCATGTATTTATACGCTTCTCGGTGATTACAGCGGGGCTGTCTGACGAATCCAAGATTGAGGATGTGCCGTTTGATGCGTTGTGGGGTGATTGATCCACGTTCCTCTGGCGTCAGTTTGTGCCACAGGAAAGTCGCAATGTGCTCCGCACAACGTTCGTTTTGTTCCTTGCTCAAGTAGGGCTGCAGATTCCTGCGGTAGTCTTGCAGTTCCTTTGATTGGAGCAGACTCTTCTCAAATGTAGGATCGCGTTGAGCACCGTACGTGTTGGATGTCTTGGAGTCTATGTTGTCGTATTCGTGGAATAAAGGACCGATGATATTACGTTCTTTGTCGGTCAGGAAGTTGAAGATGAGCTCGTTGCGAGTGTAACCCAGTTGAGCAGATGCTGCTTCGATGGCGGTGCGTAGAGGCGCATAGTCGCCGTTCGCAATAAATTCATCGAAGGGCTTGCTTGTGGTTTTTTCAAGGAGCGATTGCAGAAGATGGCCCTGGTATGATGTCAACGCCTCTTCAAGCGTTTTCTCGGCAGGTCCAAGTGCCGCTCTGATTTCGATGCGTTTGTCTTCAATCATGTTGAACTTGATAAGACTGATTAATATAGTTACTTAGTAGTGGTTACTAAATATCAGTATATAAATGTTCCTTCTTTTCTCGGCGAGGGTGTGTGTTTGAGGTTGTTAGATCAGATGTCAAGAATAAATGCAGAATTCGCGATAGTGCCTATTCATAAACTATATAAACGGGCATACGGGCGTCCGACCATGTCTCGACCGACCGATGAGTTCCTTGCGTTCATCCGCACGTTCCGCAGGCAGGAGACCGACACGTTCCTCGACACGCACTGCGGCTATGATCTCGCAAAGAAGTACCTTGTCGACATGAAACGTGCTGAACTCCCCTGGGTGCGCATCATGACGCGGGAAGGCCTTGACGACAGCGTCGACGCGTTCTTGCAGCAGCAGGACGCATCGCATCTATACATCCCGTCAGTATTGCGGCTTTTTGCGACCGAACACAAGACGCCGATGTATCTCGCACGCAAGCTCAACATGCTCTCGCGCCCGTTGCCTGGCGCGGACCGTTACGCAGAGGACGTGGGCAACGCGTACGCCGTGTTCTGCCATAACGACTCGGTCTCGCGACTGGAGCGTATTCCCTCACAATTCAGGGCGCAACTAGCCGAACCATCCCCGATGCCGTGATGGGTGGATTTTATAACTACGGACATCATCGTGTGATGCATGCCCTGCGACTACTTCCAGATGCGATGGGGGAACCGTTGGAAGGACTTCGTCACGCTTCTCGGGCAATTCCACAACAGGAAGGTCGATGCGTCACAGTCTCAGTACTTGATTTCGACCATCGAGGCGTTCACGTCTGCATTTGCTGAGCTCACGCGGCTACTCATGCTGCACCAGAAAGATCTGCGGCCATTGGATGGCACCATTGCCTTCCGGCTCATCGACAATTCCGAAGGCACGTGGCCGTTTTCCGTGATGCAGAAACTGTCCACGCTGCATGATGAGGCCAAAGAACTCAAGCACGACCCTGCATGGATCGAGATCTTCGTCAACGAGAGGGAACAACTCAACAGGATGCTGACAGCTCCACAAGAGTCGTACCTTGCGGACCTCTTGATGATGTGCGTTCTCGCATCACGACCATCAGCGGAAAAAACGGTGCGATACTTCGTCAGTGGCGAATGGCCCACGCGCAAGGACGATGATGGCGGGTATATCGGACACCACCTGCCTCGTCATCATGCGTATGCTGCGGCGGTCGCCATCGAGCAGCGCGCGCTGCAGCATGTCCGCGAACATCCTGGCATGCCGGAGGGACGTTTCACGGTATCAGCCGACAAGAACACCAACGTGTACGCGCTCACCGATCTGCAATCCTTTGACGCAGGAGGCGGCAGGCTCGTGTTCTTTTGTGAGATGCACAAGCCCATCATCCATCTGTATTTCTGTTTCTTCGTCACTGAAAAGACGCACTACGCGAGCGTGAACACCATGAGATGCATAAACTCGTATTCGCGCATGCACCGCAAATCCTGCGATCGGTACTTGGTGTCGAACAACTTCAGCGGCTGGAGAGAGCTCAGTACCCTGGACGTGTTGAAGACGTTGAAGGGATAGCGAGCATGAGCTCTGCCGTGATGGTCTCTATCGGCAGTTCTTTGAGAACGCCTGGTGGGTTGCCGTTGATACATAGCATGAGCCGAGGAACGAGCCCGTCGTACTCTCCGTGTCCAACCAAACGCTTGGTCGTGCCTGATTGCAGCGTTATCGAGTCATACGAGCGCGGGATCTGGTGGAATGTGTGCCAATCAAGATACTCAAGGACCAGTCTTTTGTGTGAAATCTCAGGTCCTTCGGCGAGTTGCGAGGAACTGTCAAGGGTCAGCGTGGTGCCTTGATGCTGACTTTCGATCATGCCCCAGAGTCTCTTCTCTGCAGGCGAGAATCCTACAGCACCAGTCGCGGTAGTCATTCCTAACCTTTCCATCAACATGCGATATGCTTCGTTGAGTCGTTCATCCTGGAACAGGAACGGGCGAATTCGGGCTTGTTCCTTTGGTACCAACGGGTTTTTGTGCTCTGGTTTCTCGAAGAAATTGACGTAGTGCTCGAAGAGGAAATCGCCTGCCGTGCCACGGTGCTCGGAATCCATCTATTATAAGCCCCGAACGCCTTTTAAATAACTTATGAATTAGGCACTATCAAGGGATGACAGTGGAACGAGCTTCGTCGCCGTTGGGTACAGAGGAAGCGACTCTTGAGAGAACACTTCATCCGCGAGCTGCGCGTGATAGCCGACCCACGCGCCGTTTGGGAGCTCGACCGTGACTGGCTGCGCGGTGTCCGGGTGCGTGCCACGCAGAACGACGAGGTCATTGAGCGTCAGCGTTTCGCACGATGACCACTTCTGTTCCCGGCACAATCGCTGGAACAACGGCGTCTCGAGATAGATGTGCGCAGGCTGCCGCGCCTGCCCGCCCACGATGGACCGGTACCATGACGCCAGCTCGATCAAGCAACGACCGAGAGCGTTATGGTCCCGCCGATCATCCTCATACGCGCTCTCGACACACTCATCGATGAGGTCACTGACGGTGGTGTGCTGCATCAATATGCCTTCGCGAAGTAGACCATGGCTTTCGCGGGTTTGCCGCTCCAGACGCACGTCATGCCTTTTGGTTCTGGCGCGTCGAGCGGGATGCACCTGCTCGTCACGCCGCCCGTCGCTTCCTTGAGCTCTTCTTCGACCGTGCTTTCGCAACAGAAGGGCGCGAGCACGAGTTTCTTCTGCTCGAGCGCGTCGAGGAATTCTTCCTTGGTCGTGACCTGCACGATGCTTGCGTCCAAGAACGTCCTTGCTTTTGCCAGCATCTCCTGCTGGATCTGTTCGAGCTCGTTGTGTACCACGTCCGCGACGTTGTCCAGGCTCACGGCGTGTTTCTTGCCAGAATGCCGGTGCACGAGCATGACTTGCTTCTTCTCAAGGTCCTTGGGGCCCAGTTCGAGCCGTAGTGGCACGCCTTTGAGCTCCCAGTCGTTGAACTTCCAGCCAGAACTGTGGTCGTCGCGGTCGTCGAGCATGACGCGGATGCCGTCCTTTTTGAGCGCGTCAGTGAGCGCGCGGCACTCCGCAAGCACCACGTCCTTGGTCTTGTCGAAGAGGATGGGGACGATGACGACCTGCGTCTGCGCGACTTTTGGCGGGATGACGACGCCTTTGTCGTCGCCGTGCGTCATGATGAGCGCGCCGATGAGCCGTGTCGAGAAGCCCCAGCTTGATTGCCAAGGGACGTGCGATTGTCCATCGCGCCCGAGGAAATTGATGCCGAACGCGCGCGCAAAGCCCTGCCCGAGGTTGTGCGAGGTGCCGGACTGCAACGCCTTGCCATCAGGCATGAACGTCTCGATCGTGAGGGAGTACTCCGCGCCTGCGAACGTCTCGTGCTTGGTCTTCTTGCCCACGATGACAGGCAGCGCGAGCAGCCCTTCTGCGAGCGCCTTGTACTCCATGATGATCTTCTTGACCTCGTCATCGCACTGCTCCTTGGTCTCGTAGACACAATGGCCCTCTTGCCAGAGGAATTCGCGCGTGCGCAAGAAAAGCTTGGTGGCCTTGGTCTCCCAACGCACCACGTTCGCCCACTGGTTGATCCGTAGCGGCAGGTCACGATACGACCGCACCCACTTGCCATACATGTCGTACATGATGGTCTCGCTCGTCGGACGCACCGCAAGCCGCTCGCCCTCGTCCTTATTGGCGATCCATGCAACCTCAGGTGAGAAGCCCTCGGCATGCTCTGCTTCCTTCTTGAAGAACGATTCCGGGATGAAGAGCGGGAAGTATGCATTTTCGACCTTGAGCTCGCGCAAGCGCTCGTTGAAGTAACGTTGCATCGCCTCCCAGATCGAGTACCCGTTCGGACGGATGACCATGCAACCCTTGACAGGACTGTAGTCCGCCATCTGCGCCTTGAGCACCACCTCAGGATACCATTCAGCCAGGTTCTCGGCTTTCTTGACACTCATCGCGAGCGTCTGCTCCTTGGATGGTTCCTTCTTGGTCTCTGTAGCAGTCATAGTATGTCACAGTTGGAATGTTCCTTATAAAGATTGCAGTCAGTTCAAATCAGTTCGGACGAGCCTGTACGACTTGAGTTCAAGCAGTGCAGGACTGGTGTTGTACACTGCGAAGAAGCCTTGCTTGAGCGTTTCCTGGTCGCGCGCTTCGAAGTGCCGCACGTCGCCGCAGAAGTTCACGAAGTCATCGATGGTCGGCGCGTCGCACGAGATGCAGAAATTGTGCATCATCGTCCTGATCAGGGACTTGGGTCCCACGATCGCGTTCTTGTTAAGGCTGTACCATTGCTGGAGACGTTCCTCGTTCGTGAGGTGTTGCCAGCCGTCGTCGAAAGGTCGCATGATGTCATGCGACTGAAACGTCTATTAAACCCTTCTTGTTTGTGGACAAGAACTATTCTTTCAGGTATGGTCCATGTAATCCTTCCTCGGGTGGACCACCTCCGGATCGTAGACTGGTGTACTCGAAACATATGGTTTTTCTTATGCTCGGGATAGGTATGTCCACTAACTCTGTCCAGTTCGCATCTGTTCGATTCTCTGGAATTTGTGGAGGTCTAGGAAGAGTTCCTATCTGACTATGAAGAACTTCCCGTATTCCATCTTCATCGGGCACACCATGCGGCTTTCTAAGATGATAACTGACTCTTACCCGGTCTTCTAAAAGCTCAACACCCGTGATTGGATTACTCATAGTGGTAGATAATGGGGTCAGGGCTAAATACTTTTTGAATTCTTTCAAGAACTCGTGTCACGTGGTCCTACTGTTGCAACTCGTCATTTGCGGAACACGC
>CAYHOF010000014.1:0-37877 GCA_964358315.1 uncultured Methanosarcinales archaeon
GGTAGTCCTCTAGTTTGGCTTCCTTCACGGCTTTGACGTAATCTTGCGTCGGATTCGCTCTACCGATGGAGGTCATCGTATCATGGATCGTGTCCCACGTCCTGCCTTGGTCGACATGGCCTGTCCGTGCAGACGCGATGAGTATCGTCCGTGACCCGCCGTACGTGCTGCCGCCGATGAGCCTCTGTCCTTGTTCGGCACACCGCACAGGAATGCGCGTGACACCGGAATTCGCGCACACAATGCTCGGATACTGCGCGGCCCTATTCTGGCTCGCTCCCTCAAAAATCATGCCGCCTGCGATGAAGACCATCTCGTCAAGACCGTTCTGGACGTCCAGTTCTGCCACGACGCCCGTCTCACTTGCGGTGAAACGCCGGGATTCGAACGCCTCGTTCAGCGTGACGAAACGCTGCGCTGCCTTGTCGTCGCCGAACACGCGCACGAAGCTCAGGTTCTCGTGGTGTTCGACCACGCCGATATCAAGATGTTCTAAAAGCGATGCTGTTTTCATTATCCCACCCCGTTGCCATGGATGTCATGCCGTGAATATTTCCCTATTTATCCTTTATGCACTAATTTCCTGTTCGCCTTTGCGCATCACAACAATTCTTTTAAATCAGTGTGAGGCGTCTTCTTGTATGGATCCAAAGCTCTTTGTCGCGACCAAGGCGTTCATCGTGCATGATGGGAAAGTGCTCATCCTCCGGGAATCATCGCAGTATGCGGATGGCACCAACGCGGGCAAATTTGACATCGTCGGCGGCAGGCTCACGCCTGGCGAGCGCTTTGATGAGAGCCTGGTGCGCGAGATCAAGGAAGAGACGGGACTACGCGTTCGCCTTGGACGGCCGTTCTTCTGCAATGAATGGAGGCCTGTCGTGCGCGGTGAACAATGGCAGGTCGTGGGCACGTTCTTCGAATGCTTTGCGGACACGGACGCGATCATGCTCAGCGGCGACCATCAAGAACACCTGTGGATCGACCCGAAGGACTACACGACGCACCCGTTGATCGAGAACCTGCGCCCTGCGTTCGAGGCCTATCTTTCGCGCCACTCCCCACTGGACAGGTCCCCGTAACGCCTTTTAAGGAGGGATGATTCTGTTCGTCCCATGTGGACAAGCGTTATGCGCAACACTGACCCGATGGCTCGCCTGCGTGCCAACACGTTCAGGCGGTCATTCCATCTCGGTCAGCTCGAGCTCTTACAGCTCGAGAAGTACGGCTGGCCGCTCATCCGTGAGCATGCCGAGAAGATCGTGCGCGAGCGTCTCAATAAGACGCCCGAGCACGATGGGAAGCAGACGCCCTACAAAGGCCATCCTGTCTTTGTCGCGCAGCACGCCACCGCGACCTGCTGCCGCAAATGTCTTTTCCAATGGCACCGCATACCGCTCTTCCGCGACCTGACGAGTGAAGAGGTCGGCATGTGCATGACGCTCATCCTCCGCTGGATATCGACACAAGAAGACAAGGCGCGCGCACAAGAACGACCCGTCCTCCAAACCTTGACGCGCGCTGACCCACCAGTGCCTGCGGCAGTGCACTAAGAATACTTCCCTAGCCCCATCTGGCCTTTTCGTTTCTTTTCAGGCACGGGTTCGTCGATCGTCTCGCCCACTGCTTTCTTGACGCTGAGCGCGACGCCTTTGCCAAGGATCTGCGTGAGCTTGGTTAGGTCGACCTTCTTGACGTCACCGATCGTCTTGATGCCTGCGTCGTGGAGCTTGCGGGCGCGCACGCGGCCCACGCCCTCGATCTTGAGCAGCGTGAGCAGTTCCTCGCGCACGCCGTACTCGAGACGGAAACGCACACGATTGAAGTCCTTGATGACGTCCTTGTGGTTGAGCAGGCCGGCAAGCTCGACCGTGGCGTACAACAACCAGTCCGCCTCGCGCAGCTTGTTGTGCAGCTCGCCAGGCGTCGCGTTGAAGCGCTCCAAGATGACGTCCTCGGTTTTCTCATCCATCCAGTCATCCAGCATCTTCGCGGTCTTGGTCGCGCCCAAGAATTCGTCGAATTCCGGATCGTAGAGCGTGGGCTCGTCCTCGAGCAGCGCGACGCCCTCCTGCGCGAGCACGCCCTGGTAGATTTCCCATTCCTTGACGCCCACACGCAAAGGCGGCCGCATCTCGAGCCTGTTGCACACCAAGTGAAGGATCGAGAACGGACGGATGACTTGTTTTGTCGTCGCACGATTGATGCCCACGATCATCTCGTGCGCGGTGAGCGGGTCGAGGTACAATTGCGCGACACGGCTGCCGATGAGCGTCGGCGCATACTTGCCCTGCGCGATCTCGTTCGCCGCGACAAAGCCGCCCTTGCTGCCGCCCTCGATGAACTGCCATTCCTGCAAGAGCGCCACCATCTTATCCAGTGTGGCAGCAAGACGGTCCATGTCCTTGAACTGGTATGCCCAGAACGTGCGCGAGAAGAATTCCACAAGGTCGGCGCGCGTCTTCACGAGCCGCGTCGCGATGAGTGAGAGCACGTAGGTGCGCAGCACGGGCTCGACCGCGAGCTTGGAATAGATGTCCTCAGGATCGCCATGCACGTAGCGCTCGCGCAAGTCGCGCGCTTCGAGGTCGTTGTCTGCGACAAGCACCGCCTCCCCGAACGTGTCGAAGCTGGGGCGGCCTGCGCGACCAGCCATCTGAAGGTAGTCGAGCACGGGGATGAAGCCCATACCGTGCTGACTGAAGCGTTTGACGTCACGGATCACGACACGGAATGCAGGCAGATCGAGACCGTACGCGAGCGTGGGCGTGCAGGCGATGACTTTGACGCCGCCGCTGCGGAACTGCTCCTCGATGATGTCCTTCTGCTTCGGATTGAGCCCTGCGTGATGGAACGCGATGCCTTTGTGCACCACCCTGCCCAGGCGCTCGCACTGCTTTGTCGGCTTTGAGAGCGCGCCAAGGATGTCCTGCGCCATGTCCATGTTCGCGGCGATCTCAGGCACGTGCTTGGCGATCTCGTCCGCCATCTTCTCCGCGCCCTTCTTCGTGCCCACGAACACGATCGCCTGCTTCTTCCTCTGCAGCGTGTCGAGAACTATGTTGACGACGCTGTCTGCTGTCGTGCGTGCGATCGCGAGCTCGCGCATACGCCCGTCGGTAGAGCAGGACTATTTATGTCCAGCGGTTCAACTGCTGCACGCGGTCTCGCACGTCTTCACGCACGGGTCGGAATACTTCTTCTCGCATTCCGTGCCGCACGCGGCGACCAGATTGCTTTCACAGGTGGATTCTGACTCCTCCTCGCAATTGTCACGACAGATGAAGGCAGACACGTACGGGTCGCACTTGTCGCGGCAGTCATCCCCGCCGATCGCGCAGCCCACCTTCACGCTGGTCACACATTCGCTGCGGCAAGATTCTGACTTCGAGAGGCAACTGTCAGGACAGTCCTCCTTGCAGTCTGCCACTGCCTCTTCCAGCGTGCCAGGCGGCAACAACTTTTCGTAGGTCAGGTCGACCGAATAGATCTCCTCGCCGCCCTCGATAGTCACGATACCGCCGCCCTTGCGCGTGGTCTTGGCACCCTTGAGGAGCGTGAACACGCCCTCGGGCTTGAGCAAGACGTTGCCATCAAGCACGGTCGCCGAACGCGCGAGGTCGATCTCGAACACGAGCGTCAGGATCTCGTCAGGACCGACCGAGAACGGTTTGAGGACCTGGACGAAATCGTAGGGGATGCTGTAGCTCGTCAATGCGCTTTCAGTGGCGGCATCGCCGCCGGTCTTGATCTGGACACGCAACGCCTTGTATTCCTGCACAGGCACGGAGTTCAGACCGAGCTCGAACGCGTCATCGCCAAGCGTGATCAGATTCGTCGTCGCCTTCTGGTCAAAGATCTTCACCCATTGCGACGCGAGCGTCGCGTTCTTCGGCTGGATGTCCACCTTCTTGAACGTCACGTTGAGACTTGTGATGTCCGTCAGGCTCTCTGCGTTCTTGACCTTGATGGCCGCGACAAAACCGCCAGTGGCCGAGAGCGAGACCTTCGGCTTCTCAGGCTCTTTTGTGACGTTCACGACAGGCTCGACAGGCAGTGTTTCGTTGAGCACCACGGTCTTGTTCTCGGGCTGCGCCGACGCGGCAGGCTTGCAACCGACAATGACCAAAAGCAACGCTATCATAATACCCAGAACGAAGACCCTCTTCATAGAACACCTCACGTGACGCATAATCACACTCACGCGCCCAGAGAATAAATACTTTGTGCGAGGCAGCAGCGAAGAAAGCAGAATTTTTCCCCAGGCTTTTTCGAGCGTGAGCGAGAAAAAGGCTGAAAACATGTCAATGAGCCCGCCGTGATTCCCACCAACCTTTTGTTCGGCTCGCGCCTCACAAAAGCTTGGCCAAAAGAGACTGTTATGTGCCAACAGGCGCGTAGCGCCCGCGAGCACAGGAATCAGTTTTCCCAGGGTTTTTGTCCGTGAGGACAAAAAAGCTGGCTGTAATGAGCCCGCCGTGATTCCCACCAACCTTTTTGCCTGACGGCAAAAAGCTTGACCAAAATGTAAGAACGTACCGACGTGCCCGAAGGGCTTGCTAGTACAACAGCTGTTTTCCCCAGGCTTTTTACGCCGGGAGGCGTAAAAAGGCTGAAACTGAGCCCGCCGTGATTCGAACACGGGACCTCCGCCTTATCAGAGCGGCGCTCTAGCCAGGCTGAGCTACGGACTCGTACGTCTGGCTGGAAAGAAATCGTTTTATAAAGGTTGTGGTGGTTCCTTCACGGTATGCAATGGACAGCCCGGCAGTTGCGGGACCACAAGGAAGCGGCCCGTTTGCTTGAGGTCATCAAGAACCAGTCATATGCTCTTGTAGCGGATGCTTTGGCGCAAAAACGTACCATCTGTGAAGCGGACGTTGCCCGCTTCATTCTTGAGAAATTCGAGGAAAACAACATGGTCTGCGACCCTGAGGTGCCGATCGTGGCGTTCGGCTCCAGTGCTGCAGCGCCACATTATCATGCCCCTGAACGTGGGTCCAAGGTGATCACGCGTGGCAACGTTCTTTTGATCGACATCTGGAGCAAGCTCAACATCATGGACGCGCCCTATGCGGACATCACGTGGATGGCGTGGACCGGCGGCCCGATACCTGATGATGTGCAGGTCGCGTTTGAATCCGTGCTTGCCGCCCGCGATGCAGGCATCCTTTTTCTTGAAGAGAACCTGCACCCGGGCCTCATCGGGCACGAGGTCGACACCGTCGTGCGTGGCATGCTTGCCAAAGAAGGCCTTGACAAAGCGTTCATCCACGGCACCGGCCACCACCTGAGCCCTGAGCACGTGCATGGGGATGGTTACAACTTCAAGCAGAAAGACAAACGCGTCATCCGTTACGACACAGGCGCCACGATCGAGCCAGGCGTGTACTTCGAAGGCAAGTTCGGGATCAGAAGCGAATGCGACGTGTTCTTGTCCGATGCGGGTGTCGAGATAACGACGCCGCTGCAGAAAGACTGGATAGTTCTGGAATGATTAAGGACTGGATTGTTGTACTGCACACGTATCCATCCTAAAATTTCCAGTGCGAAATCATTTCACAAACGCTTTGGTTTTCAGGTAGAAGACGAACTTCTTGCCAATTTTACGTTGTTGCAAGTATCCCCTCTGTGTGAGATGCATAAGATCATTTCGCGCCGTTTGATAGACAACGTCATACATCCCTACAACAGAAGCGATGGTAACGGCCATCTCAGGCTGTCGTATCGCTTCTTTCAATATTTGGGCTTGTCGGAGGTTGATGTCTCGTGTGCCGCGAATAAGCTTGAGGGCTTCTTGCTGTTCCTTCTGTTTTCGTTCAATATACGTCTGCATCTCGTTGAATGCTTCATCGATTGCTTGGACGTTGTAATTTATGAAATATGTCAAGTCGTTGTCATCAGTCTCTGTGTATAGATGCGCAAGTCCATACTTCACTTTCGACCGTAAGATTATTCGCGACACAGCCATAAACTCAAAAAGCCAATACCCTTTATGGAGGGCGTACCAATAGAACAGGGCACGCGCAGTCCGTCCATTGCCATCATGAAATGGGTGTATGTATCCGACAAGAAAATGGAGGATTATTCCTTTGATTATGGGATGTATGAATTCGTTATCATCGTCATTCGCGAAATCGCAAAGTTCCTGAACCAATTGCGGTATCTTCTGGTGCTCAGGCGGTCTATGATAAACAAGGGTGGGATCCAGATTGTCGCCCACAACCACTTCATCGTTATCTCTCCAGCTTCCGACGTGTGATTCTTCGTGCAGCGTTCCGTTGGTGATGATGCGTTGAATCTCGAGTAACCTCGCAGGTGTTATCTCTTTCTCCTTCATTTTCGTGATATGTTGCATCGCGGAATAACCATTGACAATCATCTTTTCGGAGAAATTTCGCGGCTTCTTTCTCAACCTTAGAAGCTCTTTCGCGACTTGACGTGTCGTGGCCGCCCCTTCTAACTGGCTACTTGCGATGGCTTCTTCCATGAGGGAGCTAATGATATAATCCCTGCGACCTTCAAGGTTGATGGTGTCAACGTGGGATACGATCCGGCCTCCCCCGCCTTTGTCGAACTGGTGTAATTTGCTTAACACGTCATTGAGGGTGACGAATAAGAAATGCAATTGTCCGATGTTAATCATCCTGTATTGTTGAGTCCGCAATAGCTTGAGCACTGCCCAGGTCAGTTCGGGTTTCTTATTGCGTGGATCATTCAGATACCTGATTTTATCCCAGTGATAGTACTTTTTGTTGCATAGGGCGATGAAGTCCAAAAATTGAGGATTACTCAATACTTGCATGATCTCAGTTTGGTTTTTCTGCATAGTTTCTTGCAGTAACGGCGGCGTTTGAGGAATTTTCATGAGTGTTTATTACTAATTCATCTCATATTAGTAGTTCCACTATATTAGGCTTTCCTTTTCTACTAATCTAGTAGATATTAGTAGTTCACTAGTATTTTGCTTAAAATTAACTACTAATTTAGTAGATATTAGTAGTTTGTTAGTAGTTAGTCACTTTAAAGATTTCTTCGTTGGCATGAATAGGATACTTCACGCGAACGCCATCAGTTGCCCGAGGACGTCTTTCAACTGGCCTTTGCAGTATTCCATGCCGTAGATGAGCGACGTGACCCATCGTTGGTCGAACTTGCCTTTCACGTACTTGCATGTCAAGCTCTTGCCTTGCAGCAGTGTCTTCATCTGTTGGGTTTCGTTGGCATTCGGTGTGACCAAGGTCTTCGTGAAGAGGCAGTCGTTGGATGATGCGTAGCTGAACGTGCCTGCCGCTTCCGTGACCGTGATGGTCAGGTCGGTGCAAGCATTCGCTGATGCGATGAAACAGTCCTTTGTCGTGCACGTGGACGGTGTCGGTGTGGTCTGAGGCTCTGTTCCTGAGGGTGTTGTTTGTTGGGCCGCAGGCGCGCATGCCGCAATGATGAAAACAAGTCCGCACAGGAGTGTGACGGTGTGACCTTTCATCACTCATCACCTGGCAGGCCCATTGCCCTGTTCACGAGATTGCCGGAATCCGGCGCGTTTATCGTCCAAATCAAGAAGCGCCACTTGTTCTTGTCAGCCGCCGCGTCCTTGGGCACGCTCACGTCATACTGGAAGCCGCCCGCCCATCTGTCCGCTTCGCCGATCGATTCGCGCAGCAGCGGGCTCGTGAATGGCGTCGGCACGGTGGCGAGGTTCAGACGCTTGAGTTCCTCCTGCTTGAGCTTGGCGCGCGTCGATGCCAGGATGTTCTTGTTGCTCGTCGCCGCATCAACGTACTTCAGCGATTCCCCGGCCTTTCCCTGCTTCTTGCGAAGCTCCGCCATGTCCCAGTTCGCCCAGAAGTTCTGCGGGTCCTTATCGAGGATTTCCTGGTACTCCCGCTCTTTGGAAACGTCATCCAACTCTTTGCGTGCGGCCTCTATCTGTTCGCGTTGCGAGAGCACGCCCGCTTGCGCAGGACATTCTTTCCCGTCATTCCTCGTGCCACGAAGGCTCGTCGTGCCGCTGCACTCTTGATATGAATCCTCATAATTCCAACGGTACGAACCCGAGAATCCCAGGCAGTCGGACGTGAACTGGATCTTCGCCTCATACAATTGCGACTCGCCGCTCCCATCAGGGATGGTCCTGCCAGGGATCGTGAGCACGTTGCCATTGAACGTGCCGCGCACCGGGCCATGACCGAAATCACCCACGTCCGCGAGCGTATTATCATGCTTGATCGTCACAGGAACGTCTTCAGTCTCCACGCCACCGCCGCAGCCAGTCTCGTCCACCTTGACCTCGACCTTCCACTGCGTGGTACCGACATGATTTTCATAGACGAACGCGGCATGCACGACAGCCACCTGCAACAAAAGCAGCAGAACGACAACAAAACAATGACATGATGTTTTGGACATGCACTACCTCTTTCTTGACCACTATCATGCTCTACGACATTTAAACATTGTGGCCACGACGTATAGAATTATACTTGACGCCCTCGCGCAGCGTTGAACTTCAGGTTGGGGTCCAGAAATGCTCTGGACTCGGACATGAAGTCACACGCCAGATGCTGGCGGCGAACTCGCAGTGATACGCCAGCAGTTAACCGCCAGCTCCATCACACTCTTTAATCTCAAGAAGCGATCTTCCTTAATCTACTTTTCGATTTGTCAACGGAAAAATGTAGCGACGTTTGAATTACAATGCATAGGATATCTAGAAAAGCTTCATCAATTCATGCGTTGAAAGTACTGGAACCTTCTCTTGTTCTTTGAGCTTCTTCTCGTTTGACCAGATACCACATTTAAGGTGGAGAGCCAGGGCGAAGTAAGTTACATCTTTAGGATCTGGACAGATCTTGACTGCATTCTCCCGTTGATGCAGGAAGTCCTCCTCAGGAACCACTTTAATCATCGTTCTAAGCCCATTGAGAAGAATTTGCAGGTCGTCTTCTGAAAGAGTAGACTTCTTAGTGATCTCAGGCATATTTCGTAATACTTCTTCGAAAAGGAGTGAGGGCGCAAAAACTTCAATTTCACTGCGAAAGAGCAATTCTAGCGGTTTACCGGGTCTAATAAGTATCGAGATGACGACATTTGCGTCAATTACAAGCTGCATTAGTGCATACCCATGAACTTCTTAGCCATGGATTTGTTGATCTTAGCGCCGATGGCCTCAGCATCTTTTTCAGTAAGTTTGCTCTTCGAGATGATTTTCTTCATCATCTCAACTTGGACTACCTTCTCCTCGAAAGCCTTGCGCGCGACAGCTGACCAATTAACTTCATCAAGAGCCTCCATATGTCGCTTAAGGTCATCAGGGACTGAAACTGATAGGGTTGTCATGGGTGTACCTCACTATTGTTATAATTATCATTCTTAGCAATTATAGTATATAAAGGCTTCGCATTTTACATACGAAAAGTCAATCTATCCGTATCTAATGACCCGAAAATGCAGTGACGAGCGAATGACAGTCTCCAACAGAAGCTTTTGATGAGAAGAAATTATTTGAGAAAATAATAGCAATTATTACCGCCAATTATGCCTAACTCAAATTGAGGACAAAAGTTTCACGTCCAAGAATTGTCCAGCCATCCTGCGTGTTCAGTTCTCCTGCAGGACTCAGTGGATTGCTATTATTAAGACTCAGACACGGCTCTTTATTCGCCGCCACTATCAATTCCATTAAGTATGATGACTTCTTGGGACCAATAATCTGAATTGATAATGGCGCAGCATGAATGTCCTGCGCAGCAACATCGAACAGTGACCCCGTAAAAATTCCCCAACGTTCACGATCTGTCGTATTGGACTCAAGGTATACTGGCTTGCCTAATCGGTTAGTGAGGATGGCTCCCGCAGGAACAAGAGGAGAGCATCGTTCTGGATCTTCCGGAATGAGATTTTGAATGCATGCTAGTGTGGTGTGAACGCAAACTGAATTATTTTGCTGATTCATTAGTGCGTACGCCATCATATACGGTCTCCCCGAATCGACATTAATTTCCGACTGCATTACAACCACGGATTCGCCGCTCGCCTTGAGCTTTTGTAGCAATGTATCTTTTATCGGTGGAGGTGAAACGCTGTCCGCTGTACAAACCCTAAACAACTGATTTATGGGAGAAAACAACAAGAGATACAGCACTCCTGAAATAGCTAATGAAACGATCATGCCACAACACATCAAAACGAACAAGTTCCTTTTTTTCTGCCAATTTTTACTTTGGTAAATTACGGCCCATGACAGAAGCAGCGATACGATGATCAGACCACTTGAAACGAGCCAACCTAACAAGGTAGTAGTGCACGTAAAATTCACAATGGTCATTAATAAATTTAGAAAGACCTAATATATAAATGAATGCCACAGGTTAGCTGGCTTTGGTTATGTGCCCTGTAATGACTTCGTCGCTACAGATCAGGGCGTATCAAATAATGGAGAACGCCCTCGCGCAGACTCGAACTGCGGACCTTGTGGTTAACAGCCACACGCTCTACCGGCTGAGCTACGAGGGCTTGATGTGATGTGCTTGTTGCTGGCTGCGTTCGGGACCGCTTATAAATATTTCTGCGTCCGTCGACGATTCCCTGAGCAACATATTTAAACCCTGTTCGCTTGGGGGTGTCCATGGAATACGACCTCGAGCTGGAGAACGTGGCTGCCAGGATCAAGAAGGAAGGCGCCAAGACCGTGTGCATCCAGCTGCCGGACGGCCTCAAGCCAAAGGCAGGGGAGATCGCGGACGCGTTGTATGCCAAGACGGGTGCTGTCATCATCATCTGGGCAGGCAGTTGTTATGGCGCGTGCGACCAACCGCTCGAAGTCGAGAAGCTGGGCGTCGACCTCCTCGTGCAGTGGGGCCATAGCGCATGGCAGTAGCGTTGCCTGTCGTCGCAGGCCTCTTGAGCGCGCTCGGCGCGCCGATCGGCGCCTACATCGGCATGCAAGCCAAGGAAGAGCTCAAGGAAGGCCAGCAGCACTTGCGCGTGCTCGCGCACATCCTGCTCGCGGTCGCGGTGTTCTTCGTCGTGTCGCACTTCTCGAGCAAGGCATGGGTCGCTGCGCTCGCAGCATTCGCGCTCGGCGGTATCCTGAGTTACGTCGATCTGCACCAGCCGCACTTGCGCGTTCCTTCGGACGCGTTCATGGTGTTGCTCGGCATCGCGCTCTTCGTCCTGCTCGGCAGCCCGTACTTCGTCGCGCTCGCGTCCGTGACGTTCGTGTACGGCGTCACGCTTGGCACGTTGTACGTCGCCGCGCACACGTGGACGCGCTCGTTGCGTTACGCAGGCCTGCTCCTTGGCACGTTCGGTCTTCTGGTCCTGTTCGTGCAGTTCTAAAGAAGGAGCCGCAACAGTTGGGCGGCCGCGCCTGAGAAGAGGATGATGAGGAAGCTGTCGTCCATCTTCTCGGAGATCGCCTCGATGATGGTCGACACTGCCGCCATGACGAGCGTGATGGGCAGCGAGCGCGTGATGCCATAACATGCCGCGACGTTCACGAGCAGCATCGATCCTGATCCGATCAACGATTTCTTGCCGATGAGCTTGCGGCGCCCGAACGTGCGTCCGATGATGGCGGCTGCCGCGTCGCCGAAGAAGAACATGGCCATGGCGGCGTACGCGATGTCGCGCTCGAAGAACGTGAACGCGAGCAGCGCGCCGATGAAGGTGAAGCTCGTCGCGTGCAGGTGGTCGACTTCTCGTGCGCGCTGCAGCCAGCGGAAGATATGCGTGTGCACGCCGCGCTCGATGCGCAGATGATCCGATACGAGTGATAACAACAATGCGATGAGCATGGCGAGCAGCAGCGTCGGCATGCCTGCCATTGTCTCGATCACGAGTGCGATGCCGATGAACAGCACGCCTGCGATGACGTGGAAGATCTTGCGGATGATCTCGGACTGGTGTGAGATGTCGCGTTTCACCATCGTTCTTTCCTCCACCCGATCAGGTAGCCTATGCGCACGATGAGCACGTGGCCCAGCGCGAACGCGGCGACAGCGGTGAACGACAAGGGCCAGCCGAGCTGGACGAAGGGCAGCGCGAACACGATGGCGCCGATGCCGAAGTCGATCTGGTCGTAGGGCACCCAGGGCGATCCTTCAGGGATGCCGACGCGGCGCTTGAAGAAGCTCTTGAGCGCGTCGCCGATGAGCGCGCCCGCGCCAAGCATTGCACCAAGCGGCAACCACACGTCGGCATAGACGACGAGGTCGAATCGTGTCGGCCCGACGAGCGCCTGTATGCCGGTCACGATGATGCCGCCGACGATCCCGCTCACGAGCCCGCGCCACGTCTTGTGCGCGCCAAGGAACGGTTTGCCGTGGATCTTCAGTCCGCCATCGATGGGATGGTCGAGGAAGGCAAGCATGCCAAGGCGTTTGGCGATGACCGGCGCCATGTTGGCGAGCGCCGCGGGCAGGAGCAGGTACAACAAGTCGATGACGATGAGGCCGCTCATGCGCTCCTCCGTGGCTTGGCGTTGATGCCTGCGATGACGGCGAGCTCCTCGATCTCGGCGAGGATGACGAGCGAGACCGCGAGCCACACAGGCCACGCGCGGGTGTAGCCCCAAAGGATGAGCGCGCAGCTGACATACATGGAGATGGTCGCGAGCTTTGCGGTGGGCAGGTGGAAGAACGTGGGCTTCGCGTTGATGCGCACGAGGATGTAGAGCGCGCTCACGATCGCCACGAGCACGATCGGCACGATGTATTGTTGCGCCACTGCGGCAGGGGTGGCGAGCATGATCCAGACCGGGACCGAGCCGAAGAACAAATAGTCGCCGATGGAGTCGAGACGCGCGCCAAGAGACGACTGCGCCTTCAAGCGGCGCGCGAGAAAGCCGTCCAGCGCGTCGGTGATGCCGGTGATGACGAAGAGGATGAAGAATGCGGTCCGAAACCCTCCGAGCAAGAGCGGATAGAGCACGAATGTCGCCACGAGACGTGTGATGCTGAGGATGTTGGGCAGCACGGACGGGCGCATGACTTTTCCCATGCAGCGGGCGTTTATAAACCTGCGGGTGGACGCAACGCTTAAGAACTTCTCGGTGTGTGCACGCGTCATGTTCCGTGTCCGCTGGTGGGCGATCGTCCTCATCGTGCTCACGACTGTGTTCACCACCGCCGCGCAGCTCTTGTACAAGACCGGCAGCGCGCGCCTGCCTGAACTCCTCACGAACTGGCCGCTGCTCGCCGGCATGGCCTGTTATGCGGTGGGCGCGTTCTTGATGATCATCAGCTTCAAAGGCGGCGACGTGTCCATCCTGTACCCGCTGCTCGCGACCAGCTATATCTGGGTCACGATCGCGTCGTCGTACATCTATGGCGAACCCGTGACGGCGATGAAGATCATAGGGCTGTTCTTGATCATCGTCGGCATCTCGGTGATCGGCGCAGGCAGCAAGTCGCCGTTGCCCGAGGTGCCCTGATGGCTGCGTGGGCGATCATGCTCGTGCTTGTCGCGTGCTTTATCGGGTCGTTCGGCCCGATCTTCCTCAAGAAAGGCATGTCGGCGATCCGGCTAAGGGCGCCCGTGCCCCAGGTTCTGTTCAGCAGCATCACCAACCTCAACCTCATCGCGGGCGTCGTGTTGTACGTGCTCTCACAAGTGCTCTTCATCCCGGCATTGCGCGGCGGCGACCTGTCCGTGCTCTACCCACTCGCGGCAAGCTCGTACGTGTGGGTGAGCATCTGGGCGGTGCTGTTCCTCAAAGAACGCCTGAGCAAGCTGCAATGCATCGGAATCCTTCTCGTCATCGCTGGCGTCGTGGTCGTCGGCTTTGCGTAACTTTTAATAGCAGCATCACCACAGTCTTCACAAAAAAGGTGAACGATGCAATTTCCTCCCGTCCTTGTCGCGGTCCTGCTTGCCGGAATCCTGTCGCAGGGCCTCAAGATCGTCCTACTCATCGCGCTCAAGCGCCAACAGTTCACGCTCAAAGACCTCGTCGTCACAGGCGGCATGCCGAGCTCCCACTCCGCGGTCGTCGTCTCACTCGTCGTGTCGGTCTACCTCACCGAAGGTCTGAGCAACCTGTTCATCATCTGCGCCGTGCTTGCCGCCATCGTTATCAGGGACGCGCTGGGCGTGCGTCGCACCGCAGGCGAGGAAGGCAAGCTGCTCAACAAAGTGCTCCACCACATCCACTACAGGACAAAGCCCCTCCATTACTCGCTCGGTCACACGCCGGTGGAGGTCGCGGTCGGCGTCATCATCGGCATCACGTCAGGATTGGTCGTTCTTGCGCTCTGAGAAACCTTTAAATATGCCACGCGCTGCTGTACAAACAACAAAGAGGTGCACTGTTGCCGCTGAGTTTTTATGACTGGATCTACGGAATCACCCAGCTAGCGGCAGGCTTCCTCGCGATCTTCGCAGGCGTCATCTGCATCTCGATGCTGCGCATCGGCAAGAGCCGCACGCTCCGCGCATGGCGACCCCTGCTCGTCGCGCTCCTGCTCTTCACGGCAGGACAGGTCATCGGCGGCCTGCGCACGTTCGGCGTGCTGCCAAGCACGGGCATCTGGTCGTTCGCCGTCCACGTCCTCGTCAGCGGCATCCTCGCGTTCATGATCGTCGCGCTCGTCATCCAGCTCCAGGTCAACCGGGGGTGGCTGCGCTGATGGTCGGCGTCTCAGAAGCGATCAACATCGCATCGCCGTACTACAACCTCGCCATGGTCGCGGTCGTGGTGTACTTGTTCTTGCGCTTGTTCCGCACCAAGCCTACCTCGCCTGATGTCTTCATGCGACCCTGGTATTTCTTGTTCGCCATCATCGTGGTGTTCATCATTGAAGAAGTCACCACTGTGCTGCGTGCAGGAGGTATCATCCCGCTCGAGAATGTCTATAACAACGGCTTCTTCGAGCTCGTCATCGTGTCGTTGATCATCTACACGCTTCTCATCCAGCGTGAGCACATCAAGCGCTAGTTCTGCGTGATGAAGTCGTCCACGGATGTGAACACGATGTCAGGCGCATCTTTTTCCTTCACGAGCACGTGCGTCGCGTTGCCGTACAGCAGCCATTCTTTCCGCGCGGAACCCAGGTGCGCATAGACGAAGTTCGCGCTCTGCGGCTTGACCGTCTTGTCGTGGATGGACTGCAGGATGAGCGCGGGCTCGCTGACGCGCGGCAGCGCGGTCTTGACCTTGCCGATGAGCGAGACGAGCTCTGCCACGGCATTCGAGGGGAAATAATCGTAATAATGTCCTATCTCGTCGCCGACGTTCTTGGAAGGCGCGTAAGGAAGCAGGTATTTGTAGACGGACGCAAACTGCGCCCTGCCGTCCTGCAGCTCGATGGGCGTCGCGATGAGGATGACGCCATCAAGCTCGTGTTCTGCCGCGAGAAGCACCGCAAGATCGGCGCCGGTCGACACGCCGCCCACGTAGAGCTTCTTCACGCGTGGACGCAAGTCGCGGAGGCTGTCGTTCGCCGCGGCATACCACTCCTCCCAACGCTTGGTGTTGAGGTCTGCTGCGGTTGTGCCATGGCCTGGCAGCAGCGGGGCGACCACGGTCACGTTGTGGTCGGCGAGATAGGTAGCGAGCGCCCGAACCTCCCAGGGCGTTGCCGTGAGGCCGTGTAGTAGCAGGATGCCTTTCTCGCTCCCGCGCTCGAGCGTGAACGCGTTGTTATCAGGGGTGGCAGGCAAAGGCACGTCGACACCCTGCGGTGGACTGCACGCATGCAGTAGCACTATCATCATAACAAGCAGGATGATGTTGAACGTCTCTTTCATGGTCTTGTTATATATCATGTGCTTTATCTCTTTTGTCGTCTGAGCTTGCGACGGATGGCCTCAAGGCGTGTGCGCACGTCCTGCATGTCGCTTTGCTCCGCCTTGCTCTCTGTCGCCTCGATGGCGCGCAACGTCCGCTCTGCGCTGCGGATGTCCTTGTGTTCCTTGATTTCCCTGGCGGCAAGCCGTCGTGGCGCGCGCATCAGCATCCTGACCTTCTCGCGCACGTCCTGGATCGTAGGACGCACCATGAACTGTTCGTGGCCGACGACGTCGTACTTGTCGAGCGGCAGCGATCTTCCTGCGCGCAACAAGACCGCAAGGATTGCCGCCTCGATGGCGATGAGCGCGAACGTGACGATGTGCGTGGCCCCGACGATCGCGAACGCCCCGATATCAAGGGCGCCTGTCATGAACAAGAGCGCTGCAGTGGCGCGCACGGGCGCTCGCAATGGCCTGCGGGCGACGAGGACGCTGAGCAACGGACCGAAGAGGATGGCGAGCGCGGTGAGCGCGAGCAGTCCGCCTTCTACCCACGGTGATGCCGAGATGGCGTTCTCGAGCGTCAGGATGTTCGCGCAGTCGATGGGGCAGGACTGGCGTGTCTCGTCCAGGCCGCAGAAGCCGTTGCCGCAGCCGCACTGGAGCGGTTGCGGCGCCTTCTGCGCAGGCATGCGCTTCCCTAGCACCACATAGGTGTCGGACGCGTCGCATGATGTCACGCGGATCTGCACGTGCTGCTCATGCCCTGGCGTCCCTTGCGCATCGAGGAGCACGCGCAGCAGTGTGCGCATCGCGAGTTCGTCGTCGACGATCGCGGTGTGGGTGAGCGGGAGTTCGAGATAGTCCTCGCACATTGTCGCGAGAGGGGCATCGCCCACCTGGCGAGCGCTCTCGATGCTCACGACACCATCAGATCCTGTGGCAGCGCCCTCATAGTTCCGTGCTCCTGCGAGCACGACGTAGTCGATACCCGGGATCCTCTGGATCCGCGGCGGGTCGACGACATCGCGCACGACCCTGTTGTCGACGCTCAACACAGGTGTGGCGGTGTGCGTGTTGACGAGTGTTTGTGCGGTGCTTACGAGCGTCATTCCAGGCAGGATCCCTTCATTCGGTGCCCCTTCCAGCACGACCTTGTGGAGTTTGGGCAGCATGGCGAACGTGCCGCTGTCCTTTTCCCGCGCGAACATGGCGTGGCGCAACGCCAATTGGGTCACGATGCCCCCCGCACTATGACCAACGATGGTGATTCGCTTGTACTGCGTGTGGGCCTCCTCGATAGCGTTCGCGAGCTGGACAGCGGAAAGTTCGAGCGACTGGTTGAACGGATATGTGAAGGTGTACAACGCGACCTGCTGCTTTGTGAAGCTGATCTCCCTGATGAGCGGCAGGAATGATGCCTGGTCGCTGAACAGGCCATGGACGAACACTATCATGTCCTGTGCGCCAGGTGCGCTGTAGTGCTGCCGCAGCGCGGCTTTCCCGCACGTGGTGCACTCGCCCGCGAGCAGCGCGAAGACCGAGCCGCCGCTTTCCCAGCGCGCGGTGACGCTCATCGTCGGTCCGTCGCGGGCAGCATCGAGGACATGCCATGATCCGTTGTACCATTGCGCGAGGTTGAGCGTGAGCCCTTCCACACTCAGGTTCGCAGGGACGCGCACGGTGAGCGTGATCATGACGTCCGGCGGCACGTCGATCGTGCGCAGTTCCATCGGCGACCCCACGATGCTCACTGTGGGGTTCGCGGGCTGCAGCACTGCTTCTGTCGGCGCGGCGAGCGACGCCCTGAAGGGCGCGCTCACGCCCCTGAACGTGACGCTCGTCCCCGCGTTCTCTATCGTGTCGCCCGGGGGCGGAATCGCTTTTTCTATCGTGCTGATGGCGGTGGACCGCACGAGCGAAGGCGTCCGCACCAAGCGCGCTTGTGCGCTCGCGTCGCTGATCGTCATGCCGCCGCACACGAGCGCATCCCTGCTCTGGAGCGCATCCACTGGTGCGCACGTGCCGTCCCTGCAGCGCAGCACGCGCAGTTCCTGGTATCGTTCTGGCACGTCAACGGTCACGTCGAGATCGTCGCCCGCGCACCGCATTGCGAACGGTTGCGCCGCGAGCTCGAAGCCAGGCAACACTGCTGAACGTCCGATTGCCGCCTTGTCGATCGTGAGCGTCGGTGTCGTGAGCGTGTTGAATGCCGCGCACGAGACGTCAGGCGCGCCTATCGCCGCGCTTGTCCCTTCAAGGATGGCGCCTTGTTCTGGATAGCTGGTGAAGCGGACGGCAGCTGGCGCGGGTGCCTCGAGGACGCTAGACGTGACGAGCGCGGGCGCCAACGGTTGTTGCGGGAACAGGGGAATCTCGAAGGGCAACGGGAGCGGGAAGAATTCGTCGCTGCGCGGTCCGCCACCTCCTCCACCGCCTCCCGCACCTCCTCCGGCCGATGGCGTCGAGGGTGTCGTCGTGCTTGGCGTCTCGCGCGAGCTGTAGTTGGTGAAGTGCGCAACATTGAACGTGAATCTCCCGCTGCTGAAGCCTGTTTCTGTGCACCGCGTGGCGTTGCACTCCACAAACGTGCCGTTATCATTGACATCCACGATCGGTTGCGGGTCGGTGAACGTGATGCCGGTGAACGTGATGTTGGCGCTCGTGTTGAGGAACGAGATGTTCGAACTGTTGAGGAACGCCGCGTTGAAGCCTGGGTTGAGGACGCGTCGCGTCACGTTGAACGTCCCTTGGGGAGTGCGCGCGCCCTCGATACGCACGGTCGCATCCTGACCTACGAACGAGGTGTTCCGTAGCGTCGTGTTGCTCGTGGTCCTGTTGATGAACAACCACTGTGCAGGGTTGGAGAGCACGGTGTTATTGAAGACCGAGCCGTTCGCATCATTCAAGTGGATGGCGAAGCTGTTGTTGCCTGTTGTCGTGATGGTGTTGCCGACGAACGTGTTGTTGTTGGCGCGTGCCCACAGCGCGATGCCGTCGTTGCTGTGCGTGCCGTTGGTGTAGATGGTGTTGTGGCTGACCAGGTTGGTGCTCGCGTTCGTCTCGAGCACGATGCCATGATTGTGGGACGTCCCGTTCGTGCGGATCGTGTTGTTGGCGACAGTGTGGTTGTGCGAGCGGTCGAAGAGGTCGATGCCGTAGCTCGAACTACCGCCGCTCGTGTTGATCCTGTTCTGCACGAGCAGCACGCCGATCGAGCCGTTCTGCAGCGCGACGCCGCTGTTGAACGACCCCGTGCCGCGCGCCAGGATGTCGTTGTCACGGATCGTGTTGTTGTTCGAGGAGCCCCAATTGTCGATGCCGATGTTCGTGCTGGTGCCGTTCGTCACGATCGTGTTGCGCGTGATCGTGTTGTTGCTGGAGTCATAATAGAGCGTGATGCCATAATTGTTGGTCGTGCCTTGCGTCGTGATGTTGTTGCCGACCACAGTCACTCCCTTGACTTCGCGTTCCATGTCGATGCCGACGTTGAACGACGAGCTGCCCTCCGTGTGTATGGTGTTGTTCGCTATCGTGCTGTTGGTCACTTTGCGCAGCGCGATACCGTGCTTCGAGCCGCCGGTGCCGTTGGTCACGATGCGGTTGTTCGTGACGGTGGCGTTGGTGAGGTTCTGCAAGAGGATCCCGATCGAGCCTGAGCCGGCCACGGTGAAGTTGTTGTTGGTGATGATCGTGTTATTGACGTTGGTGAGGTTGATGGCATGCGCCGCTGTCTGCGCGACATTCGCGAAATTGCAGTTCATGATGGTAAGGTTGTTCGTGTTGTTGGCCACGACAGCATGGTTGCTGCCTGCTTGGGAATAGTTGATCGTGAAACCAGCGCAGTCGAGCACGATGTTGCTCGCATTGAGCGTGAAACACGTCCCTGTGCTGTTGACGTTGTTGGCGAGCGTTATGTTCTCGTTGAAAACCCCGCACGCGCTGCCGGGCTGTGTGCTGTAATTGGTGAAGTGCGTAATGTCGAACGTGAACGTCGTGCCGCTGAGGAGTTGGTTGCTGCAGACGCTCTCGTCGCACTCCTCGAATGTGCCGTCATCGTCGATGTCGACGGTTGCGGCTGGCGCTGTGACCGTTATGTCGCGGAACGTGATATTCGCGCTCGTGTTCATGAACGAGAGGTTGCTTGCGTTGAGGAACGCTGCGTTGTGGCTGAGGGCGAGTGTCGTCCGGGTCACGTTGAACGAGTTGTTCGCGATCATGGCGCCTGCGAATCTGAGCGTTGTGTTGAGCGCGACGAACGACGTGTTGAAGAGTGTCACGTTCGTCGTGGCGTCCGTGAACAACCATTGCGTGGGATTGGAGAGCAGCGTGTTGTTGAATGTCGATCCGTTGGATGTCTGGATGAAGATGCCGTAGCTCCCGATGCCTCTCGTGGAGATATTGGTGTTCTGCACAGATGCGTTGTCAGCATGGCCTGCAATCACGACGCCATGGTTGTCGTTCGTGCCGTTGGTGCTGATCGTGTTGTTGCGCACGACGACGCCGGACCCTGTGCCGTTGATGAAGATGCCGTGGTTGTTTCCCTGCGTGCCGCGTGTGGTGATGGTGTTGTTGGCGATCGTGGTGTTGTACGATCCGGTGTCGAGGTGGATGCCGGTATTGAGTGTGGTGCCGTTGGTGGTGATGACGTTGGCACTGATGATGTTGTTGCTGTTGCCCGAGCTGCTGAAGTAGACCTGGATGCCGTGGTTGAGGTCGGATTGCCCTTGGGTCCTGATGGTGTTGTTGGTCACGAGGTTGCCGTTGCTGCCGTCCTGCAGCAAGATGCCTTCATTGTCCTGCGTGCCGGTGCTGTTGATGCGGTTGTCGCGCACGATGCTGTTGATGACGGTGAACAGGACGATGCCTACGTTGTCGTCCGCCGTGCCCGCGGTCGCGATGATGTTGCTCGAGAACGTGTTGCCGCCCCTTCCGAAGGGGAAGATGCCGACATTGAGGCGCGTGCCGTTGGTCATGATGGTGTTGCGCGTGACCACGTCATCCGCGTCCTGCGTGAAGAGGATGCCGTAGTTGCGGTCTGCGCTGCCGTTCGTGCTGATCGTGCTGTTCGCGATGACGTTGTTGCCGCCGAACTCGAGCAGGATGCCGTAGCTCCTCGTGTTGCCGTTCGTCACGATCCTGTTGTCTGCCAGCAGCGTGCCGTTGGAGTTCTGCGTGACGTTGATGCCGTAGTTGCGGGTGTTGTCGCCGGCGATCCTGATAGAATTATTGATGACTGTGTTGTTGCGCGCGTTGTACGCGATCGTCACCCCGACCTTGAACGCGCCCGCTCCTGTCGTCGTGATGCTGTTGTTGCGGATCGTGTTGTTCACGGAGAATGTCATCAACACGCCACCCGAGGAGTTGCCGACCACGGTGATGTTGTTGTTGAGCACCAGGCTGTTGTTGGTGTTGGTGAAATTCAGCGCGTAGGAGTTGTTCACGACGGCGTATTCGTTGACGATCTCGCAGTTCTTGATGGTCAGGTTGTTCGTCGCGTTGGCGACCACTGCGTGACCGTTGCGACCCTGCGAGTAATTGATCGTGAAGCCGTCACAATCAAGGACGATGTTGCTGGCGTTTATCGTGAAGCAATTGCTGGTGCTATTGACGTCGTTGGCGAGCGTGCGGTCGCTGTTGAGCACGCCGCAGCCAGGGGGAGGGGTCTGCTGCGAGCTGTAATTCGTCCAGTGCGCCACGGTGAAGGAGAACGTCGTCCCCACATCGGTCTGGTCGGTGCACACCGATGCATCGCACGTCTCGAACGTCCCGTCGTCGTCGATGTCGACGATAGCCTGCGGCGTCGTCACGGTTATGTTCAGGAACGTGATGCGCGCGCTCGCGTTCATGAACGACAGGTTCGACGCGTTGAGGAACGCGCCGTTATAGCTGAGGTTGAGCGTTGTGGTGCCTACATCGAACGCCGTTGTGGCGTTCACCCGGCCTGTGATCCGCACGCTGCTGTTGCGACCTATGAACGATGTGTTCACGAAACTATTGTTCGTGTTGTCAAACGTGAATATCCATCCAGAAGGCATACTCAGGATGGTGTTGTTGAACGTCGAATCGTTGCCGCTCTCGATCCTCAGCGCATAGCTCGAGGACCCGCTCACCGTGATGTTGTTGTCAAGGAAAGTGTTATTGTTGCCGGCTGCGATGTATACGCCATAACTGTTGGTCGGGCCGCTGACGTTGATGGTGTTTCTTGTTATGCTATTCGTGTTTGCCACAGTGGACAACACGAGTCCATAATTCGATGCCGTGTTCCCTTGCGCGTAGATCACATTGTCGGTCACGCTGTTGTTGTCCATGTTGGTGAAGAGTCTGATGCCTGCGGTCTGGCTCCCGTTCACGACGATACGATTGCCGATGATGACGTTGCCGCTGCCTGTGCTGTCCAGTCTGATGCCATCAGCCACGCTGGTGACTTGCACCGACACGGTGTTGTTGGCGATGGTGTTGTTGAGGACCGTGCTTGCGCCATAAATGCCAAAATCTCCGGTAATTCCTCTGACCTCGAACGAATTGTTCACGATGTTGTTGAACGTCGCCAGATCGCCGAGACGGATGCCGTGGGTGCTCGACCCGTTGGTGTGGACGTCATTCATCCTGACAGTAGTATTGTGTATGGCAGTCAAGAGCAGGATGCCCTCGCTATTGTCCCCTTGCGTGGCAACAGTATTGTTCGTGAGCACGTTGAACAGTCCGTTCGTCGCCACACGGATCCCGACGTTACCTGACGTCCCGTTCGTGTTGATCCTGTTCCCGTCCACTGTGTTGTTGGTCGATCTCAACAGCTCGATGCCGCTGTTACCGGTCGTGCCGTTGGTGCTGATGACGTTGTTCAGCAGCATGTTGCCAGTGCAGATACTGTCGCAAAGTATCCCTGTGTTGTTGCCTTCAGACCCTTGTGCAC
Organism: uncultured Methanosarcinales archaeon; assembly: GCA_964358315.1. Taxonomy (GTDB): domain Archaea; phylum Nanobdellota; class Nanobdellia; order Woesearchaeales; family ARS49; genus JAGVQG01. Next base: position 22,649 of record CAYHOF010000014.1, read on the forward strand.
GGATGGTGTTGTTGACAATCGTGTTGTTCATGCCGCCAAGTATCCTGATGCCATGCTTCGATCCGCCCGTGCCGCTTGTGACGATCAGAGTCTTGTTGACGGTGTTGTTTATGCCGCTCGATATAAGGATGCCATAGGAGCTGTTGCCTAGCCCTGTGATATTGACGTCGACGATCCTGCTGTTGTTCACGTCCGTGAAGTTGATGGCGTGCGATATGTTCACGGTGTCTGCGGCGGTCACGATGGTGCAGTTGACGATGGTGATATTGTTGCGCCCGGCCGCGACGATGCCGTGGCCGTTCGCACCTTGCGAGTAGTTGATCTGGAAATGGTCGCAATTGAGGACCACGTTGCTTGCGGTGATCGTGACGCAATCCCCCGTAGCGTTAAGGTCCTGCGTCATCGTCACGTTATGGTCCATTGTCCCGCAGGCAGTGAGCTCGGTCGATTCCTGCACACTGAACGCGGTGAAATGGCTCACGTTGAACGTGAACGTGCCGCCGACGTATGACTGGAACGCGCATATGTTCGAGGGGCATGCGGTGAAGGTGTCGTCATTCTCCGGGTCATAGATGGCCTGTGCCGTGGTGAACGAGAGGCCGCCGAACGTGATCTGTGCGGTGGTGTTGAGCGAAGTGATATTGGTGCCATTGAGCGACACGACACTCGACGTGAGGTTGAAGCGCGTGCGGTTCACGTCCTGGCGTCCATCGACGTTCGTGAAGTTGATCCTGTCGTAGCGTGCTGTGGTGGTTCCAACGATGAAGGATGTATTGAACATGGTGTTGTTCGTGTTCGTGTTGGTGAAGATCCATGCACTCGCGTTGTAGATGAGCGTGTTATTGAAGACTGTCTCGTTGGCCGTGTCGATGTAGATGGCATAGCTGCTGTTGCCGACCGTCGAGATGTTTGTGTCGGTGAAATTGTTCCTGTTGTTGGCGGTGGGCTGGATGTAGACGCCGTGATTGCTCCTTGTGCCGTTGGTGCGGATGATGTTGTTCACGAACACGTTGTTGATCGTCCTGGGTGCGTTGGCGGAGATGAGGGTGATGCCGTAGTTGTTCGTCGAATTGCCCATTGTCTGGATTGTGTTGTTGGCGAACGTGTTGTTTTGGCTGTTCGTGATGCTGATCCCGACATTGAGCGTTGTGCCGTTGGTCTGGATCGTGTTGTCTTTCACCATGTTCCTGTGCGCGGTGTCGAGGACAATGCCACTATTGTCGGAGGTGTTGCCCAACGCCATGAGGGTGTTGTTCGTCACCGTGTTATCATTGGCGACACTGTCAAGGTGGATAGGATAGTTGCCGCTTGTGCCTCGCGTCTCGATCGTGTTGTGTTCGATGAAATTGTGGACTGTGTTGGCAAGGTAGATTCCCACGTTGTCGGAAGTCTGCCCTCTTGTCATGATGGTATTGTTGACGATGGTCGTGTTGCCTGCAAAATTAGTGATCTCAATGCCTTGGCTGGCAGTGGGCCCATTGGTCGTGATAGAATTACCGCTGACGCTCGCGTTGACAGACGCCGAGAACTTGATGCCGTCATTGGCTCCTGACGTCCTCCCGGACGTGACGATGGTGTTGTTCGTGATTGTGGTATTATGGGAGTTCGTCGTGAAATCCATCCCTTCGTTGCTGCTTGTGCCGTTCGTGTAGATAGTGTTGCCATGTAGCACGTTTGCTCCTGAGCTCGTCACCGAGATGCCGTGGTTGCTGCTTGAAGCGCCATTCGTCGTGATGCTGTTGTTCGTCACTGTGTTGAAGCTGGCGCTGGAGAGCAGGATCCCCTCGTTGGAGCTGCTCGAGCCATTGGAGCGTATGATGTTGCTGTCAATGACGTTGCGGTTCGCGGACGTGATGAGAACCATGCCTCGGTTTGCGGACGCACCCCGCGTGTGCATGGTGTTGTTCGCGATAGTGTTGTTCTGTGCGCTGGTCTCGATCCTGATACCATTTGACGCGCCGCTGCTGTTCACGTTGATGACGTTGTCGACAACAGTGTTGCCCGATACGACGTTGAAGAGGTAGATGCCGTGATCGGTCGATGATCCTGTGGTGTTGATGGTGTTGTTCCGAACTGTGTTGTTGTAGACGAGCGATTCCAGCAGTATGCCGACATTGCTCGCGCCGCTGCCGCTTGTGCGGATCACGTTCTGCTGCACGAGGTTGTCCGTGACGATCCTGCCGGATTCGCCGTTGAGATGGATGCCGTAGTTGCTGCTCGTGATGCCTGTGCTGATGTTGTTGTTGAGGACTGTGGTGTTGGCTGCGCCGCCTTCTAGTTGGATGCCGTGTGCGTTCGATCCAGCGCTTGACGTGTTGATGATATTGCCTGTGATGAGGTTTCCTGAACTTGTCGCGTTGATCTGGATGCCGTGATTGTCCGTGCTCGTGCCTGAGGTGAGGATGAAATTGGTGATGACGGTGTTGTTGTATGCGTTGCCTTCAAGCCTGATGCCGTTGTTCTGTGACGTGCCGTTTGCCACGATCGTGTTGTTTGCTATCGTGTTGTTGGTGGCGCCCCTGAACAGATGGACGCCGTACTTGTTCGCGGTTGCGCCCGTGACGTTGATAGTGTTGTTCGTGATCAACGTGTTCGTCGTGTTATCCAACCGGATGCCTGCAGAGAACGTGCCGCGCACGGTCATGGTGTTGTTGATGACTGTGCTGTTCTTGATTTGGGTGAAGTTGATCGCGTGGGAACCCGACCGTTCGACGTTCACGAGGTCGCAGTTTTGGATTGTGATATTGGTGAGATTTGTCGCGATGATGCCGTTGCCGACGCCTGTCTGTGAATAATTGATGGTGTGGTGCTGGCAGTCGAGGACAACATTATCCTGGTCGATCGTGATGCAGTCGCCGGTGGCATTGATGTCGGCGGAGAGGTTCTTGCTGCCCGAAACCACGCTGCACTGCAGTATGCCCTGGCCTTTGGTCGTGTCGTCGGTCGTATACGTGGTGAAGTGCGTCACATCGAAGATGAGCGTGTCCTGCGCGGCATCGAAGCTCACGGTCGTGCACACGCTGCCAGGGCAATCCTCGACAGAGCCGTCGTCGTCGAAGTCGGCGAAAAGCGCGGGCGAGTCGGTCTGCACCTCGCGCATCGTGATGCGGCCTGTGACGTTGAGGACTGGCAGCGACCTGCTGTTGACGAATGTTGCATTACGTGTCTGGTTGATGATGCTGTGCGTCACGTTAGACTGTCCTGTCGCGTTCACGCGGAAGAACAGGACGCTGTTGTTACCGGTCACGAGCAATGTGTTGTTGAACGTGTTGTTTGTGTTCGTTCCGAAGAACAACCAATCCGCCGCGTTGCCGATCGTCGTGTTCCTGAACACGCTGCCGTTGCTTGCTAGGATGGAGACGCCGTAACTCGTGGCGCCTTCTGTCGTGATGTTGTTGAGCTCGAATGTGTTGTTGTGCGTGCCGGACGCGAGCGCTATGCCTGGGTTGTTCTGCGTGCCGTTCGTGCGGATGATGTTGCCACCAACGTAGTTGCTGACCGTTGTGCCGGTCAGGCTGATGCCGTGGTTGTTCGCCGATGTACTGGCTGTATATATCGAATTGTTGACGATCGTGTTGTTGCGGGTGATGCCGTCGGTGAAGACGCCGATGCTCGTCACGGCAGCGCCGCTCATGTTGATCGTGTTTCCTATCAACGTATAGTTGATCGCGCTCGTCAGGTAGACGCCGTAATTCGTGCCGCTCGTCGTGTTCGACGATGCAGTGTTGTTCATCAACGTGACATTGTTGCCCTCACCGCGAAGGATGATGCCACGTGAGGCAGATGCGCCCATCGCCTGGATGATGTTATTCGAGACAACGGTGTTGGCAAGGCCGCTCGTGTCCATGTCCAGCGCTTCCGCACCACTTGTCCGTGAGACCGCATATATGGTGTTGTTCGCGATCGTCGTGTTCCTCACCAACGCTTCAGTCACCATACCATCGGTTGTGGAGGTGGTGATTGCCACGATCCTGTTGTCAGCCACCACCGTCTCGAGCACGAACACGGTCGCGCCTACGTCCGTCATGTAGAGACCGATGTTGCCGCTTGATGTCCCTGTCACGAGGATGGAATTGTTGATGATGCTGTTGTTACGCGAGGTCCCTTCGATACGGATGCCGTTGTTCGACGACGTGCCATTCGTCTGGATGATGTTGTCACGCACTTGGTTGTTGTTCGTGACATCCAGGAGTATGCCGTGGTTCGAGCTTGTGCCTCTTGTCCGTATGGTGTTGTTGATGATGGTGTTGTTCTTGGCGCCATTGAACAGCTCGATGCCGTAATTGGTCGTGGTGCCGTTCGTGCTGATGTTGTTGTTCGCGATGATATTGCCGGTCATGGCGGATCCTGCGGCATTGCCGTTGAGGACGATCCCGCGGTTGTCGGCACCAGTGCCTCGCGTGCTGATCGAGTTGTTTCCCACAGTCGTGTTGTGGACGTTATCGAGCATGTAGATGCCGAAGTTCGTCGTGGTGCCGTTGGTGAAGATGATGTTGTCGCTGATGTTGTTGTGCGCCGCTTTTGTCGTGGTCGCGGCGATCTGCACGCCGTAGCGGTTGGTGCCCGTGCCTGTCGAGTTGATGCTGTTGCCCCGCACGCTCGTGTTGTGCACCCTGTCAAGGAACACGCCGACGGTCGTGCTGCCGTCGATCGTGATGTTGTTGTTGATGACGAAACTGTTGTTCGAGATCGTGAGGTTGATGCCATGCGCCTTGGTCTGCGGGACGTTGACAATGTTGCAGTTCATGATAGTGATGTTGCTGAAATTCGACACTATGCCATGACCCGCGACGCCTTGCGAGTAATTGATCTCGAAGCCGGCACAATCGACCGTGATCGAGTTGTTGTTGAGGAAGAGGCAGTTCCCGGTCCCGTTGATGTCGTTGGTGAGCGTGTACGTGTCGCTCTCGTTGAGCGTGGTGCACGCGTCCACAGTACCTACCGCGCGTAACGCAGTGTCAGGTGCTTGCGGCCGCTCTTGTGTGGGCGCTACGACGTCGGTCTCCTGCGCGACAGGTTCGCTTGGTGAGGGACTGGTTGTGCGTGTGCCTGTTGGTGTTTCAGTGGTGACGCCGTCGATCGCGACTTGCGCGCCGGTGATGCTGTGCACCAATGACGATGTGGAGCCAGTCATGTTTGTCCCGACCAGCACTGCCGCTGTCAGCAGGACGATGAGCGCCAGCCATGGTGCGTACGCAGGGAGTCTAGTCACGCGTCCACACCTCCTTTTCCTTGAAGGAACACTTCCAGTAGTTCAGGAAGTCGCGGACTTGTTGCGCGTCGGCGTCATGCACGAGCAGCGCGGTCTTCGCGAGCTGCTCGATACGGAGGCGTTTGGTGATGCCACTCTTGCCATCCCGGCCTTTGAGTGCATAGTAGAAACGGACCTTGTCCTTCTGGGCGAGATGAGAAATAGCGTAGGTGAAGATGACGCTTCGCTTGAACCCTACGGGTGACTGATCAGGTGTTTGCAAACAGTTCGCCTCAATGTTAAGTAACATAACATTAAGGGTTAATAAAGGTATTGTTGTTATATTGTTTACCTTATCTCTTCTTCATAACGAGCTAAAAAGTACTATCTGTTTAATTATTTAACGGTGACTGTGTTCCTTGACACACCGTCTGCTGCCTAAGAATGAAGATGAATCCTGCGGATCGCACCGCAGACCAGACACGTGTAGATTATCCGGCTTTTCTGGACCCGTACGCGCACGGTCTTGCCGGGACGCCAGTAGCTCTTGCATTTCCTGCAGAACGAGCGTTTATTGGCTGACGCCAACCGTATCTTGTGCTTGGTGGACAATTGCCACACCAGCCGCAGGTACCTGTCGGCCACTTCCTGGTTGAATGGCTTGAGTGTGCGGATCTGTGCGAAGAGGGTTTCGATACGGGTGGTGGCCTGGCGCTGCAACCGCTTCTTCTCCCCTTCGGCTTTCATCAACGCATCGTTCGCAACCAATATATAAGAACGTTTCGCGCAAGCGTCCATGTTAGAATTCCTCCGACGTCTCTTCAGAACGCCACCCGAACCTGTGACTGCCACGCTTACACGCGATGAACTGCGTGGATGGCTTGATGCCGAGCGACGGCGACGCCAGGATGCGATTGCGGCAGCGCTCAACGACTGGCTGCCTGAGTGGAAACGGGCAGTGCGTGGATCACAGGATGCCATCGACACGCTCACGAATGCAGAATTATCGAACCAGAAGGTCCCTGAGAAGCACAAGCAGTTCATGGAAGGCAACCGTCGTGAATTCCTGCGCCGTGTCAGCACATTCATCGAGACGCTCGAACCGCCCTCGGGCGCCGACGAAATCCCTTCGTTCATCGAGCACTGGAACAAGGAATCGGCGGTGCTTGTCAAAGGCATCGGGCGGCCCTCGAGCATCCTCAACGAGTTCTTCGAGGCAGACGTGCGCGCGGTGCAGCGGTCGCTTGCGGCGCTCGAAGGCCTTTGCAAAACACTCGAGGGACAACGCGAGGCCCAGTCATTGAGTATCATCGCCCGTCTCACAACGATGCTTGATGCGCGCGATGACACTGCGAAGAAAACGCGGGCCCTCGAGGGATCCCGTGCCGCGCTTGAGGGACAGGTCACGCTCGCCACGCAACGGCGCGTCACCTTGAACGACAACATCAGGACGACGGAGGCAAGCCCGGACCATGCCGCGGTGATGACGCTCCGGGACAAACTCATCGCGACGCAGGACGAGTTCCGCGCGATCAAGACCAGGATCGTGACCGTCCTGCAGGACCTCAACGACGCGCTCCCGCGCTACGCCCGCATCAGTCCCCACGCCAAATTCATCGCTCTGCTTGACGCATCGCCGCTTGAGGTCATCATGGAACGCGGTCCTGTCCTCCTCGACGTCATCGCAGACATCCGGCACTCAGTTGAAAAAGGCACGATCGAACTCAAGGACAAGAAACGGGAGAAAGTGCTGCATGCATGCACCTTGGTGAGCGCACAATGGATCGATACGGCACGTCAAGATCTTGTACGTGCACGTGAACAAGAACGCGCGCTGCTCTCGCAGATCAGCGCCACAGGCGTCGTCGAAAAGTTGGCGCTGCTCCGGCGGGAAGCAGAAGGCAACGACGAGACCATCAAACGGCTCCAAGACGAACTCGCAGAGGCCGGCGCCAAGATGGGACGCGTGGACCTTGCATCCTACGATCAAGAATTCATCAAAGCAGCACGCGAGCTCGGCGTGACCATCACGCTCGTTTGAACATTCGTCTGTTGCGCTCGAGCGCGTCGATGCCCGGGAGCTTCTTGCCTTCCAGGTATTCCAATGAAGCGCCGCCGCCTGTCGAGATATGGGTGATGCGTCGTTCCACGCCTGCGTTGCGGACTGCTTCGGCGGTCTCGCCGCCCCCGACCACGGTCATGCCTTTGCTCGCAGCAACGGCCTTCGCGATCCCGATCGTTCCTTTGGCAAAGCGCGGCACTTCGAAAACGCCCATCGGGCCGTTCCACACGATCGTGCGCGCTCGGTGCAGCATCTCGCTGTAGATTGCCACTGTCTCAGGCCCGATATCAAGGCCCTTCATATCCTGCGGCATCCGTTCGATCGGGACGACCTTCGCACCCTTCACGTCGTCGATGGATCTTGCCACTACAGTGTCCACGGGCAGCACCAGTTTCTCATGCCCTTTCTTGAGCAGGTCGTGTGCCAAGTTCAGTTTGTCGTTCTCGACAAGGCTCGTCCCGATCTGCCTGTCGACCGATTTCTCGAACGTGAACATCATGGCGCCGCCGATGAGGATTGCGTCCGCGCGCTTCATGAGGTTCGTGATGACGCCGATCTTGTCCGACACCTTCGCGCCACCCATGATGGCGATGAAAGGATGTTTCGGTCGTGTCAGCACCGCATCGAGGGCGTCAATCTCCTTCTCGAGCAGCAACCCTGCGGCGCTCGGCAGGAACCGCGTGACGCCATGCACCGATGCGTGCGCGCGATGGCATGTGCCGAACGCGTCATTGACATAGACGTCTGCGAGGCGTGAGAGCGCCTTGGCAAACCCCGCATCGTTCTTCTCCTCTTCAGCATAGAAACGCGCGTTCTCGAGCAGGATGACGGAGCCCTTGCGTGCCGCATGCACGCGCTCTTCGACATCATGGCCGACGGTGTCGTCGAGCTTGATGACGTCGCGTTTGAGCAGGCGTGAGAGCCGTTTGCCCACCGCATTGAGCCTCAGCGCATCGTCCACGCCCTTGGGCCGTCCGAGATGCGTCACAAGGATGACGGTCGCGCCCTTGGCAAGAAGGAAACGGATGGTTGGCAGCGATGCCCTGATCCGGTTGTCGTCAGCGACAGAGCCTGTCTTCGTCAGAGGGACGTTGAAATCGACACGTACCAGGATGCGTTTGCCCTTGACGTGCAGGTCATCCAGCGTACGGAACATCATGATACCAATAGTTTTTGTCTATAAAAATCTAGTTACAGATGCACTCGGATGGTTTCTCGTGGCAGTGCGCACACACCTTCTCCATGTCCATCTTGTGGGTCGCGCACGTGCCAGGATGATGGTCTTGCTTGTCCTTTTTCGGGCACATGTAGACGACGTTCATTTCATGAGATGCTTGATGGCATCCACCATGCGGTTTGAATAGCCCCACTCGTTGTCGTACCAGCCGGTCACGCTGACCATGGTGCCGCCGATCACTTTCGTCGAGAGCGCGTCGAAGATGCAGCTGTGCGGGTCATGGATGATGTCCCTGCTCACGATAGGGTCCTCGGTGTAGCGCAGCACGCCCTTCATGTGGTATTTGGACACTTCGCCAAAGAGCCAGTTGATCTTCTCGATCGTGGCTTCTTTCTTGACGTCGCACGTGAAATTCACGATGCTCCCATCCGGCACCGGGACGCGCCAGGCAAAACCGTCCAGCTTGCCCTTGAGTTCGGGAATGGCCTCGGCCACCGCCTTCGCGGCGCCTGTCGTCGTCGGAATAATGTTGACCGCCGCCGAGCGCGCCCTGCGTAGGTCCTTGTGCGGCGAGTCCACGAGTTTTTGGTCTGCGGTGTATGCGTGCGTCGTGACCATGATGCCGCGCACCACGCCAAAATTATCGTTGAGCACCTTGACCATGGGCGCGAGGCAGTTGGTCGTGCACGAGGCGTTGCTGACGATGTGGTGCTTGTTCTTGTCGTACTTGTCCTCGTTCACGCCCTTGACCATGGTGAAATCGTTGTCCTTCGCAGGCGCGCTGATGAGCACTTTCTTCGCGCCAGCGCTGATGTGCTTCATGGCGCCCTCGCGCGTGGTGAAGAACCCGGTGGACTCGACCGCCACGTCGATGTTGAGCTGTTTCCAGGGTAGCTTTGCAGGATCGAGTTCCTTGAACACTTTGATGGTCTTGCCGTTCACGATGACGCTGTCGTCCGTGTGGGACACCTCGCCCGGGAACGGACCGAAGACGCTGTCATACTTCAGGAGGTGCGCGAGCGTGTGCGTGTCGGTGAGGTCGTTGACCGCGACCCATTCGATGTTCGGATCGTTGATGCCTGCCTGCAGGATCTGCCGCCCGATACGTCCGAACCCGTTGATCGCCACCCTGATTGCCATGCGTCGACAGTCCGTCCGAGCATATAAAAACATTAGTCACCATTGCGGAATGGTTGTGGATGAAGAGTCTCGGAAGTTTTTTATACGCTCCGCATTGTGGATGGATGATGCCGAGCGTGTCGTTCTTTGAGGTGGAACAGTGGGAAGAAGAGTATCTTCGCGCTGCGCTGCAACGGCTTGATCGCGCCTTCATCAATGGCATGACGCTCACGTTCTCGCCTGACCGTCTCAGCACCGAGAACGTCAAGAAGCACAAGGACGTGCAGGTGCTCTCGGTCTTCATCTTCTCACGCATCGACAAGGCAATCCTCGACCAGCTACCGAACCTCAAGCACATCAACACGATGAGCACGGGCTTCGACCACATCGACCTCAAGGAGTGCGCCAAGCGCGCCATCACGGTCTCCAACGTCCCGAGCTACGGCGAGAACACGGTGGCCGAGCACGCGTTCGCGCTGCTCTTGTGCCTCTCCCGCAAAGTCCTCCCGTCAATCGAGCGCACGCGCAAGGGCAACTTCGAGACCGGACCGGCATTGCGCGGTTTCGACCTGCGAGGCAAGACCATCGGCGTCATAGGCACCGGCCGCATCGGCCGCAACGCCATCAAGTACGCCAAAGGATTTGACATGAACGTCATCGCCTTTGATGCCATGCCGAACGTCCAGGCTGCCAAGGACCTGGGCTTCACGTACGAGAAGGACCTGGCGAGCCTGCTCGCGAAGTCCGATGTCATCACGCTCCACGCGCCCGACCTTCCGACCACGCACCACATGATCAACCTGGGCAATGTCGACACGATCAAGAAAGGATGCGTCCTCATCAACACCGCACGCGGCGGCCTCATCGAGACAGAAGCAATCCTGCGCGGGCTTGATGGCGGCATCTTCAGCGGCGTCGGACTTGACGTGCTCGAAGAGGAGACCGGCATCAAGGAAGAGAAACAATTGCTCGCGCGCAATTATGAAAAAGTCAACCTCAAGACGCTCATCCAGCAGCACACCTTGCTCGAGTACGACAACGTCATCATCACGCCCCACAACGCGTTCAATTCCGCCGAGGCATTGCAGCGCATCCTTGACACGAGCGTCGAGAACGTCAGCGCGTACTTCAAGCATGCGCCGACGAACCTCGTCAAAGCGCCCTGATGCCAGTATTGTTCTTGTTCAGACAACGAAAATGTTGCGTGCGCAACCTATGCGCTCAACGAAAGCAAAGCTTTCGTGAGCATAAAACGCATGGCGTTTTATTGCTTCAGCGCGTAGATAGCACGCACATTTTCGTGTGCTCAAGAACCGCCACTGATTTATTGCGTGCCGTCAGCACGCTGCGTACTTTAGTCCGCGGTTCTTGACACCTTTGTGATCTTTGCGATGAAGAACCCTTCCGTGTCGTTGTCCTGCGGCCACAAGCGCAACGTGTCCTTGACGCGCGGATCGTAGTCCACCCCTTCCCACGACGTGATGCCCGGGCCATGCTTGATGTCCAGCGTGATAGGTATGATGTCGGCATCAGGCGTTCGTCCGAGGAATTCTGATACCATCCCTTCGTCTTCCTCAGGCTCGAGACTGCACGTGCTGTACACAAGCGTCCCTCCTTTCTTGAGCATCGGCCAAACGTCCCGCAAGAGATGCCGTTGCGCCGTGCACATCTTCCTCGTTGCGTTGATGCTCCATGTCCGCAATGTCTTGAGACTCTTGCGGATCGTTCCCGTCCCTGAGCACGGCGCGTCAAGGAGGATGCGGTCGAACTGGACGTCGCGCATGCCATGCATCTGCGTGATGATGTCATTGACGACGCCACAACGTTGCAAGTTGATGCCAAGCGATGCGAGCCGGTCCGCCGTGATGTCATTGGCGACAAGGACGCCCCTGTTCTGCATGTACTGCGCGATCTGCGTGGTCTTGCTGCCAGGCGCTGCGCACAAGTCCAGCACGAGCTCGCCTGGTTGCGGATCAAGCACGACAGGAGGGATCATCGATGCCGCCTCCTGCACGTAGATCTGGCCGAGCGCGTGCTCGACCGTGTTGCCGATATCAAGCCGGCCCCCGCGATGCTGAACCCAGAACCCTTCCTTGCACCAGGGGACCTGTACCATGTCCCATTCTTTTCCTAGGGATTTCTTCACAGCATCCACAGTGGTCTTGAGTGTGTTGACGCGCACTGATTTGCGCAAGAAACTGAGTGAATAGCGTTTGAACGTGGCTATGTCTGTAATTTTGGCATAGCGCTGCACCATGACATCTTTCCATTCCAACTCTTCGCCAAGAGGGATGGGTTTGAGTGCAAACGGAACAGAGCGCTGGTGCTCAGAAAACGTTGGGTTTTCTTGGGTCATGAGTTCATCCACCGATCGTTCACTTAAAAGCCTTCCCGCTGAAGTGAAGACTGTGTGCTATCGTTTGCCCAAACGAGCTTGCATCGCTCGTAAGCGGCGCCGCACGTCATCCAGTGTGCGTGCATCAACGCTGCGTGGCGAGGGTTGCGGCTTCTCTTGCAGGGGTGGCTGCTGCATGATGGTCGTCGCCGGCGTCGTTGGTGTTGGTTTCAATTCTTTTTGCAGTTTCTGCAAGCGGCGCTGGATGGCATCCATGTTCGTGTCAACCGGCGGGGCAGGTCGGTGTTTCAGTCCCTGTCGTATTTCTCGCACACGGTGCTGTATGTATTCTACCTTCATGGCGGGTGCGGGCGGATGTCGTGATAGGAAGCGATGCAGTCTGGAGAATTTTTTTGTCTTGATGGGTTGAGGTATGTGTGGGTGTTTGAGTCCCTGGTGTATATCGCGCACGCGGTGCTCTATGTAATCTACATTCATGCCTGTGGGCGGACGCCGTGAGAGACCGTACCCTGCTAGCCCTGCCACAACAGCGGTTATCGCGATGATCGTGACTATCGTCGGCCACCAATGCTTGACGGGCACGGGTGCGGGCGTTGCAGGAACGTGTGGGGCTTCTTCGACTGGTGGTATTGGTGATGTGGGCGGCACGCCTTCTGGCGCGACGGTTGGTGGTGTGGGCGGCACGCCTTGGGGTGCGTCTGGGGGCGGTACTGGCGCAGGTGGTGCGGGCATTGCGGGTGAGACATTTGCTGCGGGACCGCGGCCACCGCCGCCACCTGAGGGCTGTGCGGCTGCCGCTGCTGGAACGCGTTCTTTGACGGCGGTGTGTCGCAATCCAGTCACCCTGTAACGTCCATCGGTCAGCGTGCAATTGTACGCTCCAACGAGCGTGCCGTCGCATGTCAGTGATACCTCGTCGGTGTCGGTGCAGCCCTCGCTGATCTCTGTGAGGGTTGCGTTCTCGACATCCAATATGCACACTCTGTCTGCGGACGTATCGATGTGGTTGAGGAAGACCGTCTTTGTCGTGTTGTGCGCGTCAAGGTCTATGCCCCGGATGACGATCGAGCCAGTTGTGCTGTCATTCGCCTGCGTCGCGATAGAGATGTTCGGCAGGAGCAGCGGGGCTATCGAGAAGTTGTACTCGAACTGCATGATCGTTTCTGTGCCGTTGGTGAAGTTCACCGACATGTTGCCTACAAATGTCTGGCCGTACACGTCGGTGCTTCCATTGATGCTCAATCCTAGCGATATCGTCGTGTTGACGTCTCCGACACTTCCCTGGACCGAGACGTTGTTGCGCAATGTGCGGAATGTGCGGGGTCCGGTTGTATTACACTGTCCAAGCCCATCGCACGAGGTGACGTTGTAGAAGTAGATGGTGTCATTGATCAGCCCGGTGAGTTCGAACGTGTGACTTGTGCTCAGCGTTGTTGTGCCTGTCTCGCTCTCGAGCGCGTCGGTCATGCCGTGGCGTACACTGCCATTCGCGAGTTCGTTGGTCGTCCAGCTGATGATTGCGCTCGTGTTGATGATGCTCTTATTGCGGATGTCGCTGATCACGGGGGGTGTGCTGTCGACAGTGAAGTTCCTCGTTTCGCTGGTATTGGAATTCATGCCGTCGGTGCAGGTGACGTTCCAGGTGTATGTGCTGTCGATGAAGCCGTTCACTGACCTGTTGGTTGGCGTGTTGTTCAGTGTCACCACATTGCTCTGGTTCGTCGTTCCGTTTATTGTGAGGTTGCACGTGAGTGTGCCTTCCGCATTGATCGCTGTCCACGTGAAGTTGATGCTTGTGTTTGTCGTTGTGATATTGTTGTCTGGGAAGTTCAGGGTGATGCCGGGCGGCGTGGCGTCTTGGACACTGACGGTATGGGTCACATTGGTACTACTGAAATTTTGGGTCGCATTATGGCGTGCGGTGATGTTGAAGGTGCCTGTATTACTGAAGTTGGTGAGGTTGCTCAAGGGGCTGGTGCCGCTCGTGTATGCTTGGTTGTTGATGAGGAATTCGAGTGTGCTGGTGCTGCCGTTGGTGAGGTTGGCGGTGATATTGATGGCGCCGCCCTGGAAGATGGTGATGTTGTTTTGTGTGCCGTTGAGTGTCAAGTTCACCGTGCTTGCGGCTTGGTTGACGACGAATTGGAATGTTGGTGTTGTGTTGACATTCCCGAGTGTGTCGTTGGCGATCCAGCTGTAGTTGTGCGTTCCTGCTGGTAGGTCTGTGATGGTGACGTTGTAGCGGTTGTTGATCTTGGTTGCAACGTGTGTGATGTTGTTGAACACGAGGGTGACGTTGTTGACGGCGTTGAGTTCGTCAGTGATGTTGATGGTGAAGTTGTAGACTCTGCCTCCGCTGTAGCCTACGCCGCTGATGGGGTCTTCGGTGCGGTTGTCGAGCGCGGGTCCTTTGGTGTCAACGACAAACGTTCGGGTCTCACTGGTGTTCGTGTTGATGCCATCGAAGCATGTGACGTTCCAGTGATGTGTTCCATCAATGAAGCTGCTGACCGTCAGGTTGGTGGGTGTTGCGTTGGCGGTGAAAATGCTGCTGCTATTGACGATACTGTTAATCGTCAGATTGCAGAGCAGGGTATCATTGAGGTTGTCGGTGGCTGTCCACGTGAAGTTGTGGCTTGTGACCGTGGCGTTGGTGGCGTTTGCTGGGAAGTTCAGCGTGATCGCAGAAGGCACGTCATCGGCGGCGGTCACTTCGGCGCTGAACGATGAGAGATGTTGTGACGGGAGGCGGATGGTCTTTGTCGTGTCGTCGATGACACTCTCGGAGGTGAGATTGAACGTGCTTGTTTGGTTGGTCACGTTCACCGTGAACGCCACTTGGGCGTCTGATGTGATACCATACGCGCTATAATTGGTGATTGCGGTGACATTGGACGTGTGGACAGACGATGTGAAGACGCTGGTGATATTGATCAGCCAGCGCTTGACTGTGCTCGTGTTGACGAGCAGGGTCTCGTTGTCGCGCAGTGCGTTGAGGTATTCCTCTTGTATCGTCTCATTGACTGCTGTGGTGCCAGGTATGGTTTCCGTGTCGTATACAATGATATCAGGGGTCTGTATCGTGAGGGAGTGGGGTGCCCCTGCGGAGTTATCGTCGGATGCCCACAGGTGGCCTGTGCTGTTGTAGACCCGCGTCTTGTTAGTGATCAGTGCGGGTTTGAATTCGGCAGCCGCTGACGAGGAATGACTGAGGTGGTGGAAGCGCGCCCCTGCCAACGTGTTGTTCAGTGAGATGGTGTCATTCCTTGTCATGTTCAGGCGTTGTCCTGGGTTCAGGGTGTAGCCTCCTTCACTCTGGATTTC
>CAYHOF010000015.1:0-37423 GCA_964358315.1 uncultured Methanosarcinales archaeon
TCTGCCTGCAGGATGAGTTCCTCGACCTGGCTGGCGTTATACTTGGCAAAGAGCATACACTCAGGGCCCTTCGAAGCATTTAAATACTTTATCTGGCTGTTGTCCAGTAGAAAGAGGTGACAGTGGATGTCGTTTGCCCAGCGGTATAACACGGAATTACAGCATGTTTCTTCCAGAAAACTCACGCTTCATCTTGTCGGCAGGGTGCTTGTCGCCATTGCTGTCGGCGTGTTCTTCGCACGCCCGCTCGAGCAGTACGCGGGCTTGATGCTCATCGGCGGCATCTTGATCATGCTGCCTGTCCTCGCGCACGTCCTGCAGGAGCGCGGCCTCAAGCGGAACAAGCGTCGCGCAGCGATGCGCAAGCGATAGTGCAGCCAGTGCGTCTGTTCTTGATGCCCTCAGAAAAGAACGTTCTACGGCACGATGATGTGACGGTACTTATGGATGGTCTCGTCGTCGTTGCTGATCGTGTAGCGTACCAGGTACTCGCCGCTCGGCGTGCCCTCGGGCAATTCCATGATGAAGTGTGCGCGCTTGTCGTCATCCTCGCCGAACGAGCCCCTGCTGTCGTACACGTCGAGTTCGGGGATCATGACGCGCACCGTTGTGTCCTCGCTGCTGCCATAATAGTCCACGACCGCATCGAATGTGTTGTCGAATGCGACCGGGTCTTGGTCGAGCGTGCGGAAACTGAATGCGCTCACGCCAGCGACGAGCAGCAATGCTGCGAGGAGGACGATGACACCTTTTTTCATGATAGTATCCATGTTCGTCGCTCTTTTAAGGATTTGTCGTGTGCAACCTAGTCTTTGTGAAGGATTAAAAACCGCGCGAACGTTAAGGCCTTCATGGAACTCTCGAAAGGCGTCCGTGCATGCGGGCTCGCGCTGCATCTCCCTGCGCACAAGACGCTGGTCCTTGCCGACCTTCACATCGGCATCGAGGACGCGATGCGGCGGGAGGGCGTGCTCGTGCCGCGCCAGCATTACAAGGAGGTCGTGCGTCGCGTCACGGCCGTGCTCGCGCGCTGTCCTGGCATCGAGCGCGTGGTGCTCAACGGCGACCTCAAGCACGAGTTCGGTCGCATCAGCGACCAGGAATGGCGCGAGGTCAAACGACTCATCGACGTGCTGCGTGGCGGTGGTCGCGAGGTCGTGATCGTCAAGGGCAACCATGACGTCATGCTCGGGCCGATCGCCAAGGACAAGTCAGTCACTGTTGTGGGTGAGTTGAAGCTCGGCGACATCCTGATCGTGCATGGTGACGTGAAGCCGAAATCATTGACTGGCATCAAGACGATCATCATCGGCCATGAGCACCCGACCATCACGCTGCACGACAAGGCTAAAGCCGAGCGGTTCAAGTGCTTCCTCGTGACAAACTATCGTTTCAAGACATTGATCGTTCAGCCATCGTTCGGACCGCTCACGTTGGGCGTCGACGTGTTGCGTGGCTCATTTCTCGGACCGTTCTTGGGCAACAACGTCATGCGCGGCCGCGTGTTCGTCGTCGATGAAGAGAAAGACGACGTCCTTGATTTCGGGAAGGCGAAATCACTCGGATGAAACGATGGGTGAGGTAATTTTATAAACCTCGTCGGCTTCTGTCTTAGTATGAAACGAAAGGCGTACAATTTCACGGTCTTGGTAGAACAGGATGAAGACGGCTGGTATGTCGCAAAAGTCCCTGACTTGCAGGGTTGTGCGACACAGGGAAAAACCGTGGCGCAGGCGCTTGAGCGCATCAAGGAAGCGATCCACGCATGCCTTGGTGCGGAGAAAGAAGAGCCTGCACGCATGAAGTTCGTGGCCGTCCAACAGGTCGAAGTCAACGTATGAAGTTAGTGCCTATTTCGGGTAGAGAATTCTGTAAATTGGTTGAAAGACTTGGTTTTGTCAAAGTGCATCAAGTAGGCAGTCATTGCAGGTACGTGCATGCAGATGGTCGCAAGACGACGATTCCCGTACATGGCAATGAAGACCTCGGCAAAGGATTGATACTGGAGATTCTACGGCAGATAGAGATCACGAGAGAAGAATTCGAGCGACTTCGACAATAAACGGGATCGTTGAAAAATATCATGGAGGGCGGCCAAACAGCGCCCTCCGTGATTGGTGTTTGTTACCGTGATGAGAATAAAAAAGCCCGCCGCCCCTTGCGGGACGACGGGACCTTGTCAATTCAGTGAGTGAAGACCTTGCGGTCGAGCCATGCGTAGCGCTCGACGTTCTGTTCCTGTTCGCAGGTGCGGCACATGAAAGGGTCCTCTTCGGCGCTCTTCATGATGGAAAAACCGCACGCGACGCAGCGTGGCTTCATTGTTCCACTTCGTCCAGGAGCTGCGAGACGTATGCTCGCAGGTCCTTTTCGTCCGAGATGAAGAGTTTAGTCTTCATCCCAGCTCGCCTCCTTGGTTTGTTCCTCGAGCGCCCATTCCTCGCCTTCCGTGTACCCTGCTTCCCAGGGCTGTTCGGATTCGAGGCGGTCGTCCTCGTCGGATTCCATCTCGGCGTCTGTGATGATGTGTCGGCCCGCAGCTTTGTCGTAGCTGAAACCGGATAACTCTTCGTGTTCTTGTACGTCCATCTGCCCCACCTCCACCTTCTCCACTGTATGCTATCATGCGTCGGTAGTGATATATACATTTCCCTTAAATTTTATAAATATTATAATTTTGGCGTAAATCTATAAAAATCCAGAAAATACTTATACTAGGGGTGCTGGTGTTGTATTTTCATAGGGGGATATAATGGGAGACAAGGTTTTGACGCAGTCCTATAATTCGTTCAACGACTTCATAGGTATGAGGGGTTCTATAAATGAAGCGTAAAGTCATCCAGATCGGGGACAGCACCCAGCTTGTCTCGCTGCCCCGTGAATGGTCGGTCAGCAACGGCATCAAGAAAGGGGACGAACTCGAAGTGTTCACCGAGGCGGACAAGATGACCGTCCTGGCAGGCGAGAGAAGCGCGGTGAAGGCCACGACGCTTGACCTCTCGGACATGAAGACGCTCAGGCGCCGCAGCATCTGTGCTGCGTACTTGCGTGGCTTCAGCGAAGTCGAGATCCAATACGCCACGCCCGAATACATCCAGGTCATCCAGCAGGTGATCGCGGAATTCCCGGGCTACGAGATCGTGCGTCAAGGCAAGACGAGCTGCAGCATCAAGCAGATCTCGGCGCCGCGGCCAGGCGAGTTCGAGTCCGTCTTCAACAGGCTCTTCCTCCTCTTGCACGACACCGCGCTCTACATCAGCGAGGCGCTCGACAAGAAGGATGGCGCGATGCTCAAGAGCATCCCGTATCGTGAGGTCAACATCAACAAGTTCGCCAACTTCTGCCGGCGTCTGATCAACAACCGCAGCATCGCCAAGACCGAGGACGCGACCGTCAATTATTACATCCTCGCGTGCCTCGAACAATTGGGTGATGCATACAAGGAACTCGCGCACTACCTCGCCAAGGACACCGACGTGCCCAAGGAGGTCAACGAAGCGCTCAAGGACGCGGCAGTGCTGCTGGATGGCGTCTACCGTCTCCACACGAAATACCGCAAGGAACTCATGATCGAGAACGCACTGCACTACAACAACTTGCAGGCGAACATCAAGAAACTCGCGGGCTCAGGAAAGACCGACGCATACCTATTCCATTACGTCACGAAGATCAACGAACTCATCATCGGCATGCAGGAAGCCATGATGCAGCTGTGGGTCTAGGTCAGGATAAATGTCTTGAGGATCCTCTGCGGTCGGGAAAGGTCATATGTGGTGTAGTCGGGCAGCGGATCGATCTGCTCGAAGCCATACCATCCTTTGGTGATGCGCAGCGACTTCATCTTGGCGTCGTGCGCCGCCTCGACGTCTTTTGGCGAGTCGCCGACGACCAGCACGTTCTTACGGTGCAGTTCGTGGCAGTCGCTCGGGCATACCTTGCACAGTTTGGCGTACGCGTTGAGCAGGATATCGAGCCTGTTGTGGCCGTCGTCCGACGTGCTGCGTGCCTGCAAGAGCGGGCTCAGGCCGCTTGCGTCGAGCAGTGCGGTGTTGACTGCTGCGGTGGCGCCCGTGTATGATGCCCGATGGATGCCATATTCTTTGAGCGACAGGAGCAGTTCCCGCACGCCCGGCATCGCGAGTTCTTCGAGATTTTTGCGGCGTGCGTTCTTGAGGTGTCCGATCAATTGGTGGTCGAGCTCTCGTTTGGTCGGTCCGATCTCGTCGGCGATCACGTCGTCGTCGAAGCCCAGCTTGCGCAGCGTGGATGCGATGATCCTGTCGATGGAGATGCCCACGTAGTCCTTGCGCGGAAGGTCGGTGATGCGGGCGCGCCTGTGATACCTGCAACGGATCGTCTGGTGGAACGCTTCGTCCATGACGGACAACGAATCGACGAGCGTCTGGTCCGTGTCGAAGATGACGGCGTCGTAGCGTGCTTTGGTCATCGGGAATTCACCTCGCGGTGCAGTTCCTTGAGATCTGCTATCACCGTGAGAGGCATGGTCTGCATGCCGATAGGCGGCGCGTCCTCGAAGCCGCCTTGCGGGTATCCTGCGCTGTAATTGAGCGATACCATGCGCCCTGCAGGCAGTTCGATGCGTCTGTTGTAGGAAGTATGGTATGTGGTGCGTGCCTTGCTTGCGAGGGAGCGCAGGAAGCGCACCTCGGTGGGGTTGTGCCGTGGATGTCCGATGCCGATGATCGTCGTGCCCTGGCCGCATCCGTCACTGAAGAGCTCGCGTGCCACGGTCTTGTCCGGCGCGTCGAACATCAAGTGTGAATAGCCGAAGAGCATGCCGTACTTCCTGCAGAACGAGAAGACCGTCTTGAGGTTCGGGACGTCGGAGGCGGCACTGCTCACGTAGCAGCACGTGTCAGGCGGCGCGTCCTCGTTGAGCACATGTTCGAGGATGTAGCGCACGCGTGCGTCTTCCCGTCGTTTGCCCATGTTCTTGCGTAGCGTGCATCGCGTGTCGCGCACGTTCTCGGCAAGGAGCGTGGCGAGCGTGGCGCGCGTGACCGGTCCTTGGTCGGCGTAGTCGTCGAGGCGTTGTTTCACGGTGGTGTGCGATCCGAACTCGATGAGCCTTTTTTGGACCATCTTGCGCAGCATCTGGTCCATCCTCGAGAGCTGGCGGTTGACGAAGAGGCGTTGCAGCTCGCTCCGGAATTCGTCTGTTTCGGGTGCGAAGTATGCGATGACGTGGCAGCTGTCCTTGGTGCCGGTGCGTTGGTTATGGTATGCTGCGTCCAGCTCGACGCCACTGACCACGTCGAGCCCGCTTCCGGCCGCTTTTGCCGCGGCGCGCTCGGCGGTGGCGGTGTGGTTGTGGTCGGCGATGGCGATCGCGCCAAGGCCCTTCTCCTCTGCCTCGCGCAGCACGCGGTCCACGCGCTCGTCCATCGTGCCCTTGCCTTCGGTGTGTACTTGCAAATCGACTGCTGCGCCGATCTCAGGCCACATGTTGAAGCTGGTGTTGAGGCTGCTGCGCAGCGAGTACAGGCCGAGTTCGTTGATGCGGCGCAGCACCATGGCTTTGTGGTACTGTTCGATCTTCTCGCACTCCCGGTGGCTTTGCCGCACGTGTAGGTATGCCATCACCGCCTGCTCCTGTGGGTCGAGCGGCAGCAGGCGTGCCTTGTCCTCGTAGTGCGCGTGCTTGAGGTCCTCCTCTTCGCTCAGTTGTGCTGGCGGGAGCGACTTGCGCGCTTCGCGGAATTCGTTCACCGACGGGTAATTCTCGATGAGCTTCTTGATGAAGGCGACGTGCGCGGCCTTGTCGCGCAGCTTGTCGCCGACGATGGTGAGGTGGCGTTCAAGCGATGCGTGCTGCAGGAGCGTCTGGAACTTTTGGATGGTGAATGTGGCGTCGAAGGTGTGCACTGCGGTCTCAAGGGACCTCTCGAGCCGCGTAACGTCGCGATCGGTGGGTAGCTGAGGGTCGCCCTCGCAGTACTGCTCGCGCAGCAGATCACGCAGCGACGCCATCGTCTCCTTTGATGCATACCGTCCGGCGACGTTGGCACTCGCACGCAGCGCGAGGATGTATGCCTGTCGTGGCGTGAGCTTCGCGTCCTCGTGTTCGGTCGCGGTGATGATGTCGGAGAGGAACAGGCGTTTGTCTGCGGTCTCAAGGTCGATCCTGCTCGTGATGGTATCGGCCAGCGACGCGCCCGTGCCGGTGCGGGTCGTGACGTGGTAATTGCGCAGGTTCGCGTCGGTGTACACCTGCACCATCCAGTCCGACACGGTGATGAGCGCCTGCGCGACAGGCGCGTAGTCATGCAGGAGCCTCTCGACCTCTTCGATCTTGACGCCGGGGCTCAGGTCCTTGAACGACGCGGTATGGGTGTCCATCCCTTTGATGATCTTGTCGAAGAAGCGCGCTGAGTGGAAGTCGAGCGTGTAGGTGTGTCGGTGCATGGTGCGCTGCAGCATTGTCTTGCGCACGTCCTGCGTGTCGGGCACGATTGTGTTGATGGCGAACGACAGGGCGGTGCTCGCATCGACGACCGCTTTGATGAGGTTGTATCTGTAGCGCGTGTCGAGGCCCAGCAGTTCATGCACGACTTTGTGGCCAGGCACGTTCTCCATGATGAGGTGGTAGTTCTTGGCGGATTCTTGCGGTGGCCGCAGCAGCACGGCGAAGGGCGTGTAGAACGCCTCTTCCCGGTTGTCCATCTTGGCGAGCGCGGGCTTGTCCGCGAGCGCGTTGAGGATCCTCTCCTCGAGTTCGGCGCGGTCCTTCTGGTCCGGCGTGAACGTCTTGATGACAGTCTGGCCTCGGTGCAGGATGGGCGGCACCACGCGCACGACGTTGTGCTGTCCTGCGATCTGGAGCGCGCGGAGGCTCGAGATGACTTGCTCGGCGTCCACCATGCCCGCCACGTCGTTGGGGTCGAAGCTCTGCAGCGCTTCTTCGAGGAGACCGTAGGCGCGGTCGTTGTGGCCTTGCAAGGCCTTGATGTGGGCGAGCGTGAATTTCAGTTCAGGGGATGTGGGGTCCTCGATGCATGCTGCCTCGAGTAGGTCGACCGGCGTGATGACGTTGGTCTTCCTTCCGAGCAGTTCATCCCACCAATGTCCCTTTGGGCCTTTGAGGCTGTCCGTGCTGTTTTGCTGCATGAATTGCAGCAGAGGGTGCGCGACGTTGTCGAGTTTCGCTTTTTGACGTTGGATGCCGCGCTGCAGCATGCAATTGGTCACGTGCAACGCGAGTTCGGGCAACACTGCGGCATAGTTGTCCTTGCCCAACTGCGTGATGCGTTCGTAGAATTCAAGTGCTTTCTCGATGTTCCCTGCGTTCTCGTGCGCCCTGCCGACGTTGAGGTAACAACGTGCCATGATGCGGTTGTTGCCCGGATGCTGGTCTTGGATCTGCCGTAGCTGGTGTTCGGCCTGCATCAGGCGCGGGGTGGACGCGAAATTCCTGGCCTGCAGGAGCTCGACAGTCTGCGGGAGTGCGTCCGTGCGCGTCTGATCGGCGGCGTCCGGTACACCTGCGTGTCTGTGGTGCGCGTCGTCGGATTGCTGTTCGATGCGTCGCAGCTCGTCGAGCGCGATCTCGAGCTTCTTGGTGAGGGTGGAGGGCGTGATGCGGATCGCGCCGGTGTGGAGCCGCTCGTCGTCCCGGTCGTGGTCGCTGAAAACCAGCGCCTGTCCTGGTTTGAGCGCGAGGTATTCGTCGACGACCTGGCGTACGGCCCCGCCGTAGAGTTTGTGGTCGACGATGACGAGGTCGTAGCCGCCCATCGGGAGCTTCCGTGTGTCTTCGTGTGATGTCACCGGCACGCAATCGACGCAAAACTTTTCGCTCTGCAGTTGCTCGCGTGCGCTCTCGAACTTGGTGGCGCTGTCTGTGAGAATGAGTGCTTTCCTTTGCCGTGACGGACTCCCTTCCGCGCGCGTTGCCATTGGTGAGTTATGAATGTTTCTTCACCTCTCGAGCCTGTTATAAAGCTTTCCCATCTATCGTCCTTGTGTTCAGTCCCGTATTCAGTTTACATTTTTGGCTAGTATTTAAGTAAAAAAGGAGCGTGCTTGATTTTTGGTGATGTACTATGGCATACAAGCTAAATGAAAAAAACGTAAATGGATTATTCGTCAGATAAAGGCAGGAATGCCGCGTGGTAAAGTTGCTCTCGCGCAAAAGATCAGTCGTATGGCGGTGTGGAAGATTTGGCGAGCGTACGATACATGGGGTGAAGACGGTCTCAAAAATCACAAGCCTGGACGATTACCCGAGGCACTCAATCCCAAATTCTACGATAAAATTATTGATGAATGGAAGAAAAATCGTTGTGGAGCAAGAAAGCTCCACGTGATCTTCAGAAAGCAAGGGTTCACGGTTTCACGTCGGAAGATAAGTCAAGTTATGGTGCAAGAAGGTTTGCAAAAGCCATGCCGGAAGCGGCAGAAACCAAGAAAATACAAGCGATACGAATGGCCGCTTCCTAACTTCATGTGGCATACGGATTGGCACGTCATCAAAGCACAGAAACTCAGAGGAAAACATTTTGTGAGCTATCTTGATGATTGTTCTCGCAGGATAATGGGTCACGGTGTTTTTGATTCACCAACGACAAGAGCGTCACTGCTTGTTCTTTACAAGGCAATCGCCGAATGCGGAAGTACTCCTTACGAGATGAACAGCGACCGCGGATCGCAGTTCATCCCGAGTAAATTCGACAAGAAAGGAAATGCGAACAGTGTGTACCAGGACGTGCTCAAAGAACAGGGCATAATCTTCGTCCCATCAAGAGCAAGACACCCGCAGACGAACGGAAAGATCGAGAAGTTTCACGACATTCTTGACAAAGAATTCGACGACAGATTTGAAACAATAGACGATTTCATCCAATGGTACAACAACGAACGACTCAGCGAAGCCGTCGACTACAAAACACCAAAGGAAGCATACAACCAACGCCAGTGATGTAAACCAATTTCGTGTCAACGTAACCAAAAGCGTGACTATAGGTTTCACCGACGAGAAAAATCTGCCGGACCCGATATCAGTTTACATTTCATGCGTCCCGCACACAACACGCTCAATCACCACAATACCTCCACCAGTAGCCGCCCGCATTAATAAACAAAAGTTCCATCGGAATGTAAACCAGTTTCGGGACTATACACATCTATCGTCCTTGTCGGCACGCGCGTTTGTGCACGGACGCCCTTGTGACACAAACGTTTAAAAACAGGGTATTTTCCCAACCTGGTGAGTGAAGAGTATGGATGCAAACAAAACAATCGGCGACGCAGTGTTGCAGGCGCAACCATTGGATCCGGTGTTGGCCCTCGTGTTCAGGCTCGAACAACGCGTGGTGCGGGAGATCGGCGCGCAGCC
Source organism: uncultured Methanosarcinales archaeon (assembly GCA_964358315.1). Taxonomy (GTDB): domain Archaea; phylum Nanobdellota; class Nanobdellia; order Woesearchaeales; family ARS49; genus JAGVQG01. The sequence continues at coordinate 9,356 of CAYHOF010000015.1, forward strand.
GCAGCCGCAACGCAAGCAGGGACTCCGGGCGTGGTATGATGCCGCGTACGCGCTTGTGCAGTCATTGGGTATCGACTCGGCGACAAAGAAACGGCTTGACGAGCAATTGCGGGGCATCTGCCGCCACATCGAACAAGAAGGCCGCCTCCCTGACAACTACTGCGAGACGTTGCGTTCTTCGTACCAAGGCGACGCGGCATAACTTTCTTTTGTCGCGCTGATCGTGGTTGATGATGTGTGTAAGAATGTCGCTTGCGTCCGCGTTCTCTAGTTCTTGCGGCCGGCAGCGAATGGCAGGTAGTTGTCCAAGAATGGTTTGTGCAACAGTCCGTTGGTGCACAACGCGCCATCGCGCAAGAACCAGCCGTTGCGCGGGTCGAACGAGAGCTCGTCACCATGGCGTGTCGTGAGCCTCCCGCCCGCCTCTTCGACGATGACCATCGCAGGGGCGACATCCCAGATGCCTGCCTCGTTGCTCTCGTTGATGTAACAATCGGCCTGTTGCTGACAGACCATCCCTGCCTTGATCCCGAAGCTGCCGGAGCGTAGCACGTCCTTGACGCCGATCGTCTCCTTCCACCATGCCGCCTCGGCGGCCTCTCTTTTGATGTCTTGCGCACCATCCTTGTATTTGCGGCTGAGAACCATCGTGGCATCTTCGAGGCGGTCTATCCTGCTGACGTGGAGGCGTTGGGAAGGTCCTTCGCCCACTTTGATCCACGCGCCTTTGCCGCGCACCGCGAACCATTCGGTCTGTGAATATGGTTGGTAGACCACTCCTTTGACTGGCACACCATTGACGACTTTGCCGATCATCACCGAGTACGTGGACTTCTGGTTCTCGAAGTCTCGTGTGCCATCGACAGGGTCGACGGTCCAGTACTCCTTGTGATGATCGCCCGCGTTGAACTTCTCGTGCGCCAGCCATACTCGCATGGGCTCCTGCGCGGACTTCAGGGGATCGTGCTTGATCTGCCCTGCTTCTTTCTCCTCGCTGAGCACGCGGTCCAATGACAACCCGAGCAGCTGTTGCAGTTGTTCAAGGATGTAGGTGTTGGCGATGCGGTCCGCGATCGTGACCGGCGTGTCGTTGACCTTCGTGTACACTTGCAGGTCATCCTTGCCGAAATACACTTGTGCCATGCTGCCTGCGAGCATGGCGATCCTGCGCATGATGCGGAGCTCCTCGTCCGTGCGTGAGATGGTGTCGGACATACGATTTGTTCTGCACGAGTCCTATTTAAATTTACTCATAAGTGGTGACATCATTCGCCGAACTTTTTATAAAGCGGCCGTCATCTCGATGACGTCATGTCCAAGGAAGACGAACTCATCGCCGAACGGATGCGCAAGCGCGAGGCGCTGCTCGACAAAGGTGCCGCGTACCCGTATAACTATCAGCAGACGCACCACGCCAAGGAACTGCAGGACCGTTTCGCGGGCACGAAGCCCGAGACGAGTCTCGGCGAGCACGTGCGCGTCGCAGGACGCCTGCTCGCGATGCGCCGCATGGGCAAGATTGCGTTCGCGCAGCTCGCGGACGAGAGCGGCACCATCCAGCTCTGGTTCAAGGCGGACGTGCTTGCGGACTTCGACCGGCTCCAGCTCTACGACATCGGCGACATCATCGGCGCGGACGGCACGCTCATCACGACAAAGACCGGCGAACTCACCGTGCTCGTCGCTGCATATGAGATGCTCTGCAAATCATTGCGTCCGTTGCCTGACAAGTGGCACGGCCTCAAGGACACCGAAGCGCGCTATCGTCAACGCTACGTCGACCTGATCGTCACGCCCGCCGTCAAGGACGCGTTCAAGAAACGCGCGCTCATCATCAGGGCGGTGCGCAATTATCTCGATGCGCGCAGTTTCACCGAGATAGAGACGCCGGTATTGCAGTCCATCTATGGCGGCGCGGCCGCGCGTCCCTTCACCACGATGCACAACGAGCTGAAGTTGAAGATGTACCTGCGCATCTCGGACGAGCTCTACCTCAAACGTTGCCTCGTGGGCGGGTTCGAGCGCGTGTACGAACTCACGAAAGACTTCCGCAACGAAGGCATCGACACCACGCACAATCCTGAATTCACCATGGTCGAGATCTACCAGGCATACGCCGACTACACCGACATGATGCGCCTCACCGAAGAGATCTACGAGAGCGCCGCCAAAGCCGCGCTGGGAACGACCAAGATTGTCTGGCAGGGCAAGGAGCTCGACGTCAAAGCGCCCTGGCAACGTATGACGATGAAAGAAGCAATCAAAGTGCACGCGAACGTGGACGTCGACAACCTGGACGACCGCGACCTGTTCGCGCTGCGCACCACGTACAACCTTGAGGTCAAGGGCGACCTGACGCGCGGTGCGGTGATCGCCGCTCTTTTCGACGAAGTCGCCGCGCCGAAGCTCGTGGGCCCGGTGCACATCATCGACCATCCCAAGGAGACAACGCCGCTGTGCAAAGCGCACCGCAACGACCCGTCGCTCATCGAACGCTTCGAAAGCTACATCTGCGGCATGGAAGTGTCAAATGCATACTCCGAACTCAACGATCCTGTCGTGCAGCGCAGACTCCTCGAAGAGCAGGCCGCACAACTCAAAGGCGGCCAGGAAGAAGCGCACCCGATGGACGAGGACTTCTTGCGCGCGCTCGAGCACGGCATGCCGCCAGCAGGCGGCCTCGGCCTTGGCATCGACCGCATGGTCATGGTATTGACTGGCCAGGCCAGCATCCGCGACGTGATCATGTTCCCGGCGATGAAGCCGGAAGTGCGAGCAGAGGCGAGTGGTTCGGGCTCAACGAAGAAATAATAGTGATCGTAGAACGTACTACCGCATCTTTACTTTGCCTTGCTGCAGTTGTTTCATCAGCTTCTCTGGGCCGCCGCCTTTCATCATCTTGATGAGTTTCTTGCTCTGTTTGTACTGCTTGAGCAGGTCGCGCACTTCGTTGGCGCCTAGGCCCGCGCCTTTGGCGATGCGGTCGATGCGCGGCGCGTCGATGACGTCGGGGTCTTCGAGTTCGGCGCGCGTCATGCTGTCCATGAGGATGCGCCAGTGTTTGAGCTTGCCTTCCTGCACTTGCAACGCCTCCTTTGGCACTTGCAATGAACCCATGCCCGGGATCATCTCGAGCACTTTGCCTAGCGGTCCCATCTTGCTCATCGCTTCCATCTGTTGGTAGAGGTCGAGCAGGTTGAATTCGCCGCGCAGGAGTTTCTTCTCGATGTCTTTTGCTTCGTCCTCGCTGATGGCTTCCTTGGCTTTCTCGAGCAATGTTTCGAGGTCGCCCATGCCGAGCAGGCGGCCGATGAACCCTTTGGGGTTGAACGCTTCGAGGTCGTCGACGCGCTCTCCCACGCCGATGAATTTGACTGGCGCGCCTGTCGCTGCGCATGCCGTGAGCGCACCGCCGCCTTTGGCAGTGCCGTCCATCTTGGTGACGATGACGCCCGTGACGCCGCACGTGTCGTGGAACTTCTGCGCTTGCGTCTGCGCGGTCTGGCCGATGTCCGCACCGATGACAAGCAGCACTTCATCGGGTTTCGCGACGCTGTTGATCGCGCTGATCTCGGTGATGAGGTCGTCCGAGAGCGCGTCCCGGCCTGCCGTGTCGATGATGAGCACGTCGTACTTGGCGTATTCTTTTTCGTACTGGTGGTAGAGCGCGAGCGCGTTCTTCTCCTCGAGGTCCGCGAAGACCTGCACGCCGACCTGCTTGCCAAGCTGCTGCAGCTGCGTCATGGCGGCAGGACGGTGCACGTCGAGGCCGACGAGCGCGACTTTCTGGCTCCGCTTGGCGAAATACTTGGCGAGCTTGCCTGTCGTTGTCGTTTTGCCCGCGCCGAAAAGGCCCACCATCATGATCTTCATGGGCTTTTTCTCGGATGTGGCAAGGACGGTCTTGTCCCCGCCCACGAACGTCACGAGTTCGCTATAGACAATGTTGATGAGCTGTTCCTTCTTCGTGAGGCCTGGGGGCAGCTTTTCTGTCTTGATGCGGTTGCGGATGGTCTCGGTGAGTTGCAGCACGAGCTTCACGTTGACGTCCGCCGAGAGCAGCGCGCGCTGGATGTCCTTGACGAGCTCGTTGATGAGCTTGTCATCCACGAACATGGCGTTCGCTATCTTGGAGAGCGTCGTCTTGAGGCTGTTGCCCAGGTTGTCAAGGACCATGAGCGTCATTCCCTCTGACGAGCATTTAAATCTTTGCGGCTATCTGTGCGGCGCAGCGCAACAATCCATTTAAACGACCAGAATCGTGCCTGACGTATGAAAGAGGTACGGGTGTGCGTCTGTGATTGGAGCGGCGTGATCAGCGATGACCGCGAGCCGATCTACGCTGCGCAGATGGCAGTTCTCCGTGCGCACGGCAAGCAAGTGCTATCATTCGAGGACTGGTTGCGCCATCCTGCGCATTCCGCGCCCATGCTCTTGCACGCGATGGGTCTTGAGGGAACGGATGCGTATCTGATGGGGCTCTTCCGTGCGTCGTTGGACGCCGTGGGCGAGCGAGGGTGCGTTCCGATGATGTATGCTGGCGTGGACGAGGTCCTGGCATCGATCAAGGAGACGGGCCGGCGTGTGGTGATCCTCAGCAGTCATCCGCACCAGAATGTGCATGCAGAGGCGCGACGGTATGGCGTCGTCTCTGTCATCGATCAGTTGCATGGCGGCGTGAGGGACAAGGCCGCAGGGCTCGTCAGCATTTGCCGGTCCTACGAAGCAGACCCGCGCGCGGTCATGTTCGTGGGTGATATGATCAACGACATCAAGAGCGGCAAAGCGGCAGGCGTGCGCACTGTTGGCGTGTGCACGGGGTATCATACACGAGAACAACTGCAGCGTGAATGGCCTGATCACATGTTCGACACGCTGCATGACGTGCTGCGGTTGTTGTAAGAACTCTATTCTCGCATGACGTGCGCTATCTCTTCGACCATCTCTGAGAGCGTGATGCTGTGGTTGTCGGTCGTGTAGCGTTTGTGTGCGAGAGGCAGTGTCTGGTCGACGTGGAGGATGTCGTTGTACCTGCGCACGAAGTGTTCGATTCCGGCTTTGTCTGTCGGGTCGATGTCTTTGCGGCGCGCTAGGCAGCGCTGCACCTGTGTCTCGAACGAGCACTCGAGACCGACGAGGTAGAGTCCTTCCTGCTTTGCCCGCTCGACGTTGACGACGCACGCAAGACTATCGATGACGTTCGGCACGCCTGTCTTGCGGGCACGCAGCACGAGGTCGGCCTCGACCAATTCGCCGTACGCCGCGAACGCGCGCTCTGCCGCGGTATTCAAATCCTCGCGCCGCGCAGGAGGGATAGGCATGTCCTGGTTGGCGAGCACGGTGTCGATGAACGTTGCGCGTGGAAGAAGGAACAGGTCAGGATTTTTTCGGTGTAGCGCGAAGGGCAGTTGTGCAATGTATTTGCCTGCATAGAGATAGTGGCTCTGCGGCACGGCGAGCCCGAGCGCTTTGCACAGCGTGCTCTTGCCCGCGCCCATGCCACCGATGATGACGACATCTCTCATGATGCAGGGTCGTCTGTCATCGGTATTTATGGATTGTGAATGACATGGTGGTGATACCGTTATCTATGAAGAATCGTGGTTCTCAGCGCATGACGTGCGCTATCTCTTCGACCATCCGTGATGGCGTGATGTCGCGTTCGTCTGTCGCGTAGCGGACGTGCGCGAGGCGCAGGGCGCGTCCGACTTCCATGAATGCATCCGTGCGCAGGATCTGTTGTTCGATGGCGCTAGGGTCTGCCGGATCGATGCCTTTGCGGTCGTTCGTGCGCCGCGCGACGCGTTCTCGCAGCGAGCACGTCAGGCCGACGATGTAGAGGCCGTTGTTCTTGCAGTGGCGCACGTTCGCGGCCTTGCCCATGTTGTCGATGATGTTGGGCACGTCTGGCTTTCTTGCCGCCATGCCGAGTTCTGCGAAGAGTGTGGGACCATATGCGTCATAGATCCGTTGGCCGATGGCGTCGAGTTCGTCACGCGGCACGTCGTGTGTCGGCTCGTCTTTGCGGGTGAGGACCAGCCGGATGTAGTCATCGCGGGGCAGCTTCAACAGGTCAGGGGTTGTCTGACGCAACAGATACGGCACACGCACGGTCAACGGTGACATGTAGATGTAGTTCGCGTGTGGCATGGCCTTCTGCAACGCTTCGCAGAGCGTCGTCTTGCCTGTCGCCATCCCGCCCACCAACACGACGTCTCTCATGATCGTGCGCCCGACGCCATGGCATTTAATGATTATGAATCCGGAGTTGTCGAAGGAGTGGCGGGTGTTCGGGTTATTGTCCGGGTGCGCTCTGGCTGCGTGGGCCCTGTGTCGGTCTCACCTTCCTCAGGAAGATGATACTCACGACAAGCAGCACTGCCAACGAAATGATGGCATACCTGTAGCTGAGGACGCCTTTGTCTGCTGTGGCCGCAAGGACGACGCTCCAAGTGATGGGACCGATGAACGTCGCGAAGCGTTCGAAGATGGTGTAAAAGCTGAACGAGCTTCCTTCGATCTCGCGAGGCGTGAATTCCGCGACCATCGCCCTGCTCACGCCCCACACTGCGCCGAAAATGAGGCCTGCGAGGAGGCAGATGACGGCGGCGAAAGGAAACGAGGGCGCGAATGCGAGAAGCGGCAGCAGAACGCACCAGCCGACCAATATCCATGTCAGTACTGGCACGTTGCCTCGCCGGTCCGCGATTTTGCCGAAGAACACCGCACCAATCCCTGCCAGGATGAGTATCCCTGCCGTGAGGTACGTCTTTGCGGCGTCTGCGACCCCGTACACTTTCTCGAGGAAGATGGGGAAATTGTTCGAGAACGTCAGTAACGCGTCGCTGAAGAAGAAGTATGCGAGAAAGAGGAAGAGAAGGTTCTTTATGGCGAATATCTTCCGTAGTTTCGTCAAGAGCTGTTGGTAATGGCCGGCGAGGTTCTCTTGGGAGTGTCGTGGTCGTGCGTCGTGTTCGTTGTACCACAGGAGCATCGGTAGTGCGCACAACCCGAAAAGAACGGACGCGGGAAGGAGGGCTTGGACGCGTCCTGCCGTGCCAAAGAGATAGACCGCGCCGGTGGCGAATGGGAGCGTGACCAGGAGGCCTCCGACCTGACCGAAATAGTTCGCGCCCTGACCGATGCCTGAGATGAACCCGCGGTCGTTTGGCGACGCGATGTCGTTGATCATCGGCGTGTAGAACACGAAGCTCAAAAGGTAGAAATAGAGCGCCAGCGTGAACAGCAGGGTGGCGAGCGCGACATGGGTTGGGGACAAGAGCGTCACGAGCGCTGTTGCGAGGTAGAACACGAACGTGAGTGCGGTCGTGATCCGCAGGCCGGACAATTTCTTCCCGAACGTGTCGACCATGTGGCCGGCGATGGGCGCGGTGATGATGAAGAGCACGGACGAGATGATGAGCGTGGCGTTGTACCACCAGTCAGGTCTGCCTGTGTCGATGACGAGCCACTGCGAGAAATAGAAGAGAAACACGATCATCACGATTGAATTCGCGAAATCATACAGTGACCAGAGGAAGACGTTCTTTCTTTCCATGCTGGCGTCGCGGCAGGTGCCGGATAAAAACTCTTCTGTCCCTTGTTCGAGAAGGCAGTGCCATCGCGAGTGGTCCGTGTGGAAATCGCAGACAAACGTTTATATACGCTGCACGGCTGGGTTACTATCATGGAAGTGACCTGGTTCGGCCACGCGAGCGTGCGCATCGTCACCAAGGGCGGTGTCGCGATCTATGTGGATCCGTACGCGGGCGAGGACGCGTGGTACGACCTGCCGGCGGATGTCGTGCTCGTCACGCACGGTCATTACGACCACTTGAAGGCGGCGCTGCTTCGTCACATCGTGGTCGATGGCACGGTCGTCATGGGCACGCAGGCCATCGGGGCGCAGTATCACGGGGCGCATCCGGTGTGGCCTGGCGAGACGCATGAGGTCCGCGGCATCCGGATCAGGGTCATCGACGCGTACAACATCAACAAGAACTACCACCCGAAAGGGGAAGGCGTGGGCTACGTGCTCGAGTTCGACGGCACGTCGCTCTACATCGCAGGCGACACGGACTTCATTCCCGAGATGCGCAAGTTCCGCACGGACGTCGTGCTCTTGCCTATCGGCGGCACGTACACCATGACTGCCAAGGAGGCGGCGCAAGTCGTGCTTGGCATGGCGCCCAAGGTCGCGATCCCGATCCATTGGGGATCGGTCGTCGGCACGGTCGACGACGCCGAGATGTTCAAGGAGATCGTTGACACTGCAGGACAGACGGCCGTGCACATCATGCACGCCAACCAGACCATCACACTATGAAACAACCACAAAAGAAGCCGTTCATCGGCGGACAGGCGATCATCGAAGGCGTGCTCATGAAGGGGCCCAAATGCATAGCCACTGCTGCCCGCAGGCCGAACGGCAAAATAGTGGTGGAGACCACGCGCTACTCGAGCGTGACGCGCTTCTTCCCGCTCGGGCTGCCGCTGCTACGCGGCATCGTCTTCCTCTTCGAGATGCTCGTCATCGGCATCAAGGCACTGACGTGGTCCGCGAACCAGCAGATGGAGAAAAAAGAGACCCTCTCAGGCGGCGAACTGGTCGGGACGCTCTTCATCAGCTTCGCGCTCGCCATCGGCCTGTTCTTGGGCCTGCCCTACATCGCGGCATGGCTGCTTGTGGGTCACGTGCCATCCACCTTCATGTTCAACCTCATCGATGGGATCGTGCGCGCGCTCATCTTCCTCGCGTACATCATCGTCATCGGTCTTGCCAAGGACGTCAAGCGGCTCTACCAGTACCATGGCGCCGAACACATGGCGGTCAACTGCTTCGAGGCAGGCCTGCCGCTCACCGTGCAGAACGTGAGAAAGTTCTCCACCATCCACCCGCGCTGCGGCACATCGTTGCTCGTGTACGTGATCGGCCTCTCCATCATCGTCTTTTCCGTGGTCCACACGCAGGTCTGGTACTACAACGTGCTCTTGCGCATCATCGTCGTGCCGCTCATCGGCGGCATCGGGTACGAGTTGCTTCGCCTCTCGGCGCGCTTCCGTCGCAATCCAGTACTGTGGCTGCTGACGTTGCCAGGCAAGTGGACGCAACGCATCACGACCCGCACGCCTGACGCGTCCCAGGTCGAGGTCGCGATCGTCGCGCTCAAGAAGGCGCTATGAACGTCAAGAAGGCGGTCGCACTCGTGCTTTCTGCCGCTTTGATCATCATTCTCACGCTTGCTGCCATGAAGAAGGTCGACTGGCTCTGGTTCTACCTTGTCGCAGGCGTTGCTGTCCTGTACTTGTGGTTCCAGAAACGGTCGAAGAAACAAGAATAAAAAAGAAAAAACAGTTGTGCTTTCTTACGCGCACTTGCCGTGCATCGGGCAGCCGTCCATGGACTTCATCTTCGCCAGCTTGCCGAAGCCGAGTATTATGAAGGCCAACGTGTACCAGAGCGCCACGTTCACGAACGTCGCACTGCCGGCCCACTGCGTCTGCAGCGCGAGCACGAACACGTACGCGCCGATCGCCATGACGATCGCCGCGATTATCATCCAGATGAAGTTCGATGGTCCGCACCTGCAGACCATGCCGCCTCCCATCATCATCTTCTTTGCCATTACAGTCACCTCTCTTTTTGTTGTCTGTCCGCGAGGACGTACAAACAGTCTTTCTCAAGCCAGAACGGGTTTATAAAGATTACGCAAGAAACTAGGCACTAGATGTGAAGTGGTGCCTACTGTGGTTCTGTGCGTGGCCTCCAATTACAATATGGTTCCCGGAACGTTTATATATCTCCAGGACTTTTGTGAAACCACGTCATTTGGGCAAAAAGGGGGAGAGTACATGAAAAACGGTAAATCTGCAGTTGTCGGCGTCACCGCCATCGGCACGATTCTCGTGACGATTTTCGCGCTCGGTAACTTGGTGGCCATAGGGCTTGCCGAGGACGCAACGCCTGGCGGTCCTCCTTACGTTCCACCTGCGAACGTGACCCTTCCCAACATCACGATGCCTAACATCACGTTGCCGCACAACCTCACGCTGCCGAACATCACGTTGCCTAACATCACGCTTCCCAACGTCACGAGACCCAATGTGACTGCGCCGGCCAACGGCAGCAACCCGCGCAACAGAACAGGCAACCCGAACTGATACTCTCCAACCAGAAAAGGCATGGATAAGCAAGGGAAGATCGTGGCATTCGTCAGCCAGCAGAAGTCCAACATCTTCATGCTGATCGCTATCGTGGTCATCCTTGCGACCGTGTTCTATTTGTTCAACTGGCGCACGACAGGACTTGGAGCCGCGTCTGGCGGTACTATGTGTGCATACCCTAAAAATGAAGAGTCCTGTTCACCTGAGGAACCGCAAACGTGCGATGGTGATGTTGCGGTGATTTGCGGTCCCAATAACAAATTCTCATGTGTGGACTGTGCTTCTCAGGGAAAACAGTGTGGTGTCGGCACCAGCGGCCCCACAGAGGGTTTTGCGGTCTGTTGCAAAAAAGGCAGTGATGTGTGCGGACAATTCGGTCGCATATATCATTGGGATCAAGACTGCAACTACATACTAGTCCACACTTGCGAGAGTAATGAACGATGTCTCCAAATCTCTCAACGTAATGCTAATTGCGTGCCCCGTCGCCCGTATATTTTTGATTAAAGAGAATACGCTTCCGATAGAGACAGAATTTTCCTACGCCATGCCTCCAGGAAGATTTATATACGTGCCTCTCCAGCGAAAACTGCAGGTAAAGAGGGATTCAACGGCATCGTACGCCGAACTGACTACAAATGGATAAACAAGGCAAAGTCGTGGCATTCGTCAGCCAGCAGAAGTCCAACATTATATTTCTTGTCGCAGTGGTGATTGTCCTCGCGACGGTGTTCTACCTGTTTAACTTGCGGAGCGTCGGCCTCGCAGGTCAAGCGCCAGTGATTGAATGTGCATCGCCGCGGTGCAGCGGCGTTAACATCATTGAACAGGTCGAACAACCCGATAAAGACTATCCTGATACTCTTGTTTGCGTCGACAAGATCAATGATTGCAGTACAATTCTTCCTCCCAATGGTGTGTGTGGCAACAACGGGCCGAGTGGCGGGGCGACATGTTGCAGGCCTGGTTTCACGTGCGAGAGCGCGACGTTGATACGGAGGACGGATCCCGACTGTTACGAGTTCACCGATGACTGTTCGCAGGCATTAACGGGTGGTGTGTGCGGCACAGGCATGGGTGATGCGTCGTGCTGCAAGCCAGGACTTTCCTGCTCGGGTAATGAATTAGTCGACACCCGTAGTACGTGTGCGGAAACCAAGACTGATTGTGCGGCGACGACTAATGGTATTTGTGGCACGGGCGCTCCCGGCGGTGCGGGTTGTTGCGTGCCGGGCAATAAGTGTGTCGGCACAATAGCCGTGACGACCGCTCAAAGCTGTGCAGAGACCAAGGTGGATTGTGCTAAGGCCCTTGTTGGTGGCAAGTGCGGAGCAGGCGCGCCAAGTGGCGCGGGCTGCTGCGTGCCAGGGTTCAAGTGCGATGGTAACAGTGTCGTGCACACGTTCAACGATTGTTCTACGGTGCGCACTGATTGTGGCACAATTGGTTCGGGCAGGTTACGCTGCGTGAACACCGCGTCTGGCGCGGGCTGTCGTTGATGCGGCGCAGGAAGAATGCGTGTCCATTCTTTGATGTCCGTGCAATGGCCAATCGCGACCTTCATTGCATGATTTTCCACACTCTTAAGAACAAGTAATTGTTTCTGATGAGTCATGATACAGGGTGGCGATCCGGTACGGCAGCGTCGTTCGTGGCGTGATCGCTTGCATACTTTCTTCTGGGGTTGTGGTCCTCGGAAGGTCATCACGGTCGTGCTTCTTTCCCGTATCTTTGTCTTTGTGGTTGGCGTGTTCGCGGTGCTGTTCCTGCCGAAGTTCCGTTATTATGTGACGTACGGACATTCGGTCCTTGTGGACATGTGGATACGGTGGGACGCGGGCTGGTATATCACGATAGCGGAGCATGGCTACTCGTACGTTCCTGGTCAGACGACAAGCGTCGGGTGGTTCCCTCTCTATCCGCTGTTGTTGCGCCTCGTCCATCCTTTGGTGGATCATGCGATCACTGGCATCATTATTTCCAATGTCGCGTTGATTGTCGGCATGCTCATTCTGTATCGTCTCTTGCGCCTGGATGTAACGAAAGAACTCAGTTATCGAACGATTCTGTATATGGTTGTGTTTCCCGCAAGCCTCTTTTTTTCATCCATCCATACAGAATCGCTGTTCCTCCTTTTGTCTGTCGCTGCATTCTATTGCGCAAGGAAGAAACACTGGGCGGCAGCTGGCCTCATCGGATTCCTTGCGGCGCTCACCCGTGCCACCGGCATCTTGCTCTTCCCTGCATTGGTGGTGGACTATTGCATCCAGTCGAAGGTGATGCAGGGGTGGCGCTTTGATGTCAAGAACGTACGTGCGATCGATGCGAGGATACTGTGGCTGCTCTTGATCCCTCTTGGGACGGGCATCTTCGCATTCTATTTGCAGCACGCATTCGGGAATGCTTTTGCCTATGTTGATGTTCAGGAAGCAACAAACCAGTCCTTGTCGTTGCTGGCATCCCTGCGTCATGGAATCCCACCGAACCCTGCTGCCGTGTTAGGCGTACCATTCCTGATAGGGGCGTGCATACTGTTCTACATGATGCGGCATCGTCTGCGCCAAAGCTATGTGGTGTACACATTGTTGTCATTGTTGTTGCCATTGCGTACCTCCTTCACAACATCGGCATACAGGTACGTTCTTGTGCTGTTTCCGCTGTTCATGATGCTGAGCATTGTGACGAGGCGCTCTAGAACTCAATGGTATGTTGTGGGTGTCTCACTGGTGCTTTTGTGCGTCTTCATGATAGCGTTCGCGAACGGCTCGAACCTTGTCGTCTAGCGCCGCATTATTACTCGAGGCCGTCCACGAGGGCGTATCATGCAATACGGTGGATTACTGACGTTGCGCGCGACGTTGGCGTATCCTGTCCATGGGTTCCACGACCACTTTGAGCAACAGATATGATGCCAGGATGGTCATCACGATGACACCACCACCATACCATGCCGTCTCGGTCGATTGGCCATGCATGGTGAACTGTCGACCAAGAACGCCGATGACCAGAACATGGACGATATATATGGGGTAGGAAAGCTCACCCACGACACGATCCAGCTTGATGTCCTTTGACCACAAGAACATGAACGGCAAGGAACAGGCGAGCGCGACGTAATACGCCAGTTTCTTGTACTCTTCAGGAATCGGTATGTATTGGTATGCGCCGGTGAAGAACACCATGACGAGCGACACGCCGCCCGTGACCCATACCGACAAAGGACGGGTCTTCAGATAGACGTATGCCTTGTACGCGAGTATGCCCAGCACGAAAAAGCCGATCTGTGTGGGAAAGAACCGGTACGACCAAGGATCCTCGCGCAAGCCGAAAGCGATTAAGATGTATGCTCCGCCTATGCTCGCGACCATCAGCACCGACAACAACCATATCTTGAAACGCACGATAAACGGCGCGATGAAATAAAACATGAGTTCTATGGCCAGCGACCAGGCCTGGGGCACAAGCAAGAACTGGAGTGGTCGGACGTCCTGCGCCGACCAGTCTGCGGTGAAATATAATGAACCTTCTGGTCGACGCACACCTAAGAACATCGTGACATCCTGACCGAAGATGAAGATGTTCATGAGTATGAAAATAAGTACAGGCCACCAGCCAAGATATGATTGCGAGTCCATGAAAGAATTGATGCCACCTGTGATGTAAAAGGGCAGATAGTTGCCTGTGACAATGTACAACAGGACCGATGCCGCCAGCGTCAGCAGCAATACGACGACATATGTCGGGTAGATACGCAGGAACCTGTTGGTGATGAACAGGCGGTATGATGTGCTGTATTTTTCATGGAGGATGAATGCCATGTAAAAGCCAGATATGATGAAAAACGCCTGCACTGCATGAACACCTCCCATCATCCTCCACTCGAAGGGCGCTTTAGGCACGTGGCTGATGACGACTGCGAGAGCGAGCAGCAAACGCAAAACGCCCAAGACCATCTAGCGATCCCTTTTCGTGCGATACACCTGCATGAAGCGGTGGACGTCATATGATACTACTTAAACGTTGTCAGTCTTCCAGGCATGACAGGTCGCCCTGCCCGTCTGTGCGCAACAGCCTGCGGAGGATCTTGCCGCTGCGGGTCTTTGGCAATGATGCGCTCGCGACGAGTTCGGCGGGTGCGGCGAACGGACCGATGAGTTGACCGACGTGACGCTTCACGTCCGCACGCATGGTTTCTGAGAGCGTCACGCCTTCTTTGAGGACGATGAATGCTTTGATGCTGCTGCCTTTGATCGTGTCAGGGACGCCGATGACGGCCGCTTCTGCGATGCCCGGGAATGCGCAGAGCGCGCCCTCCACTTCTGCCGGACCGATATTGTGGCCTGCGCAGATGATGACGTCGTCCATCCTTCCCAAGACGCGCACATAGCCCTCCTCGTCCATCGTCGCGTAATCGCCCGTGTAGAAGAACGGCGGCACGCGCGACCAATAGTCTGCATAACGCGTCGCATCGATCATCATGGCAGGCCACGGTTCTTTGATGACGAGTTGTCCTTTCACGCCTGACGCGACAGGTGTCCCTGTCTCATCGACCACGGCGAGAGCGACGCCAGGAATGGCCTTGCCCGCAAAACCGGGTTTGCCGCTCTGATCCGGCAACGTCGTGATCATGTGCATCCCTGTCTCGGTCTGCCACCATGTGTCGGCGATCGGGCATCTGTCACGTCCGATGATGGTGCCGTACCATTCACGAGAGGGCGCATCGAGCGGTTCCCCCACCGACCCTAACAATCGTAGCGATGACAGGTCGCACCCTGCAGGCCATTCATCGCCGAACTTCTTGCACATGCGTATCGCCGTCGGCGTGGTGTAGAACACGTTGACCTTGTTCCGCTCGATCCTCTGCCACCACGACGCCGGCGTCGGGTAGTCGGGCGTCCCTTCAGCCAAGACGATCGTCGCACCAACAAGGAGCGGTCCGTACGCGAGATAGCTGTGGCCTGTTATCCAGCCAGGATCCGCCGTGCACCAATACACGTCATGTGGTTTGAGTCCGAACACGCGCGTCGTCGTGTAGTGACAGCCGACCATGTACCCACCGCAGCCGTGCACGATGCCCTTGGGTGCACCGGTCGTTCCGCTCGTGTACAGGATGAACAACGGGTCGGACGCGTCCATGACGCAGGGATCGCACGGCGCTGCGCCCAGCACTTCTTCGAAATCGGTCTCGTTGCCGGACAACACGGTGTCTTGCCGTCGGAGCACGACGACAGTGCGTCCGTCCGCTACCTGTGCGACCTTCTCCTTCAGGTTCAGCGTCTTGCCTCTGCGGTAGCCGACATCTGCCGTGATGATGATGTTGGCATCATGTAGTCGTTGCTGCAATGCCTCGACGCCAAAACCGCTGAAGACCACGACGTGCACCGCACCGATGTACGCGCACGCAAGCATAGCGATGATTTGTTGCGGCACGAGCGGCATGTAGATGCAGACCTTCTCGCCCTTACGGACACCAAGACGCTTGAGTCCTCCTGCGAACTTGGCGACAAGAGACCTCAACTCACCATACGTGTACCGTTCGGAGTTACCCTGGTCGTCGTCCCAGATGATCGCGGTACGGGAGGGATCGTGTGATGTGCAATTATCCGCGATGTTCAGCGAGCCGCCGGCAAACCACGCCGCACGTGGGCGGTCCCATGCCAGCACGCGCGACCAGCCGTTGTACCAGCGCAGTTCGCGCGCCACCGGTTCCCAGAATGCTTCAAGACGATCCACCATCTCGCCATCAGCGTCCGGACCCACCATGCGGCTGGCAGACAGAGGCCGGATTATTAATGCTTTCGTATTTGTGTACGTATTAAGCTCTTGACGAGAACCGAAAATGGCAAGTATAATAGCGGACATAAATAATTAATCATAAAATCCGCTATTATATTCGAAGGAAATAACAAATCAGGGAAAAATATATAAATCTCTTTTCTTTGAAAAATGTAGTGGTTATTTGATATTATTATTAAAAAATAAGATGAAATTAATGTTTTTGTTAGTCTGTTGGGTGAAATGATAAAATGCTATTCAATTCGATTCAATTTTTGATATTTTTCCCTATAGTGACTATGCTTTTCTTTTTATTGCCCCATAGATTTAGATGGCTGCTTTTGCTTATAGCAAGCTGTTTCTTTTATATGACTTTGATTCCGATTTATATCTTAATTCTATTTTTAACGATAACTGTAGACTATCTTGCAGGAATTATGATTGAGGATGCAAAAGATAAAAAACAAAAATTATTGTTCTTAGTCATAAGCATTATATCTACTTTAGGCATACTTTTTGTTTTCAAATATTTTGATTTTTTTTCAGTTAACTTCAATGCTATTGCTTCATTCTTACATTGGAACTATTCTATAGGAGCATTGAAACTCTTATTGCCTATCGGACTATCTTTCCATACTTTTCAAAGTATGAGTTATGTGATTGAAGTATATTGGGGAAAACAAAAAGCAGAACGTAATTATGGAATGTATTCTTTATATGTTATGTTTTATCCTCAGTTAGTTGCAGGACCTATAGAGAGACCTCAGAACCTTCTTCATCAATTTTATGAAAAGCACTATTTTGAATATAAACGAGTGACTGAAGGATTAAAAATGATGCTTTTGGGATTATTCAAGAAGATAGTTATCGCAGACAATCTTACAATAGTGGTTAATACTATATATAACAACCCAACAGAATACACGGGAATTCCATTAATCCTAGGGACCATATTCTTTGCTTTCCAGATATATTGTGATTTTTCAGGATATTCTGAGATCGCTATAGGCGCAGCACATGTGATGGGATTTAAGCTTATGACCAACTTCAGGAGACCCTATTATTCACGATCAATAGGAGAGTTCTGGAAAAGATGGCATATTTCATTGTCTACTTGGTTTAAGGATTATGTCTATATACCCTTAGGAGGAAGCAGGGTTTCAACATTAAGAATATATTTCAATCTATTTGTTGTATTCTTGATAAGTGGAATATGGCATGGAGCTAATTGGACTTACGTGATATGGGGAGCATTACATGGAATCTATAGGATAATCTCTTTAGTTACAGAGAAAATAAGGAATAAATTCACTGAAAAAATAGGATTAGTCAGACATCCTGGGTTACATGCACTCCTCAAGATATCTATCACTTTTATTTTGGTAAATATTGGATGGATATTTTTTAGAGCGAATAACTTAGAAGATGCAATGTATATCCTGACCCATCTATTCACCGGATTGACCTTGAACTTCTCAGGCATAAAGATAGGGACTAACTGGACAGGTTTATTGATAATATTCATATCTATCCTTATCATGGAGATATTCCATTTGATACAAGAACATAGGAGCATGAGAGACTTTATCGCATCTAAACCAGTCATGATAAGATGGTCAGTATATATTTTCTTGATATGGTTGATAATACTGTGGGGAGCAAAAGGTGCAGATTTCATATATTTCCAATTTTAGGCGCAAAAATGAATGAAGAACTGAAGGATGCAAGGACATTTTTAATCAGAGGAGTAATCTTCTTTTTAATAGCATCATTACCTATAACTATCCAACTATTCTTTCCAATAGACCATTTCAGTTATAGGTCGTGGGAAGCTTTAAAATTTAATAAACTTGAATCAGATAGACCGTTTTATACAGATAAATACTTAGAGAAGACTGAGGAAGGGGATCTTGCTTATAGAACAGAATACGCCATCAAAAAAAATGTTACTTGGCAGACCGATAGTTATGGTTTTAGGAATTTTCCTTCAGATAATCTCCAGTATGATGTGGTCATAATAGGGGATTCTAATATAGTGGGGTCAGGAGTGAGTCAAGAACAGACTATCGTTTCAGTGTTAGGCCAGAAAACCTCTTTGAGAGTATACTCTTTTTCAAGTAACAGTGTAAACTATGATCTAAACAAACTTATGTCTCAGAAACGGTTTATAGACCACCCACCAAAATTAGTCATAGTTGGCAGTATAGAAAGACACATACATGAGCTTCCCCCTATTGATTGGAACATAACTGCTCAGGAGAAGAGTTATACTCCCGCATGGGTAGAAAAATTCATAGAAGAGATAGACGGCTTAACAAAAGTCAGCATCGTAAGATATTATATAGCTTTAGCAGAAGAATCAATAATGCCCAGGAAATTAATATTCAATAACCTCACAAGAATGGTGTTTAATAAACTTGCTTTAGACTCTCAGAAAAATAATATAAACTGTTTTGATAGGTCTGAGCAGATATTAAAAGATTATCAGGGATATTTATCAAAGAAGGGCATAAATTTTATTTTCATGCCTATTCCAGATAAGGAAACAATATTCTATTCTGATTTGCCTCATCCATATGAATATTTTAGGAAAGAACCACCTTTCCTTAAAGTCCTCATATCCTCTTTGAAGCAGGACAATATTCCAGTTGTAGATACACTATCTGCTTTCAAAACGAATAAGGATAAAGTTCCATTCTTATTAGATGATACTCACTGGAGTCCATCCGGTATAAATATCACTGCAGATCTTTTAGTTAAAGAAATTCAATCATTGGGCTTATTATAATTAAGGAAGAACGTCTTCAATACTCATCTTGCTTATTCCTCATTTGAGGTGAGTGTTATGAATTTACTGTTGTCTGTCCGTGAGTTTGAGTCTCGTTACAAGAATGAGAAGGATGCTCGTGCGAAAACTCGTCTTCATGTTTTGCTTCTGCGTCGACAGAAGTACGCGCAGAAAGAGATTGTCATGATGGTTCGAGTGACACAAGGAACCGTTTCAAACATTTGTAAACGATTCATGAACGAAGGTTGGGACTCAGTTCACGATAAACCATGAGATGGCAGGCCCTCGCTACTCTCCGACGCACAAAAAATATTCTCAAGAAACGCATGCGCACAGAAGGTATCAACAGCGCCATCAAAGTGATTTTTGGCGAACAACTCAGTGCAACAAGCGAAAGAGGCATGCTGCAAGAAGCAGCATGCAAAGTCTGGGCATACCAACGACTCAAACGCTACGGAGAAACATAACTTACATCATGACGCCAAACCTTCGAACGAGTTATGTAACGCCGCATAAACAAATACGTGCTTCCTCCCGGGCGCTCTCTTGTTCTTGATGCTCGTGTGCGGTTGCATCTCTCGTTGCATAATGCTTAAGAGCGGGTGCTTCATCGCACAGGTATGCAGCTCAGTCTCGTCATTCCCACGTACAACGAACGCGACAATTTGCCGGTGTTGGCCGAGCGTCTCACTGCTGCATTCCAACGCGATTCTATTGATGCCGAGATCATCGTTGTCGATGACAATTCTCCAGATGGTACTGGTGCGTTGGCCGATGAACTCGGGAAGAAGTATAGGAACCTGTGCGTGGTGCATCGCAAAGGAAAAGAAGGACTCTCGTCAGCCGTGCTTGCCGGGTTCGCTGTCGCGAACGCTCCTGTCGTCGGCGTCATGGACGCGGACCTCAGTCACAGTCCTGAAGACGTCCCGCGCCTGTTCGCTGAGATCGATGCAGGAGCGGACTTCGTGGTCGGTAGCCGCTACATCAAAGGAGGTAGGATTGAAGGGTGGACGATGTCGCGTCGTGTCCTTTCATGGGGTGGCACCGTGCTTGGCAGGGCGTTCACGAGCGTTCGTGATCCGATGACCGGGTTCTTGTTGATACGCAATTCCTGTCTTGAGGGCAGGGAGTTCAACGCCAAAGGGTTCAAGATCTGTTTGGAACTTCTCGTCAAGGCGAAGTATGCGTCGGTCAAGGAAGTGCCCATCACGTTCATCAACCGCACGAAAGGAAAGAGCAAGGCGTCGTTCAAAGAGTGTTATCTGCTCCTGAACAACCTCTGGGGTTATGTGGTTAGTTCTCACAAGCGCGCTGCGTGACACTTCACGGATTCCGTGGCTGGTTCCTTACAACGCTGAGCCGGACGTCGAAATACTTTATTTTTTGAGACCTAACGCGTACTGGATCAGCGCCAGTGCGATGCTCAGGCCATCGCTGACGCGTATCTTCTTCCCTTCTTTGCGTGATCGCGGAGAGTATGATATCGGCACTTCAGCGACACGAACGCGCCGACGCACGATTTTCATGAAGATCTCGGGTTCGAGATGCCAGCCGTTGGCACGAAGATGGAGGGATCTGTACACTTGCGTCTCTATCAACTTGTATGCGGTCTCGACATCAGTGCACTTCTTTCCGAAGAGCACCGACGCGAGTGCGCTGAGGAAGCGGTTTCCCAGATAATACAAAAGTCTGCCTTGAGGCTTGGACCGTCCGAGGAATCTCGATCCGTACACCACAGGATATCCTTCTCGTGCTTTGATGATCATCTGCCGGATGTCCAAAGGACTGTACTCGAGGTCAGCGTCATGCATGAGGATGTAGTCTCCTGTCGCCAGCGCTGCTCCGGACCTGATGCCTGCTCCTTTGCCGAGATTCCGAGGGTGCAGCACGGTCTTGTACTTCGCTGACAACGACGCGATGTATTCCCGTGAGCCATCGCTCGACGCATCGTCGACGACGATGATTTCTTTCTCTGCACCGATGTCGACATCATTCAGTTGTCGCAGCAGTTCCGGAAGCGTCCGCATCTCGTTATAGACCGGGATAACGATGGAGACTTTCATGGACGGACCTTGCGTGGTCGAATGAGTTTGATCTTCATGAGTGCAGCGACGGCGAGCCACACGACGCCGATGACGCTCAGTACGTTCCCTATGATGTCGACGGGTAAAGGTTCGTACCTGAGCTCGATGTCGCCGTGGCCGTATACAAGCATGAATGATGGTAGCACCCAGTAGATGCGTGTGGGCTTGCCGTTGACATATACGTGCCAGTTCGGGAAGTACGAGAATTTGAGGAAGACAGGAACGTCCTTGCTGCCGCTCACGCGCACGCGGATGCGCGTGCTGCTGACTTCCTCAACGACGGCAGTCTCGTTCGTGGTTCCTACGCATACAGGGAGGGGCTCTTGTGAATGCACGACGACAGTTCCCATCCGGCTGCTGTCGAACCACGCGAGTGCCTCTTTTTGCCACGGGCCGCTGACGGTTGTGGGAACATAGTCCAGGACTTGCGCGCGGGAAGAATTCGCTATCCTGTACAACGAATAATTGTTGCCGAGGCTGGGCGTCGCGTTGATGCGTTCTTTGTAAGGGATCATTCCTGGATACTCGGTGAGCATCCAGTTGATGCCGAAGAAATTCAGCTTCTTCTTGAGGTTGCTTGGCGGCCTGACCTGCTTCATCTGGTCCTCGAACATCCAATAGAATCGCGCGTTGAGCGAGGACTCGGCGTACAGCCCACGCACTATCTCGTTCTTGTCTGCCAGAAGCATGTCCAGGTGCCAGGGCCGGGAAATGGCGCGCGTCAAGACCAGGCCATCGACATGGCTGAAGTTGGTCCAGGTGTGCGGCACGCCGCCCTTGTAGTTGATCTCGCCATAACTGGCGGCGAGCAGCAACAATGCGAGGACGCCAGCTATGCTTAGATATCGTTTGTCCTTCAAGTGTCCGAGCGCATAGACGCACAGGAGCGTACCTATCATCAGCGCAGGGAGATAGAAGCGGTACAGTTGCACTTGCAGGCGGAACATCATCCCTGCCGCGAAGAGCGCGAGCAGCGCCGCGAAATACATGATGAGAGGGTATGCTGTTGTCCGACGTTTTTTCGTGAGATAATATATCGAGACTGCCGTGGCCACAAGCACGAACAACCCTAGTTGGCCTATCGTCAGATAGATCACCGCGCCGATACTGGAATCGGTATAGCGAAGTTTGGCGACAAGAGGCAGCGCCCAGAAGCCGAGCAACGCGCCCGCGAGCGCCACGTGCTTGACCGTGGCCCAGCGATGGCCTGCGGCGAAGAAATAGCACGCGGTGAACACCAGTGCGGACATGCCTACGTAGATGTGGGCCAAGCTCGTGAGCGCGAGCAGGAGCGCAGGCAATGCATAACGATCTCGTGGTATGTCGCGGTACACCGCTCCGATGTACAGGAACAACAACGGGTTCGCGATGCCGTTGCCGACAAAACCGAGGAAGAAGACGCAGAAGTAATCGCTGCCGAGCCAGCTGTTGTGGCGGGCGGCCATGAGGCCGAAGATGAGCGCGCTCGCGAGCGCGGCCGCGAGCGGCCGCATCGACGCGCTGCGGGCGCAATAATAGATTGAGAGCGGCGTCGCAAGGACGGCCACTGCCATCACGAGTTTGAACGCGACCGACAGCTCGATGAACTTGCCCAGCAGCGCGACGATCCACGAGAGCAGCGGACCATAAAACTGGTTCAGCGGATGCCCGCCGAAGAACCGGTGGTCCCACCCGATAGGTGAAGGCCACAACACGTCCCGCACGTACTGCGCGCTCACTAAGTGGCCTGGCGTGTCGACGCTTTGGAGGTTGTTCTGAGAATACGGGATGATGACGACGATGATGGCGTAGACGAGCAGCAGCGCGAGCACTCCCCACGCGATCCTGCGCTCCACCACCACGTCCATCGTCACGACGCCACAGTGGGGATATTAATAGATTTGCGTTCCAGGTGATGCTGTAATGGCGCGTCTATGGCTGGTTACTGTGGAGGCTGGTTACTGCGAAGAAAGGATTAGTTAATATACATCATGGACGTGTATGGACGAAAACACCAGTGTGTGTCAAAGAGGAGTGTGCATTCATGAAATTCGGAACAGTGATGATGATCGGAGGTTTGGTCGCGATGCTCATGCTCGCATCATGCCAATTGCCGACTGCAGGGGAAGCATATAAAGTCAAAGTATTCGTCTGTGAGTTGAAGAAGGCGCAAGCGGGTTCTGAAAAAGATCCTTGCGCGGTCTACAAGGATGAGAAAACCTGCAAGGCGAACGATTCATGCAAAGGGAGGACCATCACGATTGTATACCCGGGTGAAGATCCTGCCAAGAAGATTGTTCCTTCTGCTGATCCTCCCAGAGAAGATAGATAACTCGTGCTTCCAACCTGGAAGGGAGTGAATTCTTTTAATTTTTTTTCTTTCCAATCGCTGTTGTGAGTGGATTCAAACGCCCGGCGTCTTCATGCTCTCTTTTGCGCGTTGCACGAGCGTGTCGACCGTGTCCTGGTCGTCTTCTTGTGTCGCGACGCCGATGTTTTGGACGTCGATCCTGCCGATCTTGTCGTAGAATCGTGTGAGGAAGCGCTCTCCGAACGCGCCCGTGTCCTTGTCGCCGTACCTGACGACCACTGCGCACAGGCCTTCGTAGGGCGCGATGACGTTGCCGACGAACTGTTTCTTCTGCGGGTCGTCGCTGAGGTTGACGCTGCCCATGCCGCGGATGGCGTCGCCGATGGGTTTGCAGAGCGCGGCGTTCTTGAGCTGGAGAAGGATGATGCTGGGATGGCAGCCTTCGTAGGCAGGTGCGACACGCAGCTCATAGCTTAGGCATGCTTCGAGCGCTTTGGCTTCGGGAGTGTCGCTTGCCATGTGTGGTGTGGGTGTGAATGGAGTATATAAATATTATGTATTGTCAACATTAGTCAGTGGTGACTAAAAGTGTACGCGGTTGCGGCCATCGTGCTTTGCGGCGTAGAGTTGCTGGTCTGCCAGCCGCTCGACGTGCGGGTTCGCCACGTCGTACGCTGCCACGCCGATCGACGCAGTGACGGCGAACTCCTTGTGGTTCGTGACTGTCGCCCAGTCGTGCTCCTTGATCGCGATGCGGATGCGTTCGGCGATCGGCACTGCGGCGTCCTTGTCTTTGCCTGGCAGCACGACGGCGAATTCTTCGCCACCATAGCGTGCGGCCGTGTCCTGCCTGCGGACTTCGCGCCGCAGGATCGCTCCCACTTCCTTGAGCACGATGTCGCCGATGTGGTGGCCGTAGGTGTCGTTGACCTTCTTGAAGTGGTCGACGTCGATCATGAGCATCGAGAACATCTGGTCGTTCTTCGCCGCGTTATCCTTTTCGGTCGCGAGGATCTCGTCGAGCTTGCGTCGCGTGTACACGCCGGTGAGTGCGTCGGTCTCGGCCGTGCGCTTGTAGTGCATCGCGGTGTCCTGCAACCGGCGGTTATGTTGCTGCATCTGTTCGTGCTCGTTATGGGCCTTGATGGCGAGCGCGAGCGTGCGGGCGACGTTGTAGAGCACGCACTCGGTCTCATGATAATGATCTTCGAGAGGAGGGCGTGTCTTTGGCACGATGAGCTGCAGCGCGCCGTAGACCGGCGTCGTCTCCTCTTCGTCGGCGCTGATGGGGACTGTGATGAGGTCCTTGCTTTTCTTGTTCCCGCGCATCGTCATGCGGTTCGCGTACGCCTCTTCGAGCAACGTCAGCGATGCTTGCGCGAGGTCGGTCTCGATGATGCCGTGATGGTCGGACATCTTGAACGTGCCTGCTTCTTTGTCGTAGTCGATGGCGACCGCACAGGGCGCGTCAAAGCGCGCGCCGAGAGTGGCGACTGCGCCGCTGATGACGTCGTGCAGGTTGCTGCCTGCTTTGCTTGTGGCTTCATTGATGCTTTCCTTCATGAACTGGTGCTTGGCGAGCCGATAGCCGGGTTCAGCGAGAGGTTTGACTGGTTCTGGAAGGCTAGTGTACCATGCGTCCAGCATGTGTTCAAGCGTGTTGTCGTTATTCATATTTACCACTTTGTAGTGACATATAGAATTCAGTTATATATAAAGCTTTCGCTATTTCGTGATGGTGTTTGGTCGCATGAATGCGTCCGCGGAGTCCAGAAAACGTCACGAACGGGCGAATGAGATACGTTGCAACAAAGAACGTAGTCTCGGACGCGCGAGCATGCTGCTAGCTAGTTATTGTGCCACTATTCTCCCAAGAAAGAAGAGTACTGGTACTGCCACTTGAAGAAGCAAGTACGCTAGTAAGATCCATACCCAAATGCTCAATCCCTTTCTTTGTGTTTTTCCTACTTGCACGCCGCCTGCAAGCACATTTTGTTCTTCAGGATGTTTGTACATATGAAGTTTGTAGAAGATGATCGCTAACATGCTCAATGTTCCATCGATGATCCCGGCAGCGCCCAAGAACCTGTAGTATATCTCCCCTAAAACAGTTTCCGCATTGCTCAAGTAGATCACAGGAAGCAACATTAAAACAACAATTCCTATGAACACATAGTTGAAGTAAACTATCAGGTCCAAGTAATTTTCTTTGCGCAAAGCGTTAGACAAGATGTCAGAATGAAGTGAGGCAAACCCTATGACGAAATATGTCTGGTACACGTTTGCAACTATCCTTGCAGGGATCACTTCCCAAATCCCGAGGACAGAAGTGATGAAACTCGCAACAATGATGATGAACAAGACATTAGCAAAAAACGCGAATCGTTCGAATGTATTTTGTCTTGAATCGTCCCAGATGAACGCTAGGCTGATGAGCGAATGAAGAACGACCATCAGAAGAGTGAACAATACTCTTGCGGCGATTTCATTGAATTCTCCGATAAGAACAGTTATCACGGCAACGATTGCAGAAATGACCAACGCGCCGATGAGATTGAATAAAAAGAATTTCTTGAATTCTGCAAGATCTATCATGCTGTTGTACAGTAGGATTCCTTATTTATAAAGATGCCGAAAGCACGTACGTTACCAGAACCCGCTACTGCATGACTGCGTCCGTCCGTTACCCGAACATGCTTGCTAGCGCGAAGAAGAACTCTGCGGTCGCGGTCTTGATCGCCGTGCCCACCGTCCGTGGCGCGTACGTGACTTTGCCTATCTTGATGGCGTCGCGCAGCGCCGTCACTTGGTCGTCGCTGGCGATGATCGCGTTGATCGTCTCTTCGTCTGTCATCATGTCCATCGTGTAGTCGCCGACCTCCTCGGTCGAGATGGTCGTGATCGCGCCGCCCTGTGCGACGACGCTCAAGTGCAGATCGCTACCGTCGTCTTTTGTTATCGTGAGGTTGATCGTCTCGCTGCCAAGCACGGTCTTGACAAAGTTCGGCACGTTCACGAGGTTCGCGTTGTACAGGTCTTTGGCGCCATCAAGATCGCCGAGTGCTTGGTCGATGCTCGTGATCTCTGCCACGACCATGCCTGTGGGCGTGAACGAAAAGCTGTGCAGGACGAGCACGAAGAACACGGCGGCGACGAACGCTCCCTCGATGACGACGCGCGGCCTCGTTTGCATGGGTGTTCGATGCCGGTTCTGGTATTTAAACGTCGCGCTTGAGAACCAGCCCGTGATATGCTGTTGTTTGGTGAGCAGGGCATCCCACAACCCACTGGACAGGTCCGCGCATAGTATATTAACAAGGGCCACGAATTTACATCTATGGCGCCAGATCACGCACTTGTTGTTTTTGATGGGACGGACATACGCCGAACGTGGCACGAGAACCAATGGTTTTTCTCGGTTGTGGACATTATACGCGTCTTGACTGCCAGCGCAAATCCCAACAGCTACTGGAAAGTCCTCAAGCACAGGGAACAGCAGTTGGTTACACTTTGTAACCAACTGAAGTTGATTTCTTCGGACGGTAAACAGTACCTGACCGACTGCGTCAATACACAGAACGCCTTCAGGCTGATCCAGTCCATTCCTTCGCAGAAAGCCGAACCTTTCAAACAATGGTTGGCACGCGTCGGTTACGAGCGTGTCCAGGAGATAGAGAACCCGGAACTCGCGCAGGAGCGCATGAAACGATTGTATGAACAGAAGGGTTATTCGAAAGACTGGATAGACAAGCGTCTACGAGGGATCGCGATACGGCAAGAGCTGACCGATGAATGGAAGGAACGAGGGGTGGACGAACATGTGGAGTACGCCATTCTTACCAACGAGACAACGAAAATGCTGCGTGCGCAACCTATGCGCTTCAGCGCGTAGATAGCACGCGCATTTTCGTGTGCTCAAGAACCGCCACCGATTTATTGCGCGCCGTGCTGTTCCGTCAGCACGCCGCGCACTTTAGTGCGCGGTTCTTGACATCTCCAAAGCAACGTTCGGTAAAACCGTCGATGAGTACAAGGCTATTAAGAAATTGAAGAAAGAGAATCTGAGAGACCACATGACTGATCTCGAATTGATATTTTCCATGCTGGGAGAAAGGGCAACGACAGAGATCGCCAGGACAAAGGACGCGCAAGGATTCGATGAGAACAAGTCTGCTGCGCGCACAGGCGGGGAGATAGCCGGCGACGCGAGGGCGAACCTGGAGATCGAGACGAAGAGACCTGTTGTGACCGATGAAAACTACCTGGCCACTCCTGAGCGCATCAAGAGACTGGAAAAGAGGAAGGCAACAAAGTAGTTTGCTGGAAGAGGTAAGACATCTTCACTGAAGATTCCGAAGCATAATTTTTAAACAGGTGCGCTGGTTCTGGTGCCCATGAAGGTCGCCGTGCTCGTCTCGGGTGGTGTCGACAGTTCTGTCGCGCTCAAGCTGCTGCTTGACCAGGGTCACGACTGCACGGCGTTCTACTTGAAGATCTGGCTTGAGGATGAGCTTGCATCTCTTGGCACGTGCCCCTGGGAGGAGGACCTGACGTACGTGCGCGCTGTGTGCGAACAATTGGACGTTCCGTTGAATATCGTCAACCTCCAGAAGGAGTACTGGGAGCGTGTGGTGAGTTACGTACTGCGTGAAGTCAAGCAAGGACGCACGCCCAACCCTGACGTGCTGTGCAACGAACAGGTCAAGTTCGGCGCGTTCTTTGATAGCATAACTGGTAGTTTCGACAAGGTCGCCTCAGGGCATTATGCGGACATCGAGGAGAAGGAGGGCGTGTTCTTCTTGCGCCGCGTCAAGGACCCGGTGAAGGACCAGACGTATTTCCTCGCGAACCTGCGTCAGGACCAGCTTTGCCGGATCATCTTCCCGCTCGCACCTTACACGAAGTCCCAGGTGCGTGCCATCGCCAAAGAGGCCGACCTTCCTACCATGGACCGCAAGGACAGCCAA
>CAYHOF010000016.1:0-32435 GCA_964358315.1 uncultured Methanosarcinales archaeon
GTGACCACTTGCCTGGCATCGAGCAGGACGTGGTCGCACGCATCGGCATCAAGCTCCGCAAGGGCGCGGTACAACCATAATCGAGTCGCTAAATCTTTAAAAACACTCCGCGAGGCATCTGCATCATGATCCGTATCCCGCTTGCCGATGTGGTGTTGCGCATAGCAGAAAAGACCGGCCTTTCCGAGCAGGACATCATCACCAAGATCGATGCCAAGTGCGTTCAGCTCTCAGGGCTCATTTCAAAGGACGGCGCGGCGCACATCGTCGCGAACGAACTCGGCGTGCAGCTCATCGCGCATGGTGGCAGGCTCAAGGTCAAGGATGTCTTCCCCGGCATGCGCAGTGTCGAGGTCGCAGGCAAGGTCACGCAGAAGTTCGAGGCACGCGAGTTCGCGCGCCAGGACGGCACGAACGGCAAGCTTGCGGCGTTCACGCTCGCGGATGAGACCGGGTCGATCCGTGTGGTCGGCTGGGGCGAGAAAGCGGACGAGGTCGGCACGATCCCAGAAAATGCCATCATCCTTCTTCAACAGGCGCAGGCGCGCGAGAACAATCGCGGCTACAAGGAACTGCACCTCGGCAGCCAGACGACCATCACGCGCGATCCTGCGGGTGTCGTCATCACGGCCGTGCAGAGCGCGCCTGCGATGCAAGCGACGCCTTCCACTCGCAAGCCCATCAAGGACCTCGCAGAAGGCGACCAGAACATCGCCATCGTGGGCACCGTCGTCCAGGTCTTCGATCCCAAATTCTTCGAAGTCTGCCCGACGTGCAACAAGCGCTCCAAGCCAGACGCGACAGGCGCGGTCCTGTGCCCTGAGCATGGTGTCGTGCAGCCCGCATGGTCGATGGTGGGCAATGCCTATGTCGACGACGGCTCGGGCAGCGTGCGCGTCGTGTTCTTCCGCAACCAGCTCGAGCGCCTGACGAAGAAGAGCGCGGAACAATTGTTGTCCTACCGCGAAGCGCCCGAACTCTTCGAAGCGGTCAAGACCGACCTGCTCGGCGTCATCATCAAGGTCACCGGGCGTTCGTCCAAGAACCAGTTCTTCGACCGTCTCGAATTCGTCGCGCAGTTCGTGCAGGAAGCAGACCCCAAAGAGGAGCTCGCACGCCTGCAGGCAACGCCGCAATGATGGGCAGGACGCACCTGGCCATCGGCCTCCTTGTCGCGCTACTCCTCCTGCCCTTCGTCAGCGCCGACCGCGCCATCCTGTTCGTGCTGCTCGTGCTCGCTGGCGCCATCCTGCCTGACATCGACCACGGCGGCTCGATGATCAACAACCTGCTGCCCATCACGAAAGTGGTCCCGTGGTTTTTCGCGCACCGCGGGTTCTTCCACTCGGTCTTCCCGCCGCTCATCATCTATGGTCTGACAGCGTGGCTGGGAGCAGCATGGGTAGGAGTCTACATAGCCATCGGCTACATCTCCCATCTCGCCTCGGACGCGTGCACGCATCTCGGCGTCAACCTCCTCCATCCCTTGAGCAGGTTCCAGATCAAGGGGTTCATGCGCACAGGCGGCATCGCGGAATTCTTCGTGTTCATTCTTGTGGTGGCGCTCGACGCACTCGTCGCCGTGGGACGTCTGGTAACGTTTAAATAGCCACGATGCGGCGATTGCGTCATATGAGCGAGCATATCGTCGAGTTCGAAGGGGTGTCGTTCCAGTACGGCCGCGAGGCGGCGCTCGACAACGTGACTGCTTCGATCAGCCGTGGCGACTATGTCGGCCTCATCGGCCCCAATGGTGCGGGTAAGACCACGCTGCTCAAGATCATGCTGGGCCTGCTCAAGCCGACGTCAGGCGAGGTCCGTCTTTTCGGCACGTCGCTGCAGGAGTTCCGTGACTGGCACCGCATAGGGTACGTGCCGCAGAAGGCGACCGCGTTCGACCCCACGTTCCCGGTCACGGTGGAAGAAGTGGTCGCCATGGGGCGCTTCTCGCTCGCAGGCATCGGGCGTCCGCTCACGGCAGGCGACCGCCGCCGCATCCATGACGTGATGCGTGTGGCAGGCATCGCGAAACTCGCGAACAGGCATGTCGGTGAGCTCTCAGGGGGCCAGCAGCAGAAGGTGTTCATCGCGAGGGCGCTCGCGTCCGATCCTGAACTGCTCGTGCTTGACGAGCCCACGACCGGCGTCGACATCAGGTCGCAGAACGAGTTCTATCATTTCTTGCACGGCCTCAATGCAGACCATCATCTCACGCTCGTGCTCATCTCGCACGACACCGACACGGTCAACAAGCACGTGTCGAAGCTGCTGTGCCTCAACAAGACGCTCTCGGACAAGGTGTGCACGCTCGAATTCCTCGAGAAAGGGGACGTGCACGCGCACGGTCACCACATGAAGAAAGTGAGGCACAGGCACTGATGGAGCTCTTCCAGTACGCATTCATGCAGCGGGCGCTCATCGCAGGGCTGTTCGTGGCGCTCAGTTGTTCCCTCATCGGCGTCTTCCTCGTGCTGCGCCGGCTCTCGCTCATTGGTGACGGCCTCGCGCACATCGCGTTCGGCGGGCTCGCGATCGGCCTTTTCAGCGGCCTGCCGCCGCTCGTCACCGCGCTCGTGACAACGGTCGCCGGCGCGCTTGGCATCCAGTACCTCAAGGACCGCAAGGTGGCGGCGGACGCCGCGATCGCGGTCATCTTCTCGTTCGGCCTCGCGGTGGGCGTGGTCCTCGTGAGCCTCAGCAGGGGTTTCACCGTCGACCTGTTCAGCTTCCTCTTCGGCAGCATCCTCACCGTCAGCAAGACCGACGTCGTGCTCGTGGGCGTGCTGGGTCTTGTCGTGCTGCTCGCCGTCATCATCTTCTACAAGGAGCTCCTGTACATCACCTTCGACGAGGAATCGGCCAAGGCGGCAGGCCTGCCCATAGGGTTCCTCAACGCGATGGTCATGGTGCTCAGCGCGATCACGGTCATCGTCGCCATGCGCGTGGTGGGTGTGCTGCTCGTGAGTTCGCTCCTCGTGCTGCCCACCATCACCGCGCGGCAGTTCTCACGCAGCTTCCGCCAGACGCTCATCCTCTCGGCAGTGGCGGGCCTTCTTGCGGTCTTCCTCGGCCTGACCGCGGCATATTACTTGGACCTCGCGGCCGGCGGCGCGATCGTGCTCGTGGCGTGCGTGCTCTTCGCGCTCGCCGCAGCAGTCAAACGCGTGATGCGCTGCTGATCAGAAACCGTACTGGCGTCGCAGAAGGAACAACAGTTCAGGATGGAACTTCTCCCCTGACGCGATCATGCGCTTGATGTCGTGGACCGAGAAGAACGCCACACGTTCTACCTCGTCGGGGTTCGGCGAGAACGGTCCATCATGGTCCGCCTTGAACGTCGTGAGGAATTTCTTGATGCCACGCCCGTCCACGTACTGGTCATGCCGCAACGGGACGATGGGGAGGCGCACGCCCAGTTCTTCGTGGCATTCGCGCAGCGCGGCTTGTTCGTACGTCTCGCCGGCCTGGACGTGGCCGCCGACGCACGTGCTCCAGTGCAGCGGACAGAATGACTTTCGCGTGCTGCGCAGCTGCAACGCCAGTTCCCCTTTGCTGTTGTGAAGGAAGATGTGCACGATGCGGTGCGAGAATTTCTTGGCGTACACGTCGTCATAGGACGCGCTGCCGACCACGCGATCCTCATCGTCCACCACGTCAAGGAACTCCACGGCATGCCGAGGCACGTGGACGTTCTTAACAGTTTGGGTGGTCCACTCCCCACTGGACACGACGAAAATGAACGCGTCATTTTCGTGGGCCAAGAACTGCAGTTCTTGACACGTGCGCGCAGACTATAAATCGCAGCAGGGGCGGTAGTGGTGTCATGACCGAAACTATTAAATATCAAATGGTATCTATTGATACCATGAACGCACAAGTCAATGTACGGATGCCCGACACGCTTCTTGAGAGCGCAAGCATGTACGCCGAGAAGCACGGCTTTGCGAATGTGCAGGAACTCATCAAGGAGACCTTGCGAGAGAAAGTGCTGGACGAACCTGTGATGTCCAAGGAGGAACTCGCCCTCGTACGAGCGCTACTCCGTGTCAGCAAGGCCAAGAATCTGTTCGGCACCGAGCAAGAACTGTTCAGGAAACTCAAACGCTAGATGGAGTTCGTGCTGCAGCCCTCGTTGTTCTTTCTCCAGCAGCTTGATGACCTCGGCGATGAAGCGGCGGCGCTCGTCGAGCAGAAATTACGCCTTGTGAAGGTGAACCCGTTCCGTTACAAACGCATCCATGGCTTCAACTTGTGCCTGTTCCGGATACGTTTCGAGGACGGCCGCAAGGAGAAACGGGTCATCTATCTTGTTGACAAACCATACGTGAATGTGTTGTGCATTCTCGATCGCGACAAGGAATACAAGGACCTTCAGCGTTATCTGGCGAAAACCGCCTCCAGGCAGTGACCCACTTCCCACTGGACACAATGAAACCGCCTATAGGCGGTTTCATGTGCACAAAACGCGCGTGCGTTTTGTCGCATCTCCGCGCGGAGTATGGTAGGACTGCACGGTCCACTCCCCACTGGACACCTCCGCGCGGACTATAAAAGCATCTTCGGCTTCTATGAAGGATGTCCCGACGGACGTTTGTGGGTGACCACAAGACACCGTCCGTGTGAAATAATAACCGACAAGGAACGGGATGGAGAAGACAATGGAAACACAGAAACCCGAGAAGAAGTTCAGCACCGGCGCGATCAGCGCGGCAGTCTGGTGCAACGAGGCGGTCAAGGACGGCAAGGTGTCGTCCTACCGTACCGTGAAATTGCAGCGCAGCTACAAGAAGGACGACAAGTGGGAGCACACGCAGTCGTTGCGTGAGGCCGACCTGCCTAAGGCCGTGCTCGTGCTCGAGGAGGCATACAAGTACCTCGTGCTGGGCAAAGGCGAAGACCAAGTCGTCTAATTTTTTTACGGCAAATCCGGAAAAACAACGCTCACGTGCCCACATCTTCCGTCGGAAGATGCACAACACATAAGAAAGGAGGAATCACACAATGGATCAAGAACTCATGATGGACGAAACGCCCCAGAAAAAGAAGATAGTGAACATCGAGGACCTGCCTGGCGTAGGCCCTGCCTCGATCGAGAAGCTCGCGGCAGCAGGCTTCCGTGACCTGCTCAGCATCGCGGTCGCGACACCCAGCGAGATCGTCGGCGCGACCGAGCTCAGCGACCCGACAGCTAAGAAGATCATCGCGATCGCGCGCGCCAACCTCGAGATGGGTTTCGAGTCAGGCCAGGAATTGCTCGCGCGCCGCGAACGCGTCATGAAGATCAAGACGGGCTCCAACGAGTTCGATAAGCTCCTTGGCGGCGGCATCGAGACAGGCGCCATCACTGAATGTTATGGTCAGTATGGTTCGGGCAAGAGCCAG
Organism: uncultured Methanosarcinales archaeon; assembly: GCA_964358315.1. GTDB lineage: Archaea > Nanobdellota > Nanobdellia > Woesearchaeales > ARS49 > JAGVQG01. Next base: position 5,383 of record CAYHOF010000016.1, read on the forward strand.
CTCGCCCACACGCTCGCCGTGCGCTGCCAGCTAAAGCCGGAAGAAGGCGGCGCGGCAGGCATCGCTGTCTTCATCGACACCGAAGGCACGTTCCGTCCTGAGCGCATCGTTGAGATCGCGAACTGCATCGGTATGGATAAGGACACCGTGCTCAAGAATATCAGGGTCGCGCGGGCGTTCAATTCCGACCACCAGATGCTGCTCGCCGAGAAGGTCGAGGACTTGATCAAGAGCGATGGCTTGCCGATCCGCGTGCTCATCGTCGACTCGCTCACCGCGCATTTCAGGGCGGAATACCTGGGTCGCGGCACGCTCGCGGACCGTCAGCAGAAGATCAACAAGCACATGCACACGCTTGCGAAACTCGCGTCATTGCACAACATCGCGGTCTACGTGACCAACCAGGTCATGATGAAGCCGGACCAGTTCTTCGGCGACCCGACAGAGGCGGTGGGCGGGAGCATCGTGGCGCACAACAGCACTTACCGCATCTACCTGCGTCGCGGCAAGAAAGGCACGCGCGTCGCGAAGATGATCGACTCGCCCTCCCACGCCGAGTCCGAGGCGATCTACATCCTCGACGAGGCAGGGATCAAGGACGCGTGAGCGTCTGCATAGTTAGTTCATCTTGTTTTTCTTTTTTTCTGCATAATGTTTATATAATGTCCACGACTAAGACAGAATGCAGTAGCGGCTGCAGCTAGAAATACGAGAGCATGGGATCAGAAGCGTCAGGAAATTCCGCGGTTTCTTGGAGTGTAGTACGTCTCCCTCGCTCTACAGACAGGTGAAGTGAAATATGAGAGAACGAGAAAGTTACGGTAGGAGAGAAGACAGAGACAGTGGTGGCGGCAGTGGCGGCGGCTTTTGGAGCCCGCGCGGTCCCCCATCGACGGCGCCGGTGAAGGTCGGCGACGAATTGGAAGTCATGATCGAGGCCGTTGGCGTCAAAGGCGACGGCATTGCAAAGAAGGACGGCTTCGTGCTCTTCGTGCCCAACGCGAAGGCAGGGCAGAAGATCAAGATCCGCATCACCAAAGTGTTGCGCAAGGTCGGTTTCGCCGAGATCGTCGGCGGCAGCCAGCCTGCCGCGCAGGAATCTTCGGAAGGCTCGAGCGAGGAAGCTGTGGACGCAGCGCCTGCCGAAGCGCCTTCGACCGAGGACTCCGAGGACTTCGGCGAAGAGCAGCAATAAGCATATTCTTTTTTTTCTTATGAGATTGTTTCTCGCGATCCCGCTGCCGCAAGACATTGTGGCATATGTGAGGACGCTGCAGTCCCGTCTGCCGCGCGACAGTTTGCGACTGCCCGAATCGTTGCACATCACGATACAATTCCTCGGCGACGTCGATGAAGGCCGTCTTGACGAACTCAAAACCCGTCTTGCGAAAGTCGCGCACGTGCCCTTCAAGCTCGCACTCGACGTCGTGCAGGCATTCCCTGACTGGCACAAACCGCGCGTGTTGTGGGTCGGCGTCACGCCACAGGAACAGGTGTTGTCGTTGCACAACGTCGTGGCGCGCGCATTGCAAGGGATGTTCCCTCCCGAAGAGCGTTTCAAGGCGCACATCACGCTGGCACGCGTGCGCGACACGCTTGATCCGCCGACAATCGAAACCATGAAGGCGCTTTCCGTCGAGAAGCGGACGTTCTCTGTCGACAAACTCATCCTGTTCCGCAGCGTGCTGCAGCGCGGCGGCCCGATCTACACAGAACTGATGACGATCCCGCTCAAGGCGTGATTCAGAAGAACACGAGTCGCTCGACCATGTCGAGCGCGCGCAGGATGGTCTTCAGACGTTCCACATAGACGCGTTTGTACTGTCGTGCTTCATCGATGGGCAACCCTGGTCTGTCGGTCGCAAGGCCTGCCCGTGAGAAATCATCCGGCAACTTCCAGAGCTGCGCGTCGATGACGTCGTCCAACAGGTGCCGTGCTCGTTTTCCGTTGTCATTCGCGGGATTGACTGCCTTGCGCAGATCGCGTAGGCGTGACTGGAGGACGTGACACGTGTCCTGGAAATCATACCATTCGCGGAGCCGCTCGTGCTTGCTTGATGATGCTTCCGCAAGCAACGTTGCGATCACCGATGTGGTCGACGCGAGATAGCCGTGCAGCAGGTCCTTGTACTGCGGTGCGACGACCGCCACATCCTCTTTTCGCCGGATCGCCGTGTCAGGCATGCGTCGACCATGGCATGCGATGTTTAAGAAGCTTCCGACGGTCGCAACCGCCGTTTTTGCATAATATTTATAAAGGGTCGACGGTGGCATGAAGGTATAGCCAACAGCGATGCGCCGGCTCGGTGCGTCGCACGGTGCGGGATGAGGCGATAAAAATTCCCGCGGAGAACACATGACAGAGACACAACAGTTATTGGTCGCACAGGACTTGTACCTCAAGAGCGGCATCCACATCGGCACCAAGTTCAGGACGCGCTACATGAACCCGTTCATCTACAAGACGCGCCCGGACGGCCTGAGCGTGCTCAACCTGCAGAAGATCGACGAGCGCATCCGCGTCGCCGCCAAGATGCTCTCGCAGTACGAGCCGAAGGACGTGCTCATCGCAAGCAGGCGTGAGAACGGCTGGAAAGCGGTCAAGGCATTCGGTCAGGCGACAGGCGCGAAAGTCTTCGCAGGCCGTTACCCGCCAGGCATACTCACCAACAGCGCGCTCGAGACCTTCATGCAGGTCAAGGTCATCCTCGTGGCCGACGCGTGGCCGGACCGCAACGCGATCAACGACGCGATCCAGATCGGCATCCCGGTCATCGCGCTCTGCGACACGAACAACCAGTCGAATGACATCGACCTCGTCGTGCCCTGCAACAACAAGGGTAAGAAGAGTCTCGGACTGCTGTTCTACATCCTCGCGCGCGAGTACCTCAAGAACCGCGGCCAGCTCAAGGACGGCGAAGAACCGCCCTTCAAGGTCGAGGACTTCACGGACGAGTAAGTTCATTATTTTTTATTTTATTCTGTTCGGGCGTCATCATGACAGACCTTATCTATCTCCAGGACAGTTATCAACGAGAGTGCGACGCCACCGTGCTGTATGCGGATGGCACGAGTGTCGTGCTTGATCAGACCGTGCTCTACGCGCAAGGTGGTGGACAACCATTTGATACTGGCGCGATCGCGCGCGGTGGCGACACGTTCAAGGTTGTGGCTGTCAAAAAGAAGGACGGACAGGTCGTCCACGAACTCGACAGGCCAGGACTCGCTGTCGGCGACGCGGCGCACGTCACGGTCGATTGGGAGCGGCGCTATCGCCTGATGCGCATGCACACCGCATCGCACGTGCTTTGTGCAGTCGGTCACAAGGAACTCGGGATCAAGATCACCGGCAACCAGCTCGATCTTCAGAAGAGCAGGATGGATTTTGATCTCGAGGACTGCGACAAGGCAATCATGCAAGGCATCGTCGACAAGGCGAACGCGCTCATCGTCCAGGGCGCGTCGATCAGCATCAGTTTCATGTCGCGCGAGGAAGCGCTCAAGATCCCGTCGATGGTCAAGCTCGCTGGCGCGCTGCCGCCAGAGATCCCTATTTGGCGCCTTGTCGGGATCGAAGGCATCGACCTGCAGGCGGACGGCGGCACGCACGTCAAGGACATCAAGGAGATCGGGAAGATCATGCTGCTTTCCGTCGACAACAAAGGCAAGGACAACAGACGGATCTACTTCACGCTCGAACCTTAGTCCTTCCCGAAGAGCACGAATCCTTTGCCTGGGGTCACGGTCTTGAGCCCTTCGTTGACGATCTCGAAATAGATATCTTTCTCTTCGGGCAGGTGGCGGTGCTTGCGTATCACTGCGCGGCGCCTGCCGCTCTTGAGCACCTGCAGTTCGATGAGGCACTTGCTGCCGTACCTGATGAGGTCGCCGCCGCTGATGCCGACCTTCTCGCGCTCGTCGAACATGGAGTAGACCTGCGTCGTGACGAGGACGGGGATGCCGTGCTGGCGCGCGATCTGCGTGAGGTACGAGAGCTGCAGGCCGAGTTCGCGGTTCACGTCCATGGGGTTCTCGCGGCTGCCCATCTCGAGACGGTAGAGCATGGCGACGCTGTCGAGCACGATGAGGCCGATGCGGTCGTTGATGAGTTGCGGCAGCTTCGTGATGGTCTCGAGCTGTTCCTTGTACGTCGTCGGCTGGAGGAACATGATGTTGCCCAGCACTTTTTGATGATCGTCGCACAACTGTCGCAGGCGTTCGACGGAAAAACCGCCTTCGGTGTCGATGAAGATCACTTTCTTGCCGGACGACGCGACCGTGACGGCCGCCATGAGCACGATGTTGGTCTTGCCCGCCCCTGAGGGGCCGTACACTGTGGAGATGATGCCTGGTTCGAAGCCGCCATCAAGCAAGTCGTTGAGCGCATCGCTGCCTGTGCTGATGGAGTCCATGCTGTGACGTAACTGGTGCGGCGTATATATTCCTTCCTCGTGAAGGCTTATAAACGCGACATCGCTGTACCGGCTCATGCGTGAACGTACTGCGTATGTGGTGTTGTCCCTCATCGCACTCGGTGTCATCGTCGCACACGCCCTGCCTGCGTTGCGGGTGCCTGGCATGAGCGCCGACGAGGCATATCTGCACTTGCGCCAGGCAGAGCACATCCGCGAGACGGGTGTGCCGCTCCATAAGGACCCGCTTGCCGCTGGCGGCAAACGATTGTTGGTCACGCCGCTCTATGATTACGTGCTGGCGCTCTTCGGTCTCGTCATGCCCGGCAGCGTTGCGCTCAAGGTCGTGCCTGCATTGCTTGCCGGCGCGCTTGTCGTCTTGGTGTTCTTCACGACGCGCCAGATGACGCAGGACGACGTCTCCGCGCTGCTTGCGGCCTTTGCCACTGCCATCATGCCCGCGTTCGCGGGCACGATCAACACCGCATCCCCTGCCGCGCTGGTCTTGGGCATGACGACGGTCGTCCTCTGGCAGCTCATGTCGCTCTCGCGCAAGGGCGCGCTGACCACGTACGCGCTCTTCATCATCCTGCTGTCGTTCGCGCATCCGAGCGTCGCGCTCGTGCTGCTTGGCCTGCTCTTCTACGCGGGGTTGTTGGTGGTCGGCGAGATGAGCGCGGAGAAGGGGTTCTTCGAGATCCTCCTGTTCTCGATGCTGTTCATCGTCTGGTCGCTCGTGGTGCGCTTCAAGGACGCGCTTGTCGTCAACGGTCCGTTGATAGTCTTCCAGAACATCCCTGCCGTGTTGCGCGATTCGTATTTCGCCCAGCCCCACATCCTTGATATCGTGCTGCTCGTCGGCATCGTGCCGTTCTTGCTCGGCAGCTATGTCGTGTACACGTTCATCTTCCGTGAGCGACGACGGGACACGTACCTGCTCATAGGGTTCGCGCTCGCGATGGGCATGCTGTTATGGATGGGGATCGTGCGTCCTGTCATGGGCGTCATGTTCCTGGGTCTTGTGTTCTCGATGTTGTTCGGCGTGTGGGTGAGGCGCGCCCTTGATTATCTGGCGCAGACACGTGCTGCCGCATGGCGGCCTTTGTTCCTCGCGCTGATCATCCTCGTGGTCGGCGCGACCTCGTTGTGGCCTGCGGTGGGCGCCGCAGCATCCACGCTGGCACTTGCGCCCTCCCAACAGGAACTCGCCGCGCTCGAGAGCATGCGACAGACGCTGCCGCAGGATGCCGTCGTGCTGACGATGACGGAGGAGGCGTACCGCGTGCAGGCGCTCGCGCACGTCAAGACCGTGCAGGACCTTGACTTTTTGCTGCAGCAGGACGCCACGCAACGGTATGCCGACATGCAGGAGCTCTACACCTCCCGTTCGAAGGTCGATGCAGTGGACCTGCTCAACACGTATGGTATCACGCACATCTACGTGTCACCTGGCGCGCAGCAGAGGTATGGGTTCGACAAGCCATGGTATGCGTCCGACGAGAAATGCTTCGAGCCCGTGGTCTCTGAGGATGTCGTGCTTTTGCGTTCGACCTGCAAGGTGAGGACGCGATGAACAAGTTCACGCGGTTCCTGCTTGTCGTCATCGTCGCGAGCATGGCGCTGTGGAGCGTGCCTGCGCTCGTGCGGGACAGCAGTGCGCCGCTGCCATGGACCGCGTCCTATGACGACCTGCACCTTTCGCGCGCATGGCACGGCACCCTTGTGGTGCAGGACGCGCAGTCAGGTCAGCCGCGGCTTCTTGGGCTCTTGCACGGTGTCGTCGGCACGCTCGGCGGGACCGTCCTGGTCTTGCGCATCGTGGGGCTGCTAGGTGGCATCGCAGCATGCGTGGGTTTGTGGCTGGTGCTGCGCAAAAGCACGCTGCCACTACGCACGTGCCTGCTCGCAGTCGTGCTGTTCGGCGCGTCCGGCGCGGCGATCACGTTGTTCGGCGTGCCATCCTCGTCAGGATTCGCGGTCGGCGTCGCCATGTTGGCACTCGGGCTCGTCGTGCAAGAATCGTTCGTGTCCTCTATCGCAGGGGTCGTCCTTGGCAGCGCGGTCGCCATCGGCGGTCCCGTGCCCGCATTGCACATGGCGCTCATGGGCACGGCCGCACTCGTGTTGCAGCGTCGCTACCGCTGGGCGCTCGCGTTCCTGTTGGTGCCATTTGGTGCGGGGCTGCTCGTGTGGTGGCCGCTCGTGACGAGAGTGCTGCCTGACGCGTGGTGGTCGCTTCCTGTGTTCGGCGCGCTTGCTGAATTCGGCGCGCGACCCGGCATCGGGGTGATGGAATGGCTGCTTGGCGTGATCGGTGCTGGCGTGTTGTGGACCCGGTCGCACAAGCGTCTTGCGCTCATCGTGGCAGCGCTCGTGGTGTACACGAGCACGAGCGTGCACGCGCTGGCGTTCGGCGCGCCGCTCTGGTCCGTCCTTGCCGCGATCGCCATCATGCACCTCTACGAGCGGGAATGGCGTTATCCTGAGCTCAAGACGCTCGCCATGTTCGCGGTCGGCTGTGGCGTGCTGCTCTCGCTGCTCACTGTCATCACGACCTCGATCGCGGCGCCGCCAAGGGCAGCTCTTGTCGAGGGCCTGGGCATGCTGACGCCTGATGACGTGGTCCTCACGCAGCCATCCATCGCGGACTGGGTGGTGGCATGGTCCTCTGCGCGGGTCGTCTATGATGATCATGGCTCGTCGCAAGAACGTCGCGCGCGTGACCAGACCCTCGCATCGTTGTGGTACGGCAGGGACGTGCGAAACGCTACCATAGTCCTGGACGCGCTTGGTGTGGACACCATCCTTGTCACGCGGGCGATGCGCCAGGGCGGGGTGTGGACGCGCGACGAGGAAGGTTTCTTGTTCCTTCTCGAGAATAGCGAAATGTTTAAAAAGCGTTTTTCGAATGGTGAGGTCGAGGTCTGGAATTATACCCCTCGGTCGAACACATGAACGTTATCATGACAGTGCTGCTGTGGTTGGCAGCCATCATATCGTTGTATTTCGCCGTGTTCTGGTTCCTTGTCCTTTTGGACGCGCCACCGCAGCACCGCAAACGGTCGATGACGTCCTTGCCCAAAGTCTCGGTCATCATCCCGGCGTACAACGAGGAGGATTGCATCCGTGACACGATGGAGTCCGTGCTCGCGCTCGAGTATCCTGCTGACAAGCTGCAGGTGATCGTGGTCAACGACGGCAGCAAGGACCGCACGGAGGAGGAGGCGAAGAAGGTCATCGCCGCCCATCCTGCAAGCGACATCCTCTACATCGCGAAACAAAACGGCGGCAAGGGCACCGCGCTCAACATGGGCATCGCGCAGGCAAGCGGCGAGTTCATCGCCACGATGGACAGCGATTCGGGCGTCGAGCCGGCAGCGCTGCGCAAGATGCTGCCGTATTTCGCTGACGACACCATCGTCGCGGTCGTCCCTTCCATGAAGGTGCGCGAGCCAAAGACGTGGCTGCAGCGCGTGCAGTGGTATGAATATGTCGTCAACATCTTCTACAAGGAACTCATGGGACGTCTGGACTGCCTGCACGTGATCCCCGGCCCCTTCCCGATCTACCGGGCGGACGTGTTTGGCAAGGTAGGCGGGTTTGCCGAGAACCACAACCTCACCGAGGATCTCGAGTTCACCTTGCGCTTGCAAAGCCATCACCACAAGATCATACAGTTGACGGAGGCAGAGGTCACCACCATCGCGCCCGACAACCTTCGCGCGTTCTACGCGCAGCGCAACAGGTGGTTCAAGGGGGCGCTACTCAACGCGTTCAATTACCGACGGATGCTCTTCCGCAAGGAGTTCGGGGACTTCGGCATGATCCAGCTGCCCACCATCCTCATCTCGGGTGTGCTGTCGCTGTTGCTCGTGGGCTCGTTCCTTTACTACGCGGCAAAGCCGTATGTGTCGTTCATCTACAACCTGTTCTATGTCGATTTCGACATCATGACATTGATCAAGGCGTTGCAGTGGAATTTCTCGTTCTACGACGTCGATTACATGGGCGTCGTGCTGATGGTGCTCATGACGACTATATCGTTGACCATGATCATCATGGCGCACCGCACCCTGAAGGAGCGCATGATGAAGCACGGGCTTTCCGCGTTCTTCGTGTTCCTCATCGTGTACTACCTCATGCTCGGGTGGGCGTGGGTTGGCGTCGCGCGTGACCTCGTCATCAGGCGGGTGCAGAAATGGTGACGCGCGGGCCTGCGAGCACGCCCAAGTACGTGGCCGCGGCTGTCATCACCGCCGTCATCTTCCTGCTCGGCCTGTTCGTGGGCCTCACGATCGAGGGCAAGCGCGTGAACACGGCGCAGGACGCGTACACCGAGCAGCGCATCGAGTTCGCGAGCAGCCAGTTGCAGTATGGCTATGTGCAGACGCTCGATTCCGCACAGAGCTGCCCGGCGATCTACGAGGTGTTCTACAACAACCTCAAGAACCTCGACAAGGCGCGCATCAAGCTCGAGAATTACGCGCAGGACAGCAAGATCAATGACGGTAGCTTCGCGCTGCTCAAACGCGAATACACGATCGAGCAGATCAAATACTGGCTGCTCTCCGAACAAGCGGACAAGGCATGCGACCAGGACGTCGTGCGGGTGCTTTATTTCTACGGTACCGAGAGCGAGTGCCCTGACTGCGCAGAGCAGGCGTTCGTCCTCAACTACATGAAGAGCCTTTTCGGGCAGCGCCTCTTGATCTACGCGCTCGACGCGAACCTTGAGAGCGAACCCATGATCGGCGTGCTCAAGAAGCAATTCAACGTGACCTCGTATCCAGGGATCGTCGTCGAGCGTTCCCCTTCCTCCAATGGGTTCTTGAGCAAGGACGACTTGCTCGCGACAGTGTGTGCTGAGTTCGATGAAAAACCGGAACAGTGTCCTGACGAGTAGCGGCATCGCGTTCGTGCTCGTCATCAGCACGTTGCCGTTCGTGTTGCCCTTGCGTGAGCCCACATGGGACGCAGCGGTCTACTGGGGCGCGGGCAAGTTCCTCTGGAGCGGGGGGACGTCGGGTCTGTGGGAGCCGTTGCGGCCGCCCTTGCTGCCATTCGTGCTCGGCATGTTCTGGCGTCTCGGGGTGCAGCCATGGATCGCGTGGTGGCTGCTTGGCGCCGCAGCGCTTGTCGGTCTGTCGTTCATCATCGTGCGTCTAGCCGCCCTTCTCGGCATCCGCGATAACGTGGTGTTGCTGGCAGTGGCGAGTCCGCTGGTCGTCTTCCATGCCGGCCGTGGGCTCACAGAGGTCCCTGCCATTACCCTTGCGCTCTTAGCACTCCTGTTCTTCGCGCAGCGTCGGTATGGCTGGGGTGGCATCGTCGCGGCAGCGGCGTTCCTGACGAAGTTTCCGATGGGCGTGCTCATCGTGGCGTTCATGGCCGCCTTGTTGTGGTCGTCCGAGCGTCCACGCTCCAACGCATTGGCACGCTGTGCGCTCGGTTGGCTGTTGCCCATCGCCGCATTCCTCGTCACCAACACGGTTGTATATGGCACTCCGTTGCTGCCCTTCCTTCAAGGCACGGACGTGTTCGCCAAAGCAGGCATTGCGTTGTACCGCGAGCCGGTGTGGTTCTATCTCGTCGAGGCGCTCAGAGACAACGTGTTCTTCGCGCTTGCTCCCCTCGGATTCATACTCGCCCTCAGGCGACGCACGCGCGTGCGGATCGCGCTTGCGTGCGCTGCGCTGTTGCTTCTGGGATATTTCACGCTCACCACGCACAAAGAGGTCCGTTTCGTCGTGTTGATGGCGCCGCTCCTCGGACTTCTCGCCGCGTCGGTGCTTGACAGGTGGCGAATGCCCTGGGTACGGGCGGCGCTCATACTCATCATCGTCGCCCAGGCAGGATTAGGAGGAATCTATTACGCCCGCTATGATGCCCCGCTCGTCCCGAGCGTCATGGCGACCGATGCAATCTTGGCCGCCACACCAGGGCCTGTCCTTGTGGCCAATCCCCGGCCGGCACTGGCCATCGACAACCAGATGGCATTGTTGTACTATCCTGTGCTCGACGCGCAGCGTTTCGACGACGAGCGCGGGCGCTTGCACCGCTACAGCGCGTTGTCGCTCAACGACTGCGACATGACGTGCGAGGATGATGCATGTGCTGCGGCAAAGCAGCGGTTCCTCGCGCAGGTCGACATGCTGTTCTCCACGACAGCGACTGTGATGCGTGATGGCTGCGCGTGGGTGTCATATGCGCGTTGATGGTCGTGCGCATGGAGGCCCTGGTTGGCGTCTCTGGGCCGAGTTGTTCGTCATTGTCGCTGTCGTGGCTACCGTGACGATGGTGTACAACTACACTCCTGGGGCATCCACGTGGGACAGTGCCGTGTATCTTGGCAACGCCGCGTCGTTCGCAGGCATGCAGTGGCTCTATGACGAGATCAGGCCGCCGCTGTACCCTCTGCTGTTGTCGATACCAATGCGCGTGTTCGGGATGGCAGAACTGCCGCTTCTCATCGTCGATATCGCCGTGCGTGTCTTGTGCGTCCTCGCGCTGTATTTTTTCATCCGGCGCTTTTCTGATGCGCGGTGTGCACTTCCTGTCGTCCTCATCGTCGTGTTGAATCCTATCGTCAAAGACCTGCCAGTGTTCATGACAGAATATCTGTCGTTGTTGTTCATCCTTGTCGCGTGTCACGCGCTCGTGCGTTATGTGGATGCCAGACGTCCGTATCTGCTATGGCTGGCGAGCGCGCTGATGTCCCTCGCGTTCCTCGCACGCTACACGTCGCTGTTCATCATCGTCGTCGCGGCACTGTTTCTTGCATACCACGAGCGCCGTGCGTTGCTTCGCGGAGAGACGCTGCGTGCATACTGCATCGGCGTCCTCGTGTTCCTCGCGCCGATTGCGGTGTGGTGCGTGTGGAATTATGGCGTGTACGACGACTTCTTCTTCAGCATCTACCGTGCCTATCAGCACATACAATACGATGCCCTTCGCACGTCCTTTGCCACGAGGATGGTTATTCTCGGCAGGACGGTCGGCTTGTTGCTCGCCCTCGCGCTTCCAGGACTCTGGCGCGTGGATGAGAAGGGCGCGCGGATCGATCGCCTGTTCATGATATGGCTTGGCGTCTACGTCGTCAGCATGGTGCTCGTGCGTCATTTCACCGCGCGCTACTTGTTCTTCCTCCTCCCACCGCTCGCATACTTCGCGTGGCGTAATGCGTCGATGGCCATGCGTTGGGCAGTGGCCGCGTGCGTCGTCGTGCTGTTTTTGCTTCCTCTCCCGCGCGAGGATAACGATGTCCAGGGCATCGTCCCGCCACAAGGCATCGAGATGCTCGCCGGCACCATTATCGTCGGCGACCCGTCGCCGCAGGTCGCGCTCATGGCGCGCACAAAGACGTATGGTCTGTGCGAGGCGTCGTGCGACTATCTGCGCTGTCCGGTCTGTCCGTGGTCGTTCTACGCGTCAAGTGGTTGTGAGACGCCGACGTACTTCGTCACGACACACGGGCGTCCTTTCAACGTGTCGATGCGCTCATGCCTTGGAGAGCCGCAAAGGATAGGAGAACTCGATATCTATCCGATCACGACGACTTCATGATGTCGCCGATCGTCATGCCGCCGCCACCTGTTTTGGGACCAGCGACCGCGGCGTCCTTGTCCTCCTCGATGAGCGTGATGTGCAACATGCGTTCCAGCTTGCGTGCGAGGTCGATGGGCGGTTCGTACGTGCCGGTCTCGAGCTTGTGCACGATGGATTCTTTCTCGTTGAGCGTGGCCGCGAACTCCTTCTGGTTCAGACCCGTGCGCTCGCGCGCCTTGCGGATCCTGGCGGCGTAGTCTGTCACGATGCCAAGCGTCGGTTCGACTGCCCGAACGACTGTTTTCCGGTTGATTGGCATCGATGGCCTCGCCAACACCTTTCCGTACGTGCCGCACTTCTGGCACAATTGCAACGTCGATCCCTCTATCATCGTCGGCGCGACCGGTCCTGTTTTGCCGCACATCTCGCAGTTCATGGTCTCCTCAACGTCTCGACGCTATAAATAGATTTGTCTCACGCGGCATACAGGATCGCGAGGACCAATATTCCCCAAAGGATGGATGCGATCATGATACGCGCGTCCAAAAAGAGCAGGTGGGGGTGGCGTGCACTCGCCGCTCCTGCCACGGCGAGCGTCACATGCCGCATCACGGCATAGACCACGAATGGCAACGTCACCATGATGAGTTGGGGGCCATGCAAGAACGAATAGAGCGCGTAGGACATGAGGAGCATCACCGAGGAAATGCCCATGAGCAGCAGCGCGGTATGGTCAGTGTAGCCCGTCAGAGATGATCGGTGTTCACTCGCTCTTGCGCCCAGCATGTGCACTTCGGAGAGCCGTTTGCCCACGGACAGGTTCAGCGACAGGAAGAACGTGCACAGGATGAGCCAGGGTGATATCACGACGTCGATGACGAACGCGCCGACCGCGGCACGCAGCACAAAGTTCACGCCGAGAGCGAGGACGTCGATCACAGGTTCATTCTTCAAGAACAATGAGTAACAGCACGTGATGGCGAACATGCCAAGCGCGGCCGCGCCTGCGCGCCAATCAAGCCACCACAGGAGCGCATCGCCGATGGCAAGGAGCGTTATGAGCAGCAGCGCTGCGCTGAAGATATGTACCGCTCCTGATGCGATGGGACGATGTTTTTTCTCAGGGTTCTTCCGGTCAGACTGCCGATCGATGATGTCATTGAATGTGTAGCCTGCGGACGAGACGAGGCACAGCGCGAGGAACGCGAGAAGGACGCTGGGAAACAGGTCAGGACTGAACAATTGGTCGACAAAGATGAGTGGCAGGAACACGAGCAGGTTCTTGTACCACTGCTGCGGGCGCAGCAAGCGCAGGATGTCGTGGAGTGCCATGGCGTTCTTCGGCCGGGTTTCGTTCTTAAGCGTTTGCCCGCCCATTGAACCTCTTTCGGATAGTAACACTAGTTTAAAAACGTGGGTGGCCAGAAACGCCTCATGGCCGAGAGCCAACCCGTGAAGAGTTTCGTCGCCGGCGCGCTCGCCAGAGGCATGTCCCGCGGCGAGTTGCGCGCGCTCCTCCTCAAAGGGGGATGGCCCAAGCAGCTCGTCGATGGCTACCTTGACAAGGCCGTGCGCCAAGAGCCCACCGTGCGCAGCGTCATCCTCCAGTGCAAGGGCGTGCGCAAGAAGGAAGGCGGCAGGACGGTCATCGAGAACGTCGAGCTGGAGATAGGCAAAGGGGAGATCTTCGGCATCGTGGGCGCGGGCGGCAGCGGCAAGACGACGTTGATGCACATGATGGCAGGCCTTATCGTCCCTGACGCGGGCGACGTCGTCATCAACACCGGAGGCGCGCCCCGGTCGATAGCACGTGACCCTGATGTGCGCAAGCTCACCGGTTTCTCCCCGCAGACACCCTCTCTCTATGACGACATGACTGCGATGGAGAACCTCGTACAGTTCGGGACCCTCTATGGACTGGCGCCGAAGAGCTGCACGAGCGTCGCGCGGTCGCTCTTGGAGCGCGTCGGTCTTGCGGATCTCGGCGCGCAGCGCTCCCAAGACCTCTCGATCGGGCAACGTAAACGTCTTGACATCGCCTGCGCGCTCATCCACCGTCCGGCCATCCTGCTGCTCGATGATCCTGCCGCTGAACTGGACGTGAAGCAGCAGCACGGATTATGGAATCTGCTCCGGGGTATCGCGGGCGAGGGCACGACCGTGGTCATCGCGTCGAATTTCCTCGCGGATCTCGAATCATTATGCGACCGCATCGCCATCCTGCGCAACAAACGGGTCACCGAGGTCGGCAAGCCAGAAGAGCTGCGCGTCATCTACTCCCACAATTTCGAGATCCGCCTGCGGCTCGAGAGCGAACAGTACGCCGCGCTCATCAATGCGTTGAGTGCGGACACGGTCGCCGCGGCGAAGAGGATCGTCAAGGAAGGCCGTTATCTCATCGTGCAGACACCCAATCCCATCGCGACGTTGCGCGCCACGCTGTCGATCATCGACAAGCAGAACGACACGATCGCCAGCGTCGAGGTCATGCGTCCCACCATCCAGGAGGTGTTCGAGTCCATCTCGTCCCCATGAACGCGCTCCTCACGATGGTGCAGGCACAAGTGGTCAGGCTCTGGCGTGCCAAGACCCCTTTGATCGTCGCGCTGCTCGGACCGCTGCTGGTCATGATGCTCGTCGGCGTCGCCTATGACGGCCAGACGGCCGCAGGCATCCGCGTCGGTGCATATGTGCCGGACGCGAGCGGACTGAGCGCAGACGTGCTCGCGACATTGGAAAGCAACCGCGTCCTTGTCCGATCCTACGACAACGAGTCGGCGTGCCAGGATGCGGTGCGTTCGGGCGAGCGCCATGCGTGTCTCGTCTTCTCATCGCCATTCGGCCTTGCGGCAGGCAACAACACGATCGCCATCGTCATCGACGGTTCCAACCTCGCGCTCGCAGGCGTGCTGGCCGAGGGGCTCTTCACCAACCTCGAGAACCAGTCGACCATGATCAGCGCGAACCTCACGTCGCAGCTCGTGGGCGCGCTCGACAGTGTGCAGCGTAGCGCCGCCCAAGGCAAGGCGTACATCGTGACGCTCACGACGTCCAACACCGACGCGCTCAACGCGCTCAAGACCGGGGAGGCCGCGCTTGCGGGCGTGGATGCGAGCGTCAGCGTCTCCAACATCAGCGTCGGGAGCGTTGAGGAGGGGACACGCGCGATAGAGAACGCGACGTCGTCCGCGATAGCCACGGCAAACAAGCTCCTCTATGCGATGCGCGCGGACCTCGCGAATGTGAGCGCCAGCGTCAACGCCTCGAACGCCACGAGCGCCGAACGGACGCAGGTCGCGGGCCTTGTCGGAGACGTGACCGAGGGGCTCGAGAAGGCGATCAACGAGATGGCCGCGCTCAATCGCAGCGTCAACGGTTCTGTGAAGACGGTCAGCGCGTCGCTCTCCGTCGTGCAGGACCAGTTCGTCCAGGCAAAGGACAAGATCGCGGTCATGGTCGGCGCGAAATCGGCTGTCGCGACGCAATTGGCCAATGCGCAGCAGTCGCTCACGCAGGCACTGGTGCAGGTCACGCAGTTGCAGCAGTCGCTCGACGCCATCCAGGCCGCGTCCAAGGACCTGGTCACGGACCCGTCGCGCGTGGCGCGGCCGATCCGCTCGGTGGTGCGGCCGCTCAAAGCGACCACCCGTCTCGCAGGTGTCTCTCCCGCACTTCTCGTGCTCGTCGTCGCCTTCGGCGGCCTCTTGCTCACGCCGCGTCTCGTGAACATGGAGCGTCATTCGGGCGCGCGGCTGCGCATGGCGCTCCTGCCCTTCCCACGTGAGCTGCAGACGGTGGCGACAGTGATCACGGGCTGCATCGTCATCGCCGCGCAGGCACTCGTCCTTGTGCTGATCCTCGCACTGCTGTTCTCGCAATCTGTCGCGGCGCCGCTCAGCACGTTCCTCGTGCTCCTGATCACGGGCGTGTCGTTCGTGCTACTCGGCACCGCGGTGAGCCAGCTCTTCGCGACAGAGGAAGCCGCACTCCTCGTCACGCTGGCGCTGGGCACAGCATTGCTCATGATCTCAGGCATCATCGTGCCGATCGAATGGATGCCGAGCGGCCTTGCCGCGATCGCGCGTTACAACCCGATCCTCATCGCCGTCGCCCTGGTGCGGCAGACCGCGGTGTTCGGCACGTGGGTGATAGGCGCGCACGGCATAGGATCGCTGCTTGCGTGGCTGGTCGCCGCAGTGTTGCTCGCAGCAGGATCGCTCCTCTCGTCACGTGACGCTTCGCTCGAGAGGCTACGGACGTACTTGCGCAACCGCTGAATTTCTCGACGAAAAGTATTTATAATGTCCTTGAGCGGTCCTGTCCATGACGCTGCATCTTTTCAACACGCTCACGCGGCACAAAGACGCCTTCATCCCCTTGCATGTTGGCAAAGCAGGCATGTACACCTGCGGACCGACAGTCTACAATTTCCCGCACATCGGCAACTACCGCGCCTACGTGTTCGCTGACGTGCTCAAGCGGTACCTCCTCTTCAAAGGGTTCGCGGTCCATCACGTCATGAACATCACCGACGTCGATGACAAGACCATTCGCGACTCGCGCAAGGAAGGAGCGCCGCTGCGGCAGTTCACGCAGCGGTACACGAAGGCGTTCATGGAAGACCTTGCAGCATTGCACATCACGATGCCTGACACGTTCTGCAACGCGACAGACCATGTCACCGAGATGATCTCGCTCGTGCAGTGCTTGCTCGACAAGGGCCTCGCGTACAAGGGCGAGGACGGCTCGGTCTACTTCAAGGTCGCGGGCTTCGCGGACTACGGCAAGCTCGCCCATCTCGACCTTGAGGCACTCAAATCAGGTGCTTCCGGTCGCGTTGCTGCCGACGAATACACAAAGGAGAACGCGCATGACTTCGCGCTCTGGAAGGCGTACACTCCCGACGATGGCGATGTGGTGTGGGACGCGCCCTTTGGCAAAGGCAGGCCTGGCTGGCATATAGAATGCAGCGCGATGTCCATGCGCTATCTTGGCAACACGTTCGACATCCACACCGGCGGCGTGGACCTCATCTTCCCGCACCACCAGAACGAGATCGCGCAGAGCGAAGGCTGCAGCGGCAAGCCGTTCGTCAAGTACTGGCTGCACAACGAATGGCTCCTTGTGGATGGCGAGAAGATGAGCAAGAGCAAGGGCAACTTCTACACGTTGCGTGACTTGTTCGCCAAGGACCACAAACCGCTCGCCATCAGGTACGTCCTGCTTAGCACGCATTATCGGCAACAGCTCAATTTCACCATGGACGGCGTCTCGGCAGCGGCAGCGGCCATCGAGCGCATCCAGAACCTCATCGTCGCACTGCAGCAGCACAAGGCAGGCACGTCGGATGACACGTGCGCGGACCTGCTTGGTGCGCTGCGCAGCGGGTTCGAGCAAGCCATGGACGACGACCTCAATATTTCCGAAGCGCTTGCGGTCCTTTTCGATTACGTCAAGGAGGTCAACGCCAAGCTCGCGCAGGGCGTTGTGAGCGCCGCCGATGCAAAACTCTATCTGGGCGCGCTCCAGGATATCGACGCGGTCCTCGGGGTCATGACGTTCACGACGGTCGACCTCGATGCTGGCATCGACGCGCTCGTGCACGAACGCGAGGCCGCGCGCAAGAAGAAAGATTTCAAGAAGGCCGATGCCATCCGTGACCAGCTCAAGGCGCAAGGCATCATCCTCGAAGATACGCCTCAAGGCATCCGATGGAAGCGCGCATGACAGCAGACGTCTTCCTCAAGCGCTACGCGTCGTTCGGACACCCTATCGACGCGATGATCAACACTGGTCCTGCGTTGCGCGTCAACACGCTGCTTATCGGGGAGGCTGAACTTGTCGCTCGCTTAGAAAGTCGTGGTGTCGTTCTCGAAAAGATCCCATTTGCGAAGTACGGCTATTGGATTAAGAAATCGCGATTCTCGCTTGGTTCGACAGCAGAGTACTTGCGTGGCCTGTACTACCTGCAGGATGCGGCTGCGCAGGTCCCGGTCCAAGTACTCGCACCCAAAGAACGTATGACTGTCCTTGACTGCTGTTCGGCACCAGGTGGCAAGACGACCCAGCTGGCACAATGGATGCGCAACAAGGGAGTCATCGTCTCATATGAACAAGCGAATCATCGCCTCGTGAGCTTGAAGGCAAATTTGGAGCGTTGCAATGCGCTCAATGTCGTCCTGTTCAACGCTGATGCTGCGACCGTGAGCAAGATTGAAATGAGATTCGACGCGGCGCTTGTCGATGCGCCTTGCTCAGGGAATCTTGCGGGCGACCCACAATGGCTCCGTAAACGGAAACTTGAAGACGTGCAACAAAACACGCCAATGCAGCGTAAGTTGCTGCAGGCGGCTGTGCACGCCGTGAAAGAGGGTGGCACCATCGTCTACAGCACGTGCAGTCTCGAGCCCGAGGAGAACGAACTCATCATTGATTGGGCGCTCAAGACGCTACCTGTGACCTGTGCGTCCACTGATCTGGAGGTTGGTGAGCCAGGACTCATCGCACCGTTTGGGCAACAACTTGATCCGACGATAAAAAACACGCGACGTCTTTGGCCAGACGCAGGAAAGAATGAAGGCTTTTTCGTGGCGAAACTGGTGAAACATGGTTGAGCTCAAGGATTTCGTGCGCCAGTTCACACGTCAGGACATCCTCAAAGACATGAATATCATGAAGTTAGGCCGTGAATTCTATCATGTTCCGGCTGACTTGAGCGCGGTGGTCAAGCGCAGTCAGGTACGGCCGGAGTTCGCAGGGACACTGCTCGCCGCGCAGCGTGGTGGCGAAGGTCTGCGTCCAAGTTCACAATTGCTTGACATACTGGTCGGGACCGACGCGAAACGCGTCATCGTCACAAGACAGGCAGAATGGTTGTGCATCTGCGGCCGCCCGCCGCTCCTTTCGTCGGTTGTGGACAAAAAAGGCGATCCGCAGCGCGGCGACGTCGTGCTCATCATGAACATGGACGGCGAATGCATCGGTTATGGCAAGCTCAACGACTCATGGGGAAGGAAGACAGGCATCATCACCTTACTCTACGACATCGGCGACTTCTTGCGTAGGGAACGAAAACTCAAGCCAGGGAAATCCCGGCCTCACCGATCGTAATATCTTGCGCGCCGTGCATGATCTGCAGTTCTTTCTTGATGCTCTCGAGCGATGAGGGTAGTGTGAGGATCTTCACTGGCGCGCGTAGCGAGAGGCCTGCGTCTTTCTTGGCTTTCCATACCATGCCGTTGAATGCCTCGAGTTCTTGCGTCGTGAACGCAGGCGCGCAGATGGTCTCTGCGTGCGGGAACGTTTCGAAATGGATGTCCTTGCCATGCAGCTCCTTGTACAGCTTGAACGTGATGAATGGCGTGATTGGCGCCATGAGTTTCAGCAACGTGTCGATGCAGTGATGGACGGTGGCGAGCGCGCTTTGTTGTTCATCGTTGCTGAAGCTGCCATCGCGGTTGTAGGCGCGTGCCTTGACGAGTTCGAGGTAGTGCGACGCGAACGTGTCCCAGAGGAATGTCCTGATGCGCAGCGAGGGATTATGGAAGTCGTACTGCGCGTATTGCTCGTCTGCGGATTTCACGAGGCTGGCAAGTTCTGCACGGATCCATTGGTCGAGCGGCGCCACCGCATGCGAACCGTGGGCCTCTGGGAAGGTTGATGAGAAGCGAGCGACGTTCCAGAGTTTCGTGAGCGTCTTTCCAGCGCCTTTGACGCGGTCGTCGCTGCAGCGCAAGTCCGTCGTGGTCACGTTGCCTTCACTTACTGCCCAGAAACGGAACGGTTCTGCGCCGTACTTGTCGAGCAGCACCTGTGGATCAATGATGTTGCCCAGGCTCTTGGACATCTTACGGCCGCCTTCGTCCACGACGTGGAAGTGGACCCACACCGTGTCAAAGATGCGTTTGTCCGTGAGCTGGAAACACTTGAGCAATGTGTAGTACAGCCATGTGCGCACGATCTCCTTGCCTTGCGGGCGCAATGTGACGGGTGTTGCATTTTTTGAGAACGCTTCATCACGGTGCCATTTTGTGATGTACAGCGGCGTGATGCTGCTATCGAACCACGTGTCAAGGACGCGGATGTCACCATCAAACTCCGTGTGCTTACACTTCGGGCATGCGGCCACTGGCGCCTTGTCTTTCCAGGGCTGCACGTACGTGCCTTTTGTGCCTGTCACCGGATGCTTGCACTTCTTGCAGTACCAGAGCGGGACTTCGGTCGCATAAAAGCGCCTACGCGAGATAGGCCAGTCGATGCTGACGCTGTCGATCCAGTCCAACAGGATCTGACGTGACTTCTCGTCGTGGAACGCCATCTCTTGCGCCATGCGACGCATGTCATCCTTGTAGTCGAGCTGTTTGACATAGAGTTCGGGCATCGCGATGAACTCGATGGCTGCCTTGGATCGTTCAGATATCGGTGTGCGGTGCGTCACTTGCTTTTGACCCACGAGCACGCCATGTTCTTTGCACAGCTCGATCATTTTCGCTCTGGCTTCCTTGACCTTGAGGCCTTTGAGCACGCCAGCATGCTCGTTCATGGTGCCGTCTTTGCTGATGGCGATGACTGGCTGCAGCCCTTGTTCGCGGAAGAAACGGATGTCGTTGAGGTCGCCCATGCTGCACATCATGACAAGGCCTGTGCCTTTGTCGATGTCAGCATACGGGTGCGCCTTGATCGGGACTTCTTTGTTGAAGATAGGAGTGATCGCGGTCTTGCCCTCCAATGCCTTGTGACGTGGATCTTCGGGATTGAAGATGACCATGGCGCACGTGCACACGAGCTCCGGACGAGTCGTGCCGATGACTATCGTTTCGCCTGTTTCCTTGACCTTGAACGTGATGTCGTTGAACGTGCTGGGAAGGTCTTCGTACGTGACCTCGGCGTCCGCGATCGTCGTTTGCAACGCAGGGTCCCAGTTGTTGATGCGGGTGTCCTCATAGATGAGTTTGCGCTCCCACATCTCGATGAAGGTCTCCTGCGTGAGCGCGCGGAAGTCCTTCGAGTCCGTCTCGTAGATATCGCCGATCTTCGTGCCGATATTCCACGAATTGAAGCCGATGCCCAGGCGTAAGAATGAATTGATGCTCGTGAGTCCTGCCTCTTCCAGCACTTGGCGACACATGGACAGCGCCTCCTCGCGTGGCACTGTCGTGAGACGCAGCTTGAATTTTTTTTCGGCAGCCATCTCGATCGGAAGACCGTTGTTGTCCAAGCCGAGCGGGAACAAAACACGCTTTCCCTTCATGCGCTGGTAGCGTGCGAACATGTCCATCAACGAGTACACAGTGGCATGACCGATATGGATGGGAGAATTGACATACGGTGGCGGCGTGTCGATGCTGTAGATCGGTCCGCTGCCCTTGGCATCGAAGCGGTACGATTCGTTACGCTTCCATTCATCATAGATGCTGGGCTCGAACGCCTTGTCCCACGCAGTCGCAACGATACGCGGTTTCTCGTCGGTATCCATGATCTGACGAAACTGCAGGCTGTTTATAAAAGTATTGTGATAGGATTGTTGGTGTCTATGTGAGGAGAAGCGGCAAGCCCCAGCCCAAAACGATCATGAGCGCAACGAAGACACCGGAGAACGTGAAGATGAATTTCACGTACTTTGTTTCTGCCAGCGGAACGGCAAGGAATCGCGTGTGGATATTGAACAATATTGCCGCAATGACGAATCCCATGAGGGTCGCCAGGTTGGCAACACCAAGCAGTGCGAACCACCTGAGACGTGGGACGTTGTCATGGAATACGAGCGACGCAGCAGCCATGCTCGCAAGAATTGATGCCAAGAGAATGATCAACAAACCAACAACAAAGGGATAATCATTGTATGCTCTCGCAAAAGTGACCTTGAGAGGTGTCCGTGATGTTATCCAGAGATCTTGTGTGACCTTGCTCGGTTCGGCCTTGATGCGTATTGCAGTGTAGTCTGTCGTGACAGAGAAACCCGTCTGCTCTTCTTGATAAGATGGTCCGTAGTAGGGTCTAAATGTGGCAGGGGTCATGGTCAGACCTTCAAATAACCGCTCCAATGTCGCGGGAGAACGGATCGTCAAGCGACCTCCATTGTTGCTGTTATAATACTCGACACGTGCGGCACTACCGAGCGCAGCGACTGACGGGGATACGTGTCCTACGACATAGACATTGTTGACAACTGGCGCTGACGCCAATCCTGCCGTGACGCGCAACGGATAGTAGATTTTCTCAGTGGGGAATGTAAGATACAGACTTATGATGCGTCCTCGTTTTCGTTCTTCACCGGAATTCTTGACTGTTGCGATCACAAACGAGTACTCTTTGTCGACGTATTCTTGCAGTATGTCATTGGCTTGCGTCGGAAGTATCACGCCATGCTCCGCCAGCGCGGCCGTGAGCACTGACGCATCTTTCGCAGTCACGAGTTCTGCAGTGACTCCTTCTTTTTCGACGTACTGATGCGTAACCAGGTCATCTCCAACAACACTTCCAACAGCGCTAAATTGTTTGCTTAGTGCGCCGAATTGCCCTCGTATGAAAATAATTGCAATGGGTATGATGTACACCTGTGTGGCAAGTCCGATTACTGCGGTTCCTGTCATGCTGCCACGGGCATCTTTCATGACATTCCTGCCTTCGAAGAGCGGGAATCCTTTTGCGATATCAACCTGAACAGAGGACGGTTGCGCAGGAACAGGGAAGATCCAGGCCGCCTCTCCAGGAGGAGCAGTGCTGTCGAGTGCGATCAGCATACGTTCGCTGCCTTCCTTGTAGTGGATTAGCGCGTAGTGTTGTTCGTCAGGAGCTATGCGCCAGCTGTCTGATCGTATTAACATGCAAGCACTCACAGGCACGGCCAGCAGGAGAAATATGAGAAGAATCGCGCTCTTTTTCATGTTCTTTCTCTGGTATTCTTGCTTATATATCTTTTTGTCTCTTTGATTGCCACAATCCTTTAATGCTGTGGCACATAACTCTCAGTATGGACAACAGGTCAGTTCCCTGGACGGCAAAGTACGCGCCGATGACGGTCGAGACGGTCCCGCAGCCAGCTGTCGTCAAGGACGTCCTCGCGTTCATGGCCGCCTTTCCCAAACGCAGGGCGTTGCTCCTTGTCGGGCCTTCAGGTGTGGGCAAGACCGCGCTCGTGTGCGCGCTCGCCGCGCAACAGAATCTTGAGATCGTGGAGACCAACGCCTCCGACTTCCGCACCGCGGACGAGATCGAGGCGAAGGTGGGAGGCGCCGCGCGCCAAGCAAGTCTTTTCGGCACCAAGAAGCTCATCCTGGTCGATGAGATCGACGGCATCTCAGGCACCAAGGACCGCGGCGGCATCCCGGCGCTTGTGAAGATCATCGAGAAGACGGCGTTCCCCATGATCCTCACCGCGTCGGACATCAGCGATAAGCGCTACAACCCGATCGCCAAACTCTGCAGTGTCGTCACCGTACCGCCTGTCGAGGCAGCCGCGGCCGCTGCCGTGCTCGCCGGCATCGCGAAAGCAGAGTCGGTGCGCGCAGAAGACCTTTTGCTCAAGAGCATGGCGCGCCGCTGCGGGGGCGACCTGCGCGCCGCCATCAACGACTTCCAGGCAATCACCGAAGGTCCGCGCGTGCTCTCGCGCGAAATGATCGATGAGCTCGCCTCGCGCGACAAAGACGAAAGCATCCAGCCCGCGCTCGTGAAAGTCCTCAAGACGACTGACGCATCGCTCGCGCTCGGCGCGTTCGACGCCGTCGACATGGACCTCAATGAATGCATGCTCTGGCTCGACTACAACATGGGCAAGGAATACACGAAGCCCGCCGACCTCGAACGCGCCTTCAACGCGCTCAGCCGCGCCGACATGTTCATGGGACGCATCAGGCGCTGGCAGCACTGGCGTTTTCTCGTCTACGTCTCCGACCTCATGACCGCCGGCGTCGCGTGCGCCAAAGACGCCAAGTATCCCGGACTGCAGAAGTACGACCGCACGAGCAGGCTGCTCAAGATCTGGCAGGCCAACATGCGCAACACCAAACGCAATGCCATCGCGGAGAAACTCGCTCTTGCGACCCACACGAGCAAACGGCGTGTCATCCAGGACGTCATGCCTTTCATGCGCAAGATGTGCGAAGCGGACGAGAAGAAAGCGCTCGAATTCGCCACAGCACTCGAACTCGACGACGACCAAGTCGAGTGGTTGACGTCTTAAGGCTCTTTTTTGTAAAGGTCAACAAGGGGCGAGAATCCCTTGATTACAGGCACTTCGACGTGATGGGTTCCTCCTTTGTCAGAATAGATCTTGTGGACGCGTGCCTGTTTTTTGGTCCTCAGAACTCGGAATTCGTCATCGACAATCTCCAAAGCTGTGTAATCGTCCATTGCGAAGCCGATGCCTGGTGTCCGTATCATCATTTTCTTGAGGCCTGGTGTTCTGTGTTTTTCGCGGATATGATGTGGACTCGCTGTTCCTTCCAAGATGCCCAGACCTTTGATCCGTAAGAGATCATTACTGGGAGGATGCCAAAATCGTTTGGCGTCGCTGCAACCGTAGCGGAACCAGCAGATCGCGCCAGCAGAGAGACCTGCAAGAACAGTGCCTGACTCATATGCGTGGCGTAAAAGGTTATCAAGATCATGGTTACGCCAGACTTTGAGCATGCTAAGCGTGTTGCCGCCTCCTACATAGATGATATCCGCGGCAAGGATTTTGTTGCGTATTGCCGTTGGTGATGGTGACTCACGGACAAGTTGCAACGTATCGATTCTACACCCGAGCAATTTGCCATACACCCTATTGAAAGTTTCAATATAGCCTGAAGAATCATTGGACGCTGTTGGAATAAAGAGCGCGCGTGGATGTTTTTTGCCCGTGAGCCGCACTATCTCGCGGTCAATGATAAGCGTCTCAAGATCTTTGAGTTCCCCTCCACCAATTGCGACAATCTTTCCCATGTGTCATCAAGGGCAATTACCATTTATAAATATGTATGACGCAAAGCTTTTTAACGCACCGACGTGAATATCCATCCATGACGCTCACAATCGATGAGATGGCGACGTTCTGTCGCCGCAAGGGGTTCGTGTTCCCGAGCTCGGAGATCTATGGCGGCCTTGCCGGGTTCTATGACTACGGTCCTTTGGGCGTCGAGCTCAAGAATAATATCAAGCAGCAGTGGTGGAAGTATCACGTGCAGGATCGCGAGGATGTCGTGGGCATCGATGGTACGACTGTCACGCATCGCAAGATCTGGGAAGCGAGCGGTCACACGGCGAATTTCGCGGACATCATGGTCCAGTGCACGAAGTGCAACGAGCGCTATCGTGCCGACACGTTGATAGAAGACGTCCTCAAGGTTCGAACAGACGGCCTCAAGGCGGGCGAGCTTGATGTCCTCATTAAGGATAACAAAGTGGCATGTCCGAAATGCAGGGGCCCTCTTGGCACTGCCGCTGCGTTCAACCTCATGTTCGTCACGTACGTGGGTCCGACACAAAGTCCTGAGACGCTCGCGTACTTGCGTCCTGAGACGGCGCAACTCATCTTCACGAATTTCAAGAACGTCGTTGACACGAGCCGCGTCAAGCTTCCCTTCGGCATAGCGCAAGTGGGTCGTGCATACAGGAACGAGATCTCTCCGCGCAACTTCCTTTTCCGTCTTCGTGAATTCGAAGCCATGGAGATCGAGTATTTCATCCATCCCAAGGATGTCGGCAATTGTGAACTCTTGAACGATGTCTTGAACACGCGTCTCCTCCTCTGGAGTGCAGACGCACAGAAGAAAAAGATGCCAGAAACAGAAATGACGGTCAAGGAAGCGCTCGACAAAGGCATCATCAAGACGCCATGGATCGCGTACTGGCTGGCCACAGAATACTCGTGGTTCAGGATGCTTGGTTGCGATCCTTCGCGCCTACGCTGCCGCCAGCACGTTCCAGACGAGCTCTCGCACTACAGCGCAGACACATGGGATACAGAATACAATTTCCCCTTCGGCTGGAAAGAACTGCAAGGATTCGCCAACCGGCAAGATTTCGACCTTCAACAGCACATGAAACATTCAGGCCAGCAGCTCACGCTCTACGATGAAGAGAACAAACAGCACGTCGTGCCGCACGTCATCTGTGAGCCAGCGCTCGGTGTCGACCGTTCGTTCTTACTGTTCATGTTCGATGCCTACCATGATGACAAGGATCGAGGGAATGTTGTGCTACGCTTCCATCCTTCACTTGCGCCGATCAAGGTTGGTGTCTTTCCATTGGTGAACAAGCTCGAGGACAAAGCAAGGGACATATTCAAGATGCTCAAGGCAGAGTTCGCTTGCCAATTTGACCGCTCAGGCAGCATCGGCCGCCGCTACGCGCGCGCCGACGAGATAGGCATCCCCTTCTGCGTCACGATCGATTTTGATACCATCGAGAAGGATCAAGCAGTCACTGTGCGCAACAGGGATACAACGAAGCAGATCCGCGTGCCTATCGCAGTCCTCGCTGAGACATTACACAAACTTCTTGCAGGCAGGATAGAGTTCGACAAAGCCGGCACGCCGATAGCCAGTACGCCGGTTGCGTAAACATTTTATAGGACGTCCTACGGCCATTCTATCATGACAACCGTCAACGAATTGCAGGCCCGCATGGGCAAAGTGGAACTCACCGGCACAATCGTCAAGAAGGACGAGTCACGCTCGTTCGACAAGTTCGGCAAGGCCGGACGCGTCGCCAACGCCCGCGTCAAGGACGCCACAGGCGAAGTCACGCTCACGCTCTGGAACGAGCAATGCGACCAGGTCGCTGTCGGCGACACCGTCATCGTGCACAACGGATGGGTCAGCGAATACCGTGGTGAATTGCAGCTCGGCACAGGCAAGTTCGGCTCGCTTGAGGTCAAGAAAGGTGACGGCGCACCCATCGTGACGCCAACGGCAAGCGCGCCGGCAGCTCCTGCTCACACGCCAGCGCCGTCCATGAAGCCACAGCACGTCGCCAAGCCCGCGCATAGCGACAATGAGGATGGCATCATGAAGGAAGAGACCGTCGACGACGACTTCTCGGATGAGGAGTTCTGAGTACGGTGTTGCATAAATGAAGTATAGTTCTGCCGAGTGGCTTCGCTCGCTAGAT
>CAYHOF010000017.1:0-29946 GCA_964358315.1 uncultured Methanosarcinales archaeon
CAACTACGACGAGTTCCTCACGCACTACCTCGGCGAGAAGGAAGGCGAGCTCGTTGAATGGGAGACGAAGAATGTCATCGCCAAGCACAAAGGATTCTGGCACTACACTCTTGGACAGCGCAAAGGAATCGCGCACCACGCAGGACCCTGGTATGTGGTGGGCAAGGACGTGCAGAAGAACATCGTCTTCATCTCGAACAAGTACCACGAACAGCCGCCGCGCGACTCCTTTATCGTCACAGACGTGCACTGGATCGCGACAACACCGAAATTCGACGACAACTTGCGCGTCAAGTTCAGGCACAGGCCAGGATTGTACGCATGCAACATCCTGGAACGCGACGACGGCTCGCTGCACGTCACCATCGACGGCAACGACCAAGGCATCGCACCAGGCCAGTTCGCCGTTTTCTACGACGAGACGTACTGTTATGGATGCGGTGTGATCGCGGACGCGCCGTGAGACATTTGCTTCTTTTTGGATTACCGCATGTCTTGCGCGAAGAAGGGCAACAGTCGTCCTTCTGCCTTGCGCAAGTGCTCTTGGTATGTTGAGAGTGACACGCCCATGATTGCGGCGAGGTCGCGCAGGTCTGTCTTCCGCGGGACGGAATAATACCTGTTCGTGATCGCGATCTGGAATGCACGTTTCTGCTGGGCAGGTAGTTCAGGGATGATGCGTGGAAAGTAGATGTCGCGCAGGCTCGTCTTCGTGAGGCTCAACAGGCGGAAGTCGCTGAGACCTCGTGTCGTGCTCAGTGTTGTCATGAGGCGCTCGAGCGCTTTGCGGTCGTACGATGCGACATGCCACGACTCCACGCCATCGCGCAACACTGTCGGACTCGGATGATAGAGTGCGGGATTGTAGATGAGTTCGTAGAATGCCTCCTCTTCCTCCATGAGCAGCACGATCAAGTTCCCGTCTTGGTCGAACTGTTTTGTTTTGACGTGTTTTTTGAGGGCGCGGCTGAACGCGGCGCAGGCAGCGGCGGTACCCTCAAGGACGTGCGCACCGAGGATCTTCACTTTGTTGTCGGTGCGGTAGAAATCAAGCGGGTAGAAATAATCAGTGACTTCATACTTGCGCGTGAGGAGCGCGTAGATGCTGTCGTTGTTGCGCACCGTGAACTTCAATGACCACATAGGCCATCGGAGACAATGGTACCCTAAAAATGTTTGTGTGTGCTGATACCGGAACTGTTCGGGTCAAATCTCAAGGACTAGTTCCTACAATCACATCGTGGAATCACACAACATACAGTTGTGTGAGGAGGAAACAGATATGACATATTACAACGATTATGGACGTGGGGGCCAGAAGTTCTGGCTCAAAGTGGTGGGTGGCGTGGTCGCTGCCGGTGCGCTCGTGATTGGCGCCGTGCAATGGGCAAATGGCTATGAGTATTCGCGCGGCAAACGCGTTGGTGTCATCAACAAGTTCTCGGAGAAAGGATTTTTGTGGAAGACGCACGAAGGCGAGATGGCGCTTGAGGGCATCGTGAGTAGTGGTGGTGCGACGAGCGCGAACATCTGGCAATTCAGCCTTGATGATAGTGCGAAGCAAGGTGAAAACCTCAAGGATCTTGCGCAGCGCATCGATGACTACGCATCTGCTGGTAGGAAGGTGAGCGTCGAGTATGTGGAGAATCTCACTGCATGGCCATGGCGTGGCAGTACGTCGTACTTCGTGCAGAAGGTGACGCCTGTCGAGAATAAAGAGACCACTGAGAAGTGATTACAATGTCACAACCATTAAATATGTCATTACTCGAGCTGCGCTCATGAACAAATCAGCCATCGGTCGCAGGCATGAAGACGCGGCGTTCGACGGTATGTTCGCACGCATTGTCGAACTGGCGTCGACAGTACCACTCGCGGCATTGGCATGGTACAACCTGCAACGCCGCAGGACATATCACGAAGTCGACATGTCTGGCGCGTTACAGGTCGAGGAGGACCATGTGCTCAGTGATCTGGCCGCGGCAGAATCGCCGTGGGCAGGAAGCTTGAACACAGTATCAAGACAGTACCGTGCTGCGTACCACAAATCGCGCGTCGAGACGTATATGGGCACAGATAGTAAGGGTCACATGAAGATCAAGACGCGCACTGTCTACTATTGGGACGAGCCTGCAGGGCTCCCTTCGCACACGACGATTGAACACCATCGCAGTAGGGCCGCAACGTTGGAAGAACGTTGCAAACACCTGGCGTCGATCAAAAGCATCGATCCTGCCCTGGCGAACAACCTCGTGGTCAAGCAGAATCAGAACAGCACGACGTTCGATGGCGTGACGACTGTTGGCGTGTATGGTCTTCTCATCGCAGGCCTTCTGGGGTATGAAGAGGCGCATGCCGCGATCGCGCATGAAGGTGAACGCACGACGATCAAAGAACGTGTCATGCAAGACAATACTCCTGCACAATTGACGCGTCGGAGCTTCCTCAAGATAGGGGCTACCCTTGCGGGTGCCATGGTCGCATATGGTGTGCGGTCGCACAACGACGAAGTCTGTGATGAAGGAAAGAAGACGCTCAAAGCAGGCATTGACAACACAATTGCGAAGACCGACGTGCCACCTGGCGTCGTGTTCAGCCAATACTTCGGCAAATCTCCGGCTGACATCATCGTCGACGTCGACACTGCCGTGCAGGATGCCGAGAGCGCACTCACACGCGGCGTTGCACATCAAGGTGTGCGTGATGCATTCACGAATGTCGTGACAGTTGGCAAGGCGCACGCTGCGCAGCTACGCACCACGTTCGCGGACGGCGTACCCAATGATATGGGTCAGGCGATGGCGTACGCATTGGCCACCGAATCGCTGGAACAACAATCGGGCGATGCGGGTAGCAGGGCAAAGACAGGACTGCTTCTCGAGGGCCTTGCCGTGACTGGTGTGATGGCCGCGGTGCTCGTGCCAGGCGAGATCGTCAACAAGAAGATGGAGTAAGGTTCGCGTCTGGATACATCGCCTGTTTTTCAGCCTTACGTCTCTGGCCATTCCAGGAACTTGCTGCTGTAGTACTCTGACGCATCGACGAACACGGTCAGGAATCCTTGTCTGACCTGGTGGCTTTCGTACACGCATCGTTCGGCCCTGCTTTCAGGCAGGTAGCTTTCGTTGATGAAATATGTGTAGGCGCGCGGGTCCGTGCCGTAGACCCAGCACATGATATTGTAGTACCGTTGCGCATCGAGGCCGTGCTCGTCATAGAACGAGAGGGTGTCTATGGTGGCGTCCTTCGACGCGAGGAAGAACCACTTGGCCGCATTGATGCTTTTTTCGTTCTTTATTCTTTTTGTGTTCTTGGGATTTTCCAGTTGGTCGATGACGTCGAAGTAGTACTGCAATGAAAACGCGAACTGGTCGGCGACGTCTTCTTCTCTGCCTGTTATCGGGACATTATTGAGGTCGATGTAGGCGTGTCCTTCTTCGTGGTTCAGTACGAATCGCACCGTGTTATACGTTGCGCGCCACAATTCATTGTCGTACGGGGTTGAATTGCCGCCCGTGTAACTCTCGAAAACATAGGGGTACAACATCCTGGCAACGTCATATGCCAGTTCGTCACACATGACGATCGTCCTGTCACGAGGCCGATAGAACGCATTGGCCTGCCCGCAGGGTTCGACTCTGACGAGATACAGATGGTTGGTATGGACCGTTTTGTCCGTGATATTATCAATAAATTTCGATGTCCTGTAAAAATCCTTGTAGAAGTCGCTATACTCCCCGGTCTCGAACTCTCGTGTCAGGGCAGCATGCCGCTCTGCTGCGATGTTGGCTGACGGTTCGCTGATCGTGGTGTTTTGTTGCGGCGCACTCGCGAGTATCGCGACAAAAACACCGATAAGAATGATGCCGGTGAGCGCGATGCAGCCGCCGATGAACAAGTACAGAAGGATCGTCCACCATCGGAAATACCAGGGTGTCGAGGAAGGGGCTTTGGCCATCGCTGCATGACCATGGGCATGATTATTTATATAATCTTCTCAGAAGACGTCATGGGTGCGGTGTGATCGCGTGACGTAGTTCAGGTCTGAAGAGAGTCCGTTACGGACAGGGAGAGGTTTTTCGATGTAACTACTGGTTCAGAACTATATCGTACCCATAGGTTTATAAGGCGCGCACTGAAGCTTCACTGTACGTCGCTTTCTATCGCCTGTCGCAACAGAGAACGACAAGCTGTCTCCATCAAGGACGACTTCAACAGTAAACCAAATACGAGGAGTAACTACTATGACATTCGAACAATTCAATCTGCCGCAGCCCGTCATCAAGGCGGTCCGCGAGCTGGGCTACAACGCCCCCACCGACATCCAGGTCCACAGCATCCCGCTCATCATGCAGGGCAAGGACGTCATCGGCCAATCAAGCACCGGATCCGGCAAGACCGCCGCGTTCTCGCTGCCCATCATCGGCAAGATCACGCCACGCGGAGGCCTGCAGATGCTCGTCCTCACGCCCACGCGTGAGCTGTGCAACCAAGTGAAGGAGTCGATCGAGTCCTTCTCGCGGCACCTCCAGCTGCGCGTCGGCGCGGTTTATGGTGGCGTCGGCATGGGCCCCCAGATCGAGGCCTGCCGCTATGCCGAGATCATCGTCGCATGCCCGGGCCGCCTGCTCGACATCATGAGCCAAGGCCGCTGCAACCTGCGCAACGTCAAGTACCTCGTGCTCGACGAAGCGGACCGCATGCTCGACATGGGCTTCATCCATGACGTCGAGAAGATTATCCGCGAAGTGCCGCGCGAACGCCAGACATTGCTGTTCTCGGCCACGATGGAGCCCGCGCTCCGCCAGCTCGTCAACAAGTACATGAAGGCACCTGAGTTCGTGCAGGCGACGGTCGCCGTCGACACGCGGCTCTTGCACGAAGTGTACTACGCGGTGCGCAAGGAGGACAAGTTCTCGTTGCTCGCGCATTGCCTCAAGCACGAGACGCCTGGCATCGCCCTGGTATTCTGCCGCACCCGACGCAACGTCGACAAGGTCACCAAGGCGCTCACCAAGAGCGGTATCGAATCGATGGCCATCCACGGCGGCCTGTCGCAGAACAAACGCGACCGCGCGCTGGATGCATTCAGCAGCAAGGACACGGCAGTTCTTGTCGCTACCGACATTGCAGGTCGTGGACTTCACATCGAAGACATCTCGCACGTCTACAACTACGACATTCCGCATGTCGCGGACGACTACGTGCACCGCATCGGCCGCACAGCGCGCGCAGGAAAAGAAGGGGACGCGGTCTCCTTCGTCACAATGGAGGACTTCTCCGACTTCAAGAACGTCATGCGCCACACGCGCAGGGAAATCCAGAAACTGGAACTCCCGCAGTTCGAGAAGCTGCAGCCTATCCAGACTTCAGGCGCGCCTACGGGCCACCACGGCATGCATCGCGGCTACGGCCATGGTGGTGGACAGCGACCAGGTCGCTGGCACTCGCGCTCCGATGAACGTACGGGTGACGGCAATGAGCGTCCCAGCCACGGTGGCGGCCAAAGCGCAGGTAGACCTCGAAGCGGAGGCCACGGCGGCGGTTCGGGCGGCGGCTTCCGACGCGGCGGACGCTTCTCACGACCACGACGGTAAGTTGAGAGTGTGGTCGTTTGTTTGAGTGGTGCGTGTCTTATTTTCTTACACTTACAAATGCTCAAAAAGCCATAATTTATATACTTTGTAAGTGTAAGACCTCGTATGCGTATCATCACGCGGAAGATCGGCGCCAAGAAATTCTTCTACCTCAAACACTCGTTCAGGCAAGGCGCTCGGGTCATCACCAAAGAAAAGTATGTGGGCGTTGAGCTCCCAAAAAATATTGATGCGCTCATGCGTGCGTTCAGAGAAGAGCTGCATCATGACGTTCACGCTCTGCTGTTACAGATCAGATCCCATTTCCAGGCAGAATGGAAACGGCTGCCTCCAAGCGTGCAGGAGAAGGAAAAAGAAGAACTGGCAATCTCATTCACCTACAACACGAACGCGATAGAGGGTTCGACGATAACGTTGGAGGAGACAAGCGGCATCATCCATGATCATATCGCTCCGAACAAGCCTTTACGTGATGTCAAAGAGACAGAGGCGCACAGCAATACCTTCCTACGGATGCTTGATGCGAAAGAAAAAATAACAGAGGACGTGTTACTGCGATGGCATCAGGACGTCTTTGGCGAGACAAAGCCCGACATCGCGGGCAGGTACCGGGACTACCTCGTGCGGGTGGGCTCCTATGTCGCACCTGACTGGCAGGAGGTGGAAGGATTGATGAAACAACTGATCGCGTTCATCAACACGTCGCGTGACGGTCCTGTCGAGCTCGCGGCGCGTGCCCATTACAAATTCGAAAGCGTCCATCCGTTCGGGGATGGTAATGGTAGGATCGGTCGCCTTCTGATGAATCATATCCTCTGGCACGCAGGGTACCCTATGCTGATCATCGAATACAAGAAGAGGAAGTCGTACTATCGTGCGCTGCAGAAAGGAGAGGAAGGATTCGTCACCTACTTCTTGCGACGCTACGTGGCTGTGCACAAGAAGAGGATTCGGCCATCTTGATACGTCACCGACCGGATCCACTCGTATCCGTTCGGTGATGATGCCTTCGTTCATCATGTTTAAATAATTTTGAACGATACCTTTGTATCATGTTATTGGAACTCGCCATTGGTGACGCGTACGGCGCAGGCTTCGAATACGCGGATGCGTCTGTCGTCAAACAGTTCAATACATTAGGTGCCTATCGTCAACATCAAAAATATGATGTAGGCAATGGACGCTATACGGATGATACCCAGATGAGTCTGGCCATCGCCGAGCTTCTTGTTGATGACGTTGCATGGACGCCGCTCGTCATCGCAAGGAAGTTTGTTGAAGTCTTCAAACGAGACCCGCGAGAAGGGTATGCTGGAAAGTTCTATCAGTTCCTCCAAGACGTGAGGACAGGTGAGGAATTCTTGGAGCGGATGCGTCCTGATAGTGACAAGAGCGGAGCAGCCATGCGCGCCGCACCCATCGGATTCCTACAGACTATTCCCGATGTGATGAGCTATGCCACAGCGCAGGCGCGAGTGACGCATGATACGTCCTTAGGGATCAATGCGGCGGTGGCATCTGCGTTGATGTCACACTACTTCCTATATGGTCTGGGGGACAAGAACGACGTGGGAAGGTTTGTAGAACAGCATGTGCCTGGGGAATGGTCTCCAGCATGGACTGGCGCCGTTGGCGCGCAAGGGTACATGTCTGTCAGAGCAGCGATAACTGCAGTGCAGGAAGAACGTACGATGTCCGGCATCCTCAAACGATGTATTGATTTCAGTGGCGATGTGGACACGGTCGCGACAATTGCCTTGGCAGCGGCTTCTTGTTGTGATGGGATACCGCAAGATCTTCCAAAGAATTTGCACGAAGGACTGGAAGATTCACGGTACGGAAGAACATACTTGATGGCATTGGATAAGACGCTCGCGCAAAAGTTCGGCAAGTCCGCCGAGAAGCCGCCCGCGCCGATTGCCTAGAATTCTTGCGTTTCTTTTTCTTTTACACGTAAGAATTGAATATTCGCTTCTGCAAGTACTTTTTCAGTGATTCGGTATGGCGCTCCTTTGCCTTGCTCGGTGAGTAGCCCATCATGGACAGGGATGCAGACTTTTGGCTTGATGTCCAACGCATAATCGATTGCTTCGGAGAGTTTCATCCACGGGCCTGCGACAGGCAATGCAAGGATCTCGACCTTCTTTTTGGGTTTGTGGAAGTCGTCGCCAGGATAATAGAACCGCTCGCCGATGAAGTACCCGGTGTTCTGCACTGCCGGCAATGACGCATGGATGACTGTGTGCTTGTCGCCATCAGCGCGGATGGTGACTCCCTTGATCACGATGCTCGCCCCGTCCTCGACGACCTCGTGGAAGATGCCTTCCTTGTCGAGGAGTTTCCCCACACTCTTGTTCGTTATGATGACAAGGCTCTTCGTGTTCGCGATCACGTTCCGCAATGACGCGATGTGGCAATGGTCCGCGTGCTCGTGCGTGACCACAACGGCATCGATGTCCTTGAGCTCGTCCTGCGCGCTCGAGAAATTTCCCGGATCGGTGAGGACGCGCGCTTTGCCGTCCTCGATGAGCATGCAACAATGGCCGAGCTTGGTGATCTTCATGGTGTTGTAGTGGTGCGACTAGTATTTCAATATTGTGCGGGGAGGAGGCACGACGAACTGATGTTCGTGGGCCTCCTCCAGCGGTGTGCTTGTGGCGTGAACTCGTCAGCACCACGTCAGTTTTTCCAAGGGTTTTTCAGCCGTGAGGCTGAAAAAAGCTTGCGGGGAGGAGGATTCGAACCTCCGAAGGCGCTAGGCCACAGGATTGCTACGGTACAGACCGACCGATTGTCGGTGATCTGCGGACATTTAAGTCCCGCCCATTTGACCGCTCTGGTATCCCCGCGTGGTATTCGTGTTGAGTGCAAGCAGATTTAAAGATGTCTTTTTTGTCACAGCAGAACGGCCTTTTGTGTACGCCTGGCGTTCTTTGTGAGCAAAAACGTAAGGGTGTCGTTCATAATGTTTATATCGTGAAATCATTGCCAGCCGTGCATGGTTCATGAACTCGTCCCCTGGTTAAGTCACTTGTCGAGACTGTCCATCACGAATGCGATCACAGACGGGTCGGGTCATACGAGCGTATCCCAAAAATTCGCTTTTGATCATGAGATAGGGCTTTACATTCTTGAACATCATGCGAAAGTCTCACCTGATCGTGGCTATTCGGGCGACGAAACTCTTGAATGCTATTTCTTGCGGCCTGACGATGCGGAACCAGCGGTGAAGCAGTTGTGTGCGTCTGGTAACGTAGATCTCAATGCAGAAGCAGTGAGGGCTGTTGGCGGCGGTGGATGGGATCAGAGTTGGGCATCGACATATGACTATGCTGATATCATTATGTCAAAGGGCCGCTTCCATGGAATCATAACGCTCAGCCATTTGGGTATCGGCATCCCAAACAAGGTCTTCGCAGCATCTGGCCATCAGGAAAAGATACCGTGTGGTAATGGCTTGCTTTATGTGGCCATGAAGGCGTGCGCTGTCAAGATGCTTCAACAGTAAGTTAGTAACTAGAATTCGGCGTCCTTGCCTAAGCGTGTCTCGATGCCGGTCGCTTGGCGTGCTGGTACGGGTCGCTGTTCTGGCTTGCTTGGTTCGAGCGCTTTGTGGATGCCGTAGGCTGCCAGACCGAAGGCGGCCCATCCTGCGAGTGCGATCAAATATTTCTTGCCGAGCGACTCGCCTTCACTATCATTGCCTACGAGGTAGTCCATGTGTGCCGGGGCAACGTAGGGGATATTTTAAGCTTCAGGAACAGGGGTTATGCGGGCTGTTCCTTCATGCCAGTATACTAAAAGGTATACAAATCGGAATATTTATATATCGGTGCCCTTTATAAATGAGGTGGTATGAACCTGACGCTGTTCGACGACGAGGTATTCCGATTTCTGTGCCGGTTCACGGTGCGCGAGAACTTCTACCGCCGCACGCTCAAGG
Source organism: uncultured Methanosarcinales archaeon (assembly GCA_964358315.1). Taxonomy (GTDB): domain Archaea; phylum Nanobdellota; class Nanobdellia; order Woesearchaeales; family ARS49; genus JAGVQG01. Next base: position 9,541 of record CAYHOF010000017.1, read on the forward strand.
AGGGTGTGCACTTCGAAGGCGTCGAGAACCAGAAGCTCGTCGGCTGCCTCATCGTGCGTGACGTGCCCATCCTCAACCGCCACATCAAGCAAGGCATCTCGTTCCACGCCATCCGAGGCATGGACTTGGCAAAACGCCTCTGCGACGACGCACACATGGATGGCGCGTACATCATCGAGAAAGGCATGCTGAGCAACAAGGTGTTCATGCAGAACTTCGTGAGCGACGTGATGCGCTATCGCGCCATCACGAGCATCGAACAGCTGCAGCAGAAATGCTTGCCGGAGGACTTCCTCTCGTCAGGCACGGCTGTGGCGCTCGAGACGCCAATCATCGGCGGCCGCACGCAGGTCGCGATCGCCGCAGGCCTCTGTGGCGGCCGCGGCTACCTCATCAAGCAGTCCGCGTACGGCGGCCTGCCGGTCGGCAAGGTGTGCATGTTCACGCGCAACGGGCTGGAACGCGAGTTCTTCCTCCTGCGCAACGAAGGCGCCGCGATCAAGGACAACGAGTACTTCGAGCCGCGCAGGCGCATCGTCGGCGTGCTGCGCACGTACGGCCCCATCAAGCGCGAACGCCAGGAATACATCGTGCTCGCAAGCGATCTTGACATCGACCCGCAGAAGTACCTGCCCAGCTCGTCGCTCTTCAGCTCGATGCTCGAGATCATCCCGATGATCAAGACCAACGTGACGCAGAGCCTCTTCCGTTGAGCCCACGTCCCCAAAATTAATATAGCGTCAGCGGTTCGCGACAGGGATGGACCTCGACAGGTACAACGAGCTCTCCGACACGCAGTTCGAGGCGCTCGTGAAGGAGGGGGAGCGTGAAGTTCTCCGGCACTCCCGAACGCAATTCTCGTGTGCCCTCCCGACGGACGTGATAGGGCTGGCTGAGCAGTACGGCCAGGATGCGTTGCGTCCTGCGATGAACGAACTGAACGTCTGGTCCGACCTCGTGGCCGCAGACTGTCATGACCCTCGCACAGGGGCGGCGGCGTACGCGCTCGTCCTCAAGATGGTCGCCGACACCGCGGCGCGCGCCCCCACGCCCATGCGCCATCTCGCGTACGGCCTGATCGAACACATGCCTGCGCTGCTGGGCGTGCAGCGCGGCAGGGATGATGGCAAAGAGCACATCGGCGACATCGTGGTGCATGACGCGTACGAGACCCGTCCCCCACGCATGCTGCACACGGACCGTCTTCCCGCATTGGGCCAACGGTACGGCCTCACGATGATCGCGCTCCGCGACCGCTGCAACGAGATAGATGAGTGTTGTGAGGAATTGCGGCATGCGAAAGGGCCATGCCGCCTGGCATACGTGGGCACTTTCGTGAACGATGGCGGGTCGCTCGACACGTACCGGCGGTTCGCCAGACAGGCGCCCGCGACCGGCCTCGTCGATTCACTCGACGCGCTGCTCGACCGCGTCCCGGGAGTGACGCCCTTCGAGGAGCTCTTCGCCGGGGGCGACGAGCATACGTACACGTTGTCCGACAGCATACAACGCTTTGTCGCGAGGATGGTCTTGAGCGGGGCGGACCTCGAGGAAGGACCGTTGCGGCGCTGTTGCGACACGACACGCGACGTCCTGATGAACACGGATCCCATGAAGCTGGACGCGTCGTCGCTGGGGACGCTGTTGTGTGCGTACTGGGACGATCTGCCCAAGTCCGGCTGCATGGCGACCATCATGCACGGCGCGTCCGCGGTTGACCGCTTTCCGCATCCTGCGCTCATCAAGTGCGCGCTCCTCGACCACCCCATCGACACCGACAAGCTCACGGCAAAGGAATTCGCGTACATCGACGTCATGCGGGCGCTCACGCCCGGCGGCAAGGACCGTCTGTTCGCGCCGCTCGCACGCGTGCTGCAGACGCATCGTTGCGACATCGAGGCGGAATGCGAGGTGTTCGCCCACGAATACGTGAAGTATGTCGAGACGCTCGGGGGCAGCGTCGCATGCCTTGACGGTCTTGAGGACGAAGGCATCACGATGAAAGTCGCATTCTTGCGCGCGTTGCGACAGAACGTGCTCGCGCGGACGCATGATGTCGAACTGTACGAGCAGTCGCTGCGCAAACAAGTGTTGTCGGCCGGCAAGGACGCACGGCTGTCGCTGGTCAATGCCCAACTGCGCGCGCTGTGGCGCGGCGCCCCTGCGGCCTAGGTCAGGTCGCTGTACGTGTCAAGGCCCTTGAGCTTCTTGATGATGTTGACGCCCGCATTGCAGCCCTCGCCGACCGACTTCGCTATCTGGTAGTTGCCGCCCGTGCACGCGCCTGCTGCGTAGACGTTCTCGACATTGGTCTTGCTGTCACGGTCGATGACGATGAAATTGTTGTCGAGCACCGCGCCGACTTTCATCGCGAGCGCGACAGCGCCCGCGACCCCCATGGCCGAGAACACACCGCTCACCTCGACCGTGCTGCCGTCGGCGAGCTCGAGTCCTTTGACGAATTTTTCACCAATGAAACCCTTGATCCTGTCCTTGCGCAGCGGAATCTTGGCTTGTTCGAGACGTTTGAGTAGCGTCGGATCAATCTTCCACTCGCGGCCATTCGAGAAGAGCGTGACTTGCTTTGTGTGCGCGAGCAACTCGATCGCCTCGCTCGCCGCATGGTTCCCGTTGCCAACCACTGCCACCGGCTTGTTCGTGAACAGCGGCCCGTCGCACGCGACGCACATCGCCACGCCCCGACCGACACGTTCCTTCTCGCCAGGGATGCCGGTCGGCGTGTAACTCACGCCTGTCGCTATGACGATGGTCTTGGCAGTGTGCGTGGCGCCGTCCTTGAGCGCGACCACGAACGAGCCGTCCTTCTCCTTGACGTCCACAACTTCATCGACGAGGACTTGTGCGCCGTACTTCTTGATCTGCTGGACGCCCTGGCTGAGAAGCTCCTCGCCCGAAGCGCCGTCCGCGAACAAGTAGTTGCCCACCACTTGCCCATTGATCAAGCTGGACTTGTACGTGTCGCCGATGACGAGCACCGTGAGTTTGGCGCGCGCCATGAACACGGCAGCGCTCATGCCGGCAGGACCAGAACCGATGACGATGGAATCGTACTGCATGATCTCCTCTTTTCCTGCATATCACGGCATCGCGGCTTTTAAACGTTCCCTCAGCCAAACCTTTAAATACGATTCCAGAAGCTCGAACAATCATTGCCTTCGTAGCATAGTAGCCATTGCGCCACCTTGGTAAGGTGGAGGTCGCGGGTGCAACTCCCGTCGAAGGCTTGTTAGCCTTCGCCGGGAGTTGCACTCTCAGGACGGTCGTGCAGACATCCGCTGCAGCCTGATGACTGACTACTTCCCGAGTTCCAGAATGAGTTTCTTGTGTTTCTCGAATGTTGTCTCGTCGATGATGCCGAAGACGCCTTGAAGGCCGTTCTTGAATTTCTTGGATGTGATTTCTTTGTTGAGTTTGTTCCATCTGTCGTGGAAGTCGTATCGTTGTTCGACCTTTTTCTTGACAGTGTTCTTGTCAACGGAAGTAATCAGAAGGAAGATGTCTCTGATGTCGGTCGATCTGCAGCTGATCATTTTCATGGCGAACAATGCGTCAGCATTGATGATGCGTAGTTTCAGCTCTTCGCTTATTGTCTTGCCTCTGAGTCTGCGTATTGAGGAATTCTCGAAGACCCAGTCGGCGGAGAACGTGGCGTTGGTCTGCCTATCAAGTATCTCTTCGATGAGGATGTCCATGCTGACCTTGAATTTGTTCGGTAACGTCTTTTCGTATCGTTCGAACCGTCCGTGATAGGGGATTTCGGAATCGGCTTGGACTTTCACATAACCGAAGTCCACAAGAATCATTTGGATGTCTTCCAATTCTTCATCGTTCTTTACGACGATGTCGCAATCGACGGAAAAACGAGGCAACGTGTACGCGTTCACTGCATAACCGCCGATCACGACGAACTTGTGGCGCTGGATTTTCTTCAGCGTTTCGAAGATCTCCTTTTCTCTAAGTGATAGTGGGTCCATATTTCTCCTTCATGTAATTGTATGCGTATTCGTAGATTTTGTTTGATTTCGCTTCTTTTATTGTGTCCTGCAAGTCGTCGACCATCACGCCTTCTTTGTTTGTCGGTTTCAACGCGTCCACAGGAATCAATATGGCAAATTCTCCGATGGTTGCGCCTTCTCGGACGTAGTTCGGGATTCTTCTCTTGTTGAAGAACGCCTTCCAGTACTTCACATCTTTCCTCAAGACTTTGACGTAGTATGGAGATTTCTCCCTGCTCCGCTGCACATACGAATAATCTGACCATGCTTCGATCGCGGATAACCCTGTGAATGCATATGGTTTTGTGGCTTCTTTGATTATCTCCGGCACCTTGAAGTTCAACAAACCATTGAAGACGTCTTCTGGGTTCACGCACTTGTACGTGCTGCGTGATATCTTCTTGATCCAGCCTGCGTTCAACAAAGAAGAGAATATCTTTTTCTTCATGCTCTGGCGTACAATCCAGTTCAAATCGGACTGTGTGAACTCTTCATTGGTCCCATGTCTAGAAAAGAACAAGGCATAGGCCCTCAAGCCGTAAAAAGGGATTTCGGCGAACATAGTTACTCAATAGGTAACTTGCTATATAAGGTTTGCTATTAGATTGGTTTAGGGGGTGTTCAATAATGAGAAGGAACTGGATGATTCGGATGCGGGCGACAAGGAATGAAGTGGAGGAACTTAGGATGCTTGCGAGCGGTGCGGGATTCGCGAGCGTAAGCGCATATGTACGTCATTGCTGTTTTGAGCGGCCATTCTGGGTGCACGGCAAACTTATAGAGCTAGGCGACGCGATAGAAGAGATCAGGAAATTGCTGGATCGGCGCACAAATCATCTGGCGCGAAGCCCGAAGCATCACGCGTAAACTTTCTGTGGCCAAACGGGGCACATTGGTTAGACGATTTCGCCCTTCACTATGGTGTTCTGCGTGATTCCGCCCGAGGGATAATTTCCTGGTAACCAGAATCCTCGACGAGTCAGGTAGTTTGTGACGTGGCTGGTTGTGAAACTTATGACGGTAGGAGCCACACATGATGCTAAGGGGTATGGGGTGCCATTGATTGTATGTGCTGTGTAGCTCATGACAAATGTTGTTGTCGCGGGAATCAAACTTCCCAAGGAGTAGGACCATAGTGGGTTCTTGATCGGAGAGAAATGCTGGACGAGTCTCGCTGTGAACCCTGTGGACAGGAAACTTGATGCGGCTTGTGCTGCACCTGCGCAGATCATCTCAAGAGAACCTGCTTCGCTGTTGATTGCGGTCGCGATCGCTCCGTTCACGACAGCTGATACTGCTGCGTACTTTGCATTAAACAGGTTATGATACAGATTATTGATATCCATCGAATCAATTTGATCAGGCACTTGTATAAATTGTATGTGGAAATTGAGAACAAAACACGACATTCAGAAAGAATCATGCCTGGTGAGTTGCATCGAGATCAGGTTCGGTCCTGGGAACATAACTTAGTTCGGGAGCACGTCGAAGAATTGCACTCTCAGTGCGATTGTTTCGCAACCGTCAGTTGTGTTGCGTGGTCCTGCAGGTTGTTGCTGTGCTGTTCTGCCACGCGCGCTTCGAGTCCTGCTTTTCTCAGGATGTGTGCGGTCTGTTCGTGGTCTGCCGTGCCGAACTCTTTGCACGTCCCGTATGCCATGATGGTTCCGTCGAGATAGTTCAGTTCTCCGCCGCGTACGTATTCTATCGGTGTTCCTTCTCCGATGATCTCCTTGGCGACCCTCAGCACCCAGGGATGTTCTGTGAAATCGAATGCGGCGATCACGGTCTTGCCTGACGCGATGCCTGCGATGTAGATGGCATGTGCGCGGGCGTGGGGGAATTCGAGAATGATCTGGTGTTCTTTGTTGGAGTAGATGCACGACGTGTCATCGTAGTCGAACCGTGCGTGTGGCAATCGTGCTGCTTTCATGCTCATTTCTCGGCGCACATTGTAGCGCCAGCACGGTAGGATGATCTCGACCATGCGCGTGTAGGGGTCGCTCGTGTCTGTCGGGTCGCTGAATTCGTCGTGGATCTCTTGTGCGAGAAGACGTGCGCGCTCGATGATGCTGAGTTCGTAGGGTTGAGGCATACCAGCGACGTCCTACTTCTTCCTTCCGGGCGGTGTTCTTCCGGTCGTCGTGGTCGTTGTTGTGGTCGTGGTGGTGGCTGTAGGATTCAGGACTTTGTTCATCTGGTCCGCGAGCGTTTTTTCGCTGATGCTGATGTCCCCTTGTGGTGTTCCGTTGTATTTCGCGAGCAACTCTTGCATTGCAGTCTTGTCGTTGTCTGCCAGTGCGGTCTTGGCTGCATCTTCCCATGCAGGACCCAGCGCCGGGCCCGAGACAGTCGTGGTGTTGCCCTCCGTTGTTCCTTGGCGTGTCCCGCTGAATGTAACGAACAGGAGAAGTATGGCTATCGCCACGCCTGCCGCTATCAGGACGGTCTTGGTGTGGCGTGAATATTTGATCGTCTTGAGGAGGTTCTTTTTCTGTTCAGCGCCCACGGCATAGACTTGCACTTCTTGGTCGATGCCTTTGAACGTCATTTTTCCGAGTGTGGTGTATTTCAGTTCGTTCCTGTTCATCGCATGGAAGGTGGAATCGCCGAACACTACTTGTCCGCTCTCGGCCGCAGATTGTATCCGTGAGGCGAGATTGACCGGTTCGCCGAAGATGTCGCCGCCGCGCTCGTACACCTCACCTGAACTGATGCCTACGCGTGCTTGGAATTGTTCATAGTCAGGGACCCTGTCGTTGCGTTGCTTGATCTTCTTCTGGACCTCTGTGCCGCACAGGACTGCATTGGTGGGAGAATGGAACGTGACGAGGTACGCGTCGCCCATCCCTTTGATGACCTTGCCGCCGAAGTTCTTGATGGATGGCGTGACGACGCCCTCGAATTCTTCGAGTAGCAGTTTGAGTGCGCTGCGGGAGAGTTTGGACGTTTTTCCAGTATAGCCCGCTATGTCGATGAACATGACAGTCGTGTTGTAGCTGTTATCGTGCTCCATGTCCTACACAGTGGATTTTAGGGTTATTAAACTATGCGCATGATTCATTCCTAAAAAGGAGTATCGGATGGGTGGTCGATCAGAACCGCGTGCTATTTCTTCCTGAATTCGACGTGTGGCAGCGTCTCGAAGTCCCGATCCCCTGTGACGAAATAGCAGCCGTTCTCGACGGAGTATACGTAACCGATTGCGTCGAAGAACGAGATGCGTGTCGTTCTGTGCTGGTGGCGGAATCTGACTGCTTCGATGAGGAGTGCGCGAGAGCAGGGTTGTGCGTAGCGCTCAAGCCGCGCGTGCCAGCTGTCTGCAAGTGTCCGGCCGTGTTCGCGCAGTAGTACGGCATAGAACTCCGCGAGGGTGAGGTCGGTGACCACGAATTGTGCGTCGACCAAATCCTTGAATCGCGGATTTCCTTGCGCGATCTCCATGAGCGCGTAGGTGTCGAGGCAGCGCTTCACAGCCATCGCCCTTCAAGATCGTCACGGACGTCGTTGAGTATCTTGTCGGTGGGACGAGTGAATTTGATGGCGCCAAAGAGTTCCTTCAGCACGTTGTCCTTCCTCTGGATCTCCACCACGATATTCTCCTCTGGCTTGATGTGAAGACGCTCGACCATTTCGTTGGGAATGATGATGCCGATGGAATTGCCCCACTTCTTCGCCTTCACTTCGATAGCCATGTATAACTCAATAGTATAACTATTATATATGTGTTTCCATGGTATGTGTCCCTCTGCTGAGCGCATGTTGTGCATGGACATCATGTGGTTCTTGTCTTCAAAGGCCTTTGCTCAAAGAATACGGAAGTCTTCCGAAGAGGTCGGTCAGATGAGAATTGAAGCCGCAATGCATCCGGAAAACATACAGTCTTGCGCAAGAATTCCGCCTTTACCGGAGTACGTTACGCTTACTTCCGTCCCACGATCTTCTCGTACGTCGTCTTGAACGCGCCCGCAGGGTCGTACTTCTTCTTGAGTTTCGCGTACGTCGTGCCGCCATAGAGCTGGTAGAATTCTTCCTCGGGATAGAATGCGTCCGAATAGAGTATCTTCCTGCCTCTGATCCTGGTCACTTCTTGTTCGACCATCCGGTTGTAGTGTCCTTTCTCGTGCTTGCTCGGCACCATGTCCCAGAATCCGAGGTTCACGTACGTGGTCGAGGGCGAGAGAGGGTAGAGCGGGAACTTGACGCGCTTGTCGAACGCGTTGACCGGGCACGCCCACACTGGCTTGATGCGGATCTCCTCGCACAGGAAGTCCATGAACGCTGCCGCCGTCTCGATCGGGATGTCGACGTCCTGCACGACCGTCTCGTATGACTTGATCGGCCGCAACATCTTCCAGAACGAGGTCTTGCTGAGGCGGGAGCGGATGTTCCAGTAGAAGGACGAGCGCAACCGTTTGCGACCAAGAAGGGCGCGCACGAGCGGGTTCTCGGCGCCGAACTTTTTCGAATGCCAGTACCAGTCCGTGTCCCAGCGCCACAGGAAGTTGAGCGTCGTCATATAGTCTTCTGTGCGTTTGCGGATGGACTTGTAGAAGATCTTCATGTATGAATAATCGTTGAGGTAGAGTGCGTTCTCGACGAACGTGCCGGTCGTGATGTACATCTCCTTGTTGCTGAAGATCGTGCCGTCGATGAAGTCAGGACCGTCAAGGCCAAGGCGTTGCATCTCTGCAAAGTACGCCTTGAAGTCGTCGAAGCGCACGTGCTGCACTTTGACGTATGGTTTGACAGGGACGAGTTTGACGCGCAGCCGCAACGCGTACCCTAACGTGCCGTACGAGCTCGGGAAACCGTAGAACAGGTCGGTGTTGCGCGTCTTGGAACACGTCAGCACCGTTCCGCCCGCAAGGACGACGTCCATCTCGGTCACGGTCTCATGGACGAAGCCGTACTTGAAGGACGACGCCTCGAGGCCCACGCCCGTGGTCGCGCCGCCGACCGTGATCGTCTTGAACTCGGGGACGACGGTCGGCATGAGGCCGAATTTCAGTGTCTCGTTGACGAAGTCCTCGTACGTCGTCATGCCTTCGACGTCGGCAAAGAGCTTTTTCGTGTCGATCGTTATGACGTTGTTGAAGTTGCGCACGTCGATGCGCGCTCCGCCCGTCTCGACCCGGTGCCGGAACAGGTTCGACGTGGACTTGCCCAAGCGCACGCCTTGTGCGGATTGCAGCGCGGCACACAATGCTTTCTTCTTCTGCTCGTGCTCCTCACGTGAGATCATGGGCAGAATGCGAGCGTGGTGCTATAAAAATTCAGCGGTGCCGTGTGCTCAACGTCCACGCAGCATCGCGTTGTGCCGCTTACGCACACCGACGGGCATTGTGTTGTGCGTGAGTGTCGCATAGCGTTCGCGGATGACAGGATCCGGATGATGTCGCAAATAATCACGCACCGCTGTCCCTGGCGAACTGTTGTAGATGATTGACAACATTCCTCCAAGGGTCGTGCCGTACTTATCGATCGGCACGCTCTCGAAGGAAGGGAGCGTCACTTCAACGACTGCAGTGTCCAGGTTCCATCCATTGTCGCGTTGCAGCGCATGCAGCAGGAGTCCTGTTGCCTCGCGCGCAAGAGGATGATTCTTGTCTGGTGTGCACCATGTGTGTCGTGGCGCGCAATTGAAATCAAACGGTCGTACATCGCTACACTGCGCGTATCGTTTGTCATGTGTCACAAGGTCCATGATTGCGTGAGCATGACTGTCGTTGTAGACCATTTGGAGCATGCCGCTTGCGGTCGTACCATACCTGTTCACGGGAGTTGTGCAAAACTCCTCGAAGTTGACGTGCGCGATGACGTCCATAAGTGGCCGATGCTTCAAGAGCGCGCTGAGGACGGCGTGCGTGAGTTCACGAGCGAGGTTGTAATTCTTCGTACCATCTTTCCGTACCCAGGTCTTGTTTGGTGCGCGTGCGAAGTCGTACGGACGGACATCGCGATAGGCAGTATAACGATCATCGTGCGCGATCAGATCGATGACTGCCTCGGCAACACTGTCTCTGTAAATGCTCTGTGCCATGCCGGAGAGTGTTGCGCCATAACGCGTCGCAGCATGCTTCATGTCTGCTGTGCTTATCGATGCGATGAGCGTTTCCATCGTCCATGTGCGTTCCTCTTTGAGGGTGCTGACCAGGTTGTGCGTAAGTTCGCGCGCGAGCGAATGGTTAGGTGTGCCGTCCTTCTTGATCCACATGTTCAGCCCACCTTTACAGAAGTCATAGGGACGCACATCCCTCCACGCCACGAAGTCAGGATCACTGTCGATGAGATCAACGACTGCGTCGGCAGGACTGCCGCCGTACACGCGGCGCAGCATGCTTGTGGCTGTCGTGCCATACCGGTTCACTTGTTTCGTGAAATCAGCTTCGGTGATGACAGGAACGACACAAGTCATGTCCTCTCCCGCTGCGCGGACCACGCGTTTTGTCAGGTGTCGCGCGAGTGCAAGATTCAGCTCCCCGACGTCGTCGCGCCAGAGATGCATCGTCCCCTTGAAGTCATAGGGTTGTAGTTGGAGGAGGTGATCCACGCCACGCGCGCGCAATTCGTGTTCGTTGCGATGCAGTGTCACGATGAGTTCTTCGATGAACGCGAGCTCGCGCTTCTTTTTCGGGATGCCATCAGGGTGCTGCGCAGCGATCACTGCGTTGACGTAGTCCGTCAGGGAGTCTTTACGCGCCATGATGCGCGCTGCCGTGCGATGCTTTATAAATTATTGCGAAAAGTATCACTGGTCAGAGACTATGGTCGTGGTGGCGTTCACAAAGCTTTTTGACAGCGGATGAGATGCCTGCAATAATGACGCGCATTTGCAGCCTGGTGCGGAGGGCGCGAAACGGTTCATGGGCCAGCCAGTGCCGTAAGTGAGTTCTTGCATTTTTTGAGCTGTTTCTTCGTACGTCGACACACCATGCGGGTCGTTGACACGCGTCTTGTGCAGTCCTGCATCCCTTGTGCTTTATATAGTCGGGACGGGATTTGTCGATGTATGGCTCGCTTTTGGTCGACGGTCAAGGATGTCATCGAGCAGTCGGATGTGCTCTTGCTCTTGCTTGACGCCAGGATGGTCGAAGACTCGCGCAACCTGCAGATCGAGGAATCTGTCCTGCGCTCAGGAAGGCCTCTTATCTATGTCGTCACAAAATGCGATCTTGTCGAGAAGAAGGCAGCCGAGGTGTGGAAGCAGCGGTTGCATCCGTGTGTGTTTGTGTCATCGACCAAATATCATGGTCTCGCATTGTTGCGGGAAAGGATCCAGATCGTGGCGTCACGGGTAGGGGTGGAGCGCCGCAAGATCCGCGTCGGCGTGCTCGGCTATCCGAACGTGGGCAAGTCCTCGCTTGTGAATGCCATGACTGGCCGCGGCGCAGCGCAAACGAGTGTCGTGAGCGGTCACACGCGTTCGAAGAAGTACGTGACGTCGGCGAGCGGCATCGTGTTCGTGGACACGCCGGGCGTCATTCCTTTCGAGGAGAAGGAGAAGGGTTCGCTTAAGCACGCGATGATGGGTGCCATCGATTTTTCCAAAGAGAAGGACCCGGACCTCGTGGTGCTTGGCATCCTTGAAAAGTTCCCGAAGAAGATCGAGAAATATTATGGTGTCGAGGTCCAAGCCGACGGCGAAGAGACCATCAAGGCGGTCGCGATCAAGTGCAATCTCTTCGCGAAAGGCGGCGTCCCTGACCTGCGGCGCTCGGCTGTCAAGATCCTCAAGGACTGGCAGACCGGACTTATTCGTTAAGTTCTTTTTCTGGCCGTCAACCTTTTAAAACCCTTCTGTGTGCTGGGGCGTTATGGCTAGGCGAAGGATGGTCTCATACGTGCTGGACTTCATTTATGGCGCGACGACATACCCGTCTGGCTGGATCAAGCCTGGCGTCGTGCGCGGGTATTTCGCGAAGACCGAAGACGGTCACCACCAGCGGTTGTTCTTCTCCCACTTGCTCAAGTTGGGCTTTAAGCGCACGCACTGGCAGCTTGTCCTGCCGGGTCAGACCGCAGGGCTCGTCAAGAAGATCCCGCCCAACGCAGAGGGTCTTGATCAATACCATGTCAGGTTCTACAAGGACGGCCGCATCGACTGCGAGGTCGAGGTCAATTGCTTCAGTTCGATGCATTGGGTCGGCCCGCGCAAGCACTGCATCGAGCCGCTTGAAGAAATGCTCGGATTCATGACTGGCATTTCCGAACACGAGAAGGACGTCATCAGCAGGCAGTTCGTGGTCGACAACCACCACGCGCACAAGTGCATCAGGAAAGTGCACGGATAGGCCGGGTTCCTGCAGGCGCGTCCATTCTGTGGTGGCAGGCAGCAAGGTTTAAATTACCAACTCGATACCTATGCATCATAAAGAGGCTTTCGAGGTGAACGTGATGAGGAAAATTCTGTTAGGTCTATTGAGTATAGTCATGATTGCGGTGCTCTTAGGGTGCGCGCCGCAGCAACCATCCGCAGGAGCGCCCTCCGCAGGGCAAGGTCGCGTCGTGTTCACGATCGCGGACGCCGCCGCAGACATGGGCATCGTGACGAGCGTCAAGGTCACGGTCGACAGCATACAAGCGCAGAGCGCGACAGAAGGCTGGGTCACGGTGTCATCAGCCACCAAGACCTATGACCTCATCCAGTTGAAGGCGTCAGGCACGCAAGCGTTGCTCGCCGACACAAGCATCAAGGCAGGGACGTACAACCAGGTGCGCCTTGGCATCTCCAAAGTGGTCGTGACGGACAACAGCGGCGACCATGACGCGAAGCTGCCTTCAGGCGACCTGAAGATCGTGGGCAGCCTCGTCGTCGAGGCCAACGCGACTTCTACCGCCACGTTCGACTTCATCGCGGACGAATCAGTGCACGTGACAGGCAACGGCAAGTACATCCTCGCGCCGGTCGTGCAGCTCGAGACGAGGCAGGACGCTGACGTCGACGTCAAGTCCCAGGCCAACGTCGAGATCCGCGGCGGCAGGACCAACACGGACGTCAAGGTCGGCATGAACGCCGAAGGCGAAGTGGGCGTCGGTCTCGCGATCGGCAAGAACGTCGTCCTCTCCATAGAAGGCGACAAGGTCAAGATCGGCGCGATCGTCAACGTGCTCGCGAAGAACGCGTCTGAAGGCCGTGCGGTCATCACCATCACGGACGCCGCGGCGAACCTCAGCGGCGTGACGAGCGTGAAGATCACGGTCGGCAGCGTCGAAGTCCACAGCAGCGCAAGCGGCTGGGTGAGTGCATCGACCACGCCCAAGACGTATGATTTGTTGGCGCTCAACGCGACCGGGACGCAGGCATTGCTTGCGGACATCAACCTCGCGCCAGGCACGTACCAGCAGATCCGCCTCAACGTCTCGAGCGTCGTCGTCACAGACGCCTCGGGCGACCATGATGCGAAGCTGCCCTCAGGCGTGCTCAAGATCGTCGGACCGCTGGCGATCAAGGCCAACAGCACGTCGGTGGCGACCTTCGACTTCATCGTGGGCGACTCACTGCACGTGACAGGCAGCGGCGACTACATCTTCGCCCCTGTCGTGCAGTTCGACACCAAAGACGACGCTGACGTGACTGTCGAGACCGACGCGAACGTGCAGGTACGTGGCGGCAAGTCCCGCGCGCACATGCGTGTGGGCATGGACGCCCAAGGCAATGTCGGCATCGACATCGCCATCAGCAAAGGCGCGAAACTCGTCATCGTCGACGGTAAGGTCAAGATCGGCGCGTAAGAACTGGTTCTTTTTTATTTTATTTTTCTCTCATTATTTGGGCAACGCGTGGAACTTCGCTAAATACGTCTTGTAGTCGTCGTACTGCCGCTCGAATTCCTTGTCGGTCAGGTCGAGTTCTTTCATGATCGATTTCTTGCCATGCTGCAGGCGTTCGAGGCGTTTGGCCGCGTTCCAATACAGGAAGCCGGCGCGGCGTTCGATGAGGTCTTGCAGCGTGCACACCATCTCGTTGCGGCACACGTACTGCACTTCGGCGCGTATGGGCTCGGCAGTAGGGTCGGGGTGCTGGCCGCTGTGGATGAGCATGGCTTGTTCGCAGATGCCCTGCGCGTCGGTGCCGTAGCGCTGGAAGAGGATGGTGAAATAGGACGCGAGTGGCGGATAGCGTTTGACCCACAGCAAGAGCCCTTCTGCCACGTCCTTGTTCGTGCCGCCGATGCTGAGTTTACCTGTGAGGCATTTGCCGGGAATTGTGCCGAGGATTGGCCGGGCCGTGTCAAGGACACGCGTCGCCATGATGCGCGCCGTGGTGAGCTTGCCGCCGACCACGCTTATCAGCCCGGAGAGCGAGGTCTCGATGAGGTCCTCCCTGCTTGCTTCCACCGATGTGCTGCCGCTCTTGATGAGCGGACGGAACCCGCTGTACGCGAACTGCACTTTGCGACGGTCAAGCCGTGCGCTCGGCATGAATAGCGCAAGCGACTTGAGCAGGTAGTCGCAGTCCTTCTTGGCAGGCATTGGCGCGCCTGGGTCATCCTCGACATAATCGTCGGTGGTGCCGTAGAGCACGGCGCCTTCGTGCTTGGCCAAAAAAAGCGGCCTGCCGTCGATGGGTGAGTTGAAGACCGTCGTCACAGTGATGGGCACGTCCTCTTCCTTGAACACGAGATGGGTGCCTTTGGAGAGCCGCACGAGCGCAGACGTCTGCCCGTCCATGGCACGGATGCTGTCTGTCGCGACACCTGTCGCGTTGATGACGCAGCGCGCGCGGATATGGTGTTGTTTGCCGGATATCGTGTCGTTGATCGTCACGCCGCTCACGAGGCCTCCGCTCTTCATCAGACCGGTGATCGGCGCGTAGTTGAGCGCGACGCCGCCGTTGCGCACGCCGTCCTTGATGATCTCCATCGTCCAGCGGTTATCGCTCACTTCAGCATCATAATATTCGACCCCGCCTTCGAGCCCTTCGGAGGGGATGCCGGGTGCGAGGGTGAGTGTGTCTTCCCGTGAGAGGAACCTGTGGAACTTGAAGTTCTGGAAGCCCGAGAGCGCCTCGTAGAGGAGCATGCCGATGCGTAGCATGAACTTGGAATCGCCCTTGCCTGTGTAGATCGGGACGAGGAACGGGATGGGACGCACGAGCCTCTTGTTGAGCCGGATGTGCAGGTTCCTCTCCTTGCATGATTCGCGCGCGAGGCGCAGGCCCAGTGTCTTGAGGTAGCGCAGGCCGCCGTGGACGAGTTTGGAACTGCGGCTGCTCGTGCCTGAGGCGAAGTCGCGCGCTTCGATGAGCGCGACCTTCATGCCGCGCAGTGACGCGTCGCGGAAGATGCTCGCGCCGCTGATGCCGCCGCCGATGATGAGCAGGTCGAACTCCGTCCGGGCGAGCGCACGCACGACTTGCGCGCGTGATCTTTTGTTGAACGTCGCGAGCGTCATGTTATCTTCGCACTGTCATGATGACGTGGTCGATGAGGTCGCGTCCTGGCTCGACCATGGCGTGCATGCCATCAAAGCCGCAATAGTCGAGCAGCGCGGTGTAGACCTGCGGCGTGTAGTACTGTGCCTTGTAGCCGACGTAGCGGCCGGCGAGCGAGTACGCGTGCGCCTGGAAGCAGTCCGTGACGAACATGCCGTTCTTGCGCAGGTTGTCCCGTAGGAAGCGCAAGTGCCGCACGAGCGGCGGTTTCGGCAGCCAGCCTGAGAGGCCCACGAAGAGCGCGATGTCGAAGGGTCCGTGCCGCTTGAAATGCGCCTGCGTGGTCGTCTTGGTGATGTCGCCGCGGATGAAGGTGAACGTGATGCCGAGTTTCTTCGCCCGTTGCGTGAGTTCCTTCTCGATCACGCCGTGCGGGTCAAGGTCTGCAGCGACGACGTGGACGTGCCGCAGCGCACGCGGATTCTTGACCGCGATGGCGTCAAGCGGCCGGAAGATGTCGTACGCGAACCCGCTTGGGGCGCTGAAGATCGTGACCTTCTTCCGTCCCAGACGTTCCTCTATCTCGGGCCGGATGTTCGCCGTCAGTATCTGCAGCCGGTCGTAGACCGCGCGATGGAGCGGGTAGCCCAGGTAGATGCGTTCGAGGATGCCGGGTCGCGCACTGTCCTGGTTGTAGATGGTGGTCATCACGCCTGCCGAGTATCCTTCTTTGAGCAGTTCGCGTCCCATGCGTGAGAGGATGAAGAACGGCTCGCGCCACGCGCCGCGGAAGAAGTTGCCCACGAGGTAGCGGCCCAGGTAATTGAACGTCAGGAGTCTGCGCAGGAACGACTTCTCTGAGAGCCCTTCTGTCGTGCCCAGCGGCGCGGCGCTGACGATGGATCCCCGTTTGTGCGCGAGCACTTGCGAGCGTACTGCCTGCACTGCTTGCTGCAGCGTCGCGCCAGGGGTGAGCGTGTCGACCTTGATGGTGTGCACGCGCACTGATGGTTTGTGCCGTCGCAGCGCTGCGAGCGTCTTGAGGTAGCCCTCGCGTGCCTGGGCGAGGTCCGCGATGTTCTCGTGCAGGTCCACTTTCTCGCCGCGGCCCAGGATCCTGCGCGTCGCCTCGTGTGGCGAGAGGTCGAGGAAGATGACGACGTCAGGAAGCCATGATGCGTGGATCCCGAGTGCTTGCAGCGTGCTGCGCAACGCTCGTGCCTTGGCCAACGAGGGCAGTACTGCCTTGCTCTTCTCCGGCAATGGTGTCCCGTCGATGATGAACGCGAACGCGGCGGCGAGGTCGGCAGCGTCAGGTGCTTTTGCTCTCGATCCTTCGCTTGCGGGGCGCGTGTAGTTGCCCGCCCGTCCCATGGCTGAGAGGAGCAGGTTGCCGTCGCTGACCATGGCATCGGCGCCGTAACGGGCGGAGAGTTTCATGGCTGCATTGTCCTGGCTGATGAGATGCGCGAGTTTCAGCGCAGGGTAGAGCGCGCGGTTGTCGACGACGCGTTTTGCCATGCGCTTGAACCGCATCGCGCAACGCGCTGAGACCGGCAATCCGTCAGGATGGAAGCCAGGGCCCAGGTGGTCCTCGAGCGGTCCGACGATGCTGAATTCTTCGCCTGCGGATCCCGCGAGCGCGTCGAGCTCTGCGGCGAGCAGGATCGGCAGCGTGGCGCTCACTGTGCTCTTGCCGCTGCCGTCGATGCCCAGCACGCATATGTGTAGCGTCATGTCCTGTACTCCGGCCCTGGCACGAAATGCAGCAGGCCTCCGACACGCAACGTGAGCGCGCCATAAAAGGTGAGCGGGTCCTCGTCGAGGAAGAAGTCGGCCTGTTTTCTGTCGAGCAGCGTGATCGTGACTGTGTCATGCGCCCCGATCGTGATCTGTTCTGCGTCGGCGGCGAACACGCGGGGCGCGACGACCAGGAACGGCGCGATGGCGCGGTGCAGGGGAAGCAATTGCAACGACAACACGGGGTCGCGTGCACGGATGCCGGGGCTGAAGGGCAGTTGCTTGATCGGGAAGTTGAGCAGCGCACCCGAGAAGAGGCGCAACGTGCGCTTGTTCTTGCCGTGGATGACCTGGACGCGTTCGCACAACGACGGAACGAGCGCGGCTCCGACCGAGCGCAACAACAACGACGTGCCGTACTCAAGCGTGGTGAGTCGTTCGATGCCCAGCGTCCATGCCAGCGATTTGTGGATGTGCGGATGGTTGTTGTGGAACCGTGCGAGATCGCCTGGCACCCTGCCGAACTGGCCGAAGCCTGCGAGCGTCAGCGCGACGTGCGTGTGGAGGCGGCCGTTGATTGTCGTGTCGCAACGCATGACCGCGCACGGCACCGTCCTTCCTTTGTCGATGTTCTTGATGATGCCTGCGAGCGCTTTGACCGGGTCTTTTGGCACGCCGAAGTGTTTGGCGAGCACGTTGCCTGAACCCATGCGCAGCGCGGCGACCATGACGTCCCGTCGTGGCTTGCCGTTGAGGCACACTCCTTCTGCCACCGCACGCATGGTGCCGCCACCACCTGCTGCGATGATCACTGCTGGGCCGCGGCGCACGAACCTGCGTACCGCGCTCGTGACTGCCGTGTGACCTTTGAGCGCGATAGTGGTCGCGGTGGGGAACGATGTCTTGAGCGTGCTGCGCAGCCGCGCGAGCAGGTCAGCATCATGGCCGACGCCTGCTTCGACGTTGATGACGAAGAGGACGCGCCTCATCGCCTTGGTTGGTCCTTCCATAGAATGATGGCGAGCGCGATGAGCGCGCCCACAAGGTCGGCGACAAGGTCGGCGGACGTGTTGATGTAGCCGCCAACGCCGCTGTTGGGCACGAGGATGGAGACGATGAACTCGACGATCTCGTTGAACGCGCCCACCCCGAGGCCTGCCATGACGACCACGATCGAAAGCGAGACGATTCCCTTGAGTTTGGGCTGCAGGAGGGGTTTGAGCAAGTGGTACATGATGTGCGTCGAGATCCCGAAGCCGATGATGTGCACGAGCTGGTCGTAGCGGAAGACCTGGTACGTGACCGATAGCGGTATGAGGATCAAGTCATAGAGGCGTCCGTCCCCGACCTCGATGTTGCCCCCTGCCATGTGCAGGAACGCCCAGAGCGTGAGCCTCCAGAGAACGCTGTCGGGATAGTCGACCTTCTTGTTGGTCGCGAGGATGATGAGCAGGAACGCGATGATGACGGCGATGTAGATCAGGAACTCGTAGTTCTGGCGCGCGATATAGATGGTCGAGAACACGATGACGATGAGGATGTTGGCTATCAACATCGGCCACTGACCTCTTTTGACGTACATGCTGTTGCAGACAGCGTTCGTGCTTTAAAGCTTTGCGTCCTCACTTCATGAGGTCGAAATAGCGCAGCAGCATGCCTGGGGAGAGGCGCAACAGTTTCTCTCTCGCGAGTCGTGCGTCGAAGGGCTGTACCGGCCTGACTTCCTTGATTCCCCACTGTCCTGCGATCGCGACCGCGAGGCGTGCGCCTGTGCTGATGGCGAAGACGAGGATGAGCGGGGCGAGTCCGGCGGTGAGCGTGGCGTGTGATGCCAGTAGGCCGCCGAGCGCGGCGCCGACGAACGTGCCAAAGCCATTGATGATGTTGCTGTACGCGACGCAGAGGCTCAGGCGTTGACGCGTGACGGCGTCGTAGATGAAGTTCGACGTGCACAGGTTGAATCCGGACCACGCAATGCCTGAGAGTGCATCGGTGAGGATGAGGAACGGCAGGAGCAAGCCTGGCGCTGCGTTCTTGACAAGCGGGGAGAGCGTCCAGCATAGCACGATGAGCGGTATGAGGAATGACGTGATCCTGATCGTGACGAGGTTGCCGAAGCGGTCGGCGAACTTGCCCCAGAACGGCATGAAGATCAAGGTGGAGAGCGCGCCGCCCATGGTGACGAGGATGTACATGGTGTAGCTGAACTGGAGGTCTTGGAGCATGTAGACCGCGATGAACGGGCTGCCGATGGCGACCGCGAACGACATCGCCGCCTCGAACGCCGCGAACCTGCCGAAGTTGTTGGTGAACATCTTGCGCAAGAACTGCCAGATGCTGAAGTAGTAGCCTGGCTCGTGGACGAGGCGAGGTTCGTATTTGCGCGTGAACATGATGCCGCCCGTGCTGCGGAACAGCCAGGATATGACGAAGAGGATGGCGAACCCCGTGAAAATGCTGGTCGGTCTGAAATGGTCGAGTATGAGACCGCCCACGAACATGGCGCACAGCGCCACGAAGCCGCAGATGCGGTTGCGCCTGCCGAAGTACGCGCCGCTGCCGCTCGTCACGAGGTCGCGCATCCACGAGCTCCATGCGGGTCCCGCGAACGCGCCGAAGAGCACGAAGAGCGTGTACGCCACGACAAGCAGCGTTGGCAAGAGCGACGAGCGCGTGCCGCATATGAAGTATGCGGCGCCGAGCGCGAGCATGGGCAGCCACATGGCTGCCTGCAGCAGCACCATCGTCACCACGATCGCCTTGCGCGAGAAGCGTTCCATCGCGCGCGACGTCCACACTTGTGCGATGTTGCCAAGCAGCGCAGGCATGGATGTGAGGAAGGCGATGTGCGTATTGCTCGCGCCGATCGCGAGCGCGAAAGGCGTGATGTTGCGCAGCCCAAAACCGTCCATGACGCTGTAGAGCGACCCTTCCTGGATGCTGATGCGCCGCGCCTTCGCCTTGAGCTGGTCGTCGGTTGCCTGCTCGTCTGGTTGCGTCATGGAAGGCACCGACGTCGTCACCGTCTTTTATCCTTATCTCCCGACGATGCGGGCATGTTGTCCATGGCGCGGGTCCTTCGGCGGAAGGCATGCATTGTGGTGCGTCTTTGTTCTCGAAAAGGGTTGTTGGCGCGAAACGGCACGACGCACTGCCGTGTCGCTCAGGCGCGCCATGAATCCCTTATTTCAGATACTACTTGCCAGAGACATAAGTTTATTGGCGAGCGTAGCGAGCCCTTGGGTTCTATACCCCGACCTTTAGGTCGATATT
>CAYHOF010000018.1:0-29594 GCA_964358315.1 uncultured Methanosarcinales archaeon
TCCCTTGCTCGGGTGTGGGCGGCTTGCCGTGCCACTCGAACTTCCCTTCCATGAAGGAGACGCCCTTGCCAGGGATGGTGTGCGCGATGATGACCGTGGGTTTTTCGTAGACAGCCTTTGCCTCGTTGCATGCGTCGATGATCTGCTGCATGTTGTGCCCGTCGATCTCGATCACGTGCCAGCCGAACGCGCGGTACTTGTCCGCGAAGGGCTCGAGCGGCATGACGTCCTCGGTGAAGCCGTCGATCTGGATGTTGTTGCGGTCCACGATCGCGGTGAGGTTGTGCAGCTTCTCCTTGCCTGCGAACATGATGGCTTCCCAGATCTGGCCTTCGTCATGCTCGCCGTCGCTGAGCAGCGCGTAGATCCTGTGCTTTTGCTGGTTCATGCGTGCGGCGAGCGCCGCGCCTGCCGCGATGCTCAATCCTTGGCCGAGCGGCCCGCCGGCGGACTCGAGCGCAGGCATCTCCATGATGCCCGGATGTCCTTGCAGGCGGGAGTTGATCTTGCGCAACGTCATGAGCTCTTCCACCGGGAGATAGCCGGCGTGCGCCATGGTGGCGTAACGGATAGGAACGATGTGGCCGTTGCTCAAGTAGAGACGGTCGCGTTCATTCCAGTCCCACCGTTTGGGATCATGCTTGAGGATGTTGAAGTAGAGCGCGACGAAGATGTCAGCCATGCCAAGCGGACCACCCGAATGGCCGCTGCCTGCTTCGACAAGCTCCTTGATGAGGCTTTGGCGGACGGTGTTCGCCATGAGCTTAAGGTCCTTGATCTGCGTGAGACGTTGCATGCTCCTCTTTTACTAATCATCCCATACTGTGGGACGTTTAAATAGATATTGCTTCGAAGAACTGCGAAATAGACCAAAAAACTACTGTGCTGGCTTCAAGATGAGCGCGGCCTTTGCAGCATAATGATCTCGCAGCTGCGCAAGGTAGCCCTTCGAGGTATCCGACAAAGGGACTTCCTGTTCTTTGCTGATCTTCGACCTATCTATCATGCCCTGCACGACAAGCGCAAGCCCACCATAGAATACACTCAAGTCAGTGCCTTGAGGTAGATGGTGCAATAACGCGTCTGCCAGCGGAACATTGCCATCATTGGCTGCTTTCGCGTACTTGGTAGCGACCTCTTCGAGCTGCGCCACCTGTTGTTTGTATCCTGGTTCTTTGTTTGTATCTGACATTTTTGTCTCACTCCTTGTGTTTATTGAAGGGAGAGACGGGGACCACGGATTTAAGAATTATGCACCAGTATGACTTAATTGTCGCAGTACGGACAGCGATGTGCGAGGCTCCCTTTCAGCGCCGTCCCCATGCTATCCTGTTCCAGGCGCGCTCATGCGCGTAATATGCCACGATCGTGAACGTGTTGCGCACCACCGTGAACCAGAGCGCGATATCAAGACGGCGCGTCAATGCGTACACCACGACGACGTCGATGACGATAATGATGACTCTGTACGTGAGTGCCTTCACGAACGAGCGCTTCCGTGCGTCACTTGAGCGCTTCATGCGCGTCGCCCATTGAGCCGCATCCGCTCGCGTCGCACACGCTGCCGCGCCTTGCGCTCGAAGAGCCCCAATGCCTTGATCTGCGCCTCTTCGAGATGCATCAGCGGCCTGCGTTCCTTGACGAGCGCGAGCGCTTTGCCAAGCGGCATACCCTTGAAGACGAGATACGCCACCACCAGTGTCGGCGCGCGTCCGTGGCCGTTCTTGCAGTGCACGTAGACCTTGATGCCGTTGCGCACGAAATAGTCAAGCGATGCAACGCCAAGCTCGAACTGGCCGTTCGTCGGCGCGCGATGGTCCTTGACAGGCAGCCACAAGAAATACTTGGCACCATATGCCGCATCGATGCGGTCGTCCTGCAACGAGATGTCTGCCTGGATCATCTTGCGCGTGAGCGTGGTCGAAAAATGCACGATGCAGCACGCGTTCGTGCCGATGTAGACGCCGTCCACGATGTGGTCATAATTGAACATCATCGAGATCTTTTTCTTCGACTCGCCATCGCCCATCGGATGGATGGTGTACTTGCTGAAGACGCGGTGTTTCATCGTGACGCCTCCTGCCGCAATGCACGCATGGTTCCTGCAGGATCGTCTGATCCGTAGATGGCGCTGCCCACCGACAGGACGTCTGCGCCGGCTGCGACGATACGCCCGACAGTGTCATGATGCACGCCACCATCGACGCCTATCGACAGACGCGGATGGCGCTTGCGCAACAGCGCGACCTTCGAGAGCACGCGCGGATCGAAGCGTTGGCCTCCCTTGCCAGGACGGACTGCCATGATGAGCACATAGTCGAACAGCGACGCGTGCGCGAGCACTGCACGCAACGGCGTGCGCGGATTGATCGCGATGCCGACCTTGAACCCGAGCTCGCGCGCGTGGTGCGCGTAGTCCTCGAGGTCGTCGATCGCTTCCGCGTGCGGCACGACGAGATCGGCGATGCCGACGAACTCACGTATGCGCCGCAACGGATCCTTGATCATGAGATGTGCCTCGATGAACGCACGGGTGCGCACCGAGCGAAGCGTGGCGGCACCGATGGTGCGTTGCCTGACGAACTTCCCGTCCATGATGTCGATGTGGAAGCGGGACGCCTTGAGCGTGAGCCGCTCACGGAGTTGCCGACGAGTGCGCACGAGGACCGCGGGTACGATGATCGTCATCGTCGTTCGTAACGCGTTATTTTGTTGATACGACGGACGTGACGGGCACCACCGCTGAAACGCGTCGCGAGCCAGACCTTCAGAAGACGCAACGACGTCGCTGGCGTCACGCCGCGTCCGCGGAGCGCGATGACATTCGCGTCGTTGTGCTCGCGCGACTTCTTCGCGGTGAACGTGTCGTACACGAGTGCGGCGCGCACACCCTTGACTTTGTTGGCCGCAATCGCCTCGCCGATGCCGCTGCCGCCGATCACGACGCCCTTGCTTCCTTTGTGCCGGGAGACCGCCTCTGCGACGGCGATGCAGTAGTCAGGATAATCATCCTCGGGGTCGAGCGCGAAAGGTCCGACATCCGTGTACGGGACGTGCGTCTTGGCAAGAGACGCGGCGATGCGTCTCTTGAGGTTGAATCCTGCGTGGTCTGAGCCGAGATAGATCATGCTTATTTGAGCTTGAGCGCTTTCTTCATGGATTCCTTGTCGAAGCCCACGATGATGGTGTCGCCGATCTCGATGACGGGCACGCCCATCTGGCCGCTCTTCTCTATCATTTCGTTGGCGCGCTTCTGGTCCTTGCTGACGTCATACTCCTCGTACTTGACCTTCTGCTCCTTCAAGAATTCCTTTGCCATCTTGCAGTATGGGCACGTAGGAGTCGTGAAGACTTTCACTGTTACCATTCAACATCACCGCCGCCGATCAGGCGTTCTTTTTGGATGTTGAGGATGCACCATGCCTTATAAAGATTTGGCACGCCGCGCGCTGCCCGCATCCTGAAGGAACCACCAAGAAACATTTATAAACAAAACACGCTGGAGTTTCCTCATAAAGAGGTGGGTTCGTGGGCGAGCTGCGCAAGGATTACATTCTGGACCAATGGGTCATCATCGCTGCCAAACGCGGCAAGCGACCGCACGAGTTCAAGACAGAAGCGGCACCCGCAGCCACTGGCACCGACTATTTCGCGCCTGGCAACGAGACGTTCACGCCGCCCGAGATCGGCCGCATCCCTGCAGGCAAAGGCTGGAAGATGCGCTGGTTCGAGAACAAGTTCGCCGCGCTGCAGCCCGAGGGCGAGCCGCACGTGCGCACCGACAATGACTTCTTCACCTTCGCGAACAACTACGGCCACCACGAGGTCCTTGTCGAGACGCCCGACAGCCGGCAATTATGGGACCTTGACATGGACGACTACGTGACGCTCCTCGGCGTCATCCGCGACAGGATCAACGCGCTCTCACAACAGCCCAACATCAAGTACGTGAGCGCATTCAAGAACCACGGCCCTGGCGGCGGCACGAGCATCATCCACAGCCACATGCAGGTCATGGCGACCGCAGTGCTGCCGCAACGCGTGCAGGACAAGGTCAACGCCGTGCGCAGGTTCGTGAGCGACCCGTACGAACGCATCATCGCGATCGAAGCAAAAGGCCTGCGTCGCGCATTCGAGAACGACGCGGCGATCGCGTTCTGCCCATACGCGTCCCGCTTCAACTTCGAAGCATGGGTGTTCCCGAAAAAATTCTGCCGCACGCTCGACGAGGTCGGCGACCTGCGGCCGCTCGCGGCAGCGCTGCAGCACGTCGTGCACAAGCTCAAGGAACTCAACTGCTCCTACAACATCGTCCTGCACTACGCGCCAGCAGGCACGGACCTGCGCCTGCATTTCGAGGTGTTGCCGCGCATCGCGGTGTGGGCAGGCTTCGAGTTCAGCACAGGCATCATCATCAACAGCGTGCCGCCAGAAGACGCGGCCGCATTCTACCGAGGAGAAGCGTGATCGATAACGTCCGCGTGCTGCTCACCAACAAGACCGGCGGCTACGCGCTGCTCGGCGAAAAACCCCAGTCGCGCTTCGAAGGAGTGTTCTTCGCACGCAACGGACAGCTCTACAAGACGATCGAATCCTTGCAGTACGCCACGCCTGCCGAGAGGATCACGAACCGCATCTGGTGCGTCGAACGGCAGCGCGGCCAGGTCACCGAACGCCTCGTGATGCCCCACGGACAGGACGCGCTCCTGCTCGACATGAGCGCACCGCAGGAGTTCACGCTCGCGCTGGACGTCAAACAGAGCTATGACAACCGCGTGTGGGGACGCGATTACGACATCAGCGCGGAGAAAGGATGCGTCGTGTTCTCGTTCACCAAGCGCAACGACGGCCGCGACGACAACCGCGCGTTCCATGACGAATTCGACTGCCACCTCGCCGTGTGCGCGACGCCGCTCGACTACATGCCGCTCAAGCAATGGGAGGAACATTTCTATCCGTCCGATCAAGCGCGCGGCTCGTCGCCGGACTCGCGCTGGGTCCATGTCGGCGCGAAATTCCGCGGCTCCCGCTTCGCGTTCGGGTTCGGCCTCACCAAGAACGAGGCGCTCGCGACAGCACGCACCGTGCTCGCGCGCAGCGCCAGGATCCTCGACGAGGAGGAGAAGCGCGTCGCGAAACGCACCACCAGCAATGCATTCGCGTTCAACGACCCTGAAGTGACGCGCAAGTGCTGCGTCAACGCGCTCGATTGCCTCAGCGTGAAGAACGAAGGCATCTATGCAGGCCTTCCGTGGTTCTTCCAATTCTGGGCACGCGACGAACTCATCAGTTGCCGCGGCCTGCTCGCGGCAGGCAACGCCGCGCTCGCCAAAACGATCATGTTCCGGCACCTGGAAAGATTGCGTGACGGCAAGCTCTCGACGCATCCGAGCGCGACGCTCGCCGCCGCTGACGCGCCAGGATGGTTGTTCGTGCGCTTGGAGGACCTGTGCCGTTTCGACGACCATAACTCCCTCAAACTCCTCACTAAAGCAGAACGTGACGTGATCGCGCAGAAACTGCACGACCACCTCGACATCGTGCAGCGCTACCGCCTCCATGACGGGCTCGTCGCAAACGGCCCGCAAGAGACGTGGATGGACACGGTGTGGGAGAACGACACGCGCAGCGGTTGCCGCATCGAGGTCCAGGCGCTCACGCTCGCGAACTGCAGGTTCTACACCTACCTGAGCGGCATGACGCATCCGATGGAAAAAGGCCTCAAGACGCTCACGCGCGACACGTTCCACAAGAAGAATGTCATCTTCGACGGCAAAGGCGACCCGACCGCGCGACCCAACGCGTTCATCGCCGCCTACGTCTATCCCGAACTCTTCACCAAGAAAGACTGGAGCGCTTTCTTCAGCACGCTGCTGCCCAAACTCTGGCTGCCCTGGGGCGGGCTCGCGTCCATCGACAAAGGCCATCCGCTCTACACCGCACGCTACAGCGGCGAGAACAACAAGAGCTACCACCGCGGCGACAGCTGGTTCTGGGTCAACAACGTCGCGGCCATCGTGCTGAACCGCATCGACCGTGTGAAGTTCGAGCGCCACATCAACCGGATCCTCGAAGCGAGCACGCACGAGATGCTGCACATGGGTGCCTCAGGCTTCTCCGCAGAACTCAGCAGCGCAGAACAGCTACGCAGCGAAGGATGCCTCGCGCAAGCATGGTCGAGCGCCACGCTCCTCGAACTATTAGAAGAACGTTATCGGCGATGAAGAACCATACAATGACAAGAAGAACACACAATACGTTATTCATGCTGTCTTCTGTTGATGGCAAAATATCCACTGGAGACATAGACAAGAGAGATGCGGATAAGGATTTTCCAACAATAAAAGGCGTACGCGAGGGCCTAGGGCAGTATTATGCTCTTGAAAGGAGGACCGATCTACATTCCTTAAACACAGGACGAGTGATGGCCAAACTAGGCATGAATAAAAAGAAGAAGAATGCCACAAAAGTACCGGTCAGTTTTGTGATCGTTGACAACAAACCCCATTTGAACAAAACAGGGCTGGACAACTTGCTGAAAAAATGCAAGACACTGTATGTTGTGACAACAAACACCACGCACCCTGCACTAATATTGAAGAAAGAAAACTTGAGAATCGTACAGTACAACAAGAAGATCGATTTTCCTGATTTGTTCTCTCAGTTACGGAAGAGATACAATGTAAAAAGAATAACCATACAGTCAGGGGGCACGTTAAACGCGACATTGCTGAGAGAGGGATTGATCGATGAGATCTCTTTAGTGGTCGCTCCTGCCCTCATCGGGGGCGCAAATACACCTACAATAGTTGATGGCTCATCGCTACGGTCTGACAATGATCTAAATAAAATACGAGCGTTAAAACTGCAGCGATGCCGGAAACTCAACAATTCGTACTTACATCTAACATATAGAGTACTAAATTGATTCTCATGGAAAAGTAACGTATCAATACGTCCACCCACAGAAATCATTATAACCCAATTCTGCGTGTGACGAGCACATGAGCGTCACGCCGCTGCCTGAGACGGAAATCGCGCAATTCTTCGAGTACGAAGCGGATGATAAATCACGTCACGAAAAAGGGATGGCCGCAGCGCTCATTGAAAATCATCGTTCTGAATTTGAAGCATACATCCTGAATCACGAGCGGCGTTGCCACATCGAATACGCCGAACGTTGCAGAAAGATCATCGACAAATACAAAGACGGACCTATTGGCGTGGTGTATCGTGAAGACCGACACAGCGTGGAGAGCTTCCGTTTCTCCTCCGCGATACGTCCTTCGCTGACACTGGATTCAGACAGGGAGATCTACCGCCTCGTGGGGTACGCGCTGTGCGCCCTCGTCATCGCGGGCACTCTCGCGTGCGGCGTCGCGGCGTATCGCTACTTGGATGATATCAGCAACCTCCGTAACGAACAGCTCAAGAACGGGTTGCACACCATCGACAAGATTGTCGAAGAATAAAGGCGGCCACCTCATCATTGCAGAAGATTCATAAATCGACACGGCAGCATACCATCATGGAAGAAAACATCATCCTCGACAAATCCTCGTTCAAGGCGCTCGCTGTCGACACGCGCGTCGATATCCTCAAGACGCTCGGGCAGCGCAGGCACACGCAGTCCGAACTCGCCGCCGACCTCGGCCTTTCTGTGCCGACGATCAAACAACATCTTGACGCTCTTGAAAAAGCAGGACTCGTGCTGCGCAACGAAGAAGGCCGCAAGTGGGTCTATTATTCCCTCACAAAGAAAGGCAAGGCGATCGTGAATCCTGAAGAGAAGAAGTTCTGGATCGCGCTCGCAGTGTTCGTGCTGACCGTGGGCAGCGCCGCCTCCGCAGTCGTGCGGCAGAAGTTCGGTACGCTCTACGCAGGGACGGCACAGTTCTCGGCGGTGAGCGCCGAGATGAAAGCGGCGCCGCTCGCGGCTGACGCCGCGACAGAGGGCGCACGTGCCGTGACCACGGCTCCGCCGACAGCGATCCCCTGGGGCTGGATCATCCTCGGGACGATTGTGCTGGTCGAAGTCGTCGTGGTCTCCTATTTCTGGTGGCGCACACGAGAGCAGCGCCGATTGTTAGGCGCGGACCTCAGCAAAAACGCGCGTATTTGAGACCCCCTGGCATTCTTGTGCGTATGAGAACGCACACGTCATCGTTTGTCGTCGTCACGGCACTGCTCGTGGCGATCCTTGCCAGCAACGTCATCGCATCGGAACCGTACAGGCATTACCCATACAATCCTACGACGCCCTTCGGCAACGGCCAATACCATTACTATGCCATCCTGCTTGATGGCGAGGGCGAGGCATCGGTCGGCGCGAAGATCGTGATCAACAACAACGGCGACCAGCCCATCACGAAGGTGACGCTCGAGATCCCGGGCGACTACGTGCGCATCATCAACGTCATCGGCCAAGGCCAGGTGGAACAAAAAGTGTGCACGCAATACACGAACACGTGCGTCGCGTACGAACCGCAAGTGCTGTGCACGAGCTACCAGGACGGCGACTGCGTGCAGTACGAACGACCGTGCCGTGAAAAACAGAACACGTGCGTAAGTTGGGAGAACCGTCTCGGCGGCACTGGCTTCTCGAAGGCGAATTTCGTGACCACGGCGCTTTCGCACAGCACCACGGTGACGGTCGACCTGCCGAGCCGCATCGATCCCAACGGCCAAGGCACGATCCTGATCTATTACAAAGCAGAACCGTACGCGACCGAGATGCTCGGACGCTTCACCTATGATTTCGAGACGATCAAAGTCAACGACGATGTCGCCAACGTGCGCGTCGCGATCGATGTGCCAGACGAGTTCGTCCTTGCAGGTGCACAAAGCACGACACAATATAGAGGATCGTCGATGATGTTCGCGGCAGCGGAAAAGAGCTTCGCGGCAGTGTCGAGCGACGAATTGTCGTCGTTCTCCCGCTCCATCGAATACCAGAACGGACTCGTCAAGACAACGCAAGCACTCGACCCGCTCGAAAGCTTCCACGTCAAAGGAACGTACGCCCGTGGCACGTTCGCACTGTACTGGGAACGCATCCTTGGCTGGTCACTTGGCGTGCTGCTCGTGATCGGCGCCATCATTATGGGTGTCCGACGATTGTCGCACGCACGCACCGCAAACGCACCATGGCTCGCATCCATGCTGAGCGGCGTGGGCAGTGGTGTGCTCGTGAGTATATTGTGGTTCGGCGGTTATGCCCTGTTGCAGCTACTGTCGCGCTTCGGCTGGAGTAGAGTTGAACTCGCGCTGCCGCTGCTGATCGTTGCGTGGATTGCACTATTACTTGGTGCCGTCTTTGCACCGCCCATCCTGATCGGCATGCGCAAAGGCGCAGTGTGGGGCTTCGTCGCCTTCGGCATGATGTTTGTGTGCCTCATCATCATCGCCGTGGTCATCGCGCTCATCGGCATCCAGCCATCCCATGGAGGCGGGTACGTGATGTACTGATATGCTAAGGTATGAGCCTCAGCAATTCCGACAGTATTTATAAACAAAGAGCGTATCGACCACTATGAAAAAAGAGCTGACGCGCATCATCGCCATCACCGCGGCCGAGACGCTGCTGATCGCGATGGCGGTCACGACGATCATCAAACAAGTATGGAGGTACTAACCATGAAAGCGACACAGATCATGGCCACGCTCGGCGTCCTCGCGCTGCTCGTGCTCGCGGCATGCCAACCAGTGGTCGTGCAACCGCCAAAAGAAGAGGAAAAGAACCTGATCACGGTCTCGAGCACATCCGAGATCGAGATAGTGGCAGACCAGGTCGAGGTGCAACTTGGCATCGAGACAACCGCGCCTGACGCGACACAAAGCCAGACGCGCAATGCCGAGATCGCGAACGCCATAGTTCAGGCGATCAAGGACGTCGGCATCGACACGAGCGAGATCTCGACCGCACAGTTCAGCGTCTATCCCCGCGACGAATGGGACCCCAAGACGCAGACCACAGTGCGCAAGGGCTACACCACGACCAACACCGTGCTCGTGAAGACCAAGAAGCTGGACCTCGCAGGCAAGGTCATCGACGCTGCTGCTACGGCAGGCGCGAACCGCGTCAACTACGTGCAGTACACGCTCAGCAAAGCGGTCGAGGAGAAGGCCAAGGCGGACGCGCTCAAGGAAGCGACGAGCGGCGCGCGCAGCAAGGCGCAGGCGATCGCGGACGGGCTTGACGTCGAGCTCGGCAAGATCGCGTCGGTCTCCGAAGCCAACGTATACTTCCCGCCGATCTACGCACGCGGCTTCGAAGGCGGCATCGCCCTTGAGGCCAAGGCGGATTACGCCGCCGCGCCACCAGTGCTGCCAGGCAAGACCACTGTCACCGCGACAGTGAGCGTGCAGTACAACATCGGGTAAGAATCTCTTTTTATTTTTTACATTATTCTATTACTATGCGCCATACTTGGCGCCTAGCTCGTGATTCTCCCATTTGTAGAGTTCACTGCGCTCGTCACCATGTGGAACGCACATGTGGAAACATTTCACCGCAGTGTCGACGTATGGCGTGACGCCAAGCGCGATCACGTCGTGGAAGAACGAGAAGTCCTCGCCGCCTGATGTCGACTGACCTATGTTTCTGAAGTGCAATCGCTTGAGGACAGCGGCGCTGATGAGACAGCAGCCCAATCCTGCTGCAGCGATCGGTATCAAACGAGCTTCCCTCATTTCATACACTGTGGTCGTGCGCATGGCGCCATTCTCTGCAACAAATACCGACGGTATCACGTGGAGTTTTCCTTCGCGACGTTTCACGAGCAAGTACATGCCGCTCACGACATCCTTCTTCCATTGCAGGAGGCGTTCGAGCGTGTCGGCAAGACAGATCACATCGCTATCGATGAAGAACAGATAGTCATACCCGCGTTCGAGCGCGGCCGTTCGCAAGAGTTCCCTGCCGAGGATGACGCGCTCGACCCGATGGCCTTCTGATGACGTCCGCAGCACCTCAAACCCAAGATTTTTCAGGTGCGCACTATACTCTTCGTGTTCGGAATTATCGATGAACAACACGTCGAATGCGGCATACGTCATTGCCTTCAACGATAACAGCAGGCGCTCGAGCGCATAGCGATGACCATCGTACGTGACGATACCGACAAGTACTCTTGGCGAGGCCATGGTAGGACGGCAACGTGTGCGTTATTTCAGGAAACAGTATCAATCTTCTGCGCAAACTCAGGTAGGAATTTCTCTGTTGTTTTTTAAGTTAACTGTTATTCTTACTAAATGCAAACTCCAGCTGATCGTAATTTTTCTCGTACATAATCAACACTATCAATCCTCTCAAAATATGCAAAACGAACAAATCTCAATCCATGTTGTGGAATTAGTAGGTCTTTTTGCCGATCGCGCTGTTGCTGTGTAACAAACTGCGCGCGAGATGATTCGACAGATTGGTTCGCCCATTGAACGGGAAAAAAATGCTGTTGACCATCATATTCAATGACAAGTTTGTGTGCGGGTAGATACGCATCTACCTTGAGAGGAACACGCCGTTCCCCTCTGAGCCAATCAAACGACGCCTCCTCTATCAGTAACACGTTACCAACAACTGAAAGGACATTCTTGATAAGTATGCGTTGCTTAACCCTACGCACGTCAGATATTCCATGCTTCACTTTGTAATGTTGCCAGCGTTTCTTATGATAGTTTCTCATATAATCGCGATAGAATGAATCCCAATGATTGGTATTCCATTGGCGACTTTTGTTCGAATGATTTATCTTTCGACAACGCAAACCACATACAACTTGAGGACCTCTTGGGCCGAACATCGTGCCGCATACGCTGCAAGCGCGCATGGTTTTGACGTATGTGCGAACATAATATTCCTTGATGGCACATGTTTTCGAACAATGTACTTGATAAGGATGGAGTTTATCTGGTTGGAATATCTTATGACACCGTACACACTCTTTCATCAATGAACATGGTTAATAATTCAATAAATACTCTACGGGCACATGTCCAGTGGAGCGCATCATTTATTTCTCGACGAGAAGAATCCGGAAGATTAACGGAATGTCTTGTGGTTTATTCCGGCTACACCGGATTATTGGATGCAACAACAAATAGACTTTGGGCCCAAGCGAGGGGAGAATTTTCATTATGCGAATTACCATTTGCATAATACAATTCAGGAAGTTCACCCTTCTCATTCATCGCCTCAACCGTCTTCCGCATATAGATTGCATATTTGTGGGGCGCGTTGATTTTTCCGTAGATAATCGCCAGCCAAGGAAATCCCATTGTCCAGACCGCTTCGTCATCATCGACCGCATAGTAACGGTCCCCTTCGTACCTGATGACGCCACGCTGCCGCAGCAAGTGCGTCTCGACGTTCTTGAGGATCGCGTCCCGCTGCTGCGGCGTGACAATGTCATAAGGATAGATGAGTGAGAGCAACGCAAGATCGGTCTCCTTAGTCGTGGATTCGTGCGGCAAGAGGACGCTGAGCGTGCGCATGCCGTTGTCGATGAGCGCTTGAGGCACGTCGACGAGCGGCGCAATCGCCTTGAGCCCTGCGACGCACGCGCCGACGCTCGACGCATGCACTTCCTCGTTCTCTTCCCACATGCCGTTGTCCGCATCGTGCCAGTATTCGATGGCGTTCAGATAACGGACAAGTTTCTGGAGGATGGCAATGTCAGTCGCGTCGCGCAGCACGTCGATGCCTTTGCGTTCAAGCTCGCCGATCTTGAAGAGGATGGCGCCGATGGCGTCGTTCTGCTTGTTGCCCCAATTCTCCCAGATCTCGTTGCCGGTCGCGGGGTCGTAGCGCGCGTGGATATAACGATAGGCCGCTTTCGGCAGCGGTTCCCGGATCATCCAGTCGATTTTGTCCTGGTGTTTTTTGAGTATGTCAAGCAATGCACGGTATGTCTTGACGACATCCGCGATGCGTCCTGCTGCCTCAAATCCCAGTGCTGCGTACACGTTGTCGCGCAGCCAGACACGACTGTATCCTGTCGCTGTCGTCTTTGCCGCGGCGGCGAAGAGGCCGCTCGGATACCGCAAATTCTCAAGAAGGCGAAGACTGGTTTCCATCCTAGTCCCCCACGATCGTGACGACGAACGCAAGCACGAAGAGCAATGTGTTGCCCCACATGCCGGCATGGCCTGCCAGCTCGTTCAAGTAGAACGGCAATAGTGAACTGATCGATAGTGTTCTCATCGTGAATCCCCTTTCCCTGAGTGTGTTTGAGGTATTCACACTATATAAAGCTTTCTATTATTTGTTACTTACCAGTGACAAAAGAAAAGGTGTCGGTCCTAT
Source organism: uncultured Methanosarcinales archaeon (assembly GCA_964358315.1). Lineage (GTDB taxonomy): Archaea > Nanobdellota > Nanobdellia > Woesearchaeales > ARS49 > JAGVQG01. Next base: position 13,304 of record CAYHOF010000018.1, read on the forward strand.
GGCGTCGGTTGCGTCCTACGCTGAACATTCTTGAGGCAGTTGTCACGAAGGAACGGCTCGAATTCGAGAAGAGCACAATCACTTGCGCTCGTAACATATTCCTACATTGCGAGATAACACCGAATGGCCGCCGACTCATTCTTTGCCTTCACACACACGCTCAGATTCCGCGTACGCACGCCTTGCTGAGAATAACATTCATCACGCGCCCACTGCAATGTGGACGTGTCACAATCAGCATATTGCGAAACGAGCACGGGCTCTGGCGTCGCTGCACCGCTCCGACCTGACTGCCTGGCAGGAAGATCCTTGAGCGTTCCTACAAAGCGCCGAGGCTTACTTTTATCGTCACCAATGACAACAAAAAACATGTCACCGGAAAGGGCAGCATCAACAAATCTGAGCGAAGAATCAATCCGAACAACTGGCCGCTCAGTTTTAGAGCGTAGATCAAGCATTGAAAGGTTCAATGCGCCTGCTTCTTCATGCAACACGACGATCCTATCATTTTCATAATCTGTTGCGAAAATGGTGTAAAATTCTGGCGGAGTCCAATATAGCTCATCGTCGCCAAACGTAGAAACCCTACGTACATCATCCACATCGTGCACAATATAATTCTTGGTGTACGTGAATAAATTGTGGCCATTATCGTCGTGACGTACCTGTGACTTCCTCGTGAGTGTCATGATGCCATCACGTTCTTGCAAGAAAACCTCATTACCCTGCACATGCTGCCAAACGATGACGTCCCCGTGTGCTTGTGGCTGTCCAATCACGCCCGGAATTTCCTGCTCCAGACCTCGCACTTCGTCCCAAACAACAAATAAGTGTCCGCATTCACTCAGACAATCGGACTTGAGGAGAATGAGTTTGTTGTCCACGGATTGCGCATGGAGGTAACCCGGACCGCGAGACAGCAACGTTCGTTCGGTCTTTGTTGATGGGTTAAAAACGGTTATGACGAGCTTCTGCGTGGTTCTTTTCCCTTGAGCATCCGGTGGACTCAGAGTCAAGTCCTGAAGTATAATACCATTAGCGCTGACACCAATCGGAATTCTTGTGCCAAGATCCGCAATGTACGTTGTGAAATTCAGCGAACCATGCCGCAATGCGACGAGCGCCTTCCGAGTGTTCTGCCCCACCACATGGGACTCTATAAACAATGAATTCCCATTGTAGGAATAGGGTAGAAAGTATAGTGAATCTTCTTCATCAACAGGTATCTCCCGTATGACCGAATTGACAAAGCGAATACCATCCCACGTGTCACGTGTTACAGAGGTATTTTGTTGTTGCCAGACATAATAACCCAGCAACACGAACAATACCAACACGACTGCGGCAACAATCAGCGGGACGACAGGCAAAGATTTCTTTGAGTGTGGTCCGTAGAACTCATCATAGGTAGACGTGCGTGTCTCCTCCTTCGTCGACATGAGTAGACTGATCTGCTGCAAGATATATTAATTGTTCGCGCAACACCGAGTGCCTAAAAAGGCCCTCTATCCCAGTATACAACCTTATAGGAACCCTTTTATAGGACTACTAGTTAAAATAATTCAGTAAACAAGCGTCTGTTTGATAAAAACGCGAGGTGATGTGTGGTGGACGACGAGATGGACACGTATTCTCTGGGAAAAGACTTCACTGACGACATGGATGACGACAGCTTTGACGTCGACGCGAAGGTCGAAGGATACATGAAGTACTGGAACGCCGCCGGTGACATCACCGAGGACGAGCCCAAAGAAGAAGACTGATTTCTTCGTTTCTGATTTTTGTCAAGAAATAGTTCGGTATTTTCTCAAAAAAATCATTTTTTGCGCGGCGCGACTCTCTTGAGCTCGCGCACGAGATGCTTGAGGATGGCACGCTGCATATCGATCCTGTGCTGCATGCGGGAAATCTCCTCGGCCAAGTGCTTCTCATCGAACACGTCGCGCGTCCAGTTCGCGAAGTCGTTCTTGAACTCGTTGGCGTAATGCCTGAACGTGTCGTCGCTCATGGTCTCGAGCTCGTCCACGAGCTCGTACAACGAGCGCAAGCGCCTGCCGTCCTTGAGGACGAAATGGTATTTCTCGGGCGCCTCGCCCAGCGCCTTGGACATGACGGTGACCTCGACTTTGGAGCCGGGTTTGGCGAGAATACGGGCACCGTGACCAAGCGTGCGCGCCACCTTGGTGACTTTGCGTGTCGCATGCGCCACGCGGTGCGCGGTGCCTGCGATCATGCGCGCTGCCTTGCGGGCTGACGCTGAAGGGCCCTTACGACCAACGGTACGACGAGCGGACTTCCTTACCAAACCCATTCACCTCTCTTTCCAGCACATATTATACGCGTCTTGCATTTAAATGTTGTGCCGCGTCCGGACGTGCTTGACGCGTTGCCCTACTTTGTAGGCGCTCAGCGCCCTGCTGCGCACCCGCGTCATCTCTTTCGCGAGCGCGTTGTCCGCGAAGACGTCCGCGACCCAGCGCGCGAAGTCGTTCTTGGCGTCGTTGACATGATGCCGGAAGTGCTCGTCCTTCATCGTGAGCAGACCCACATGCAGGTCGCGCAGGTTCTTGTACTTCTCGCCATTCACGCAAAAGAAACTCTTCTCGTGCGGCGCATCAAGCGCGTACGAGGGACTTATGTTACTCATCGTATTCACCTCTGGACTCGCGTCCATATTGACAGACTGTGTTGATGTGTTGATCGAGTTGGCTGTGCTGACCTGATTACCCATATAGCTGTGGTCCGGCAGGATGTAGCGCGCCGGATCCTGCGGGAAGGGCGAGGGCGGCGGGAAGAGCGGATGGATCGGGCTCGGTACTTCGCGCGATGGCGGGAACATCCTGTCCGGCAAGAGCGGCGAGAGGTGCGGCGGCATCTTCGTGCCGCCCGGGAACCTGCGCGACTTGTCCACGATCCCTTGCACACGGTCATCAAGCGTCGAACGCACCAAGCCTGCCGACACCAACCTCTTCTCTTCGAACGACCACAACCGCAGCGCGTCCCCTGCGCGGTCGGACCGTCTCATGCGCGCAGCCATTGGTTCACCATCCCCGTGAATGACGCCGAGTCCGGCGCCTTGCCTGTCGCGCGCACGTGCAGGTCCCGCAGCACGTTCATGTACGTGATGAACGCGTCGTAGGGCGAGTCGTACGGATTGAAGTACTTGTGCACGTCGCCGTCCGCGAACCACTTGACGCACATGTAGTAGAAGTGGTCGCTTGTCGTGAGCCTGCGCCAGTCCTCCATCAAGTCGACGTCGCCCGTGTCACGCACCTCCTCTCGCAGCGCGTACAATTGTTCTGCCGCCGCTACCTGCATGCGGTTGCCGAGCCACGCGCTCGTGTCCCGCTCGACGTCCGCCCACGACATTGGCGTGTGGATGTCGAGCGTGTCCTTTGGCGCGTGACGCGCTGCCTCTGAGACCGACTGGAAGCCGATGCCGCGCTTGAGCAGTTCCTTGGGCATGTGCTTGAGGAAGTTGAAGATCCCGGTATCCGCCCACTGGTGCTCCCCGAACGTCTCGTAGTCCATGAACAGGTTGATCGAGTCGCCCATGACTGGCGCCACCCAGTCCGCGTACTTCTCTGCCGTCAAGGGCCAGCTCGCCCAGTTCTTGTCACCGAAACGGAACGCGATGTCGTCCGAGAGCTTGTAGTTCTTGAGAAGCAAGGCGATCTTGTCCGCCGTCTTCGCCCTGTATACAAAATTTGGGCTGCGCCAGCCAAGGACGCGGTCCGCTCCTTCCGCAAGCACTGCCTTGTAGCCCATGTCCTGCGCTTCTTTTGCGACGTCGTTACTGAAGATGAGCTCGGTGTTACGGAACACGGTCGGCTTCGCACCAAGCAACTTCTTCATGGCACGATAGTGCTTGGCGACCTGGTCGCGGAATTCGTCCTTGTGGTGCAGGAAGCTGAGGCTGTGATAGTACGTCTCGCTGAGGAACTCGACCTGTCCTGTCGCGGCCAAGTCCTCGAAGCTCTCGAGCACTTCAGGCGCGTAGTGGTGGAACTGCTCGAGCGCGGTGCCCGTGATGCTGTACGCGATCTTCATGTCCGGGTGCTTGCTGAGCAAGTGCAGCATGGTGTTGTTCGTCGGGCGATAGCACTTGCGCGCGACCTTGCGCATCACCTCGTCGTTCTTCTTCACGTCGAAGTAGCTGTGGTTCTTGCCGATGTCGAACACCTTGTAGTTCGCCAGCCTAAACGGCTGGTGCACCTGGAAATACATGCATATGTTTGTCATTTGAGCACCTCTTGATCCTGATTGTTTTGTTCCATCACCATCACCTCACGATCATCGTAAAATTTGCCCTTCCGAATAAAGCATCATCTTGATTCCATACGCCCATGACACAGGCATAGCTCCCTTCGTTACAGTCAACACGTAATGACACAGGCACTGTTGTCACGGCGCCACTCGCCATCGTGACGTTCGCGAAAGGGTATATTGCGACATTCTTGCAAACATTGGAATGCTCATCATGGCAAGCGACCGCGTCATTGCCGCCGATGTTCACGTGTTGATCATACGTCGCGGTGTTGTGCAGCCCGAGCAAGAACGCAGGACCATATATTCTCGCGATAACATCAACGTTGTGCGTGCTCACTGTAACGGGATCCGTGTGCTGACCGACAGTAGTGGAGAACGCAGTGACGCGGGAGAAGACGCGCTGCCGACACAAGTCACGGTCGTTAGCTTGGATCCGATCACACAATGATATCCCCGCAAAAAGGTCAGGTGATAACGCCACCACGTTTTCAAGACAATCAGGAGTATCACACTTGCTAGACACGTGTTGGAGATAACGATAGAGTATCACGTATGCATGACTGACGCGCTCGTCAATATCGATAGCAGGTTCGTAGGATTGCACATCGCGCAGCAGTTCCGAGAATGCTCCACCGCGGATTTCCTTGATCTCTCGCGCAGCCCGCTTAATCTCCTCGGACAAAATGGTATTTCGAATGATGCGAATAAACAGATACGGCGCCAGTTCTTGTTCGGTCAGCGATCCAATTGCTGAAATGGATCCCGGCGATGAAACATCAGAAACGCCGCTCTTATTCATTGAGAGCACGGCACGAATGGAATTCTCAAGGGCGATGGCGTACGCCTCTTTTGTCATGCTGCCATCAGGAAGTACATCATGTTGCAATGATACCGCGACGGATTTTGCGAATCCAAGCGTGGAATACGCCTTGGACAGCGCAAGACCGGTTTTCGTGGCTTCAATTGCGTAGTCAACGAGGAATCTTGTATACGCGTCCGTCATGACAAGGACAACTGTTCTCACAATCCCGCTGTCCTTGAGTGCGGTCGTCTCACGGGATATTCTTTGAGATGTGTAGAACGCCTGCTCAAGGAGATTAAATGCGTCACGAACGTCACGCCAACTCCGGATATGCCGAAGGTGGTAGGGCAGCAATGCCGACCCCGTGAACGTCGTGGTCGACGCCTCAGGCGCGACAATGATGTCCACAGCGTCATCCACTATACGTGGATCTCGTCCTGCGACGACATCTGAATCCCTGCGCACGAATACGGCTGCGTATTGTTTGTCCGAAAGTGCGTCGACCTCGTCGACCGACAACACCCTGCACGCATAGTTAAAATCGCATTCATACCATACATGGACGGACGAAGGAATGTATAACTGTGCACTATCTCGACCATCCAGATCGACACGATAGTCGACATCATCACGAATCCCCCCCACCACGTACACATTCGCACCAGGATAATACTCTCCAGGAACGTAGGCAGGTAGTGCCTGTACTGCCTGTCGTAAGAATGACGCTTGTGCTGAGGTCAACTCACCTCTAACCGAAGCGAACTGTTTGCGTGTCATGTCCATCTGGTTCGGGAATGTTTTGGCAACGGGAAGGAGGATCAGACCAAACGCGATGACAATGAATAGTACGTTCAGGATCAGTGCGCGCAAGAGAATCCTCGACGTCACTCCCCATTGCGCGACAAACGGTATCCTCGAAGGAAGCAGGATGGCTGGATCGTTGACATTGAGAAGCCACTGGATGTGTTTTGTCTTCAAGAATAGCAGCGTGAAGAACAACACGAAGCAACTGAGCGAAGCGACGGGCAAGGACGTGAAGAAAACAGACGTCCGAGGGAATGGTATGAACGAGAGGAGGAATACCGTGAGAAGTTGGAGTGCGAGTGCGATGATGATGTTCCAGGACATGAGCGCGGCAGCCACAAGCGCTTGAGCGTTGCGCACCAAGGGAGATTGCCAGAACGCGTGCATGATCAGCGCAAGGAAGAATGCGGCAATCGACAACGACGCCACTGCTGTAACGCTCTTCAACATCCAAGACAAACCGGCAACAGATAGAACCAGAATGATCCAGTACCCGAGAGGTAGTTCTGCAAGTGTCGCGAACGTCACCTTCTTCTGCACAAGAGGGAACCATGACGAAGTACGTCCGGCCGGGCGGAACAGCCTATACACAAGAGCGATTCCTGTGCACACCCCAAGTGCCACCAGTGTGACGATACCATAGGGAATCAGCCACGACACATCAGCCAGCGCATACACGGCACCTGTCCAGTCCCAGAGGTCAAGCATGAACAACACATCGGCGTCGAACGCGGGGTCCTCAGCAGCGAACAGCGTGAGTGAAAGGACCGCGAGGCCTACAAGAAGTGTCAGGAGCACATCACGCGCGCTGCCAGACTTGTGCAGGATAGCTGCGGTCACAGCAAGGCTCCATAGGATGAGCAGCGGTGTGAACATATCTGGACTGGTGTTGGCGATGATTGCAAGCACCACGCCGCCCACGACAACGCTGATGAATAACATCACGAGCAAGTCCTTTGCTCTGTAGCCACTGCGGCACGCGGCTGTCGCCTCGTCTTTTGAATAGCCTGAGGTCTGCAGTTGAGCGACGATCTGGTCCTCGCCAAGACCCTGTGCGAGAGCCGCCTTGATCCATGTTCGCGTCTCAGCGTCCATGTCGTCCTCCCAGTAATTTTGAATAGCATTCCTGGCACTTTCTCGCGGGTTCGTCGAGGTTGAACTTCATCGCTTCCTTGTAGCTGTTGCTGCTGAGTTCGTGGTGCAGCGCAGGGTGCCGCAGCACGTTGATGATCTTGTTGGCCATCTCGTCCACGTCCCAGAAGTCGGTCTTGAGCGCGTGCGTCACAACCTCTGCCGCGCCGCTCTGTTTGGAGAGCAGAACGGGCGTGTTGTTCTTCATGCTCTCGAGCGCGACAAGGCCGAAGGGCTCGGAGACGCTGGGCATGACGTACAGGTCGGCCATCTGGAATGCCTTGTGCACGTCGTCCCCTTGCAGGAAGCCGAGGAAGTGTACCTTGTCCGCGATGCCGAGGTCCGCGACGCGGCGGATGATGCGGCTCTGCATGTCGCCGCTGCCTGCGATCATGAACCGCACGTTCTTCTCGTGCTCGAGCACTTTCTTCGCGGTCTCGACGAAATAGTCAGGGCCTTTCTGCACCGTGATGCGGCCGAGGAAGAGCACGATCTTCTCCTGCGCGCTCAGCGGCGACTTGTAGTGCGTGTGATACTCGGGCTTGTCCTCCTCGATGCCCCAATGCACGACGGCGATCTTGCTCTGCGGAATCTTGTAGCAATCAACCACGTTCTTCTTGGTCCAGTTGCTGTTGGCTATGACGAGGTCGGCCTGCGAGAGCCCTTCGTACTCGAGCGCGCTGATGTGCGGGTTGGGACTGCCGCCGGTACGGTCGAACTCGGTCGCGTGGATGTGGACGACGAGCGGCTTACCTGACTTCTTGCGCGCCAGGATGCCTGCCTTGTACGTCATCCAGTCGTGCGTGTGGATGATGTCGTGCGGTTCTTCTTCCGCAATCGCGGCCGCGACCGCAGTGTAGCGCTGCACTTCTTCGAAAAGGTTGCGGCCGTAGATCTCTTTCGATGTCGGCTTGCCATCACGGCCCACCTTCACCTGCGCGACTGCCGACGCGTACTGCTCGTACGTCTGGTAGGGCGTGAGCACGGTGTTGACTGTCGTGACTTTGATGTTCTTGGACAGCGCGCCTGTGCCGAGGAGCTTGACGAATTCCGCTTTTGCGTTCTGTGGCGCAAATGGCATGACGAAACTGACCTTGACGCCACGGCGTGCGAGGCCTTTGGTGAGGTCGTAGCATGCCGTGCCAAGACCGCCGCTCTTGAAGGGCGGGAATTCCCAACCGAACATGAGGACGTTCATGAGACATCCTCCTGCTCGAGCGTGACGCGCCCGGCATCGGTTATCTGGTAGATCTTGACGTACGGGCTGACGAAGACCGGCGCGACAAGGCCGCGACCGACGAGGTGCACGATGTGGTTGTCGACGGTGCGCCAGTTGATGCCCACGTCCCCGGCGAGTTGGTTGACTGTTTTCTGGCCGGTTTTGAGGCCTTTGAGAATTAGGAGGCGCAGCGTACTGAACCGTCGTTTAGTAGCCATTCTTCCACACCAGAATAGAACGTCTATTTAAATGTTCGTGAAGTTTAGTAGTAACTTGATACTATTATGGCTCTAACTCTAAATTATACTACCCATAGTAATACTGAATTAATAGTATAGTAGGATTAAGTTAGTATTATAATCTAACGACAAAGAATCAACATTGATGAGACCGATCTAACAAGTCCAAGAACCAGCCATCAATAACAAGAAACCAGCACAAGACTCAGGCGACGCGACGCAGAAGATCCTTGGTGGTCAGGATGCCGACTGGCGCGCCGTCCTCCACAACGACAAGATCGGAGACGTTGGCCTCGGACATCTTGCGCACGGCAGCCTGCACCATCGCGCTCGGCGCGACTGTCTGGACCTGCTTTGCCATGACGTCCGCCACCCTGATGTTGGACGTGCTGGGCGCGGTCTGCACAGGGATCGCCGCGTCCCCACGCCAACCGCCTTTGCCACGACCGCGGGAAGGCACGGGCTTCATCATGAACTCGCGCACAAGGTCGAAGCGCGTCACGATGCCGACAAGCTTGCGCTTGTCGTCGACGACCGGGATACGCGAGATCTTCTTGCGACGGATCAGCTCGATCGCCTTGGACAATGAATCGGTCTCGGCGAGGACAAGCGGATACTTTGCCGCGACTTCCTCGACCTTCATGCCGCGGAGCTTGTCGATGAGCGCGACGAGCACGTCGCGCGCGCCCACGATGCCGGCCACGCGCTTGTATTTGTCAAGGACAGGAAGGATGTGCGTGTCGGCGGCGTGCAACAGCTGCGCCACACGGGAGATATCGGTGCTCTCCTCGAGCTTGCTGGTCTTGCGCAGCACGTGCCGCACCTTCATCTCGCCGAGGTCGCCGCGCGAGCGCAGACAGCCGTCCTTGTCGAAAAGACCGAGGTAGCGGTCCCTGCTGTCGACCACGACGGCAGAATGGTGCTTGCCACGCTGCAACTTGCCCAGCACCGAGTGGACGGTGTCATCGATCGAGACCGCGAGGAAATTGGTCCGCATCAATTCGCTCGCTCGCATCACCGACGCCCTCCTTGGAAAACCATGCCCTCGTTGTCTGGCAGGCACTACTTAAATGTTGTGGCCGGGCGGCACAACCGTAGTTTTATATTGTCCCACAACACGAAAAGACAGCATGGCGTTCTATGATGAGCCCGTGCCGAAGGTGCTCAAGGCGCTGGGCACGTCCGAAGCTGGTCTGAGCGGGAACATCGCAGGCGACCGACTGCGTCGTTACGGACCCAACGAGCTCGTGCAGCCGCCGCCGACCCGCTGGCTATCATTACTACTCAAGCAGTTCGCCAGCCCTGTCGTGTGGGTACTCATCGGCGCGCTCGTCATCGCCTTCCTTCTCGACGAGACGATCGATGCGTACGCCATCCTCGCCATCGTCGTCCTCAACGCGACCTTGGGATTCATCCAAGAACGCAAAGCCGAACGCGCCATCGCGGCGCTGCGCAAGACGCTGAGCCTCAAGGCGACCGTGCTGCGCGACGGCAGGCAGACGGTCGTCGATGCGCGCGACATCGTGCCAGGCGACATCGTCATCCTCGAAAGCGGCATGAAGATCCCGGCAGACGGCCGCATCATCTGGGAATCCTCGTTCAGCACGCAGGAGGCGCCGGTCACGGGAGAATCAACCCCTGTGAGTAAGACCACTGCGACGCTGCACGGCGAAAAGTCCATCGGCGACCGCACCAATATGGTCCTCTACGGCACCATCGCGACGACAGGAAGGGCAAAAGCCGTCGTGGTCGCGACAGGGATGCACACCCAGATCGGGGCGATCGCGAACCTCATACAACAGACCCAGGAAGAGGAGACGCCGCTGCAGAAGAAACTCGCCGGCCTCAGCACGTGGATCACGCTCATCGTGGTCGCGATCGCGCTGCTCGTCCTGGGCGCAGGGCTTCTCCAAGGAAAGCCGTTGCTCGACATCTTCCTCGCCGCTGTGGCGCTTGCCGTCGCCGCGATCCCGGAAGGACTGCCCGCGGTCGTGACGCTCGCCCTCGCCATCGGCGTGCAACAGATGGCACGGCGCAACGCGCTCGTGCGCCGCCTGCCAAGCGTCCAGACGCTCGGCGCGTGCACCGTCATCTGCACGGACAAGACCGGCACACTCACGCATGACCAGATGACGGTGCGCGAGCTGTACGTGCCGCACAAGAGCCTCGTCGTGACAGGGGCGGGCTACGTGCCCGAGGGCACCATCGAGGGAAGCCAGAAAGAGTACGGCATGCTCCTGCGTATCGGCGGGCTCTGCAACAACGCCACGCTGCAGCACGACGGGTCCGTGACCGTCGTGGGCGACCCCACCGAGGGAGCGCTGCTCGTGAGCGCGATCAAGGGAGGCGTCGACCCCACTGTCGCCGCGACAGAGGAGCCGCGCATCGCGGAGATCCAGTTCTCATCCGAGCGCAAGCGCATGACGACGGTGCATGCCAAAGGGAACCAGCGCATTGCGTACACGAAGGGCGCGCCGGACGTCATCCTCGCGCTCTGCGACCGGATCCTCATCGGCGGGCGCGTGCGCGCATTGACGCCGCTGGACCGCAACGAAGTGATGCGGGCCAACGACGCCATGGCGGTGAGCGCGATGCGCGTGCTGGGCTTTGCCTACAGGCAACTAGGACCAAAAGAACACGCGGGCGAGCACGTCGAGCACGGGCTCATCTTCGTCGGCCTGCAAGGCATGATCGATCCGCCCCGCGATGAGGCCGGCGAAGCGGTCGCGACCGCGCAACAGGCAGGCATACGCGTGCTCATGATCACCGGCGACCATCCTCTCACTGCAGGCGCCATCGCCAAGGAGCTCGGGATCGTGGGCGAGATGATGAACGGGCAGCAGATAGACAAGATCAAGGACCTCAGCAAGGTCATCGAACGTGTCGGCGTGTTCGCACGCGTCGACCCGGCCCACAAGCTCCGCATCATCGAGGCGCTGCGCAAGAAGGGCCATATCGTCGCGATGACGGGCGATGGCGTCAACGACGCTCCCGCGCTCAAGAGCGCCGACATCGGCATCGCGATGGGCAGGAGCGGCACGGACGTCGCGCGCGAGGCCAGCGACATGGTGCTTGCGGACGACAACTTCGCGACCATCGTGGCCGCCATCCGCGGCGGGCGCGCCATCTTCGACAACATCATCAAGTTCGTCACGTACATGCTCAGCGCCAACCTTGGCGAGGTGCTCACGATCTTTGGCGGCATCCTGCTCGGATTCCCGCTGCCGCTCACCGCCGTCATGCTGTTGTGGGTGAACCTCGTCACTGACGGCCTCCCCGCGATCGCGCTCACGCTCGAGAGGCCGGAGCCAGGCATCATGACGCGCAAGCCCAGGCCCGTCGACGAGGGATTGCTGACGCGACGACGTGCGCTCCGCATCTGCATCGTCGGGATCGGCATCGCGCTCGCGACATTGTTGGCGTTCTGGTGGCGCCTTGGCAGCGGTGTCGAGAAGGCGCAGACCATGGCGTTCGCCACCATCGTAGTCATGGAGATGGCGCGCGTGTTCAGCCAGCGCTCGGAGAGCATGACGACGCCGCAGCTGGGCTGGCTCACCAACCAATGGTTGATCGGCGCGGTGGCCTGCTCCGTCCTGCTGCAGGTCCTTGCGGTGCAGTGGGGACCGCTGCAGCACGTCTTTGGCACCGTGGGGCTGAGCTGGCTCGAATGGGGGGTGGCGCTCGCGCTCGCGCTCGGCATGTTCGTGCTGAGCCAAACGCTCATCCTCTTCAAGCCCACTCGAGAGTAGTGTCGAAGGTTTTTATACGCTCTGCCCTGCTGCATGACACATGGCTGTGAAGGCAAAACACTGCTTCGAAGTCTCGTTCGAGGTATGCAACAAGGTCGGCGGCATCTACACGGTCGTCGCCTCCAAAGCACGCCACATGATCAAGCAGTACGGTGACGGCTACATCACGATCGGCCCCTACTTCCCGAAGAAGGCGTACGGCGTGTTCGAAGAGAAAGTGCCACCCGCCACCATAAAGGCAGCCATCGAAAAACTCCGCAGCCAGGGCATCGACTGCCACTACGGGACATGGCTCGTGACAGGCAACCCGAAAGCCATCCTCATCGACTTCACGCGGTTCACATCACAGACCAACGCGATCAAGAAAGACCTCTGGGACGCATTCGGCCTCGACACGCTGGGCACCACCTATTACGACGTCGACGAGCCACTGGTGTGGTCGACCGCAGCCGGCAAAGTCATCGAAGAGCTCAGCAACGTGATCGAGGGTCCGATCGTCGGCCACTTCCACGAGTGGCTCGCGGGCGCCGGATTGCTGCACCTCAAGAGGAACCGCGTGAAAGTCGGCACGGTCTTCACCACGCACGCCACGATGCTGGGTCGCACTCTCGCGAGCGCGGACATCGACCTCTACAACGTCCTCGATACGATCAACCCTGAAGAGGAAGCGCGCAAGCGCGGCCAAGGCCTGTGGGCGAAATACCAGATCGAGCGCTTGTGCGCCAACAACGCGGACGTGTTCACCACCGTCTCCGAGATCACCGGCATCGAAGCGGAAAAACTGCTCGGCCGCAAGCCCGACGTACTCGTGTTCAACGGCCTCGACATGGAGAAGTTCCCGACCTTCGAGGAGAGCAGCGTGCACCACAAGCTCTTCAAGAACAAGATCTTCGACTTCATCCTCTACCACTTCTTCCCGTACTACAGCTTCGACCTCGACAACACGCTCATCTACTTCCTCTCGGGACGCTACGAGTTCCACGACAAAGGCATCGACGTGTTCATCCAGGCGCTGGGCAAGCTCAACGACAAGCTCAAGAACGACAAGGTGCAGAAGACCGTCGTGACATTCTTCTGGGTGCCGGGCAACATCAGGGGCATCAAGCCCGAAGTGCTCGAGAACAAGACGCTCTACACCGACTTCAAGGAGTTCGTGCGCGATAACATCGACGAAGTCCAGCACAAAGTGCTGCACAGCCTCGTGGCGAACAAGGACATCACCAAGAGCGTGCTCTTCAACGAGGAAGCGCTGGACGAGATCAGACGCAAGATCCTCCGGTTCCGGCGCAAAGGCCAACCCTCCATCAGCACGCACGACCTTTACAACGAGGACAGCGACCAGATCATGAACGCGCTCAAGGCAGTCGGCCTCGACAACGCCGAGGACGACCGCGTCAAGGTCGTCTACTACCCGATCTACCTCACAGGCACGGACGGCCTGCTCGACGTGAGCTACTACGAAAGCATGCAAGGCAGCCATCTCGGCGTGTTCCCCAGCTATTACGAGCCCTGGGGCTACACACCGCTCGAGGCAGGGGCGCTAGGAGTTCCCAGCGTCACAAGCGACCTGGCCGGCTTCGGACGCTACATCTGCAACGAGTGCAAAGCCGGCCCTGACCCCGGCATCTGGACACTGCGACGCTTCGGCGTTCCCGACAGCAACGTCATCGAACAACTCGCGGACGTCCTCTACTACTACACGACGCTCTCGAAAAAGCATCGGATCGAGAACAAGATCACGGCGCGCGGCGTGGCCGAGACGTGCGACTGGAGCGAGTTCATCAACAGATACGTCGAAGCGCACAACCTCGCAGTCGATCGCATCAAGTGATTCATAAGATTCTTTAATGGGCACGATTGCGGTGATGGAATGAGGATCCTTGTCACCGGCGGCACCGGCTTCATCGGTTCGAACCTCACCAAACGCCTTCTTGAGGACGGACACGAAATCATCATCACAGGACACGATGCAGAACAACGCATCCCGGATTTCAAAGGAAAAATCCTGCAACCAAGCTTCATCGGCATCGACTGTGACGCGATCGGCAACGTCGATGTGGTCTACCACCAGGCCGCGATCAACGACACGCAGAACATGGACAAGGAAGAGATATGGCGTGCGAACGTCCTCTCGTCCAAAGAACTCTTCAGGCGCGTCATTGACACGGGTTGCCGACGCATCGTCTACGCATCGAGCACGGCGGTGTACGGCGACGCTCCTGTGCCATTCCATGAAGACGGTCCAAAACACCCGCTGAACCCCTATGCTGAATCGAAACTGGCGCTCGACGAATGGGCTATGGACTATGCACGGACGCACAAGGACATCACCATCGTCGGCCTGCGATATCCCAACGTGTATGGACCAGGCGAAGCGCACAAAGGCAAGCGCGCCAGCATGGTCCGCCAGCTCGCTCGACAGATAATGGATGGGCCAGGCGATGGGCCGAAACTGTTCGAATGGGGAGAGCAAGAGCGCGAGTACGCGTACGTCGATGACATCGTACGTGCCAACCTGGCGGCCACCCACGCGCAGCAGAGCTGCGTGGTCAACATCGGCACAGGGTCGTCGATATCGTTCAACGCACTTGTCGCTCGCCTCAACGATGCCTTGGGCGTCAAGTTCCCGATCAAACCACAGTACATCAAAAACCCACATGGCACCAACTACCAGGCGCACACGCTCTGCGACATGCGGCTCGCGAAAGAGAAGATCGGCTTCGAGGCGTCGTTCGACATCTCGCGAGGGATCATCGCCTATCACAATAGCGGAACGCTTCTCGACTGAACTCTATTCCAAGAGCACAATGCCCCAGGGCGGGTATTCGCCGGGCAGCGGGATCTTGACGTTCTTCTTGTAACGCTGCAACGTGGCGACGATGTCGATGCCCAGCGCTTCGTGGCAGTGGATGTCCGCGCACTCCCCGAGCTGAGCGTTGGTTATCGCCCATGCCTTGTAGAAACCGTTCTTGTGGAGGTCGTCCTCGATCGCCTTCAACGCCGCCGTGAACCCAGCGACGTCCTTGCCGATCACAAGCGCACACTGGCCGTAATCCTTGACGAGCGAGCGAGCGCGCTCGAGCGGCAGTGGTTCACTACCAGGATGACGCAAGCGTGCCTTCTCGCCGATCCAGGGCCGCATGTCTATCTTCGACGTGTAGATGACGAGCACTTCGTCGATACCGTGCTTCTTCGCGGCACTGACGATCGCGTCCTGAAGCTTCATGAAAACACCTGCAGAAATGACCGTTTAAAAGAATATAGCTACGAGAGTGACGAACGGGCCTTGGCATGATCAAACCCAGGAAAACGCTCCTGCTCGCCTGCCGGAAACTCCTCGCGCAGCGTGCCGAAGAGCCGGTCCATCCAAAAGAAGACGATCCCGTAGTTGTACGGTCCTGTGTGGTGGATGTCGTGCAGCATGACCAGCCGCCGGAACCACGCGAAACGCTGCAACCAGTGATGTCGCACGTGGAACGCGCGATGGAAGTATTCACCGATCAGGTAGCCATAGATCCACGCACCCAGCGCAAGCGGTGCATAATACTTTAAGGGCATGATGAGCAACGCCACGAGCGTACACGCGACGCCGAGCGCGTACATCGTCCAGCCACCCGCGTCCTCATAATGATCGTTGGGACGCAGCTTTTCCTTGGGATAATGCACTTCGTGATGCACCCAGTGCTTGTGCCTGACCTTGTTGCCAAGGACGCCCATGTGCTCCGCGGCACGATGCCAGGAATATCCGACGAGCTCGACAATGACAGGACCGCCGATGAAGAACAATCCTGCGCCGATGACGACATCAACCACCACGACCATACGCACAAGGACAGAACGCCATTATTTTAATCTACCCACCGGCTGTGTAGCAAGTCGTGGTTGAGAGCGCCTATGTTGTAGGCGATGAATCGGGCATAAAGTTCTGCGCACTGCCCGCGGGCGGTGCGGGCACGCACATGCGTGCCAAAAAGTCGCTTGATTGCGCTGAAGAGAGATTCAATGATGTTCCGTTGCCAATACAGTTGCCAGTCAAAGCAGTCGCGGAGTTGTTTTCGGAAGCGTCCTTCCATGCATC
>CAYHOF010000019.1:0-28962 GCA_964358315.1 uncultured Methanosarcinales archaeon
GGCAATGTCGCACCACGTCACGGTACTGCGCAGGGACCTTCGCGGCGAACGCGGCGACTTGTCCTTTGTGGCCGCCGTCATCGTGGCCGAAATCCACCGAAGGGACCGCATATATCGACGGGTCGAGGACGCGCGCCATGATCAGGCCAAGCGAGTAGATGTCCGATTGCGGCACGTAGCACCCCACGCCGCGGAAGGCTTCGGGGGCGGAGTATGTCATCGATCCGTGCGTTGAGCCCGGATAGACACCGTCATGGTCCATGGTCGCGGCTATGCCGAGGTCGCAGAGCTTTATCGCCCCGTTGACGTCGACGATGATGTTCGTGGGCTTCAGGTCGCGATGGAGCCTTCCTGAATGGTGGATGTCACGCACGCCAAGGAGGATGTCGTGCACCATCCTTGCAGACGGCATGATGGCCTGCGGGAGAGGTTCGGGCTCGAACGTGCGATAATGCATGAGCAACGCATCGAGGTTCGGGAATCCTGGCGGCGTTTCCACCGCCTCGACGATCATGTACGGGCGACCTGCGACGATGCCATGTGAATAGACGCTCACGACATGGTCGGACGTGATGCCCGCGAGTGCCTTGGCTTCGTGCGCCATGATGTCAGGATGGTCTGCAAGGACATTCAGCGCGGTATTGTTCGTGATTTCAAGGAATCGTTTCATCACTTTGACCACGACGTTCTTGCCGCTTTTTTCAGACCGTCCGAGAAACACCCAACTCGTACCACCATCTGTTATGAGGTGCTCAAGCGTGGTGTCGTCAGCGTTGAATGTCTCTATGATGCCTTGTTGGACGTTGCGATAATAGTCGCGCTTGAGACGTTCCTCTTTGGCAGCATACTGCGACTGGAGGTTGCGGTTTCGCTCGTCTCTTGTCGGGTGATAACTCCCACTGCGACGTCCCCGGGAATCCTGACCTACCGCAGGCATGATATCAGAATCACAACACGCATAATGACATCCTCGATTGATGGCTGCCTGCGCATCCAGCCAGGATTTTTCTTCGTCGGTGAGTCCAGTGTCCATACCAACTCCCCACACACCCTCGTAGGAGCGATAACGCTGCCGCACATATAAACATGATGAACCTGAAGGGAATCACTGCGTGACGAAAGGCGCGAGCATCACTTCAATCCCGTCATACCCTTGCGCGAGGTCTGTTTCGTCGAGCGCGATGGTCGCGCCTGCTCTGAGCAAGTCGTCTTTTGTCGCCCAGCCCGCGACGTTGCGCGCGATCCCGACGCCGGTGAACCCGAGCCGTTTGATCGCCGCCATGCCTGTGGGCGCGTCGTCGAACACGATCGGGCGAGGGATGTAGCCGCTTTTCTGGATGAGCTTGCCGTACGCCATGGCATAATGGTGTTCTTTTGCGATGTTGGCACCGTGCCAGTGCGTGATGGTGCCAAGCGCGGTGGTGTCAAAGACTCCTTTGAGTTCGTTGTTGCTGGATGCCAAGCGCTCGAGCACTGCCTGCGCGCTCTCGGAGGACGAGACCGCCATGACCGGATGGCCGCGGCGTCGCGCCTCGATGGCGATGCCGATCGTGTCGGCATATTCGCGCAGCGGTCCTGCTTGCAGCAACGCTTGCAGACAATGCTGTTTCTCCGTGCGGAACGCCATCGCTTCCTTGCAGAGGTCCAGCTCATCGACAATACCGCACCTCTCAACATACGTCCTGCCGTCAGGAAAGCGCAATCCTTCGAGCATGACGCGTGCGCCAAGCAGTCCGGGCTGTCCGGAGACGTGGGCTGCGTAAAAACGTGCGAACTCCTCCCGCGACGACGCCATCCCTCGCGCCTCGGCAGCAAGGTACCATGCGGCCTCCTGCGGCGTGTCGGCAAGAACGCCGTCCACGTCGAACATGAATGCGGTGTCGCGACGCATCACAGCCTCCCGAGCCGCAGCTTGTCACGGATGTATTCGGGCGTCCGTCCTTCGGACATCATGTGGATGGACTCGCCGATGACCGCTTCGGTGCGGAAGCACGAACCGAGCCCGGCGAGCGCGCTCCGGTACTGGGCAGGATGCTCCAGCATCTCGGCGATGGCCTTGTTGAGGTTGTTCTTGTCAAGACGCTCACGCCCCACGCCGAGCTTGTTCAGGCGTTGCTCGACGGCGCTGTCGTTGTAAAGATCCTTGAGCAGGAGCATCACGCCCGCGCCGGCTTTCGCCACAGCGGCGCCCTTGATGAGTTGCTCATAGCCAGGACGTCGTAGCGGGATGTTGACCGAAGGTGTCTGCGCGTAGATGCTCTCGTACGTGGTGCCCGAACCATTGCCTTGGATCGAGGCGTCCGCGATGGCGACGCGTTGCAGGTGCGTCTCAGGAGAGCTCTTGAAAAGGCACAGGTTGGGAAGCCCGCCGACCTGCACCTGCGATCCATCGTTGGTCTTGTTCTTAATGCCGATATCACGCTTCGTGAATTCCTTGGCGAGTTCCCCTCGAGGATCGGTGATGCCGAAGAAGACGTCCTTGCGCTCCTTGGCGACCTCATAGATGATAGGCATGACTTCGTCTGCCCCTTCGCCGGCACCGAACGTGCAGTAGACAAAACTCTTGCATGTACCAAGCACGCCGAAATCCTTGAGGAGTTCATCGCGGAGACGATAACGATTGGGCATGACGCCATCGAAGATGCGGCGGGAGTTGTCGGAAAGCGAAAGCCCCATCGGGATGACCTTGTCCTCGAGCCCGCCGAGACTGAAGTCCGGCGCGGCAAGCCGGAAGAACGAGGCATCGCACGAGAGATGGATGTAGTCCACCGCTTGCAGCGCGCGCATACGGGTCCTGCTGTCATCGATGAACTGCGTCTCGATCTCTGCCGCAATCCTGCCCTTGGGCATCAGTTCGCGGAGCGTCGGGAAATCCTCTCCTAGCACGCGGCCCACTTCTTCGATGAAGACGGTCTCCATGCCGTTTTGGTCGTCAAGGTAAAAAAGCGCGGCATCCTTGTGCAGCGCGTTGCGCAGGCCGCGATAATACGCGGCCACTGCGCCAGTGACGTTCTTGATCTTGTTCTTCGCGGCGAACTTCTCGATGATGCTACCAGGAAGCGCGCCCTGCGGCATGTCAAGATCGACACGATAACCCATGTCTGCGACACAATGGATCTCGATGTCCCAGGGGACCATATGCGCATAGTCTCGGTGCACCATGATCAAAGACCGGTGCCGCAGTCCCTCATACCCCACCCAGTTCATCACCCTGCAGATGTGGCCCATGCCACGTCCGTCGTTGGCCTTCACGATGATGTCAAGCGTCATGGTAGTCCCCAGAGCCCGGCGTCATCGATCAGTGTCGGATTCCTGCCGGAGTCCGACAGAAATATCACGGAAAGAACCGTATTATTCTTGTGACTAGGAAATATATCGGAAGATAGTGCGATGAAGGACGAACAGCACTAACGTTCAACGTGCGGAATCTTTAAAAATCGACAGAAACGGGTGTGATGGAGGGACACGATGAAAACAATCCACATTATACAATTCATCCTCGTGCTTGCGGCGCTGGTCGCCGTGACGGGATGCACGACAGGCAAGGCGGTCGCCGACGTCCGGGCATCGCCGATTGACACGGTAAAAGACATCACGATCGAGGCGTTCAACTTCGGGTTCACCCAATCCGACGTGACGATCAACAAGGGCGACATTGTGCGCATCACGTTCCGCAGCACAGAAGGAATGCACGGCATCAGCATCCCTGACTTGGACATCGACAGCGGCGCGCTCGGCCCAGGAGAGGAAAAAGTCATCGAGTTCGTGGCGGACACGGCAGGATCGTTCGACTATCGTTGCAACGTTCCCTGCGGCAGCGGTCATCGCGGCATGAAAGGCACGATCGTCGTCAACGACTGATGCCGCCCACGACGATACGCAGCACTGTTCTCTGGGCGCGCGCCGCCCGCAAATGTTTATAATATAGTGCGCCGTGTGCCTCCTGCATGAAAAGGGCGTGCCTTCTGTTATTGCTTCTCGTGGCGTGCGCGCCAATCAAACCGACCGTGACCGGACCGCCAGTCACGGAAACGACGGAGCCCGCGCGTTACGCGCCACGCATCGATCCCGCAGAGTTCACATCACGCGTGACGAACAACTATTTCACGCTCACGCCAGGCACGAAATGGACGTACCAAGCACAGACCGAGGAAGGGACCGAGCGCAACGAGGTCATCGTGCTCGACGAAACGCGGCTCGTGATGGGTGTCGAGACCGTCGTGGTCTGGGACCGAGTCTGGCTCAATGACGAGTTGATAGAGGAGACCAAGGACTGGTACGCACAAGACACGGAGGGCAACGTGTGGTATTTCGGCGAGGACTCGCAGGAATTGCTTGGCGGAAAGGTCGTGAACAGGGCAGGATCGTGGGAGGCAGGCGTGGATGGCGCGCAGCCAGGCATCATCATGCAAGCCGCACCGCGCGTCGGCATGACGTATCGTCAGGAATATTACGAAGGACAGGCGGAAGACATGGCGGATGTGCTCGCGCTCGACGAGACAATCACCGTGCCCTATGGCACGTTCTCCGGCTGTCTCAAGACGCGCGATTACACGCCGCTCGAGCCAGGCGCGGACGAGCACAAGTACTACTGCCCGCAGGTCGGCAACGTTGCGTTGGAAGTGATGGTCGAGGACAACCAACGTGTCGAATTGATCCAGGTCACGACAGTGACGCAAGCGTCCGTGAAGGCCGAAGCCCGCGCAGAGCCTGCGCCAGAGCTCAAGAAAGATGTCACCGAGGAAGAAGCGAAGGCCATCGCGCTGCGCCGCGTCCCGGGCCGCGTGACCGACGTCGCGATCGAGAACAAGTTCGGCAAGCCGACGTACGTCGTGGAGATCCAGGCAGACACCGGCATCGAGACCGACGTCATCATCGACATCGACACGGGCGAAGTGCTTGGCGTCGAGACGTAGGTCAGACGTCCAACAAGGATTCAATACTTGCGGTCCAGAAGTGACGCATCATTCTTTTCTTTGCTGAAAAAAGAAGATCAACATCTCATTCTGACACCTCATCAGCGCATCTTTGTCGATGGCGACATGACCGGGCGGATATCCCAATTGAGGATGGCACGGAAATACTGCTGATTGCGCCAACGCGTCATCAAGATTTTGATAACGTTCACGGGGATTGTACGCAAGGAATCGTCGCATGAATACAGCATGGTCCGGGTGGAAACGTGCGAGCAGAGCATCGATCCGTCGGGTGAATCCTCCTTCATCGAGCCGTTCCATCACGGTGGGAAGATGTGCTGTCGTGATTGTCGGGTCAAGGAGTTGCGCGATAGTCAATCCTGCCGAGTATATATCCGACGTTGGCCCAACAGGCACTGCGCGCCCGGAAGCACGAAGGAGCTGCTCGGGTGATGAATAATTCTCCGAGCCGAACGAAAGTCCGTCATACGTTTCACCATTGAACACGACTGCGGTCTGCAGGTCGCCGATCAGGGCGTCGATTGTCCACTGTGGCGAACTGTTGAACCGCAAGATGATGTTGTCGGGCTTGAGGTCCCTATGAAGGTATCCTGCGTCATGAATGTCCTTCAAACCAAGCAAGATTTCACGGATGAGGTGAGGCACCACCCGCCCACTGTCGATGAAACTCTCCTGCGGATACTCGATTGGGTCGCTACATGATGTACGGACCGCATCACAGTGCGCGACAGCGTATTTGACATACTGTCGCGTAATGCGCACCTGGTCCTCAAGTGTGTGTGGTGGTACGGTCGGCGAGTATCGTGGGAAGCGTGCTTCGTGTGCGCAGAGGTGTTTGACTGTCGGAAATAGGCCACTGTGTGACGGGGCATGAAGAAGTTCGTACGTCCTTCCTTTGTGGACACCTGTGCGCAATATGTGGACGAGACGCGATGACTTGATGGTGCGTAGCGCAACCCCTTCATGCAAGAAGGCATATGGGTGCGCGGAAAGGTATCGTTGCGCACTCGGATTCGAGAGTTCATCTCGTGTCTTCTGCAGCTTCACGACCACGCGCTGTCGGTCTTTCGAGCAATAGCCCGCAAAAATCCAGCTCGTACCCCCTTCGCAAAGAAACTCGAGCAGCGCCAATCTATCATTCTCAATCCCTTTGACAAGTGACTTCAATGCATCTGCGCGAGGATCCTTCGGCGGAAGGCGAGGATCCAGGCACTCCGCATCCCGTAGCGACTGATATGCATTGGGGACGAACATGGTCCAATGCATGCATGACCTCATTTAAACATTAAGGACGTGGGGACCACAAAGAATGGTTGCGACGAAATCTTTATATCCGATGATGCCTGCATCGGATGCCGATGCACGATAAAGAGGGAAAGCAATCGTTTCTGCATGGTCCTTCGGTGGTTCTCGTGGTCGCAGTGTTGTTCTTCGCCGTCTTCGCGGCCGCGTTTGTCGTGACCAAGGAATCGAACCTCAAGGCGATGGCTGCGGCGAATGATGCCAAGCTGGGAATCCGTAATTTCTTGGCCGGCAGCGGGGAGAAGACGGTCTCCATCATCAATAGTTGGTGGTGGGCGCTGGCGATCGGCCTGAGCGTACTGGGTTTCGTGGCGTCGCTCATAGGCAAAGCGGCGGTGGCGCTCGCGAACAAGAAGCTTGCGAACGGCGTCGGGCTCGTGCTCGGGTTCGGCGTGCTCCTCGCGCTCGCGCTCAACATCGTCTTCGTCGAAGGCCGCAACACGGCCATCTTCAACGCGATCATCTTCCTCATAGGATACCCGTTGCTCTACGCGAGCGTCGTCGCCGTCATCGCAAGCGTCGGCGTCGCGGTCATGGCATGGAGGCAGCCGTGAGAGCGCGCGTGGTCGTCCTCGTGATCGCCGCCTTGTTCCTGCTCACTGCGTGCGACGGCTGGCTGAGCCTGCTGATGGGCGATACGTGCGCTGCCAGCGACGACAGCAGCCACTGCTACCAACAAAGCGCGATCCAGAGCGGCAAGGACGAGGATTGCGAGAAGATCAAGGCGCCAGAAGGGTACACTGCGAGCAACCCGCCCAAGGACAAGTGTTACCTCATCCTCGCGCAGAACACGGGCGATTACGCGCACTGCAAGAACATCGAAGGCGGCATAGGGTCGTACTCGCAGGAGGAATGCTTCTCGAGCATCGCGAAAGAGACCACGGACCCGAAGGGGTGCGACTATCTCAGCGGCGCTGCGAAAGAGGAGTGCAGGAAGGCTGTCGGGTCCAAAGTGACGCCCGAACAGCTGGGCACTATCTACGACAGGATGGCGGAACTGCAGAGCATCGTCGGCAAGGACCCGGACGATGCGGCCGCGAAGAAGGAGCTTGACGAGCTCAACGCCAAACGCGCGCTGCTCGAAAGCGTCGCTCCGGACGATGTCAAAAACGCCTACTTCAAGGAGCAACGGCAACAGATCCTCAGCGATGTCGAGGACGAGGACGTCAAGAGCGCGATCGCCAAGGGCATGATCGATTTCAGGAGCAAGAACCCAACGGCCGATCCTGCCGCGCTCGTGCAGAAGCTCAAGGACATCAAGGAAGAGCAGGAATTCACCAAGCGGCTCGACGAAGAGGCCAACACGCTCGTGGACGTGCTCAAAGAGAAGGCAGGCGAATACTCCGACGAGAAGAAGGAAGAATTGATCGATGCAGTATCCGAGAAAGGCTGGAGTTGGGCCAAGGAGAAGAGCGGCGACCGCCTCAAGTACTACATGAACCGCATGGAAGACCTCAAGGATAAGTACGACAAGGCCAGCGAACAATACCAGGCGATATCCGAAAAGATCGAGAAAGTCCAGAAGCTCTATGACGAGGTCTCCGGCGTGCTCAAGAGAGTTGACGAGGTCAACAAGCTCGTCGCGCAAGGCAAGATCGACCAGAACCAGGCCAAGGTGCTCAAAGGAGGCGTCATGCTCGGCAAAGGACTCGAGTACGCCACGAGTTACGTCCCGATCTTCGGCAGCACGATCAGCACAATCACCAAAGAGACGTTCGAGGTCACCATGAAGCTCGCGCGCGAGCGCGCCAAGCGCAGCAACGCGCTCAACAAATGCATCGAGGACCCCGAACACTGCGATCCGAACGGGATCAGCGCATACTGACGATGAAAACGACACTCATGATAGGACTGGTGGCGATCGTGCTCCTGGCAGGCTGCGCCAAAAGCGCACCGCAGGACAACCGCGGCGCCATCCTGCAGAAAATGCTCGATCTCGACGAAGTCACGGCGAACGCGCAGGTCCAAGGCAGGACCGCCACGATCACCTACGACACGGCGACAGGCACTGAGTACGACCAGAAACTCATCGCAGACTGGGGCATGATGATGGGCGCCGCGAGCAACATCGACATCGACACGATCGTCATCAACAACATGGTCGGCACCACGAAGATGGCCACGCTCACGACCACGCAACAGAACGTCCTCGCCTTCCAGTACGGCACGAAGAACGAAAGCGCATTCTGGAGCGACGTGCAGATCACGGACTGAACACGCCGGCGACGATCATTCCGGCAACCGTTCTATCGTCTATAGAATATAGATTGAATGTCCCTAATCAATTATAATGCGTAGAGTGGACGTCCTGTCATGGTAGAAGCACATCGCATGTACATGAACAGGTTCGACCAGACCACCTGCGCCGACGAACATCTCAACGTCAGATTCCCGGGCTCTGTCGCGTTCAAACGACCCAAGCTTGCGACCATTGGATATGATGGGGGTTTCGCCAGCGCGTATGTCAGCGCCATCGAATCCACCGGACCCGTCTTCTTTGATGTACAACTAACATTCGATCAGCACCTCCGATCACCAAAGGGAGACTACCTGCTCACCACGCTCGGTGACGTCCAGCACACCATGAAAAGGGCACTGCAAGATGCCAAGATGTACTCCCGTGCCGCTAGCGAGAGAGTCTACTCTCTGCGCCAATGGCTTACCAAACGCGCCACTGCCAACGCAGGAACACTCGTCATGCTCCAAGGCAGAGAACAACCCGCGCTGTTCTTCCAACCATTCACGCCGGACAATGTGACGGTACACAACCCTCAGTACCGCGCCACCGCTGCCCGCGGTCGCCTCGAGTGCAAGACAGAAGATGGCTGGAAAAAAGTCGATACGATCACCGTCCCACTCGACCACGTGCCGAAAAAGGTGTACGAACACCACATGATGCACAACTTCCTGACACGCCCGCGGAGGATCACGTCCCAGAACACCACGATCAAGACGCCCTTCGCACAATTCGCGCAAGACGGCCAGATAACAGAAGGGGCGGACCTCATTCTCACCGTTCGCGGTGAAGAAGGACTGCCGTTGCACGAGTACACCGGACGACGCTGCCCGCCCAAGATCATAGTCGACACGCAAGGCACCTATACCTATCTGGGCACATTGCCCGCACCATTCTCCAAAGGGGTGGGTCAACGCACCAACCTCTCTCTGGACGACTGCTTCCCGGAAAGTATTGATGCCGACTGGAACGGAGCACAAGACCTCATTCTGGTCGGAAACGGCGCTGACGAAGAATGAACTCCGGAAAGAACGCGACGAAAACCACGCATTCATCCACGATCCCGGACCAGGATTGAACGCAACGAAACCTCCGGGTTTCGTGCGCAATCGGACAGGGCTCGATGCGCAGAAAACCAAAGTTTCCTTGCGTAGAAAACACGAGGTGTTTTCTTACGCCGCCGGCAGGAGTTGGACGCAAAATAATACGTCTATCGATGCACGCCGATCCTAAACCGTCAGTAAGAAACGAATAGTATCGCTCCTTAATCTATCTTTCGTTTTGTCGACGGAAAAGTGTGGGCACAAAAACGCTACAAGAAGTTGTTCCAGTAACCGTCAACGTACTCTTGTGCGAGAAATTCGATGAGTTGTTTGTAGCTCTTTGGTGTTGCAGTAGTGAGGTCTGCGTCATCGGCCTTTCGGAGTGCGTCAAGGTAGTCATTTCTGTTTCGTTTGCGAATTATCAGCGGGGGATATCCGTTCTTGAGCAGTAATGCATTCAAGAGCAATCTTCCAACGCGTCCGTTCCCATCGAAGAATGGATGTATCTTCTCAAATTTATGATGGAAGATGCTTGCGACGACCAGAGGATGCTCTTTCTCTTTCCTTAGCCATTTGAAGAGCAGATCCATGTCTGTCCTGATGTACGGGGCAGGCGTGGCATCAAACCGCGAACGTACGACGTGCACATCCGCGGTCCTGTAGCCGACGCGTGGGTCGATGTTGGCAAGCAGCGCTGCGTGCATGTCGATGATGGTCTGGTGAGTGATGTCTGGTTGCTGCGTGGTGAGTTCCAGGAATACCTTTTCAGTGTTTTGGACATCAAGTACTTCACGGACAGTCCGATCTTTCGGAGTCCTGTTTTCTGTCAGAAGCTTTTGCGCTTCTTTCAGGGTTATGGTGTTACCCTCAATCGAAGTTGTATTGTATGCCAATTCGATTACGAAATTCCGTACGTACTGTTCCTGCGTCTTCGGGTCATGCTCCTTGAATGTGCTTTGCCAATGTAGTTTGCAGGCCTCAACCTGTTCCAGCAACGACACCGGAATGAACGGATTTGACCGTATCTTCAACTTTTGCACACGCTCCAGGAAGGTATTCCTCTCGAGGAAGGAGTGGATTGTCTTGTAGGCGTCGCGCACCTGGCGTTGAGGAAGCTTTGACAGAGATGCTCGGACTTCGTCTAGCGAGGAACCCAAGTATGCTACGTCCTTGGCGATGATCCTGCTGCCTTGCCGTGAAGATGCACGAAGATAATAGTACTCCTTGTTGCCGACTACCTTCCGGTAAATGTAAGCCATGAGCCAAGGAAAGTCGATGCACTATATAAATCTACCCTCTACAAATGATATTTGACATGTAGAGGGTACATGGTGCAACACTATTGTTGTCACCCGACTCCAGGCCGTCACAACGCACACCGGAAAAATATAGGGACGAAAGTGCTACACGCACCAACAATAATGCCCGATTCTGATGGCAATAGCGCAATCGACCACGCAAACCCACTTAATTCTCAAGTCGAAGCACTTCCCGCGAACCGAACAGAGATAAACTACGGAGATTTGCCAGGATGCGCTGCTGTGAACTTGGGCAAAGCGTGCAAACGCAAGTCATACAGAGATTCTCGCAACATGTCTCGCCAATCCAAAAAGAAGTATCTAGGGACCATTAGCAACCTGTCTGTCTGTTGCCCTACCAGTTGGTACGGTGGTTCCTTGTTCAACGGAAAACAATCATCAGGTTCTTCAGCTCCAGTTACGGCATCAAAAAAGACCTCCTGAATCTCCTTTGCAATAAAATCATCTGACTTCGCAACTTGCCAGAATGCGGATTCAACTTCCTTCGGTGGTTTGTATCCTGCCTCGTTATTGTTTAACATTGTGTGGATCAAAGCTCGATCTGCTGTCAGATGTGGGTTCCCGATTGCGCCACCCCTGCGGTATGTTTGCCACAATACATCCACTGTTCGAGGATATTGCACAGAAAATTCTGCTGCCCGCTCATCTCGTCGGACAAAGAATCCATTCACTGCTCCTCGTGCAACTTTTGGCGTTGTGTTCAAAAGATGTTCAAGATGCCGCAAATGCGCGTTAGGTGTCGGTAAATCATCATCAATGATGATGCGAGTCTCCTTCTGTACTAACTCACTGATATATGCCGCTATGTCGGCTCGTTCCCAAAGCAGCCAATGCAAGTCCATGCACTCACGCTTATGCTCCGGTATTAATGTGTTATGAAGCAGCCTTCGCCATGAAATCTTACATGACACGCCACCATCCTAGCACTTTCGTGCAACGAAACCCAAGGTTTCGTGCACACAACAAAACCGATGGTTTTGTGTGCATGAACGCCTTGCGTTCATTGCAAAAGCCCGTAGGCTTTTTGTGTCCACAAAGTATGGCGTATCAAAAACGCCCGAACGCCGGCGGCAGGATTTGAACCTGCAATTCCTTGCGGAATCGGTTTGCTCGATGTCTCGTGATCTTCGAGACCGACAGGCGACCAGATTGCCCAACGCCGGCAAAGCGTGCACGTGATGCACGATGGACTGTTTAAAAATGTTCTCGTCAAGAACCGCCCGGAAGTTACCATGGCGGTTCTTGAAGCACAACGGGACGCGGTCCCGTGTGCACAAAACACAAGGCGTTTTGTTGCACGAAAACGCTCGTCTTTACTCATGCGCTAAAACGCGAAACGTGCACACGAGCGTTTTCGTTACGTTATCGTCGCGGGTTGTTGTCGCGTCCACTTGACTGTCGGCGTTCGTTGATCTCCCGCAGTAATCGCAGGATTTCTTTGGCGTGCGCTTCGGTGCGGACGTTGACGGAAAGGTCGTATTCGGCGTGGCGTTGCGAAGTGATGCCTTCCCTGCGTTGGGAGAGCAGGATGAACGATGAGAGTATGATGGCCTCAAGGGAGACTATCATCGTGAGGAGGCCGAAGGGGTAGGGATCGAACGAGGAAGGATAGGCGAGGTTGTGCACGACCCACCAGCCGAACCAGATGGCGTGGAAGATGATGAACCAGATGTTGCCGCAAAACGTCGTGATGGCGTCCGCGAAGCGTTCGAAGCGTGTGGCGTTCTGTGACTGGCGCGGGGTGTAGGGATTCCACCCGGGCGTTCCCATCACGCGCTCCCGAACTCGAAGAGGGTCTTGTTGGTTTCGAAGCGTCGTTGCTTGCGCCCTGCCACGCTCGGGACGGCATTGCCAAGGACCAATTCCCGGGTGCCTTCGAATTCCGTCAGGCGGGAATTCTTGACGCGTTCCTCTTTGCGTATCGCCATGCGTGCGGTTACCGATGCGTCAGTGCTTTAAATACATAACTCTTTAAAAGTCAGAACGCGGCGTCGAGCGCATGTGGAAGGACTTCAACGCGTTGCGCGACACGAAAGAAGCGGTCGTTGCATTGCTTGATGCGGATGCGCAGCAAAAGAAAGCGGACGTCATCATCACGATCGTCGAGCGCCCTCCCGTGCTCGACGAAGCCGCGGTCGAACACGCGTGGCTGGAAGAGACACGCGCGAATCCTCGCATTTTCAACGGTTCTGTCGCGTGGGTGCACAAGTATGCCGTGGGCGACACCATCACGCTTGCGTGTTCGGCAAGCGACTTCAAGCATCTCATGTATTTGTGGCGACAGGAAAGGATTGCATTGCGTGACTTCGCCATCTGCGCCGGCGGCGTGCGCTGCCTGCTCGTGACCGCTGACGACAAAGTGCTTCTCGCGCGCCGCGGCAACAACGTCACGTGGCCTGGCAAGATCCTCGCGATTCCGGGCGGGCTTTTCACGGCAGATGTCACGACAGCGAAAGAGCAGGCGCTCATCGAACTGGAGGAAGAAGTGGGCATCACAAGAGAGGAAGTGTCCGGCATAGACTTCCTCGGCATGTCGCTCGAAGGCGAGTTCCCCACGCTGCAGGTGAAGTTCATGCTGCGCACACCGCTGCACAGCGACATCGTCGCCAAACGGCTCGTGGCTGCGAAAGACCGTTACGAGACCGGCGAGTTCTGGTTCGTGCCCATCGACGACGTCCCCGCGTTCATCGAAGAGCACAGGAAAGACTTGCGTCCTGAGACGCTCGATATCCTACGACACGTCCAGGCGGCATAAGCACGGGCGCGACAACGCATCGTGCTCTCCCACTACAAAAAAACTCATCGAGAAAGACGAACTGTAATGCTCGGGCAGATGTCAGGATTTGTCAGTGAAATGAAAATTTGTGTCAGAGGACCGCGCTATGATTTACGGGGCGTTGCATCATCGGGAGTCCATTGCATGTCGCATTTCTCGCACCAGAAGAATTCCTCAGGAACAAGCTCCTTGAGTTGATCGCCACAATCGGGGCAACTGAATGGCACAGGGTTGAGCGACGGAATGCTTCTTTGAATTTTAACCATAGTCACAGGAATACATGCAAGGTATTGATGTACCAATGCTTGCACGCGGATTAGCTTCCTAGCCATCACGGCTTATGCTCGGGGCGGGATTTGAACCCGCGTCGCTGCCTCGAGAGGGCAGCATCCTTGACCGGACTAGACTACCCGAGCGTGTGTGTGCGAACGACGGGGTCGCCTTTTAAAGGTTATGTCATATGCATTGGTTGTCTGCACCTGCGAAATCCATTTATAGCGATGCGGGAGAGCGCCAAGGATGGCAACAGTCACTGATACCGTCTCGAGGAGCCTGCGCGAATTCTTGATTCTCACCGACACCATCCGTTGCAGGCCTGATGAAGTCTCGTTGGAGACCTCTCTTGGCGAGCAGAAGGCGATCAAGCTCCAATACCCGTACATGACTGCACGCATGCAGAGTGTCGTCGGTCCGCAGATGGCGTGCACTGCGGGGCGTAATGGCATCCTGACGTGCGTGCCGCAGAGCTTGCGTGATGAGGACAAACAACAGATCCTGGACGCGAACAAAGCCGCGCGGCTCAAGACCGGCGACGTGCAGTACGTTGAACGACCTGAACGGGTCGCGCCAGAGGACACGCTCGATCACGTCATCAAACGCGTGCGGCTGACGGGGCATTCGGTTGTGCCGGTGATAGACCACTTGTACAAACTTCACGGGTTCTACATCCACGATCCTGACAACGTGCCGAGCGTGCCGGCCACCACGCCGATAAAGCATGTCATGACACCGTTGCAATCCAACGACCACCAGGAGGGGATCCCGTACTTGCTGTGTTCACAGCAGGACCGCGTCAACGAATTCTTGCGTGACCACCGCGTTGCGCCCATTGTTGACGATGATTTCGTGTTCCAGAAGCTGGCGTTCCTGCAGAAGTTCGGCACGAACTTCATCGGCATGGCCCTCCGGACGCGCAACCGATGGCAGGAGGACCTTGAACGGTGGGGTCCGCAGGTGGACACGCTCATGATCGATTCGTCCAACGCGTGCTTCGAGGATGCTTTCAAGGTGCTCAAGGAGGCCAAGGCGCGCTTCCCGGACAAGCCGTTTGGCATAGGCAACATCATCCAGGGACGGCATTTCAAGGAATTCGCACAGGCAGGTGCTGACTACATCATCGGAGGCATGGGCGTGGGGTCGATCTGCCAGACCGGCAGCAAGCGCGGCAACGGCCGAGGCCAGTTCACAGTCGCGTACGAGCTCGCGCGTGCGCGCGACGAGTATCGCAAGGACAGCGGCAGGCTCGTACAGCTCGTGATCGACGGCGGCATCCAGGACGTCAAGGACATGACGGTGGCGCTCGCGTTCGCCGACGTCATAATGATGGGCAGTTACTTCAACAAGTTCTGGGAGGCTGCCGGAGAGAAGCTTGACGCGAAAGGCAAGCCGACGAGCAATGAACATCTCATGACTCATGTCGAGACGTGGGGCGAAGGGCACCCGCACGCGCGTCTGGTCGGGATTCTTGGTCGCGATTATCGCAAAGGGTCGGACAACAACGTCAGCCAGGAGGACAAGGAAGGTGCGGCCGAGCGCTACCATCAGATGGTGCTGGCGAACGCCACGGTGGAAGGCGTGCTTGGAAAGACTGATTACAGGGGACATCTCAAGCCGAATGTCGAGGCTGACGCACGCTACATCCGCGTCACGATCGCGAACTCTGGGGCGACGAACCTTGCGGAATTCCGCGAACGTGCGGTCCTTGAACTGGCGTCAGCGGAGACGCTTCGAGACATGTATCCGCACCACGTACACATCGACAAGGAGTGAGAATATGCCAGCAACAGTTGTCGTAGGAATGGTATTCGGAGATGAAGGAAAGGCGAAGGTCATCGATCATCTCGCGTCAGATATCGTCGTCCGCTACCAGGGCGGAGCGAACGCAGGCCACACGATCGTCGTTGGCAACGATAGGTTTGTCGCACACCAGATACCGTCAGGCATCCTGCGCAAGGGCGTGATGAACGTCATCGGCAACGGCATGGTCGTCGATCTTGAAATGCTCGCGGCCGAGATGGATGACGTCACCAAGCATGGTGGCGACCCTGAGAGGTCACTCATGATCTCCAGCAATGCGCACCTGGTGTTGCCATGGCACAAGGATGAGGACAAACGCATCGAAGAACGCCTTAGCAAAGAGAAGAACGCCGTGGGCACCACACTAAAAGGCATCGGGCCCACGTACACGACAAAGAGTCAACGCTGCGGCATCCGCGCCGAATACCTGCTTGACGACAACGTTCTGCGGGGAGCACTCGAACGCTTCGCACTGATACAAGGAGAGACTTTTGACAAAAAGGCGAGTTTTGAATGGCTCACGCAGTGGCGGCCGCGTGTTCTTCCACTCATCCAGGACACCGTGCGCTACGTAAACGAGCGGTTAGCGAAAGGCGCACATATCCTCCTTGAAGGAGCGCAGGGAACAATGCTCGACTACGATCACGGAACGTATCCTTTCGTCACGAGTTCAAACTGCACGGTCGGAGGCGCCTGCACAGGCGCGGGCATTCCTCCACAAGCGATCACCCGCGTCGTGGGTATCATGAAGGCGTACGCGACGCGTGTCGGCAGCGGGCCCTTCCCGACAGAGGACGAGGGCGAGCGCGGGCAACTGATGCGAAAGACCGGCAAGGAGTTCGGCTCGACCACCGGACGCGCCCGCCGTTGCGGCGAACAGGACCTCGTGGAGGCGGCATATGCCGTCATGGTGAACGGCATCACAGAGATTGCGCTCGTCAAGCTCGACGTGCTCGACCAGATGGACGAGATCAAGGCGGCGCACGAGTACCATGACCCGCGAAAGGATGAGTACACGTCGGCGATGCCGTTGCAGCACGTGTTCACGCGCGTGAAGCCCATGTACACCACGATGAAAGGCTGGCGGCCAGCAACGGTCGCGGGCGTGCGCGAATATGAAAACCTCCCTGAAAAAGCGCGGGATTATGTGGGCTTCATCGAGAGCGCGCTCGGTCGTCCTATCACCATGATCTCGACCAGCCCCGAGCGCGACGACATCATCGTACGGTCATGATCGCTAACGAGGAAGCGCCAAAATACAATACCACCGTCCATCTGATGATGCCCACCATCTTCAGAGACGACAAGATCTACAGACCAGAGCAGCCTGACACAAGCATTGTCTGCGTGTGTCACACGGATGATTTCGTGCTGCTTGAGGAATTGTTGGAGAAAGAAAAGATACGTTCCGAGTCGTTTACCGATCCTCTGCCACAGAAGGACGGCGTGGCGTATTTGGTGAAGCGCCTGGAAATGATGCTTGGCGACATGCACAACAGGCTCTTCACAGGCATCTGCACGACGTCTGGATTGTTCTACATGCGGGCCGAACTGGATTATGGCAGTATGCGGAAAGTCAGGGAATTCCTTGTCGGTAAACCTTAAAGAAAACTTTTTATACGTAGAAACCCCTGATTCTTCAGCAACTTACGAGGGAGCGCGTATAAACAAACACGACCAGTACGTTGAACAACTCTATAACAAAATCAAGGACGACTACGATGTCGTCGAACGTCACGTGGTGCTGTCCGGTAAGCGCTGCATGAAGGCCGAGATTGA
The DNA here is from genome assembly GCA_964358315.1 of uncultured Methanosarcinales archaeon. Taxonomy (GTDB): domain Archaea; phylum Nanobdellota; class Nanobdellia; order Woesearchaeales; family ARS49; genus JAGVQG01. The sequence goes on from CAYHOF010000019.1 coordinate 17,469, forward strand.
CCTGATCGGCTACAAGGACGGCAGGGTGGACGTCTTCGAGGTCAAGTGTTCGTTTAGGATCGTGAAAGCACGCAAGCAGTTGCGCCGCATCCAGCGTCTCCTCAACCTTGATGGCATGACGCTCCTCTTCTACTGCGGCATGGCGGACAAGCTCGAGCGGATAGCGGCGTAAGGTTTAAGAGGCATGTCCTGGGAAGGAGCTGCATGAGACCCGTCCCTATTGACAAGGTGCACGACATCCTCTTCAAGGAAGTGCAGTCATACCAGGTCCCTGTCGTGGATCTCGTCAAGGTGCAGACTGACGACCCGTTCAAGGTGTTGCTCGCGACCATCCTGAGCGCGCGTACAGGCGACAGGACGACGGCAGAGGCGTCCGCGCGATTGTTCACGAAGGTGCGGGTTCCTGGGGATCTCGAACGTTTGAACATCAAGGAATTGCAGAAACTCATCTATCCTGTGAGTTTTTACAAGAACAAGGCGACGTATCTCAAGCGATTGCCTGCCGCGCTCAAGGAGGACTTTGGTGGCGAACTCCCGCGCACGGTCGACGAACTCGTGAAATTGCCTGGCGTGGGGCGCAAGACCGCGAACCTTGTCGTGACCATCGGTTTCGGCAAGCCCGCGATCTGCGTTGACACGCACGTGCACAAGATCATGAACAGGCTCGGTTACGTGAAGACCACGACTCCTTATGACACGGAGATGGCGTTGCGCAAGAAGCTACCACAACAGTACTGGCGAACGATAAACTCCGTGCTTGTCGCGTTCGGCCAGAACCTGTGCAGGCCCATCTCGCCAAAGTGCAGCACGTGCCCTGTGCGGCAGCACTGCAACAGGGTCGGCGTGAGGAGTTCGCGATGAAAGCATTGCTCGCAGAGCTGAAGAGGATCCAGAAGACGGATGTCAAGAAACGTATTGATACGCGGCTCGCGGAGTTCAAGGCGCTCAACACGAAGGGCGAGAAGGAATGGTTCAGCGAGTTCTGCTTCTGCCTGCTCACCTCGAACGCCAAGTCCAAGACCGCGTGCGCAGTGCAGCGCGAGCTTGGCTTTGACGGGTTCTACACCATGCCGCACGCACGCCTCGTCGAGCGCATCAAGGCCAACAAGCACAGGTTCCACAACACCAAAGCGAGCAGGATCGTGGAAGGACGCACGCACATGGGCATCAAGAAGACCGTGCAGGGCATCATCAGCACAAAAGGCATCATGACGGCACGGGAATGGCTGGTCGAACACGTCAAAGGCTACGGCTACAAGGAAGCATCGCACTTTTTGCGCAACGTCGGCTATGACGACATCGCGATCCTCGATCGGCACATCATGAACCTGATGAAGGAGCACAACATCGTGCGACGGCTCCCGACATCGCTCAACAGGAAGCGCTACCTGCAGTTCGAGAAAAAGTTCTCGAGCATAGCGGACGCCGCCCACATGACTATGGCCGAGCTTGACATGTACATGTGGTACATGAAAGCGAAAGACGTGCTCAAGTGATGTGAAGAAAGAAAAAGAAAAGAAAACGTGTTCTCAGAAGAATTCTTTCTTCAGGATCACGCGCTCAAGCGACCACTTGCCCGCGCCGTGCGCGAGCAGGATCAGGAACGCGACGAAGAACATGACCGCGAGCTCCCCACCATTGAGGAACGGGTTGATGCCTTGCGGCGCATGAACCTTCACGTAGGCCACGATCATCTGTAGCGCGCCTACCAGTGCTGCGCCACGCGTGAAGAGGCCGATGAGCACCGCGATGCCCACGACGATCTCGATCACGCCGGCGAACCACATCAGGGAAAACAGCGCGGGTGCCGATGGTGCGGCAGCCGCTCCTGCCTTCACGACAATGGCAAACTTCTGCAAGCCGTGCTGCAGGAACAGGAATCCCACGAACACACGGAAGATCAGGTACGACCACAAATGGTATTTTTCGAACTTTTGCAATAGCATATCACACTACCTCCTTGTATGATTACCAAAAGGAAATGCCCCTACTTAAAGGTGTCGCATGACGAATGCTGAACAAATAAAACGCCGTCGCCCAGATTTGAACTGGGAAATCCTTGCGGAAACAAGCTAGCTGGAACTGTCCATGGAAGGATGTATCCTTTTCCAGGCATTCACGAGCGGCAATAGGACCATATTGTGAGGTCCCCGACTGACCGCCCTTTGCGCAGTACCAGGTTGTGCCACGACGGCAATTGTTTACTACCACCCGTGATTCTCTTATAAATCTAATGATTTACAGAGTGACCAAAATATGTCCTCCTACCAACAGAGTATATATCTGAAACATTTACATCTTCAATACAATGACGATCAATCAAGCCATCCGACGTTTGATTCTTGAGAGACAAATAGGATCGATCGTGAACAGCGGCGACTCCGTCACAGAAGTACGCGAAATCCGAAAAAAACAGTCACACGAGAGACTTGATCTGCAAGAAATAAACAAGTTGTAATTCTCACCCTCAGAACGCGAACTCATTGGGCTTGGCCTCGTGGTGGACGAAGTCCACTTGTTCGTCGATGAGGCCTTTCTTGATGCCGAGTTCGTACGCGCGCATGCGTTGCTCGCGCGTGTTGAGCGGGTAGAGCACGTACTCGTCGGTGAAGAGCACCATGATCTCGTCTGTCTCGACGTCTTTGACCAAGAAGTAGTACGGCACGCCCGAGCCGTCCGGGTCGAGCGTGTACTGGTCGAAGAATTCGCGGAGTTTGGCGGCGCTGAGCGCGACGTTGGTGCGCACCACGGCGATCCACGGGCTGCCTTTGAGGTTCTCCGTGACTTCAAGGTCCCACGCGAACTTGTTCTTCTGAGGATCGCCTTTCAGACAACCGAGGATCGCGCCGGCGATAAGATAGTGCTGACGTTCTGTGGTGTTGCTTGTCATAGCGAGTAACACTTAAGTTTTCCCTAGGCTTTTTTTACGCGAGTAAAAAAAGGCTATGGCGGTACCGTGATTTGAACACGGGACCTACAGGTTATGAATCTGTCGCTCTACCAGGCTGAGCTATACCGCCGTAGGTCGGTCGGGGAAGAAGTTGCTTTAAAAGTCTTGCTAGATGTTCGCTTTGATTGCGGATGCCGTCGTGGCTTGCTGTTCTGGCGTGGCTTCCTTGTGCGGCCATGGTTTGAGGCCGTCGTCGAGCAGACGCGGGATGACGTGCACGTGCGCGTGGAAGACGACTTGTCCGGCCGCGGGTTTGTTGTTCATGCCGATGTTGATGCCATCGCAGTTGGTCGTCTTCATGATTGCGGCAGCCATCTTTTTGGCGGTGGCGAAGATGTCGCACAGGTCGCGTTCAGGCGTGTCAAAGATGTCGGCGTGATGGTGCTTGTGAATCACGAGTGTGTGGCCAGGATTGACGGGCGCCCTGTCGAGGAAGGCGAACGTGGTCTCGTCTTCATAGATCATGGCGCACGGGATCTGGCCCGCGATGATCTTGCAGAAGATGCAGTCGTTCATTCTATCAGGGGCAGGATTTCCTTGAGTGCTGCGACTTTGGGCGTGTACTCGCGCATGCCGCGTCGGTCGACGAGGATGGCGTTCACGCCAGCCGCCTTGGCGCCCGGGATGTCGGTCTCGAGGCTGTCGCCGACCATGACCGCTTCTTCTGGCGCGACGCCGAGCTGCGTGAGCGCGGCCTCGAACATCGCAGGGTCGGTCTTGAGCTTGCCGACGTCGTATGATAATAGGACGACGTCGAAGTACTGGCGGAGCTTGAACTTGTCGAGCACGAAGTCGACGGAGAAGTTGTCCGTGTTTGAGAGCAGGCCGAGCTTGATGCCCTTGGCCTTGAGTTCCTTGAGGACTTCTTCCGTGTCAGGATAGAGCGTGGCGAGGAGCTTGTTCTTGTTCCAGAGACCGACGAGCTTCTCGAGCGCGATGGGGTGTGGGTGAAGGTTGAAGCGGTCGAACACCGCGCGGAAGCCCTCTTCCTGCGTCGCCCATTTCTTGGTGAAGAACGCCTCCTCGAAGGGGCCGATGAACTCACGATAGTGCATTCTTACACGGAAAATCTTCTGCGCTTCGCGCGTCGGCGAGCGTGTGCCGTTCTCGACGAGCGTTCCCCAAAAATCGAATAGTACTGCTTTGACCATTATTCCCCCTGACTGGTAGAGGTTCGTGACCAGTATAAAAAGGTTGGTGACAGAGACGACTGAATAATACTAGACTGGCGGACACGACAAACCTCTCGGTTTGTGGGCCCGCCGTCCATCTGCGGATGGACTGGCGGGGATTTGAACCCCGAGCCTCCCCGCTGCCAGCGGGGCGTTATACCGGGTTTAACTACCAGCCCATTGTGTGTTGTCGGCCCGCGATACGATCACGAGCCACGCGTATGTTTCCCCAGGCTTTTTGTGCGTGAGCACAAAAAGGCTGGAATGGAGTCAGCGGGGATCGAACCCGCGGCCTCGTCGTTGCGAACGACGCGCTCTACCACTGAGCTATGACCCCGTGATAGAGCAGGCTGCGACGTGCTTCTTTTAAAAACGTTGCGCTGGATGCATGGCGCGTTGAGAAGTCCGTGTCAGGAAAAAATCACCCAACCGTCGCGGGTAAAGAGGCAAACCGCGCCGGCCAGTGTGAAGGTAAGACGCACCATCGGGTTGGAGGCAACGATGGTGCGGGTTGTTGGTACAAGATGGTCTATAGCGGGGCTTTATTAATCGGTTGTGAAGGGACCGTACGGATGAAACGTCCGAAAGCTTTATAAACCAATCCCTTACTAAGTGGTAACATGACAGCGCTAGTTGCCAGTCCCCAATGGTTTAGGGGCGTCGATATCATTCTGGAAATCGTCACCATGCTCATCGCCATGGGCGTGGTCTATGCCGGCTGGCATGCATATAGAGTCACGAACGAACGCAAGCACTTGTATTTCGCGACCGCGTTCGGCCTCATCTCGCTCTCCTTCCTCGGCCGCCTCTTCGCCGCGGCCACGATCGCGCTCAACGCGTTCAGCGAAGCGGTCGTCGAACCCGCGTCAAGCGCGCTTGGCGTGGGCTGGCAGATCTTCAGCCTTGGCAGGCTGGCCTACGTGTGGCTCGTGCTCGCAGCGTATGGCATCCTGCTCGGCCTCGCGCTCAAGTGGCAGCGCAAACGGGACGTGCTCGTCCTGCTCGCGCTCACGACCGTTATCACGGCGACGTCCGTGATCGACTCCTGGCCCTTCTACCTGGCATCGCTCGCGCTCGTGTTCTGCATAGCATTGCAGCACTACTTCAACTACCGCCAGCGCAAGGCAGCGACTGCCTACAACATCTTCGTCGCGTTCGGCCTGCTCACGCTCGAACCATTCCTGTTCCTGCTCGCGAGCGCCGAACCCGCCCTCATCGCGGCCGCGTACGGCGTGCGCCTCATTGCCTACCTCATCGTTCTCAAGACGCTCTGGAAGGTGCTCTCCAATGAGTGAACGCCGCAACCAGCTGGAGATCATCTACGACATCCTCCAGGCCATCCAGGACAAGGGAGGCATCATCAGGCCCACGCATTTGCTCTACAAGTCAAACCTTTCGCACGCGCGCATGAAGGAATACATCGAACAACTCTCGGTCAAAGGCATGATCGACGCGCGCGAGAAGAACGGCAAGCAGCACTACGGCATCACGGAACAAGGCATCAAGTTTCTCGTCGACTACAAGAAAGTCCGTGAGCTCACCGAAGCATTCGGGCTGTAAAGATTAAATATGTTGACGTCGTACCCATCACCATGACAGAAGCAGTGCGCAAGGACATGCCGATCGCCGAGGTCGTCGAGAAGTATCCGATGGCCGTTCCCGTGATCCTCAGCTATGGCCTGCACTGCGTGGGATGCCACGTGTCGCCGTACGAGACGGTCGAGCAGGGAGCGCTCGGGCATGGCATGACGGAGAAGGACGTCGAGAGCATGGTCAAGGACATCAATGACGCTATCGCTGATTCATCACGTGGCGCACCTGTGAAGCTCACCGAGCTCGCCGCGGCGAAACTGCACGAATTCATCGCGTCCGAAGGAAGGGCGGGCGAGGGCTTGCGTGTCATGATCACGCCTGGCGGCAATGCCGGCTTCACGTACGACATGCAGTTCGAGGCCAAGGCACGGCCCGAGGATGAAGTCTTCGAGGACCGCGGCGTGAAGATCTTCGTCGACAAGAACTCTCTTGAACTCCTGCGCGGCAGCACCGTCGACTTCCTCGAAGATGTCGAAGGCGGCGGCTTCAAGGTCAACAACCCGAACAAGAAGGAAGGATGCGGTTGCGGATCCGGCGGTTGTGGCTGCGGCAGTGGCAACGGTGGCGGATCGTGCGGTTGTTCGCACTGATCAAATTTCTTTTCCCGTTGCAAATAATTCTTCAACATTCCTAGGAAAATTCGCGTTCTTGATTTCTCCGTCGATTGTGTCCCATCCCACTCACAAATAACAACATGTTGTGTAGAAGCTATATGTTTTGAACTGTTGTTGTTGGTTGCGTACACATTTATTAATCGCTGCCACCAAAGCGCATTGTAGAAAAGAGAGGCCAACAACCACAACATATAGTGTTTTTCTGCCCGAACGCATCGTCGGATGTCGTCGGAACGAAGACCACAACGCGTTGTGGCAGATGTGCGCGCCGCTCAACAAGAGAACCACTATGCGCTGCCCGTACTGCCTCAATGAAGACACGAAAGTCGTCGACTCCCGCGAGAGCGGCGAGGCGGACGCGGTGCGCAGGCGCAGGGAATGCCTCAAGTGCGAGAAACGGTTCACCACGTACGAGAACGTGGAATCGGTCCAGATTTCTGTCATAAAAAAAGACGGCAGCCTCGAATCGTTCGAGCGCGCCAAGATCCTGCACGGCATGCTCCGTGCATGCGAGAAACGGTCCATCCCACGCGAGCGCATCGAGCGCGCGGTGACCGAGATCGAGAGCCAGCTGCGGCAGTCGAACAAGAACGAGGTTCCCAGTCGCAGGATAGGCCAGTTCGTCATGGAACAACTGCAACAGATCGACGAGGTCGCATACGTGCGCTACGCGTCGGTCTACAGGAGCTTCAAGGACGCGCGGCAATTCACGGAAGAGATAGAGCGTTTACGCAAGGTTGCGAAAGTATAGGTTGGAGGTAGCAAGAAGATGGTGTTGGAGACAGTGGCGGTACGACAGGTACGGAAGCGCGATGGCAGACTGGTCGAGTTCGACCGGCACAAGATCACGACGGCGATTTTCCGCGCGGCGGAATCCGTCGGCGGCCATGATCTGCAGTTGGCGGACCAGCTCTCCAAGAAGGTCGCCGAGCACGTCGAAGGGCAGTTCGCGGGCAAGGTGCCTGGCGTCGAGGACGTCCAAGACATCGTCGAGAAAGTGCTCATCGAGGAAGGCCATGCCAAGACCGCCAAGGCATACATCCTCTACCGCGCTGAGCACAGCAAGAAACGCGAAGCCGCCAAGGCGCTCCTTGGTGGGCTCACTGACGAGAAGTCCAACCTCAGCCTCAACGCGCTCACCGTCCTTGAACGCCGCTACCTGCTGCGCAACAAGGACACGGGCAAGGTCATCGAGACGCCCTCCCGGATGTGGCGCCGCATCGCGGACAACATCGCCGCGGCCGACGCGCTCTATGGCGGCGACGTCAAAGTCGCTTCCGACAAGTTCCACGCCATGATGAGCGAGCTCGAATTCATCCCGAACAGCCCGACCATCATGAACGCGGGCACGGACATCCAGCAGCTGAGCGCGTGCTTCGTCGTGCCGGTGGGCGACAGCATCGAGGGCATCTTCGAGGCGCTCAAGCACGCAGCCATCATCCACAAGAGCGGCGGCGGCACGGGCTTCTCGTTCAGCAGGCTGCGTCCCAAGAACGACGTGGTCAAGAGCACGATGGGCGTCAGTTCAGGCCCCATCAGCTTCATGAAGATCTTCGACACCATGACGCAGCAGATCAAGCAGGGCGGCAAGCGCCGTGGCGCCAACATGGGCATCCTGCGCGTCGACCACCCCGACATCCTCGAGTTCATCAACCTCAAGGCGGACGGCAAGACGCTCAACAACTTCAACATCAGCGTCGCGGCGACGAACAGGTTCATGAACGCCGTGATCAACGACACGGAGTACGAGCTCGTCAATCCGCACTCGAAGAAGGCGTATTCGCGCTTGAGCGCGCGCGCCGTCTTCGACAACATCCTGGCCATCGCGTGGGCGCGCGGCGACCCGGGCCTCGTGTTCATCGACCGCATCAACGAGCACAACCCCGTGCGCCACATCGCCGAGATCGAGGCGACGAACCCCTGTGGCGAGCAGCCACTGATGCCCTACGAGAGCTGCAACCTGGGCAGCATCAACCTCAACACGTGCATGACGCGCGACAACAAGTTCGACTGGGAGAAGCTGCGCACGCTCACGCACACCACCGTGCACTTCTTGGACAACGTCATCGACATGAACCGCTACCCTGTTGCTGAGATCGAGCAGATGACCAAAGGCACGCGCAAGATCGGCCTCGGCCTCATGGGCTTTGCCGACGTGCTGTTCCGCCTTGGCGTCGCGTACGACAGCGAGGAAGGGCTGCAGTGGGGCGAGCAGGTCATGCAGTTCATCTATGAGGAAGCGGACCGCGCGAGCCAGAAGCTCGCGGAAGAGCGCGGCTGCTTCCCGTACTGGAAGGGCAGCGCGCATGAGAAGGCAGGCAAGAAGCGCCGCAACAGCACCGTGGTCACGGTCGCGCCCACGGGCACGATCGGCATGATCGCGGAGGCGTCAGGCGGGCTCGAGCCGAACTTCGCCATCTGTTACATCAAGAACGTGATGGACGGCACCGAGCTCGTGTACGTCAACGAATGGTTCGAGAGGATCGCGAAGGCCAGGGGCTTCTATTCGGAGTCGCTCATGCGCGAGATCGCGCAGAAGGGCAGCATCCAGGGCATCGAAGACATCCCGGCGGACGTCAAGCGCGTGTTCGTGACAGCGCAGGACATCACGCCCGAGTGGCACATCCGCATGCAGGCCGCGTTCCAGAAGCACTGCGACAGCGCGATCAGCAAGACGATCAACTTCCCGCGCTCGGCGACCATCGACGACGTGCGCAACGGCTACCTGCTCGCGTGGAAGCTGGGCTGCAAAGGCGTCACGGTCTACCGCGACGGCAGCCTCGACAACCAGGTCATGAACATCGCAAGCGTCAACCGTTCGGCGGACGAGCACGCGCTCAGCGCCACGGAATTGGCGCAGAAGTACAGCCAGGTCGCGCTCGCGAGCGCTGCCGACAAGGCGTCCTGCCCTGAATGCAAGGGCAAGATGGCGTTCAAGGAGGGCTGCTCGACCTGCACGCAATGCGGGTTCAGCAAGTGCAGTATTTCGTGATGGAGACCGACAGCAAACTTCCTGCCGACAACACGGTGACGGACCGCAAGGTCGTCACGACCCGCACCGGCGACCAGGGCCGTACGAGCCTTGGCATGCATGGCTTCGTGGGCAAGGATGACGCGCGCATCGAGCTCATGGGCGGGCTGGATCTGCTACGGACGCTTTCGCACACGTTGCCCACACGGCCACCCTGGATCGCGGACATGATCACCGACATGATGGTCGCACTCGTCAAGGTGCAAGACCTGCGGCATGACGAGCGTCTGCAGTTGCTTGATGAAAGCATCACGACGTTGCGCGCAGGCGTCACGTTCAGCAACACTGGCTGGTTCACGCCGACAAGCGAGACCAGCTGCAAGTGGGACGTGTTCCGCGTGCACGTGCGCAAGGTCGAGCGCGACGCGTGGCGCGCGTATGGCGAGAACGAGAAGGAGCGCTTCAAGGAGATGGCGCAGCAGCTGAACCGGCTCTCGGATTATGCATTCTTGTGCGCCATGTGGCACGAACGGCGATAAAACCGAATCTTTTTATAGCACTTCGTTCAGCGTCAAGAACGACACAAAGGAGGTCCGACGACGTTGGCGAAAAAAAAGACTGCACGAAAGACAAAGGCACGGAAATCTTCCAAGATCCGCAGGTCAAAGAAAGGGTTCTTGATGCTTGGCGACGATTGCCGCAACGGCATGTGCCGTTAGTGGAGCGTACCGACCGTACTATACCACTTCCCGATTGTAACGAAGGGTTTAGAAGCGTTCGCACTACCAACAATGCATGAGAGCACGCAAGGCGCAGACGAGTATCGAATATCTCGTTGTGGTCGGCATGGTCTTGCTCGCGAGCGTGCCGCTGTTCTATTATGCGGTGCGGGAGTTCAGCGCGACGAGCGCACTGACGTCTGTCAACGACGCCGCGAACGCGCTCACGAACGCGGCTGATGACGTGTCGCTCGCAGGAGCGGGCGCGAGGCGGCTGGTATGGATCACGCTACCCGGCGGTGTGACGAACACGAGCGTGGGTGGACGGCATGTTTCGATCAGCTTCAATGTCCGTGGCAAGGAGACCGAGATCCACACGTTGGCGAGTGCCAACCTCAGCGGCGCAATCCCTGCAGAGCAAGGGACGTTCCGCATGGCGGTCGAGGCGCTCGAGAGCGGCGGCGTGCTCATCAACGCAACATGAGAAAGGCGCAAGTGTCGTTGGAATTCGTCGCCGCGAGCGGACTGCTGCTTCTCTTTCTTGTCGGCATCATCATCGTGGTCGGTGGCCAGCGCAGCATGGTGCAGGACAAGCAGGAGGAACTGCAGGGTCGCGTGGACTGTCTGAACCTCGCTGCCGCGATCACTGGCGTCTTCAACAATCCCGGCAGCAGGGTGAACGTGATGCTTGAGGGCAACGCGACCGTGCATGCCATGACGCGCGTGATCGACACGCCATCCTACACCTGCACGCTGCCCATCGATGCCGTGTCGGATGGCGATGCCGGCACGTTCTTTGTCGAGAAGGGCAATGTGACGGTGGAGCACGTGGAGGGTGCCGTGGTGGTCACGAATGCATAAGAAAGCGCAGACCGGTTCGATGGACGTGGTCATCGCGCTTGCCATCTTTGTCGTGGCGCTGGCGTTGTTGTTCATGGTCCTGCGGACACAGCAGGCGAACGTCGACGCAGGGGTGCGGCAGCGGGACCTCGCATGGAAGGCGAACGCGGTGGCTGACCTTCTCGTCACGCACCGTGGCGTGCCCGGCGGTTGGGAGAGGAATGCGTCGTCCGTGACGATCATCGGGCTCGCGTCGTCCGACCACGTGCTCTCGGCAGCGAAAGTCAGTGCGTTCCTCAACCTCAGCGCGGAGACGGTGCGGGACGCGTGGAACATCCAGCCCGCCGATTATTATCTCGAACTCACATATCTGAATGGATCCGTCATCGGGTCTGCCGGCAACACTTCTGCGTATGACAGTGGCGCGGCGGTCGAGAGGATCGTGGTGTACAACAATGAGACGGCGACGATGCGGCTACGGCTGCAACACTAAAGCACAGGTCTTCACCCTCGACGCGGTGCTGGGCCTCTTCGTGCTGCTTGCAGCGCTGTCGTTCATCAGCGTCAGGATAGGTCATGCGCAGATACAGCTGTCGTCCGCCAACCTGCGCGATACAGGCGACGATGTCGCGGCC
>CAYHOF010000020.1:0-3229 GCA_964358315.1 uncultured Methanosarcinales archaeon
TTCGTCCGTTGAGTTGTTGTCGACAACGATGACTTCATCCGCGGGCCGTGTCTGGCGCAGCACGGACCAAAGGCACTCGGCCAGCGTGTGGGCGCCGTTGTGGACCGGTATGATGACGGACACGCGCATCATGCGATGTACCTCCTCATTTTCTCGAGGAACACTGAGGTGTCGAAACGTGCGGCATTGCGCTCGCACGCACGTCGGTATGATCGCGTGGAGGATCCGACGTCACCGACTGCACGCACCAGTTTCTCAACAGTGATATCGTCGATGAGCGTCCCGGTCTTGCCGTCGATGACGCTCTCCTTGTAGCCGCCTTCGTTGGGCGCGATCACGGGCTTGCCTGACGCCATCGCTTCGACCGGCGTCATTCCGAAATCCTCGTTGTGCGACGTGGTGATGAATCCCTTGCAGTGCGCATACAGCTCGATCAGCATCGCGAACGGGACTTGTTCGAGCAGCATGACGTTCTCAGGTTTGATGCTGCGCAGATATGCAGTATACTCCTGCACGTGCCTGGACTGTTCGTGGCTGCCGACGATCACGAGCCGTTCGTGCGGCATGCGCGCGAATGCCTTCATCTGCAGATCCACGCGTTTATGCGCGACAAGACGGTTCACGCTAAGCCAGAACGGCCCGTTCTTGGTGTAGTGGAATTGCGAGGTTTCAATAGGAGGATGCACGACATCTGACTCCCGTCCAAGGAACCTGCGTACGCGTTCTTGCGTGTTGGTGGAGTTGCAGACGATCCTGTCGACGTGCCTGACATGCTCACGGTTCAGTCTGCGATTGTACTGTGCCCATGTATCGAAGAGGGGACGGCCCAGCGATCGCACGTGATGTTCTCGGGTGAAGTCATAAAGGTCCCAGATCTCACGGATGGGCGAGTGGACGTACCATACGTTGGGCTTGTGTCGCGGCGCGGCAGAGACCGCCCAGTCGCCATCAATGATGAATGCGTCATAGTTGTCCGCCACGTCGAGACGTGAGAACCGCCAGGATGCCATCTGTTGCCGCCAGGGCGCGTTGGTCGGGATCCATCCGAGCGTCTTGATGCCGACGTCGAAGCCCATGCGCCTGATCGCGTCGCGGTTCGCGACGGTCGCGTAGATGTCGGCGCCAAGGCCTTGCGCGAGCGTGAGGCCCACGCGCTCCGCGCCGCCGATGTTGTCCATGTAGTTGTGGAAGATGGCGATGCGCTTCATCGCAGCTGCACCTTGTAGATCCTTGTGTCGCCGTTGTCGAAGACCTTCGGGAACTCGTCTTCATACATCTGCGAATTGTTCATCGGCCGCTGCGGGAAGTTCACGCCCAGGATGTATTGTTCCTGCATCCGACGAGTGATGACGATGTACGTCGCGTTGAACGCCCGCAATGTCGCGAACGCCTCGCGTGGATTGTCCTTGAAATATACCGGAATATTGCGCATGTCGGTGTCCGCCATCCCGCGCACGTTGAAGAAGTTCCGCTGGATGAGGACGTTGGCGAACGTCTCGTCGCTGAACACCGTGCCGTTGATGTTGAGCTTGATCCAGGCAGCCGCGTCACGTTCTGCATCAGGATAGGTCAGGAACGGGAAGCTGTCCGCGCGATACGTCACCGATCCTGCGAAGAAGAGCAGCAGGATGATGCAGCAGGGAAGGAGGATCCTCTTCGGCAGACGAAGGGCGGCGATGGCAAGCCACGCGAAATAATCGTAGGCGCGATCCGGCATGTGCACGACGTGGAACGCGACAGAGAGCATGCATGCCGGGATGAGCGCGAGGAGGATGTTCATGTCACGTAGCACGGGTCTGGCGACCAGCAGATAGATGAAGAAGGTCAGGCCGCACAAGAGCAGCAGTCGCTCTTCTATCCACAAAAACGATATGTTTCCTATGCGTACGTTCGCCGGCGTCACGTAGCCGGTGGGTGGCCGCTCGACTGTCGCAGGCGTGGCCTTGGCCACCGTCGTCTTGAGCGCGACGATGTTCTGTGTGGTGTACTTGGACATGTCTGCGATGCCGTACACGAACAATAGTCCGAGGAAGAGCATGCAGAGGAAGAACGCGGTGTTGGCTGTCAGCACGCGGGACCGCCGGTCGATGAGCCTGCGCGTCATCGTCGCCACGATGAATCCTGCGCAGAGCACCACGATCATGATGGACGCCGTGTAATACGAGAGCAGCGTCGCGACGCACACGATGCCTGTGAGCCAGCGGTACGCCGCGCTGTCTTCGATGAACGTGATGAACAACAACAGGAGCACGATCATGGCGAGCGGGTGCGCCCAGAACGTGTACGTCAACTGCCATATCTCGGCAGGGCCGATGGCCATGACGGCCGCAGCGACGAAGGCAAGACCGGTCCGTTGCGTGTAGCGGCGCACGACGTGGTACGTGAGCAGGATCGTCGCTGCCGTGAAGAGCGCTAGGACGAGCGGCATGACGCGGGTGTCGAGCGCGGTCGCGTCCCACACAAGATGCAGGATCTCGCCACCGATGTATTTCGCGTGGTCCTTGACCATGCCGGTGTAGAACGAAAGGTTGGGCACCTTGATGAGCCATGAATGACGCTCGGCGAGCGACTTCATGATGATGTGCGGCGCGTACCCGAACGCGTCGCCCTTGACCTCTGCGATCCAGAACAGGAACGTGCGCCACAGCACGCCTGCCGCAGCTAGCGCAAGCACGGCCCACTGGTGGGGCTCGCTGATGATTCCAATGCTGCGTCGTGAACGCACAAGCACGATCATGAACACGAATGAGAGGACGGAGAGTGCAATGAGCACGTTGACGACCGTCATGCTGTCGAGGAACGCGAGCACCGAGCCGACAAGGATGATGGTGCATAGACCGAGCACGATGGCGGATGCGGCCCGCATCGCGAGCGTCGCCGTGCGCATGATGACGAACGACAACAGGATGCCTGGCAGCAGAAGCGCTGCCGTGCCGAGCGTCCGCAATGCGATATCGGTGAATGTCATGCGCTTTTCACCGCCAGGATGCTGAGCATGAACCCCGAAGAGACGGTCTGGATGCCCAGAAAGAACAACGTCATCATGACGATGGCGAGCTTGGTCTGTTCGAGCGCGCCAAAGCCCGTGTCGATCCAACGGATGAGGATGGTGAGGCCAGCGACAAGGCCGAGCAGGGACACGATGCCGCCGATCAGGATGGTGCGCTCGAGCGTGAGCGTCTTTGCCAGCGTCCTGACAAGATCGCTCTTCTCCCCGAGATGGTTCGCG
>CAYHOF010000020.1:3239-28783 GCA_964358315.1 uncultured Methanosarcinales archaeon
TGGTTCGCGGCGAACGCCTTGGTGAACAGCGCGAACACGACCAACTGGAACCCTGTCAGGACGGAGAGTGATGCGATGAACATCGGATGGTGGTAGAGCGTGACATCGCCGATATGGATGTCTCCGAAATACAGTCGTGTCATTGTGATGACACCGATGACGAAGAGCAGCGCGCCTGGCGCGAAGAACAGGAACAGCGGACTGTAGAGCAGCATGAACCTGATGTTCTTCCAGCCGTCAGGGAACGAGCGCAGTTTCGACGCGCTCTTGCGCGGATAATAATGGATGGGCACTTCCTTGATACGCATCCCTGCACGGACCGCCTTGATCACCATCTCCGAGGCGAACTCCATGCCGCTCGCCCGCAGGCGAAGAGCATCGAACACCTCTCTGCGCATGACTCTCAGTCCGGACTGGCAGTCCCGGACCTTCCTGCCGAAGAGCATGCTCATCATGCCTGAGAGCAAAGGATTGCCGACGTACCGGTGCAGCCATGGCATCGCTCCTGCATGGATGTGCGCACGTCGTCCCATGATAAGGTCATGCGTGTCGATGTGGCGCAGCAATGCGGGTATCTCCCGGAAATCATACGTGTCGTCCGCGTCGCCCAAGACCAGGACCCGGCCGCGCGAGCGCGCCACGCCCTCCATGTATGCGCGGCCGTACCCTTCCTTGTCGTGCTTGACGAGCACGACGCCCATCTGCCGCGCGACATCGGGGCTGCGGTCCGTCGAGGAATCCGACACGACGATCTCGTAGCTCGTTTCATCCATCGATGCCATCGCGGTCCTGATCCTCTCGATGCAGGCGCGCAACGTCCTCTCCTCGTTACGGCAAGGAAGGACGAACGAGTAGTTCATGGCGCCACCCTGTAGATGACGTCGCGTTCGTCGTAGATCTTCTGCCATCCGCAGTCCAGCCGTTCGCGGGAGACAACGTACGCTACGGCATTGACCTTGATGATGCCCTCGCGCGTCGCGCAATCCGACGTGAAGAAACGCCGCTCCTCCGTCCGCTCATCGTTGAAGTAATACTCGCCGATGATCGGATGGCCCGAGACCGCGTAGGCGGCCACGGTCAGGCCGTCTGGCAGCACGATGATCGGCGAGAGCGACGCGTCATACTCGCCGAGGAAGCGCAACGCGGCGACGTCTTCATCGTCGATGAACTGGACCGGCACTTTTCCTTCGGGATACCCGAAGAGCGACCCGAACACGGTGAGCGCCACGATCACGACGATGACGGCGCACATCATGGGCCGCGGCACATCCTGCAGCGACGTCCGGATCCATGTGATGGCGAGCGTCAGTCCGTATGCACTCAGGATCGGCAGGCCGAGGATGAAATAGTAAAACATGCGCGAGTAGGGCGCGAAGGCGATGGTGTTCCCGAAGAGGTGGTATGAGAACACCAAGGCCAGTGTCGTCGCAGGCCAGAGCAGGAGTAACAATTGTCGTCGATGCCACGCGACGCCTGCGCCGAGTAGCGCGAACAACACGCCCACAAAACTGTATCCCCACGTGAGCGGCACGAAGTCGAATCCGTCCCAGCTCTTGTCATAGACGAGCCTGGACGTGATCGTCGACCACGTCGCCCCTGATGTCCACGTGATGATCGTCGCGGCCATGACGACGACCGCACCTATCGCGATGCAGGCGCGCCAGTGGCGCAGCACGAACGCACGATGCATCGCTGCGTGGATCACGATGAGCGGAATCAAGAAGGTCGCAGAGATCGGGTGGGAGACGATGAGCGCAGCGTAGAGCAGCGCGCTCCACGCCAGCTTCTTGATGTCGTGTTGTCCGAGCGCGTCTCCGAACAGCCACACGAACCCGTAGATCAGGGGAATAGCGAACGACAAGGGCGTGAAGAACCACAGTCCGAGCAGGTTGTCCGCGCTTGAGCGTATCGACGCGAAGAAGACCATGGCCGCAAGCGCGGTCCAGAATCGTTGCGAGCACTTCCTCGTGTAGAAGAACACCACGACCGACCCGATCAAGGCCCACAGCGCAGGCAGGAACCGATATATGTCGACGAGGTCGACGACCGCGTAGACTCCGCGCAAGAAGACGTGGAACCCTGCCTCGAACCCCAGGCTGTTGCGTTCGTAGATACCTTCGGCCATACGTCGGGCTGCGGTCATGCTGCGCCATTCGTCATAATGGTAACGGTACTTGTACGCGAGATGAGGGCTGTAGACGAGAAGGAACGTGCACGCGAGCACGGCCACGACAAGCAGCGCTCTGCCAAGAGGCAATGATTGTCGTTCCTCGCTGTTGATCATCCCACTCCCCCTTTCACTATCGCGCGGTACTCTCGTGTTGTTCTTTAACCTTGCGTGTATGGGATGCGCATCGGCGCGAAACCCTTAAAAAGGCAGTCATCCCTGTATAATATAGTAAAAAGAGCAGTGCATGATGGTAACCCAACGCCCGCGACAGCTGGAAGTCTTCTTGCTGCCACTCGCTGCCATCTTCATCCTTTCATTAGCGATCGTCGCAGAACGGACCTACGTGCAATTGCCAAGCATCACGGGCGCACAGGGCGCGGACGGGCCCACCGATGAGGGATGCGACAAGACCACGGTGTATGATATCCAAGGCGAATGCACTGAGCCGACAGGCGAGGTGAAATTCAAGGTCACCTCGCGCGAGGTCTGCGAGGGCTCCAGTCCGTTGTTCTCGATCCCGTCAGCCAAGCCATGCACCCGCGAGTGCTTCGACGGCTGCACCGGCAACAGCTTCACCGTGTCAGGCTTCCCTGCGCCGGCATGCCCGGTCGCGCGCCAGGTCACGTGCTATTCGTACACGTGCACCCGCACGCCGACAGGGACGGTGTTCTCGTCCCAGAAAAAGACGACGTGCCCATCAAAAGAAGTCGCCGTGCTTTCCGATGCGGAGGTGTGCCACGCTCAGTTCGGTCTGGCATTCAATCCTGCCGTGCCCAACGCGGCGCTCTGTGCACCAATGGCGCCGCAAGCCGCGGCATTCATCTGTCCCAAGCCGCCCGCCATGTGCCCGCCGCTGCCTGTCGTCGAACAACCGCCTGCCACGTGCGCGTTCCACGTGTATGACGGCGTGAGCGGCAGGCCGCTTGCCGCGCATGTCACGCTCGACGGACTCGACGCCACCACGAACAACCACGGCGACGCGATCATCCCTGACGTCAAGCCCGGCACGTACCCGTTCATCGTCCGCGCCGCAGGATACCAGACCGTCACAGGATCGGCGAGCGCGCCGCAATGCGGCGACATCCAGAGCACCATGTTCGTGCTGCCCCCTGTGCCGCTGAGCGTCATCATCCACACCTACAACGGCGCCACCGGCGTCGACCTCGCCGGCGCGACCACACAGCTTGATGCGGTGCCACACTCGACCGACCTCCAAGGTCAGACGATCTACAGCCCTGTCGCGCCAGGCAGCCACGTCGCAGGGGCGAGCGCGGCAGGATTCCTCCCGGTACTGCAGTCGTTCATCCTTGGCGTGCAGAGCTTCGTCGTCAACCTGCCGCTCTACAGCAGTACGACGCCTGCCGTCCCTGTCACGATCCACGTGTATGACGCGCTGAACGGCGCAGGCATCAACGGCGCGATCGTCGACGCGCAGGGCACGACGTCGCACACCGACCAGAGCGGCCACGTCCTGCTTCCGGCACTGTTGCCCGGGACGCTCGACATCAGGGTCACGACACCAGGATATCCTACCCATGCGCAGACCGTGCATGTCGGCACGACGCCGCTCACCGTCCACGTCCCCCTTTCTGCGGTGACCGTGACGCCTGCCGGCGTGACCATACGCGTCACTGACAAAGCCACAGGCGTCGCCATCAGCGGCGCGCAAGTAGACCTCGGCATCTCGCGCGCAGTGACGGACAACGCAGGACGGGTCAGGTTCAACGGCCTCCCTGCAGGCATGTACAGCTACACAGTATCCGCGACAGGCTATGGTGGCATCGGCCGCTTCGTGTCGGTCGCAGGCACGGACGTCGACGTCGACATCCAACTCGACCCTGATGCGCGGCCCGCAGACGTCACGTTCATCGTCATCGACGGCCCCTCAGACGCCCCGCTCGCAGGCCATGGCATCACGTTCGGCGACCGCAGCGCGACCACCGACGACCAAGGCACCGCGACATTCAGCGGCATCGAAGCAGGCACCATCCCGTACGAAGTCTCGAGCGGTGAGTACGCGAACGTCCGTGGAAAGGCCACCGTCAGCGGCAGGCCCATCACTATCCGCGTCCCGCTCTTCAAGACCGCGGTCCCTCCGAAGTCAGTCACGTTCCACATCACCGATGAAGTGAGCGGCGCAGACATTGCAGGTGCGTCCGTGGCCATGGACGGCAGAAGCGGCACTGCTGGCGGGAGCGGCACAATCACGTTGCGCAACGTCGCAGCCGGCGCATACTCGTTCGTCGTCGAAGCATCCGGATACCTGGCAAGCACTGGCACCGTCACGTCAGCAGGAGCGGACACGACAGTGCAGGTGACGCTGATCCGGCAACGCACTGTGGTGAGCCTCCTCATCCACGCGTTCGACCTCGCCACAGGAACGCCGGTCGTGGGCGCATCGGTGCGTGTCGCGGGCGTGACGCTCAGCACCGACAGCCATGGCGACGCACGCATCAACCAGCTCCCTGCGGGCAGCTATCCCTACAGCATCGACGCGGCGTCGTACAAGACGGTCAGCGGCACGGCGGTGCTTGCCCACCACGACATGACGGTGCTGGCGCCGCTCACGAACGAGGACGCACCCACCACGCTCACGCTCCGCGTCACGGACGGCGTGCGCGGCGAGCCCATCGCAGGCGCTGCCGTGCGCATCGGCGACCGCCAAGCGGTGACGGACGACGCGGGCATCGCCGTCTTCTTGGGGATGACCATAGGGACGTTCAATTATGGTGTCGCGGCCGCGGGGTATGACGCCGCGGATGGCAGCGTGACGGTGGGATCGTCGGATGGCGTCGTCGACGTCCCGTTGTTCTCGACGTCACTGCTTCCCTCGAATGTCGTATTCCACGTCATCGACGCGGCCAGCGGCGCGCCTGTGCAGGACGCCACGGTCGACATCGCAGAGCATAGCGTCACGACAGGGGCGCAGGGCTTGGTCTCGATCGACGCGCTCCCTTCCGCAGCATACACGTACACCGTCACCGGGCCTTCCTACATCCCGATGACCAGCTTGGTCACGGTCCATGCGGATATGACTGTCGAGGTCGCGCTGGTGAAGGAACGCCTGCCGCCCGCCACGCTCACGTTCCTTGCCATCGACACGGTCACAGGCCAAGGCCTGCCTGGCGCGAGCGTGAAACTCGGCGGCCGCGAGGCGACCACCGACGCGGATGGCTTCGCGACATTCAGCGACGTCGCGCGAGGCGAGTACGTCTACGGCGCCACGTTCGACGATTACCTGCCGCTCACAGGCGCCGTGACAGTCCTTGGCGCCACGCTGGTCAGGCTACCGTTCTCCAGCCAGGACCTCCCGGGAGCGCGCGTGACATTCACGGTGCAGGACGCTTCGGCCGCGCCCGTGATCGGCGCGTCCGTGCGCTTCGCGAGCCAGGATGCGACGACCGACCGCAACGGTGTCGCCTTGTTCGCGGACATCCCTTCAGGCACGTACATCTATGACGTCGTCGTCCAAGGATACGCGTCGCACGCCGCGCGCGAGGGCGTTGTGACCGTCGTCGGCCGCGACGTCGACGTGGACGTCATGCTCGAGGCGCGCATCGCGCAACGCATGGTCTCGTTCCACGTCGTCGACGCGACATCCGGAGCGCCGCTCGAGAACGTCGAGGTCCGGATGGACGAGCGTGCCGCGTCCACGGACGCGGATGGCCGCGCGATCTTCGCGGCAGTCGCGGCAGGCAGCCATCCCTACAGCGCGCAGGCCCCTGGATACACCGTCGTGCGTGCATCAGCGGTCGTCGTGGACGATTCTGACGTGACGCAAGAGGTCGCGCTCCATGCCGACACCCTTCCTGCCGCGACAGTCACGTTCGTCGTCGTCGATGCGGACCAGCGCCCGCTCGAAGGCGTCTCACTGACGTTCGGCGAGCGCGTCGCATCCACAGGAGCGGACGGCACTGCCTCCTTCGCTGACGTGCGGGCTGGCAGCCATCCCTATGACGCCACGTTCGCCGGCTGGCTCCCGGAATCAGGCGCGATCGACGCCAACGGCATGGACATCGCCAAACGTGTCGTCCTCTCCCGAGAACCGCCACTGCCTGTGCGGCTCACGTTCGCGGTCACCGACGGCGTCAGCACCCGCCCGCTGCCTGACGCGCTCGTGCGCATCGGCGGCGAGCAGTTCGTCACAGGGCCGGATGGCACCGTGGTGCTCATCCATGCACTCCCAGGCACGTATCCCTACGATGTCGAGGCGTTCGGGTACGTGGCGGTCCACGGTTCGGTGGTCGTGGGCGCCCAAGACGTGGTGGTCGACGCAGTGATGTACCCCTTCGAACTGCGGGCCATCGTTGGCATGCACGTGTTCGACGGCGCGACAGGACAGGACATCCCCGGCGCCACGCTGGCGTTCGCAGGCATGACGTTCACCACGGACGAAGAGGGCCGTGCGATCGCGCAGGACCTCGCCGCAGGCACGCACGTGTACAGCGCGAGCGCGCCAGGATTCGTGACGTCCTACGGCGAGACGACGGTCAGCGCGAGCCGTTCATCACTCGACATGCCGCTCTTCGCGCAAGGCCTGCCTGCAATGCAGCTCACATTCAACGTCATCGACGACACCACGCAGGCGCCGCTCGCGAACACCATCATCACGGTGGCAGGCCGCTCGGCGGTCACAGGCGAGGATGGCACCGTTGTCATACCATCCGTTCCTGCAGGGAGTTATTCATATGATGCGCTCCATGCGGGCCATTCTCAAGGAGATGGCAGCATCACTGCGGCAGGCACAGATGCCACAGTCACCATCGCGCTCGAGCGGCTCGTGCCGCCGCGCGTGACGTTCCACGTCTTCGACGGCCTGGATCCCGAGCGCGGTCTTGGCGGCGCACAGGTCCGCTTCGACCGGCAGATCGGCACGACAGACGGACAGGGAGGCATCCGTATCAGCGACGTCACGCCGGGCGTCCACACGTTCACGGTCGCGTTCGCAGGAAGGCAGACCGTCACGGGCAGCGTCGTCGTCGAGGACCAGGATGTCCGCGTCGATGTCGCGCTCTTCGAGACCACCATGCCCGCAACCTACGTCATCTTCCACGTCTTCGACGACGACACAGCTATCGATCTGCCTGGTTCGAGCGTGGAGATCGACGGGCTGGATGGCATCACCGACGCGGCAGGCAGGACGCTCTTCGACCCAATGGTGGGCGGCACGTACTTGTTCAGGATCCGCTCGCCCGGGTACTGGCCCTTCGAGGCCACGCTCGAAGTCGGCACAGAACCGCTCGTTGCTGATGTCGGACTCGTGCGCGTCTCGCAACAGCTGCCCACGGTGACGTTCGAATTCCAAGGACTGCGGGAGGACGCGGTCCCTGCGGACGCACGCGTCGACGTACGCCGCGTGTACAAGGGCGAGGCGCTCACAGCCGAGATCGCCCTGCCCAGCACCATCACGATCCAAGGACGGGCGGTGTTCACCGAGCTCGCAGGCCTTGAGGAGCAGGCTAAACACATCGTCTTCCACGGCGTCGAACCCGGCGACTACAGCTACGACGTCGCCGTGCCCGGCTACGAGCCGGTCAGTTCGTCGTTCTCCGCCACCGACCAGGATGTCATCATCCCCGTGACGCTCATGCCGGTGGCCGACGCGGTCGTGCAGCCGCAGCCAGGGCTGCCGCCGGCCGAACAGCAGGTCGCCTGCGTCGAATTCACCAACGTGACGACCGACGTCCAGCTGCGGCGCGCGCCGCCAGGCGCCCGTCTCTTCAACGCGCCGCGCGGCTACGTCCAAGTGTCCGAACCGTTCGGGCTCAGCTGTCAAGGCGATGCTCTTGATATCACCCTCAACATGCCCGACACGTACAGCGATTTCAAGGTCATGCGTTGCGCCGCAGGGAGTTGCGGCGAGACGCCCAACGTCGTGACGCGCGAGCGGCTCTTGTGCGGCAACCTGACGCTCGCGGAGAAGTTCAAGGAGACGCTCCTCGACAACAGGCCGTTCGTCGCCGAGAACGTGACCGTCATCAACACGATCCAGCGTCGCATCACCGGTTCGAGCGGTCTGCTCGAGGTGGGCGGCAGCCGTGTCATCTTCAGCGGGCTTGAGAGCGCGGTCGACGTGACCATCGGCGTGCCTGACGTGCCATTGCAGCAACCGCTCAACCCCACGCTCAACCTCATCGGTGCGCCGCTGCAGATCCGCGCATCCGGCGTCAAGAAAGGGTCGCTGCTCGTGCAGATGTCGTACCCTCTCATCGAACACCTGGACGCGGGGTCGGTCGTCATGCTCCAATGGTACGACGGTTCCTGGCACGTGCTGCCATCGACGAGCAACGGCACCGCCCTCATCTACCGCACCGACAATCTGCCTGGCCTGCTGCATGACGACATCGCCGTCATCGCGCTCGCGGGCGACGTGTGCAAGGCATGCGACACGCCACGCATCCGGCTGGTCCACAACCCTGTCGGCGCGCGTGACGCCATCGTGTTCGTGCACGGGCTGCTGAGCGACGAGACCACCTTCGATCCGTTCATCAACGAGGTCAAGGCGACGAGCCAGCCCTACGCGGTCTACACGTTCGGTTATCCGTTCAACCAGTCGCTCGACACGACCGCGCGCCAGCTCGCGGACGCGCTTGAGCGCCTCCATTCACCCTATCCACGCATCACGCTCGCCGGCCACAGCACGGGAGGGCTCGTCATCCAGAAAAGCCTCAAGTACGCGTGGGAGCAGCACCGTAGGGACATCAATCGCTACACGATGCTCGGGAGCGTCAAGAAGGCGATCATCATCGCGGCGCCCAACACAGGCATCCTGCCACGGAACGTCGTGACAGGCGTCGCCAACGTGCTGCTCAACACCGAGACCATCGCGCGCTACTTCAAGGTCGAGACGAGCGTGTTCAACGAGATCGCAAAGGCGCAGCCGATCGACCGCGTCCCGGGCGTGGACTACGTCGTCGTCGCTGGAACCAAGGATTACGGCATCCAGGCGCCGGTCACGTCCGATGGCATCGTCGCGCTCGAGAGCGCGCAACGCATCGGCGACCGTCAGATCAACGACAGCTGCAACGATTATTACGGCCTTGGCACCACGCACACGGGCCTGCTTGACGAGCCGCTCTCGCTGCGCATCATCGCGCGCGAACACGCCAAAGACGGCGACTCGTTCTCGCTCGGCCGCAACCAGTACGTGAAGCTCGTCATCCGCGACTGCACGCCCGACAGCTATTACGTCGTGCTCGGCAAACCTGTGGCGCAAGAGCAGGCGCCCCAGCCGCTGCAGTGCGGGTGCGGCAACGGGTATTGCGGCATCGATGAGACGCGTTCGACCTGCCCGCAGGACTGCGCATTCTTCACGCCGCAGACATTGTGCTCGGCATTGCCCGCGACGCAAGGCGTGCTGCTCATGCTCGCGTTCCTCCTGCTCCTCGTCGGTCCCATGCTGCGTCTTGTGCGCGGCAGGAAGATCGACAGCATGCACAACACGATCACGGTCGGCCTCGCCACCCTTGCGGCCATCGCGGCAGCCATCGAGCTCCTCTCCTGCAAGAGCATCCCTGTCCTTGCCGGCGCGCTCATCGTGCTCACCCTGGCAGCGATCACCGTGGTCAAGCACCTTGCGAGAAGGATGCTGTCGCCCGCGGCCCTGCCCGTCGCAGTGCCCCTGAAGAGTCAGGCACCAAGCACGCAACCCCCAACGACCGCGTCGCCCACGAAGCCTGCCGTCGCCGAGAAGAAACAGTTGAGCCTTGACGATATCCGCAGACGCCTCAAGGACATGGAGAAGGACTGATGATGCATGCACACCTGTTCCAGCATAGTTTATATAGCTCCCGGGCTTCAGGAACGGACGAGGTCACAGTATGGTAACCGCGATCAAAGGAGGCAGGGTTGTAGGCACGCTCGCACGAGACGCTGCAAGGCTGGCGTCAGGCGGCGCGTCTTCTCCGCTCGGTATCATCGCAACGCTTGTCGTCGGCATGATCATCGGTGTGGGCATCGCGGGCGCCGCCATGCTCATCGCAGGACCCACCGCACGACTACCTGTCTCTGCGCTCGCACAACGTCCTGTCACTCTTGGCTCGCTTGGCACGTGCGAAGTGAGCCTTTCGTGCGTCAATGATCCGTCGCTCGCGGCAGGATGGAAACCGTTCTGCGACCAGGCAAAGGACGACGCGTCCTGTGCCAAATACGAAGGCTGCACGTGGGTGCCTTCTTCCGCGTTGAGCAATCCATTGACGTGGCCGATCAAGAGGGTGTGCTGGCCGCTACGGCCGGGGACAATCGTCCAGCGTCTCTCTGACCGGACCTATGTGGTGCAGGACGCGGCAGGCAACCTGTTGCGTGTGAGGAATTACTGCAGATGATCCTTATCCTTGACCGTGAGACATTTGAATACGATCGCCCTTACCGGGTGGAAACCGAGGTGGACCTGATATGAAGACATACATCACGTTGATACTTCTCCTGCTCGCCGCGTGCGCGCCTGCCATCACGTGCAAGGCGCCCTATGTCCAGCTCGGCGCATCCTGCTGTCTCGACAACAATAACAACCGGGTCTGTGACAACGCGGAAGCGCCTGTCCCGGCGCCGACACCGGCCGAGGAAGTGCTGCCTGTCGGTGCGCGCACAGTCGCGGACGTCACTAAAGAATTGAGCCGCGTGTTCGCCTACCCTGTCCCGCTCATCAAGGACGAAGTGCCTGCCAAACACTATGAAGACGTGAGCTATGACGGCTTCACGTTCTACGGTTCGGGCAACATCGACGTGCTCTCTGTCAACGCCCAGAGCGACTACTTCACCGATGTCGAAGGCGCGATGGCGCTGCTCGAAGAGTACCAGCCCCAACGTCGCACGTTCATCAGCGAGCAACTCCAGGGCATCTACGCGCCGCAGAACGCGTCGTTCACGCTGTACACCAACATCTCACTGACCGATCTTCCTTCGGGCGCCAAGGCCATCGAGTTCCGCGACCGTGCGAACGTCATCAAGGTCGGCTACAGCATGAACCGCGACAAGTTCACGGACTGGATCGACCCGTACGGCACGCTCACCATCTACGTCGCGTGCCCGCCCAACATCCTCATCGCGTTCTACGGATCCGAACCTGAGATCAGCAAGTTCGCGGCCAACTATGACGGCGCGGCGTACTTCAAGGAGCTTGAAGGTAACCTCAACGAGATCAGTTCCAAAGCAGCGTTCAGGGCGAACAAGCTGATCAAGTATTGCGGCGCCAGATAAGAGGCATCAGCGAGGCGTGCTCGGCGGCTGCGCGATGATGTCGGCCATGAACGTGTACTTGTACTGCGTGTGCGCGTAGAGCAGTTCGTAGCGCTCGATGATGTCGCCAAAACGCCTCTTGACCTCACGGAACAGGTCGTGGAACTCGCCCACGTTCCTCGTCAGTACGTAGATGATGTAGTCGAACGTGCCGAAGGTCTTGGCCGACCAGATGATGCCGTCCGTGCCGCGCTGGAACGCGTCAAATTCCTTGTAGCGTTCGCTTGCGTAATTGACCTTCAATAGCACCCCTTGGATCGAGAGCCCGAGCACGTCGTAATTGATGATGGGACGGAACTGCACGATGTGTTTCGACGCCATGAGTTTCTTCAGCCTGTACGCGACGGCATCGTTGGAGAGCCCGACGTGCTTGGCGAGCGCTGTTTTTGTCAAAGATGCATCATCCGCGAGCAGCTTCATGATCCTCATGTCTGACGCATCAGGAGCGTACTCGATGACCTTCGCCGGCACGGCATCATGCCTGTGCACCGCACGTTTCTTGATGAACTTCTTTGGCAACGTGTCCGCCTTGACGGTCTCGAGGATGATGAGCGGCTCGTCATCGATGATCCGTATCCCGTTGATGAGGTCATGATAGTGCGTCGTGAACTCTGCAGCGCTACGCGCCATGATCGAGATCTCGAAGCCGTAGATGCCGTCGTACGTGATGACAGCGTTCACCCAAGGCGACTTCTGCGCACGTTCCCGTAGGAGTTCCTCGTGCGCAGGATCGTGCAGGTTGATGAACACGTGATAGGAGGCGTAGCCGAGCTTGCGGATGTTGATGATGGTGCGGTAGCCAGGGATGAGTTTGGCGTCCTCCAACTTCCTGATCCTGTACTCTGCAGACTGGCGCGAGAGGCCGCAGGCGTTCGCGATCGACGACATCGGCTGCCGAGGATCGTCCAGCAACGCATCAAGCACGCACCAGTCCTTGGCATCCAACGCCACACGAAGCGCCTCGGGCGCAAGCACTCTCATGACGCGATAAAAGCGCATAAAGTATATCAATATTACGAAAAATGCCCGAAAATAGGCTGTTCTATTTCATATATTTCTGATTCCTAGATGTTCCTACAGAGGACGGTGAGGAGGAACACACCATGAAAATACACATGTACGGCACCAGGGGATCCATACCAGTCCCCACAGACGCAGACATCACGACAAAGGAATTTGGCGGCAACACGACGTGCGTCTACCTGCAAGGCGCAGACGGCACCCATCACATCCTTGACGCAGGAACAGGCATCCGCAAGCTGGGGTTACGCCTCATGGCAGAACGACCAACACCTAAGGCCGCCATCAAGGCAAACCTGTACTTCAGCCACCTGCACACCGACCACACGCTGGGCTTGCCGTTCTTCGTGCCAGCATACGTGCCCGGCAATGAGATCGTCGTGTACGGCAAAGTCGGCACGAGCGGCGCCACCGAGATGTACCATAGGAACGCGGACAAAGGCACGCGCATGCTCCTCAAGGGCGGGCCCAACGGCGTGCAGAACGCGCTTGCCAACCAGATGCATGGCACCAAAGGCGAGAGCTTCCCACTCGACCTGGACAAGCTCGTCGCGGTAAAGCCCTGCGAGTTCACACAGACAGGCAAGCTGCTCGAGACGGATGCACTCCGCGTCGACACGACGAAAGTGCGGCACCCCCGCGACGGCTGCATCTCCTACAAGTTCACGGAGACAGCGGGCGACGGCAACCGCAAGACGTTCGTGTACTGCACCGACATCGAGATCGTCCCGGCAGACTACATGAAAGTCATCGAGTGGTGGAAGGGTGCGGATGTCGTCATCGCAGACGGCCAGTATGACCCGTCCCACGTCAGCGGCAGCCTCAGCGCGTACAAGGCAGGATGGGGCCACACCGACTGGGAGACCGACATCGGGACGGCACATGCAGCAGGCGTGAAAACACTCGTGCTCACCCACCACGACCCGATGAACGACGACGACACATTGCGCAGGACAGAAGCGCGCGCAAAAGCCCGCGCAGCCGAGATCGCGCCAGGCCTTGAAGTCATCCTCGCACGCGAAGGAGCGACGTATACAGTCTGATCATCTTCTTTTTTTCTTTTGTTCATCCTGTTTCCGTAGTATGCCTTTTTAAACCGCCCACGGGGTCATGTGTGGTGACGCACATGGCAGAAACACTCCGCATCAAAGGGCATGACTACACGCCCCTCACGATCAAGGACTCGTATGACCGTCGGGCGGTACAGTTCCACAACCACATCATCAACACGCTTGGCGCGCTAGGCCTTGGCGAGGACGATATCGACGTCCCCCTCGAGCCTTCCGGGTTCCGGAAATACCCTGCCGCCGCCACGTGGTATCTCGAGGGCCACCTTCTGTATTACAGCTTCAACAAGTGCGGCAAGTTCGTCGAGAACATGTACATGGTGTTCAAGGTCATCGAATACGAAGTGTTCCTTCTCGTCAGCGGACAACAGACCATGACTGAATTCATCGAGAAATTCAGCGAAGAAGAGGACATCGAAGCGTTGCGCAAAGACGCACGCGATACGCTCGGACTCCACCACGACGTCGACGACATGGAGGTCATCAACAAGGCCTACAAAGAACTCGCCAAGGAACACCATCCTGACATGCCCTCGGGCAATGTCGAGACGTTCAAGAAGATCAACCGCGCCCACAAACTCCTTCAGCGCGAACTGATGTAGATACCACGGCTTTCCTATAGGTAACTACCACTTTTTTATTGCTTATAAAGGCAGCTCACAGCATGAGCACTGCATGCGGCGGGTGCGCGCTCGCCAAAACCCCGTATCATTCCTGGCGGACGGGCCCGCTCGCCAAAGGATGCCGGCTATGCGTCCGCGGCGAGAAGCTGGTCTTGTTCGTCACAGGCCTGTGTGCGCAGCGTTGCTTCTACTGCCCTATCTCCGAACACAAGTTCGGCAAGGACGTCGTCTACGCCAACGAATGGCGCGTCGAGGACCCGGCGCATCCCCGCGAACTGCTCGAGGAGGCACGCCTCACCCGCGCGAGTGGCGCAGGGATCACGGGCGGCGACCCGCTCGCGAACGTCGATCGCTGCTGCTCCTACATCCGGCTGCTCAAACGCACATTCGGCAAGGCGTTCCACATCCATCTCTACACGCCACTACGCCTGGTCACCAAGGAACGCCTTGCGAAACTCGCGAAAGCAGGCCTCGATGAGATCAGGTTCCATCCCTCCCTTGACGACGACACGCTCTGGCCCCGCATCACGCTCGCGGCAGCGCATGGCTGGGTCGTGGGCATGGAGATCCCCGCCGTTCCCGGCTACGAGGGCAAGACGAAAAAACTCATCGACTACGTCGCGGACAAAGTCTCCTTTGTCAACCTCAACGAGCTGGAACTCAGCGACACGACCGCACCGCACTACGCGCTTGGCGGCATGTTCGAGGCCAAGGATAGGATCAGCTACGGCGTCAAAGGAAGCCAGGCCATGGCGCTCGCCATGCTGCGCTACGCCCGTGCCAAAGGGCTCATCGGGCACTTCTGCACGGCACGACTCAAGGACCGCGTCCAGGTCGGCAACCGCCTGCGTCGCCGCGCGCAGACCATCTCGCTGCGCACGGATCGCATCACGACAGAAGGCACGCTCGTGCGCGGGTGCGCCTACCTGCACGAAAGCGCTCCGGGCGTGAACTACGCCACACGCATGGCCGCGCTCGATCGGACCGCATGCGCGCGAGTGCTCGAAGAACTCTGCTCCACCCTCATGGGCACGCTGGGCGTGCGCCTCCAGGTCGACACGACCAAGATGCGCATCATCGGCGGCGAGACCGCGATCCGCAAGCACGCCACAACGATCAAACAGTTCGGCCTCGTGCCTGCCATCGTGGAAGAATACCCGACATCGGACGCGCTCGAACTCGACGTGCGGTTCCTCTGAGGAGACGCGATCCATCTTGGCTCGTTTTCTCGCATTACGGCGAGCAAAGGACTGTTGGAGTGTCCCTGCCAAGAAGATTGCTGAACTCGGAATCATCATAGAATGTGACCAGCATCTGCACAGGCATGGGCCACCCTCCGACTCCTTGGCCGACCGTTATGAATCCTCCGCTTTCCCAGTTCGTGGTGGAAGGGTCCCCTTCTGTCCGCTGGATCCGTATGAGTCTCGATTCAGGATACTCCAATATTCCTGACCATGCCGCCGCTTTGATGTATGCGGGTTTTTGGTTATACTCGCGTGTGAGCCCTTCAACGAAATAATTATCTGAAAGTCCCACAGTATTGGAATGCACCGAGAACACCGCATCCACAGGTCCGGTGACCGTCCCTGAAAGCCTGATGTCGAACGTGTAGACATCATACTTAGGCCCACCTTCGGATGCTATTTCCCTGTTTATGACGTTGCACGTTATGGAACCGACCGAAAAACCATGCTCGATCTCCGGTTTCTTCACGACAACGGTGATATCGGTGCATCCTTGGTTCGTCTGCGCGTCTTTAGCGCATACCTGGCTGGTGTAGGTGCCCTCAAGCGTCGGGGTTCCAGCCAATAAACCATTCAAATTCAATGCCAGCCCTGGCGGGAGAATGCCTCTGGCTTCAAAGGAGTATGGAGCTGTGCCGCCGGTCGGATCGGTCGTCGCACCTTCAAGACCTCCACACGTGGCGGCAGGACTCTCAACGTCAGGTTTACAGAAAGAGTATGCGAACTGCTTGCCCACAACGGCATCGAGACGTTGTTGCGGGCCCACGAAGATGATTGCATTTTCGGACCGTCGCGTCGGTCCACCCTGGAGAGGACAACCGCTTGCCTGGCTCAGCTCCAACAAACTTTGTCGGCCCACTCTTGTGCTTCCATCGCCGAATTTCCACGTGGGCAAACCCTGTATGCCCGCATCAACACAGACTTGAGTCAGCTCGCTGTCACTACCAGGCATGCCGCACTCGACATAATCGATACTGCTCCACGCATCACCGAACAACTCTTTTTGAGCGTCACAATGATCACACCAGGACGCGCCATACGCCTTCGCGCCGTTATCGGCAAGGCATTCCGCAAAATCAGCGGTCGAGAATTGTGGGCCGCACCCACCCACAACAAGTACCGCCAATAACGCCAACGGAATACGGTACGGTGCGTTCATCATGGCCCCTAGCGCGGGTATCTTGATAAAACTTCGTGCCATGACATGCCGACGCGGGCCGGTTGCCCGGCCGTTGCTCTTCGCTTCGCTCATAGCCCCGGCCGGATTCGAACCAGCGTCCCGAGCTCCAAAGGCTCATATCCTTGACCACTAGACGACGGGGCTGTATGTGTAATCGTTTGATGCGGTTCGAATCCCTTAAAAACGTTTGTGCTTGCCGTCGCCGTCCTCGTCCTTCATCGAAATCTATAAATAGTCGTCTCTGCCGAGTGGATTCTATGAAGGCATTTGTCGGAATCGTGGTCCTGTTGCTTCTCGCCGCGTGCGCGCTAGAACAGCAAGCGCAGCCCGCATCGCAGGCCGACCTTGCGGTCAAAACCACTGCTGCGAAGACGACACCGACAAAGACCACGACATCCCAGAATACGACCGGGTCGAGCGCGTCAACAACGACCACCGTCGCACAGACCGATGAGCCTGACACGACCGCGACAGACATAGCCTGCCTTGACACTGATTATGGTGACGAGCCCGAACTCAAGGGCACGGTGCAGGTCAAGACGCAGAACGTGTCCATCCTCAAGACCGACGAATGCATCGGGACGAGCTTGCGTGAATGGTACTGCGACAAAGGCGAATTGACCAAGCGCATCTATGAATGCAGCGATGGCTGCGACGACGGCGCGTGCACGATCTAAACCTTGTGTTGCGCGAGCGCTTCTTCTTCCGTGAAATGAAGTTTGCCTGGCACGATCAGGCAGTGCGGCGCCGGACCGAAATCATGTGAGAACAACGTCTTGACCGTGCCGTAGGCGATGTGCGCGCCAGGCGTGCCGAGGCGTGCGCACCCCACGACCTTGGTTTCTTCCGAGAACGTCTTGCTCTTGCGTCGCGTCGCGATGCCGAGCAGCTGCACGAGCGCCTCGTTCACTGACATGAACTTCTTCTGGTCAGGCCGCAAATCGAGCAGCATGAGCGTGTGCGCGCCGATCGACTGGTTCTCGAGCAGCACGTCGAAGAACGTCTCGGGCATGAAGCCAGGCGCCATGTACGGGATGCTCGTCGTCTTGCCGAACTTGTACAGCGAGAGCCCGGTGTCGGCGACAACAGTCATGACCGACGTGTTGTGCACGACCGTGACCTGGATGCCATGCTGTTTCGCCCTTGCGATCAGGTCGGTGTGCGTAGTCGCGCTCAACGGGTCGCCAGCCACGAGCAGCACGACGTCCTTTGTCAATGCAGGCTTGAGGATGAGCTCCTCCGCCTTGTTCTCCACGACATCCCTGTCCGCGAACTGCAGGTCCTTGCCGTAGGATTCCTTGAGGCGGGACCATGGCACTTGCAGGAAACTCGTGTATGTCTCGACAAAGACGACATCCGCGTTCTTGACGAGCTCAAGCCCCCTGACAGTGATGTCTCTTTCGTCGTTGAGGCCGAGACCGATGATTGCAAGTGCCATACGTCGATTTCACACATGAGGGTATAAGAATTTTAGGATTCCCAGGGACGTGATACAATCGGCATTCGTCGAAAAATTTATAACCGTTTCTGCCTAGTAACTGCCTGTACGGAGGCACCATGAATTTCCGCAACAAATATCTGTTGATCACGCTACGGACGATTTTTGGCCTGCTGCTCATCTTCAGCGGCGTGGCAGGATTCCTCGTCGATCCGTCCACGCAAGGTCTGCCGGAGGATATGCTCGCGATCACGCAAGCGTTCTGGAACACAGGCATCTTCCAGATGATCAAGGCGACAGAGATCATTGCAGGCATCATGTTCGTGATCGGTTTCCTGCCCGCGCTTGCCGCCATCTTCACTGCGCCAATCGGTATCGGCATCGTCGTGTTCAACGCCATGATCGCGCCAAGCGGCATCCCGATAGGCGTCATCTTCTGCCTGATCAATGCCTATTTTGGTTATGCATACTGGGACAAGTACAAAGCGTTGTTCCAGCGATAAGTTGATGTGAAACGTGTGGAGGAAACACCATGACCTATGTCGATGGATTTGTATTGCCAGTGCCAAAGAAGAATGTCAAGAAGTACATCAAGATGGCGAAGTTCGGAGGCAAACTCTGGAAAGAACACGGCGCCATCGGGTACAAGGAGTGCGTCGGCGACGACCTGCATATGAAGGGTATTCTGCCGTTCCCACGACAGATCCGCAGCAAGTCCAATGAGACGGTGTTCTTCTCATTCATCACGTACAAATCCCGCGCTCACCGCGATAAAGTCAACGCAAAGGTCATGAAGGACCCACGTTGTGCAACAATGCCGTCCTTGATGCCTTTCGACATGAAACGCATGGCAGCCGGCGGGTTCAAGGTCGTGGTTGATCCGTTCAAGAGAAAATAACTGTCGCTGCTCTTTCAGAACCAGCCGGCGAATCGCGCCATCAGCACCATCGCGATGAGCGCGAGCAGGATGCCGATGAGCGCGCCTACAACGACATCGCTGACGTGGTGCTTCTTCTTGTGCACGCGCGCGAACGCCACGAGTACTATGAGAAGTATGCCGACGATGATCACGAGCCATTGGCCGAACGCGAGAATCGCGAAGATGGTCGCGAGGAATGCGGCGCGCATGGTGTGCAGGCTCGGGAATGCGCTCGCGTCGATGCGTTGCCACCAGTTCTTGTGCGCGATTTGTTGCGGCCGTTGCCTGAACCAGAGCCTGCGGATCAGCGCAGTGATTCCATAACACGCGGCAAGGCCGCCAAGCAGCGCGAGGGCGAGCGCGATGCGCTTCTCGGGCGGCGCGACAGAGATGAGTAGTGTGGTGATGACGACAAAGAACGGCAGGCCGCCGAGCGCGGAGACGTCGTTGATGAGGTCGTCAAGAGGCATGCTCATGCACCGCTGCTCGAGAACGCCGCGATGGCATCCGCCTTCGCTTGCGCGCCTGCCAAGAGCTGTTTCATCGTTTCTATCTTTGTCAGGGATTGTGTCTTTCGTCCCAGCTTCAACTCTTTCTCGAGCGCGCCGGGAATCTTGGAAAGAAGGTCGAGGTCCTCTTTGAGGCGGCGGGCGTTCTCTGCCTGTTGTTCCGTGCCTACGATCAATTGCGGTTTGAGCCGCGCGAGAATCTTCGCGGCATCGTCAAAGCGTCCGTCGTTGACCAGGATCATGATATCGCTGAGCGCGCTTTGGAACGGTTGTTTTGCCATGCCGGTCCGAACGCTGTCCGTGTATAATAAACATATGAAAAAATAAAAAAAGCCCCCTCGCGGGGGCTAGTTAGGTGTTTGCCGAACGTGCTTACGATTGGGGGTGGTATGAACACGCCCGGCAAGAATACACACACCTAGACCAAAGGGGTAGCGTGATTCAGTGCAGCACTTCGATGCCCAGCGAGTCCGCCATCTGGCCTTGCCTGACGGTCGCACTCGCGCGTGCCTCGCTTGCTCCTGTCATGTACGGGCTTTTGACTCCGGTGATGATCGTCATCACCATGATCCTGCCCTTCATGGCCTCGTCGACACGTGCGCCCCAGATGACGTTCGCGTCCTCATCGAGCGCTTCGGTCGCGAGTTCGCCGACCTTGTTGATGTCGTCGAGCGTCATGTCCGGGCCGCCGGTCACGTGGACCAAGGCGCCTGTCGCGCCTTCGTAGTTGATCTGGAGCAGCGGGTTCTCGAGCGCGCCGCGCACGGCTTCCTCGACCCTGCTGTTGGTGTCCGAGCTGCCAACGCCGATGGCGGCGAGGCCGCCATTCGTCATGATCGCTTTCACGTCAGCGAAGTCCAGGTTCACGAGCGAGGGGACCGCGATGGTCTCGACGATGCCCTTGATCATGGTGGACACGAGCTCGTTGGCGACGGCGAACGCCTGCGTGACGGGCAGGTTGCCCGCGATCTGCACGAGGCGGTTGTTGTCGATGACGATGACGGTGTCGGTGGACTTGCGTAGTTGCGCAAGACCCCATTCTGCCTTGTCGCAGCGTGCGCGCTCGATCTTGAAGGGCATCGTGACCGTGCCGATCACGATCGCGCCCATGTCCTTGGCGACCTGCGCGATGACTGGCGCACTTCCTGTGCCCGTGCCGCCGCCCATGCCTGCGCAGACGAAGACCATGTCAGAACCCTTGAGGCATTCCTTGAGGTACATCAATGATTCCTGCGCCGCTTCCTGTCCCTTCTGGGGGAAGCCGCCGCAGCCGAGGCCGCGCGTGGCGTCCTTGCCGATGAGGAACTTCTTGTCCGCCTCGCTGATCTTGAGGTGTTGCTGGTCCGTGTTGCAGGCGAGGATCTCCGCGCCCTTGATGCCTCTCTTATAGAGCCAGGTGACCATGTTGTTGCCTGCGCCACCTGCGCCGATGACTTTGATGTTCGCCGGAGCGACGTCGACGTTCTCGAAGCTGCTCTGCTGTTCCCGTGCCTTCTCTACCAAAAAGTCCATGTTGTTTCTTCCCCCTTTGTTGGTCTAACCCATTTTTTTTTATCTTGTAGAGCTTCCGCTACCGAAAGCTTTTTATTGGAGCGCGATATTACTCCCTTTTAGAACCAGTTGTCTGGGACGCCAATCCCGTACGACGCCAATGACGACCGCCAAGTCGTTGTTGAAAAGACTCATTTCGTCGCCAAACGATTTGAATCAAACCAACGCTTTGAAAGTTTACCACAACTTTCGATTCCCACAAACTTACATTCTTGATGTCTTATGTGGTATTTAAACATTCTTAGGTGACAATATAAAGGATCAAGTAGTCATGTCAGTCCTTCCGAGTGAGAAAAATTCTCACTCTTTCGTGTTTTCTCGACGGAAACGGTTGAGGATGGTCTCCAACGCGACACCAGAACGCAAGCCCACTTGTGCGCCGCCCCACAACGATCCAATGCCCGCTGCGACATACGCCGCGCCTTGCGTGACCGCGCCCTCGACGTGATAGAAATCAAGCACGTCGTACGTCTTGTACAACATCAATGCCGTTGTTCCCGTCGTGACGAGCGCGACATAGCCATAGAGCGCGCAACCTTTGAGTGACATGCTGCGATCGGCAATCCTTCCCTTCAAAAGAGTTGTGAACGAACAGAAACCCACACGAACCGGTGTTCAGACGCGCTGCAAATGTTTTTTGGCCTTCTCGAGCAGTGCCTTGCCTTTCTTGAGCGCGGCTTCGACGGACCTGCTGTACTCGCCCGTGAGCTCGAACATGTGGATCCAGCGGCTGCCCCACCCGTTGAGGTAGACCAAGCTCTCGATGCCGAACTTCAACGGTTCTTTGGGCGTCTCGTCGGCATACCCGATAGGGATCACGACGTGCGCCTGCACGTTCTCAGGAATGCCCACTGCGCGCTTGAGCTGGTGCTCCTCGAATGCCGCGACCCAGCAAGCGCCAAGGCCTTGCGCCTCTGCTGCGAGCAGCATTGACATCGCGGCAGCGGCGGCGTCCTGTGTCGCGTACACTTCCTTGCCGCGTTTGCCATAAAACGACTCTGTCTTTGTCGGATCGACACAGACAACGATGTGGATAGGCGCTTTGGACATCCAGTACTGCTGGTAGCACGCCTCGGCGACCTTCTCGCGCGTGTCAGGATCGAGCACGACGACGAACTTGACGTCCTGCGTGTTGCCGGCGGTCGGCGCGAGGCGACCTGCCTCGAGGATCTGCCCGACCGGCTCCCAGTCGAGCGGCACGTCCAAGAACTTGCGGACGCTCCTCCTTTTATGAATCGCCTCAAACACGTCCATGCTCCTTCCCTGTCGTGGCGTGTATATAAATATTGTTCAGTTTTATATAGACGGAACGTGCAGCGCAAGGTATGGATTATGCACGGGTGGTGGCGGTCTACGACGCGCTCGCGACGACGAGCAAACGCCTCGAAAAGACGCAGGTGCTCAGCTCGTTCTTGCGCACCGTGCCTGCGGCAGAAATGGAGGTCGTGGTGCGTTTGTTGCAAGGCAAGGTCTTCCCGGCATGGGATACGCGCACGCTGGGCTTCTCGGCACAGACCGCGGTCAAGGCGATCATGCGCGCAACAGGCGCGAACGAAGCGCAGATCATGGCTGCGTGGAAGGACCTTGGTGACCTTGGCAAGGTGAGCGCGCAGCTGGTGAGCACCAAACGCCAGATCACGCTGTTCTCCGAGAAACTCACGACGCAGAAGGTCTACAACAACTTGCGCAAGCTTGCGACGCTCGAAGGCACGGGTGTCGTGAGCACCAAGCTGTCGCTTGTCGCGGAGCTGCTCTCGAGCGCGAGCCCGCTCGAAGCACAATACATCATCCGCACCATCATGGAGGATTTGCGTATCGGCCTTGGCGAAGGCACGTTGCGCGACGCGCTCGTCTGGGCGTTCGAAGGGGCGCGCCTCGGCATCACGTACAATCTTGAGAAGAACGACCTCGTGCTTCCCGACGACGACAGGACGGCATACGAGCAGGCGTCGGACGCGTACCAGGAAGCGTATGATTTAGCCAATGATTTCGCGCGCGTCGCCCAGGTCGCGCAAGCAGAAGGCATGGCGGGCCTTGCGCGCATCACGCTCGTGCCAGGCTCGCCTGTGAAAGTCATGCTGTTCCAAAAAGCGCCGACCATGACCGATGCGCTCGAGACAGTGCACGTCCCTGCCGCGATCGAGTACAAGTACGATGGTTTCCGCATGCAGATCCACAAGACAGACGGGATCATCACCATTTTCACGCGACGGCTTGAGAACGTCAGTGCCCAATTTCCTGATGTAATTAAGGCAGTGCAGGAGCATGTCAAAGGTGCGAACTACATCCTTGACGCAGAGGCGGTGGGCATCGACAAGCAGACAGGCAAGTACACCGCGTTCCAGAACATCAGCCAACGCATCAAACGCAAGTACGACATCGAAGAGCTCGGCAAAAAATTCCCGGTCGAGCTCGACATCTTCGACGTGTTGTATTACAATGGTGAGAACCTCGTGCACGCGCCCTTTGAGGAACGCCGCAAGAGACTGCTTCTGGCGCTCCCTGACGCCGTCCCTGGCGTGATAGCGCTCGCGCAGCAGAAGATCGTCACGACAGAAGAGGACGCGCAACGGTTCTATCAACAATCCCTTGCCGCAGGCAACGAGGGCGTCATGCTCAAGAACCTCTCATCCGTGTACAAGCCAGGCTCCCGTGTGGGCTTTGGCATGAAGGTCAAGCCTGTCCTCGAGACGCTCGAAGTCGTGATCGTCGGCGCCGAGTACGGCGAAGGCAAGCGCGGCGAGTGGCTCGCGACGTTCGTGATCGCCGTGCGCGACCCTGATACTGATTCGCTGCTCGAAATCGGCCGCGTCGGCACCGGTTTCAAAGAAAAAGAGGAAGAAGGCTTGAGCTTTGGCCAGATGACCCAGACGCTGCTGCCGCTCGACACGCACGAAGAAGGCCGCTTCGTGCACGTGCGCCCGCAGGTCATCATCGAGGTCGACTATGAGGAGATCCAAAAAAGCCCCACCTACTCGAGCGGTTACGCGCTGCGCTTCCCACGCTTCGTGCGCCTGCGCGAGGACCGCGCGGTCGAGGACATCGCGACCATCCACGACGTGGACACGTACTACCAAGAGCAGCGCGGCAGGAACACGTAATTCTTTAATAGCGGCACGACATGCATCCGTTCATGACATCATTGAGGGATCTTGTGGTCGCCATTCTCATCTGCGCGCTCGTCCTTGCGTCATGCGCTCCCGCACCGCAAACGCCTCCAGAACGTCCGCCGCTCGCTCCCGAGCCTGTCGCGTGCACGCAAGAAGCCAAACAATGCCCGGACGGATCATACGTCTCACGCGTGGCGCCGACCTGCGAGTTCGCTCCCTGTCCTGACGAATGACGCTTTCCACCGATCGACATCCACTACCTTTTTAAAGGCCCTTCTTGTTTCGTGAACATAATCCTTGCTCCCATAGTCTAGCTTGGATAGGACGCGACCCTGCGGAGGTCGAGGCCGGAGTTCAAATCTCCGTGGGAGCGTCAGCGGAATTGTGGGGTGAGTTCTGCTCTCCCTATGGAAGTTTCTGGCAATTCGGCGCGTTGGATCGGGCTGGCAAAGACAAAGGGTCTCGACCTGCAATGGTTGGATGAGGACAAGACAGCAATCTATCCTGCCCTGCAGGCGCTCGGACTTCCATTTCCCGCAGTCTATTACATTGCTGCACACGAGGTCACTTCGTCCACGGTGGACGCTCTGTTCGCAACATCTGATTATTTCTGCAGACTGATTCCTCGTGAGCGCGGTGAGAGGCCGTTCCGTGTGAGACTTCGTTCCGCACAAGAATTCAGGGAGTTCTGCGGCGGGTACGACCTTTCAAAATACATCATCAATGTCGTCCAACGAGGCGACATCACGCACACGGGTAGCATTGTGGCGCGGGACGAAGCATCATGCGTCCCGGGCAGGTGCATCGTCGAAGTGGTGGAAGGAGAAGGCCCTGACCTGTTCCACGGTCACAAGACGCCTGCGACTGCCGAGCTTGATGATCTGCGCATCGTCCGTTACGGATGCAAACAGCCGACCGACGACGAGCGAGCCATAGTCTACAGTGCGCTCCGCTGGATCGGCGGTCCATCCCACCCGTTCCCTGGCTATTATGAGTTCGAAGTATGGTCGGGCAGCGCGATCAAGTTCAGGAATTACCAGAACCAGGATTCCCCTTATGCATCGTTGCGCGATCCCAGGAAGTCTCTCTGCGCGCAGTAGCTACTACGGTTTTTTTGGTGGCGCTGGGAATATCATGGTCATTGATCGTTGAGATGTTTGTGCGGATGCAGGGTCATGTTTGTAATCATCTTTCCTGAGCGACACTTGCACTGCCGTACCGTCGTATACGACAGCAGAGCCTGTCAATGGCGACTTGATGATGTAGGTGTGGACCACTGTTCCTGCTGGCATCGGCACCGGTTCTAGGTCGGCGTTCCTCGCGGTCGTCATGAAGTCGAGGAATCGTTGCCTGTCGAGCGGCTTTGCATTGCCGTGATTGTTTTGTTTTGCGACAGCCGCGACACTTTCGTGCAGCATGCTATGCAATCGTTCATAGAGTCCCTGGTTCCCGAAGACATCGGCGTAGAAGCTCAGG
>CAYHOF010000021.1:0-24923 GCA_964358315.1 uncultured Methanosarcinales archaeon
TCGCAAGGATCGCGACCACCGCGCCTTCCTGGCGCAGCGCGTCGGTCTCCTGCACGTCCACCGCGATGCCGTCCTTGCCGTTGAACGCGCGCAGGCAGCCCTCGGGCGCGACGCTCTGCACAGGATCCTTCTCGCAACGCGCGACCATGTCCTCGACGACGGCGCGTAGGGATAGCATAGTGTTGACCGAGACGTTGAGCTCGTGGCGGAAGTCAGGACGCACCGCTATCTGGCCGCACGCGAACGTGGTGGCTGGTCGCGCGACCGCCCAGTCCCAGACACGCAGGCCTATAGGTCCACCGACCGCTGCGGCGGCGATGCGCTGTGTCTTGTCGAGGGCGTCCTCCTTGCGCGTGGTGGAACACATGATGGTGAGCATGATCGGCGCCGTGCTGTACCCCTCGATGGCGGTCCTGCCCTCGACGACCTCGCTGAAGTAGACGTAGTCACGCGGGTCCTTGCGGCCTTGCACGAACGGATTGGTCGCCAGTTGTGTGGCGAAATGGTCGCGCTCCATGAACAAGGATAACTGTTCGGAGAGGTTGGCATCGGCGGGCATGCATGCGACGCTCCGGTCGTACCAGAGCTTGACAGCGCCGTACTGACCGCATGGCGCGCCATACCAGCCGCCATTCATCGTCAGGTCACGCACCGCGTCATACGACGCGTGGAGGCTCCCGATGTCGAAATACTGCAGCATGACCTCACGGTCGTGCAGTCCTTGGAGAGCCTCGAGCGCGCTCTTGCCGGTGACGAGGCTTTCCTTCTCGATGATCGCCTCACTCGTGTAGTAGAGCCGCAGCATGAGGATGAGCAGGCCGAACACGCCCACGATGAGCGTGTACAGGAGCGCCTTCTTGTTGCGGCGCATCATGGCGTCGCCCCCGCGATCAACTGCAGCGCGTCGGCAGACGACGTCCGCCCGACATCGATGCGGATGACGCGCCCGCCAGGCCCTGGGATCCTGAACGTGTCGAGAGGGACGATGCCCGGTCTCGTGAGCTGCAATGTCCTGTCAGGGTACGTCACGCTGATGGCGTACCGCGTGCCGCGGATGTCCTCATAGTCCTTCACTGCCTGCAGGAGCTGCGCTGCGACCTTGTCGTACTCGCCCGGCGTCGAGCCGAGCGCGATGAGGTAGGCGATGGTGACGTTCTGGCCGCGATAGACCGTGGGCGCCTGCATGAGCAGCAGCGCGTCCTGACGGTCCTGCAACACGTCGAGCTGCTGGCCCTCGATCTGCTGCAGTGTCGGGCTCCCGCAGAACTTAAAGAGGAACAGGAAGACCACGATGATGAAGAACATGGCGACGAACGACCAGAACTCCGCCACCACCCGTATCATGCCGTGTTTTGTTCTCATCGTTGTGGCGTCACCATCTCGATTGATACCAGACCAGGGTGCATGCCGCTGTCTGTGAGGAGCAATATCGGGTGCGTGCTCTGGGTCGCGAGCGCCGCGCCAGGTCCTTTCTTTGTCGTGAGCGGCTTGTACGTGTCGTACCACGGCTTGTTCCAGTACTGCAGGCAGGCGTGCTTCACGCACGTCGTTGTGTCAGTGAGATCCGTCAGTAGTATTTTGGCCGCCATGAACTGGTTGTTGGGATGGCCGAGCATGGCGTTGATCGTCGCCTCGTCGAAGCGCGCGATGTCGACAGTCAAGGGCAGCGCGCGGCCGGTGTGCGGCTGCAGGACGTGGATGCCGCCATCGAGGAAGGAGAACGCCTCGGCAGTGAGCGCCATCATGCTCGGACGCGTGTCCGAAACCTGGCGCACCTTGAGGTCGACGAACATGATGACCGCGCCGATGACGAACATCGTCATGACAGCGTACCACACGAGTTCGGCGACGTCAAGCACTTGTGCACGTCTAGCCACGATAGTACGCCTCCAGTCCGCTCGCGAGCGCGTTGCCGATCGCGGCGGGTTTATCGAGCAGTTGCTTCTGCGCGCCGAGATTGCCGATGACGAGCTGCACGCCAGGACGGTCGAGCGGCAACGCAGGATCGCTCATGGTGGGGACGAGAGCGACACCATCGATGGAGGTATGTAGGTCGCCGCTGCGCTGGAGCGCGTTGATGAGCGCGCACCCGAGCTTCGCGCTGCGCGCCTGGACATCCATGGTCGCTTTCGCGTTGTAGTACGCGACGACGCGGTTCTTCGTGTCGAGCACAGGATCGACGCGCAACGACACAACGACGCCGTTGCCTTTCGCCATCGTCTGCTCTCGCGTGCTTCCTTCTGCCTTGATGGCATTCTTTCCTATCCTTGAGAGCAGGATGGTCGCGACGTTCTGCACGACCGCATTCGCGTTCAGCGCGCCCACGGTCCGTGCATCATCGATGATATCGACGACGTGCGCGAGCGCCAAGCCATTGGCATCCAGCGTCGACACGGCAGGACAGCGCAGCATGTCGAGAGCGAACTCACCTCCTTTGCGCAAGGTCAGCGCGTTGCCTTCCTTGACGACGTCGACCACGCCGGTCGCGGGCGACAATGAAAAAGGCGTCATCGTGACGCCTGCGGGCGTGAAGATCCAGAACCTGCTCTTGCCCGGCAGACGGTTGGACACGACATCGATCACGTTGTCCTGGCCCGAGAACGCGAAGACGCTCTTGCCGTGCTGGCTGACGAAATCAGACATGATCATGTTGTCCTGGCTTCCGGCGACGACTGTCGCGAGTTGCCCGAAATTGCCGGGGTAGTAATGCTTGGCGAGCAGGCCGCCCTGCATGGAATCATCGATGTAGAAAAACAGCGCAGCCACGATGACGAGCGCGCCCGCGGCCTGCACGACCCAGATCAAGGCACGCTGCTGTATCTCGAAGCCGCGACGGCCCCACCCTCTTTTCATGACGATACAAGCGTCCCTGCGCTTTAAAAATGCAACGGTCGAGGACGGCGTCCGATTGCCCGACGAACAACATCCTTATGACTGCGGTTTTGAGAGGTCCACCTGGGTCGTCTGCAACGCAGGCGAGGCACCATTGATGATGGCGACGCGTTCGTTGTTGATCGTGGTCGCGTAGACGTAGACCGTGGTCGGAGGCAATTGCGGGTAGCGCCAACTGCAGTCGCCATACGCGATCAGTTGCCTGCCGCCGTCCTGCTGCTCGCTGCCCAAGAAATTGCCTGTGGGCAGGTTGTACGTCCGCAAGCGCTTGATGCGCTCGAACGAACGGCAGCTCGACACGGGTTTGCAGTCCGTTCCTTGCGCGCAATAGCACACGCACGCCTTGCCTGGAATGCATTCCTTGGGACGCGACATCTGGCGTTGCTCGCATGCATCATAGACCGCGGCAGCGTCCATGTCGAACCCCACCACGAAAAAGCCGTCGTCGACGAA
Organism: uncultured Methanosarcinales archaeon; assembly: GCA_964358315.1. GTDB lineage: Archaea > Nanobdellota > Nanobdellia > Woesearchaeales > ARS49 > JAGVQG01. The sequence goes on from CAYHOF010000021.1 coordinate 3,346, forward strand.
GAAGTCCGGCACGGCGCGCGTGCCGCTCAACGGCACGCCTTCCTTGATGTCGTCGATCTCGCGCAGCAGCACGCTCAGGTGCGCAGCGGACTCCCGCGTGCCTGTCCCTTCCGCGTGGATGACGCTGCCCACCACGAGCGAGATGAAGCTGAAGATGAGCAGCGTCGCGATGATCGTCGGCGCGACCTCAGGGATGACGTCCTTGATGTCGGTCATGGTGTCTTTGGCACGCAGCACAGCACCTGGTTCTCAGGCGCGCCTTGTTCCGGACAACCAAGGCCGGGGAATCCCCGTTCTGCGTCCGTGCAACGGTCGCTGCAGTGCGCGCCTGCGCCTTGCGCCTTGCACTGCCCGAGGCCGCCTGCCTGCTCGCCGCCCTTGAGGATGTACTTGTACGTCAAGAAAAGGACGACCGCCAGGACTATGAGCGCGAGCACCATCACCACGATCGTGTTGATCGACATGCCTTGGGCGCGTTTGTTCATTGTGTCTCCTGCACGCAACAATATGGCTTGGTCTCAGGGCAGCCATACTTGATCTTCTGGCCGCTGCACGGGCTGTCCTTTGCCTGACAGATCTGGTTGGGCTTGCTTTCGCAGTCGCCGAGCTTCGCCGCGCCCTCGCCGCCCTTGAGGATGTACGTGTACGCAAGATACAGCAGGATGGCGAGCAGGACAAGACCCAGGATCATCTTGACCAGCGTTTCCTGCGTCATCCCTCTTTTGGATTTCATCGATCCGTCGAGGCCGCGATGCTATTTAAGCATTATGGCTTGCGTTCGAACTTGAGAACTGCCGTGTTCGGGTTGAGCGGTTGCGGCTGCTGGAACTGCAAGTCCAGCTGGAACCAGCCGCTCTCTGCCGGCAGCGTGTTGATGATGAGCTGGCGTGCCTGGTCGGCGATGTCGCACTGCTGGTCTTCGCCAGCCGCGCCCTGACACCACGTGGTCTCCGTGTACGTGCACGTGTATCCCTTGAAGAACCCGCCTGCTGTCGTGCAATACCTGATGCGCACAGGAGGCAACACCGCAGTCGCTGCCGTGCTGATGGGCTGGTCGAAAAAGATCGAGATGGGCAACGTCGTTATGGTCTTCCAGTTCTGCACGACAAGGTTCTTCGATGCTGCCTGCTGCCCGAGTTCGTTGGCATCGAAGGGCCCGACAGGGATACGCACGTCGCCTGCTTTCGCGTCCCAGACCGAGATGAAGCCCTTGCGAACGACGCCAGGATACTGCACGGGCGGCGGACCGTAGCCGAGCGCTTCAGTGACCTTCTCCCACACGCCGGCCACAAGGGAGCGCACGCGTGACGTCTGCGGCGCGAGGATGAGGATGAGTATGACGACGAGCACGGTCACGATGATGACTGCCGCAAGGTTGATCTCTGCGTGCCGTTTCATCGGACACCGAAGATGCTACCGATGGCGTCAGTGATGTCAGGCAGCTTGCCCGCAATGATGCCTATGATGATGAGCATCACGATGGCAAGTATGGCGAACAACGCCACATACCCCAGATTGTCATATAGCCAATTACTCATGGGTTTCTCGATGTGAGGATGCTATATAAATTTTCAGTCGACGAACTGCAACGGCCCTGCCCGTCCTTCAAGCGTGTGGCACTCGAACGCACCAATCTCATCATACGGCCACAGGATTGTCGCGGCCGCGACCTCTTGCGTCGTGAGGTACGGTCCTGCGACGTAGTGCGTGGATGCTGCTGCTGTCGCGCCAGCGCCTGCGGAGACGACCATCAATGGCACACCGACTGGCGCGCCGATACCGGTGAGGGTAAGTATGCTCCCCACAAAAATGCCTGCGCCAGCCACGCCAGTGGCGATATAATCATTCCAACTATTCACATTCTTGCGCTGCAGATAGATGACCGCGAGTGGCTTGGTGGTGTCGATCGCGTCCTGGTCCGCGACAGGGCTGGTGCGGTATGCTTCCGCGACCTGCGCGGTCTGGGACGCGCCGAACAAGTATTGATAGTAAGTCTGGCCTTCGGGGAGTTTGGTGTCGAGCAGGAACTGCGTGAAGTGATCGAGCCGTCCGGGTTTTGCGAAGTCGAGCTTGGCGCACACCACACAGTACGCTCCTTGTTCGAGGTCGAAGAGCTTGACCTTGCCTTCGCCGAGTTGGCCGTAACAATTGCGCATCTCTTTGGCGATCGTGAGCTTCTGCTTCGCCAGGTCTGTGTCAGTGACGGTGACGTACCGCGTCCTGCAGCGCAGGTCGACAGGACTGTCAGGCCTCACTTGGCTGATGAGCGCTTGCGCGCGCACGCTGTCAAGGCATTGCTCACGCTCGGCAGCGTCGGTAGCGACCTTGCCACCTTTGCTGATGAGTTGCAAGAGCACAAACGTGCTGACGGCAAAGATGATGGCAGCGAGCAGCGCTGCCCACACCGAGCTGAGCGCTTTCTTTGTTCTCGCCATCAGTACAACACATCGCAGGAAGGCCGATAATCGATGGGCCAGAGGTAGACTGTCGCATCCGTCTTGGAAAGACCCCATGACGCGAACCAGGCGGCGTCCAGATAACTGTACGTGATCACGTACTCTTGGTTGAGTTGTATCGTGTCGGACGTCTGCACCTTCGTCTCGGTCGGCGTACTGACGAGCAACAGCAACCACGGAACGGCGACCACCGACGTGCCAAGCGCGGCTTGCCCTGCCGTGTTGAGTTGGTACTCCTTCGGACGCACGTAGTTGTAAAACGTGGTGCCCTTCGCGTCGATCGTGTTGTCGCTCAAGTACTTCGTGAAGTCCTTGAGTTCATTCTGCCCCAGCTCCCGAAGGTAGGATTCGTCGAACGTGATCGTGGCGCACGTGATGCACCTGTTCTCGCTCATGAGGACGTTGGACTTGAACGGGTCGATGGCCGCACTTCCTTCCCCGAACTGCCGCCAACACGTCGCCATCTCGGTCGCGAGCGCGTACAAGCCCATCTCGTTGAGTACCTCTTGTTTGGTCGGTTTGCCAGTGGTGCCACTGATCGCGGCGCCAACTGTTGGTTGGCCGGCGCGCGACCGTTCAAGCCTGCGCACCACTTGGTCGTACGAGAGGTACTTCTCCTGCACTGGCTTGCGTACGCCGCTGCCACGGAGACTCGACTGGTAGACACCGTCGCTCTTGATCGTTATCGCGCGCGTCGAGCATTGCAGTTCGATGAAATTGCCTGTGCCTGCCTTGCTCGCTTCGATGACGGACAGCTCGCATGCCTTGGTGTCCTTGAGCTTGCCGAACTGGCCTTGCAGGTTGTAGAACCAGAGGAGGAACACCACGGTGACGACGGCGACGACCATCAGGCCTAGCGTCGCCTCGTTCATGGTGAGGCCTTTGCGTCGTCTCATCCCGTCACCTTGAGGCTCTTGTAGATGATGGCGAAGAACACGATGACGAGCGCGGCCACAAGGACGAGCCACATGACCTGGTTGAACGAGACGTCGACGTCCCCACGCCTAGACTTCGATGCAGCAAATGCCATCTGCCACCTGCGTCCTGCCGTCATCGCAATTGGATGTGGGCACTTGGGCAGAATCCGGCTGCGGGCATGACTGGCCTTTCGGGACACAGGTGCCTTTGCACTGGTTGAGACCTGACTGGAACAGCTTGCCACGGCCCAGGAAGATGATGGACAGGACGACGAGGACGAGCAGTGCAAGCGCTGCAACGACGATCACGTTGATCGACATGCCTTGCGCTTTCCTTAGCGTGGGACGGCGCAGCATGTCTGGGACGCTCCTGCAGAAGTCTTGGGACAGACCCACACGTTGTACTCGGAGAGTCCACCAGGGCACGCACCTACCACGCAGGTGCCGCCATTGCCCTCACAGTCCGCGCTCTTCTGGGAAAAGATGCCCAGACGACCGATGAAGATGATGGACAGGACGACGAGGACGAGCAGCGCGATCGCTGCGACCACGATGACGTTGATGGAGATACCTTGACCTTTGGAACTCATCGAGCAACACCTCTTGCTACTGCGTTCTCTTAGCGCAGCATCACTATATAAGCTTTACCATGAGGCAAAACACGGCTCATGCCGCCCTGGCCTGGACGCAATCGATGAGGGACGGGTCGCTGAGGAATGCCTCGCGCTTGATGTCATCGATGACGAAATACACCTGCTTGGACTTCACGCCGAGCTGGTCGAGCACGTCCAAGAACTGTTCGAGCTCGTGCATGTCACGGAACACGCAGTCCGCGAAGTAGTCGAAGCCGTTGTTGATCTTGAAGAGCGAATTGACGGGCAGCGCGTGCACGAGATGGTCACGGATGCCCTCCCTGCACTTCGGGTCGACGCGCAACAGGATGTTGACGCGCGTGTGATAACCCAGCTGCGGGAAGTTCAGCAACGCGGTCGTGCGCTGGACGTACGTCCCCACATACGTGCGCAACCGGTCATAGATCGTCGACACCGGCACGTTCGACGACCGGCTCATCGCGGTCAATCCCATGCGCGCGTCCTGGCGCAAATGGCTCAATAACACCAAATCTCGTCTGTGAATCATACGGCACCTCCAGGGATCCTTGCGGGATTCCCGAAATTCTAACGCTATTGTGGCGTGCCGAAGTTATATACATTTTTCTTATACCTTATAAGATGCATTATAATTATATACTTCAATCACAGTCTGATAGCTATGCAACGCAGCGTGATCCAGCTCGCCGGCCGCACCCTCGTCGTCAGCCTGCCGAGCAGATGGTGCAAGGCCAACACCGTCAAGAAAGGCGACACGCTCGAGGTGACCGAGGCGCCCGGCTTCTTGCGCATCGAGAACAGCACGCGCACGACAAACGACCTGCACGTCACGCTCGACATCAGCAACCAACCGAGCAACGCAGTGTGGCACGCGCTCAACGCAGCGTACAGGTCCGGCGCCAGCGTCATCGAGGCACGCTTCGACAACCCCACGATCCACGACCACCGATTGAGAAAAGAGACCACGATGCTCGCACTCGCGCATCGCATCGCCCAACGATGGAACGGCATGGAGATCGCCACACACGGCAAGAAACATTTTGTCATACACGAAGTCGGCAGCCCTGCATGGGCAGATTTCGAGGGCGCGTACGCACGCTTGCTGCAACTCGTGAGCGGACTCTATGATGAGGCGACAACAGTGCAACCCGACCTTCTTCAGGACACCGTCCAGCTCTTCGAGGACCAGATCAACAGGGTGGCGGACCTGTGCGAACGCATCATCGCCCGCTCCAACACCCTCACCAACGCAGAAGCAGCGTCGTACATGAACATCGTCAAGGCGCTCGAACAAGTGGGGGACGAGGCGAAAGACATGGCGTCACAGACCAGTGGCGCACGGCAGTTGAGAGCGGCCCATCCTGCCGTGAAGGAAGGCCTGAGCGCATTGCGCAGCGGGACCCCGCACGCCGCGATGGCGTTCCACAAAGAAAAACCGACATTCGCACAGGACAAGGACGCACGACGCGTGCTCAGCGCGCTCAGCGACGCGCTAAACGCGCGACAAACGCTCTTCCATCTCACGCAACGCACCCAGTGACCCGGCATAGCCATCGGCGATGGCAGCGAACGGCGCGTGACGTGTCAGTGCGTGAAGACGCTTCTCATATGCCTTGAGTCGCGGACCTTTCTGCTCGGACGACAGCTTCCCGCTCGCGCACCACTCAAGCGCTGTCGAGAGCTGGCTCATCCAGTGGAACACGGACGAGCGCCACACCGCGTCATAGAGACCATCACGCGACGTGCGGACGTCATGGTTGTCACGATACTCATCGACGAACGCCGACGGGTCGTTCATCATGCACGAAAAGTGCGCCAGGTAGGAACCGACATCGGCGACGAAGGGCGCGTGACGTAGTGATTCCACGTCGAGGAAGGAGACGCGGCGGCCCAGGGTGGGATGCGCCACGTACATGCCGTTGAAACCAGTCATGTCGCCATGCACGAGCCCGTGCTCACCCCAGTGTCGTTCATCGACCACTGCGGCCAACGTGTCGTCGACCACGACGCCAAGGTGTCGTTGCAATCGCGGCGCCACCTTACGGTGCAAGAAATCATCATACGAATACGGCCGGACCGTGTTTTTCACGCGATGCAACGCGTGACTGCCTCGCGCCTGGAACGTCGCGAGCGCATAACCCAATTCCTGCGCGTGCTCGGCAGGATCGCATTCTGCCAACGGCGTACCAGGCAGACGACGGGCGATCAGCAGTTGTTCATCCGGTCCGACAAAGGGAAGGTTGGCTTCTTTCGAGGACAAGAGCGCCACCGGGAAGGGCACCATGCCAAAGGGCTGCACGCGATGCAAGTATTCCAGGTTCGCGTACTCATCACGGAGTCGATCAGCACCTATCTTGAGCACGACGATGTTGTTGAGGTACGGGTCCTCGATGAAGAACACCTTGTTCTTGAAGCCCGCGACAGGATTGACCTGCGGGTTCTTCAACAAACGCAATGCGAGGCCGCGTTGCAAGTGCTCGACCTGGCGCTCACGGCAAACAGGCATGCTGACCTTGGCGATATCAGCATACGTGCTATGATCCGACTCTTGAGCGCGGCGCATCACGTTCGCGTAGAATTCCGCAGCCCACAAACGGACGAAACCCTCGTCAGGATGATCACGCACGAGATCATCGACGTGGGAGATCGCCGCACGATAGTCCTCGTGCGCCACGTTCGTGACCGCCAGCCCCATCGCACGCGCGACAGGATCGTTGGTCTGTGCACCGGCTTCCTTGAGATGACGTCGCTTGTTGCGCGCGAGCATGTAGCGCGCACCCGGCATGAGCGAGAACGCGTGACCAGCATCCATGTATTGCAGCGCGTCAAGCGCGCGTTGGTACGCATTCGCATCGTGCGTAGCCAACGTGGCACCATCAGGGAACAACGAATCCAATGACGGACAGCAATGACGCCGCATCATGTCACGAGCGTGTTGCTTGCCTTCCTCTGTGCCGAAGTAGGCATAATGCGTCGCCAAGAACATCTTGTGCAGGTTGAGCGGCCGCTTGCCTTCTCGCAACCGCTCACGATCACGCCATGCAGCGTAGCCAAGACCTGCACCGATCATGCCCGCAGTGGCACCTACCGCTATCGGCAACCACAACCCGAAGAACCCTGCCGCCTTCCTCCAGAGCGGACGAGGGCTCGTGTACGTCTCGCGTGAGACATCCATCGATACTGGATCAAGCCGGTAGACGTCGTACCGCACGCCATGCCCGGGAAAGAGCGCGTCCTTGTCAGACATGAACTGGATCGTGTCGTGTTCCTTGAAGAGCGGGAACGTTTCGTCCGAGTCAGGCAACGACAGGATCCTCTCAAGGCCTGATGACGTGTCCTTGATGATGATGTCCCGTCGTTCGCCGACAAACGCTTCCCGCGCCTCAAAACGACCGTCCTTGGATTTCACAGGCATTGACGGTTCCGCACGTGCATGAAGAGCCTTCAGATGCGTGTCGTCGGTGAGTTGGTTGTATTTGGCATAGAAGAATGGCGACGTCAATGCCAAGGCCGCAGCCCACGCAGGCCACACCTTGAATGGCGAGAGCGCGTACCGCACCAGCCCTTTGGTCACGCTCCCCACGCTGAACTTACCCATGCAAGCCGTTCCTGAAGGGCCGGTTTAAAGCCTTGTGAACTACTCGCACAACAAGAGCTTGAACGTGAGCGTCTGCTGGTTGCCTATCGGCTTGACACGCGGAGTCAGATGCGCGCTGCCTGCACAGGCGGTCGCGCCAGGAGGATTGCTCGCCTGGATGTCGCCAACGCTGCCCGGACCTTCTATCGTGAACACGTACTCGCGGCCCTGGAGTTTGAGTGTTCTCTCAAACATGTACTCGACGATTCTTGTCGCGTGGAGACAGCTATCGCCTTCGATGATATGCAACCCTGTTTGCGCGTCGCCGACATCCACTGCCGCGCAGCTCGATCCACCTCCTGTCGCGCAGTCCGTGACCAATTCAATCAGCCGACGATTGCTACACGTGGTCTTGGTCTCGAACATGCTGTCAAGCAGGTTCGCGCCCAAGTGCGTATCGCGCGCGAGCTGCACCGGATTCTCGGGCGGCACCAGGAAAAAGAAGCGCAACGCCAGCATCAGGCCGAGCACGACGATGACCATGATGATGGCAAGACCAAGCAGTTCCATTTGGCCGCGCCTATTTCGCATACGTGCTCACCTCGACCTGGCCCAACGCGTAACTGTTCGTCTCGGGATAGAACAGCAACATGGGGACTTGGGCTACGGACTTGTCATTCCATTGACCGGGAGGCAGCGGGTTGCTGTATAATACCCGGTCAGGCGGTGTGGTCTCGACAGGGTATATCTGCGACACATTGACTATACTCCACCCGAACACGGGAAAGTACAGTTGCGTGTTCGCCGGAATATTTGCCGCACGCGTCACCTTGAACGCTGCCAGCTTGCTCATGTCGATGCACGCCGATTCCTGGATGCCAAGGGATGCGCAATCGAGCTCTGGCAGGAATCCTGTCTTGAGCGCGGAACCGAACACCTCGAGCTGGTTGGCGCGCTGGATGTCGCGGCCGAGCGACGCCTTTTCGATCGTGAAATAAAAATTCACGCCGAACACGACGAGGAACGCGAACACCACCATGACCGCGATGCTCTCGAACAGCTTGATCTGGGCGCGCCTCATCAGTACACCAACGGGCAATCCCGGCCCTTCGTGAGCAGTTCTTGGTTGAGGCCATCGAGATACTGCATGGCCTTCTGGATGTCAGGAATGGCTAGCGGCAACTGGTGCACGTTGGGCTCGTTGGCGACGATCTCGTTGGACTTTGCGATGATGGTGTCCAGCGGTGCAGGATGACCTGTTTCTCCGACCAAGATCTTATTGTATATAGGTAGACAATCGTCAGGCCGAGCAAGGACGCGTGGTAACTTAGACAGCGCGTCTGCCCGTTGTCTGTACACCTTCGCGACCCCTTCCAGACGCATGAACGCGGTCCGGGCGTTGCATTTGTAGGCCTCGGAGTCCTGCGCGACAATGGCGCCAAACAATAGTTCGTCCTCGAGATACGCACTGACTTCGCTCTGTCCGCTCTTTGTATTGATGAACGCAACGGTGTGCGTCGTATCATCAAACTCTATGGAACGGGTCTCTGCGCCCCTGAACCCTGATTTTACGGCAGTATATGCACCGGAGGTGCGCGGAGCGGTCCCTGCTCCGATGAAAACGAGTACGACACGTTTATAGTTCTGGTCCATCCCGCGGATTGCAGATAGCGCGGCCGTCACATCCGACGTCCCCGTGTCCATTATCTCATAATTGAAATCCGTCGTCTTGGGGAGCTTTTTTATGATGCGTTGCATGAAGGGGTCTTGCTCGTCCCCGATGATGAAGTACTTGACGAAGTCGTTGGTGATGTACAAGAGGTTGGTCGCGCGGAAGGGCACGCGCCAGTCGAGCGTCCAGAGCCGTGCGTCGTCACCCGTGATCTTGTTGGGAGTGAAGATCACGCGGTCGCCGAACGCGAGCGATGCCACCCTGCCGAACTGGATGGCGCACGCGCAGTCACGGCAGTCGAACTTGAGGCCTTGGCTAGGCAGGTCGATGCGTTGCAACGTGTCTTTTGATTGCAGCGCGCTTGTCGTGATGGCACCGAAGTCGCCCATGAGACGGACGGCGGCCTTGTCTTCCGAGAGCTGTTTTTGCGTGGCCGCGACCTTGAAGAAAAGCGCGAGGATGACGCCGCCGGCGATGAGCACGAAGATCCAGTTGAACTGGACGTCCAGCTGAGCTCGCCGTCGCCTCACGGACATGGCCATTCGGACACCCATACCTTGTCGCCGATGCCTTTGAGGCACAACGTCGCCTCGCCCTGGTCCATCTGCGTGCAGAACCAGCGTCTATCTGGGTAGAGAGTACTCGGAGGCGTTCCTGATGTTGTGACATCGTGCGCCTCGATCTTGTCCAGGAATATCGCTTGCGGCGCGCTCGGTATCAAGAACACGTTCTGCGTGCCGTCTGGCTGGTAAAGATTGTTGATGATGGGGGACTTATCCTCAAGATCCTCCAGCTGAGTCACAGGCATTCGCTGCCCTGTCACGAAGCATATCTCCTTGTACTTGCCCGGAAGGCCGCTGAGCGAGAGCTTCTTGATCGAGCCGTAACTGAGCCGGATCTCATCCACGGCGGAACGCAGCTTCTGCGTGACGTCGACGAGTTCCACCTTTTCCTTGTCGGCGAGGATGTTGCGTATCGCGCGATAGCCGAAGGTGAGGATGAGAATGAAGATGATGGCTGCCAGGATGAGCACGAACACTTGGCCGATGATCTGCGCGTTGCGCGCTTCCTTGCGCCGCCTCATTTCTTGCCCTTCACGAACGTCTCGAGCTCTTGCTCGAGCGCGTCCTTGTTCTTCTCATAATAGTCTGCCGTGATCTTGAGCTTCTTCAGGAGTTCCTGGATCTCCTTGTTGGAGAGCTTGCCAAGACGGAGCAAGTGCAGCTTCTTGAGCAGTTCCTTGCGTTCTGCCGCGGTGAACTTGCCCAATGCCACCTTTTGCAGTTCCTCGAAGACCGAGGCACGCTTTGTGGGCCCTCGCGCAGGCGCGCCGCGTTCCTTGATGCCCCTGATCTGTTCCATGAGGGATGCGGGCTTCGCTTCCACCGCTTCGGGCGTCTTCTCGAGCGCGTGGAGCTTCTCGAAGACCTTCTCGCCTTCTGCCTTCTTGAGCTTGCCCAGCGAGATGAATTCCTCTTCCGGCGCCGCCTTCTTGAGTTCTGGCTTCGCGCCGGGCTTCACTGCGGGTTTTGCTTGCGGGCGCACGCCCATGCGTTGCGCGATCCTCTGGCGGGCTTCCTGCAAGCGCTCAGCAAGCGAAGGACCTGCACCGGGCTTCTTGCTCTTGAGGAAGTCAGGATGCTTCTTCTTGTAGTACAGGAAGCCGAACGTGCCTCCTGCGACGAGCAGGATGAGCAAGAGGATGAGCAGCCACAACAGCACGCGCGATATCGGATGGCTTGCCGGATCGAGCGGGTCCGTTCCTGCCGCAGCCTCGTCGCCGTCAGAGAATCCGTCCCCGTCCGTATCCGCGATCTTTGGATCAGTGCCTGCCTGGTATTCCTGCAGGTTGGTGAGGCCGTCGCCATCAGGGTCGGCGTCGGCCGACGCGTCGCCCGTGCACGTGATGCCTGACGCGGTGGAATAGCCGAACCTGATACGCCAATCGTCCGTGATGCCGTCATTGCACGAGGAGCGCTGGTCTGGCGAGCAACCATTCTCGTCCACGACAGCACCGCGCGTCGTACGCGCGCACTTGTCATCGGCATCGAGCACGCCATCACCGTCCGTGTCGTTCACCGCTGCGACAGCCGCACACGTGGGATCGAACGGATTGCACGTCGTGCGGTCCCTGCACTCGAATTGTGCGCAGATCAGCCCGGTGGCACAATCCGTGTCCTGGACGCACGCCTGGCCTGCCGGACAGCCCGTGCACGAGCCGCCGCAGTCAGTCGCGGTCTCGGTGCCATCCTGGACAGTGTTGGAACAGCGATTGACAGTGACGCACGTGTTGCTCACGCAATTGCTGCCGATGCCGCAATCGCTGTTGTTGCGGCACGAGCCGCCGCTACAGAAGTTGTTGAGACAGACACCTGCCGTGCAGTCCGCATTCGTGCGGCAGCCGACGAACACGCACTGGTTGTTCGAACACACGCTGCCAGGCTGGCACTGCGTGTTGTTGACGCAAGAACCGCCCACGCACGCATTGTTGACGCACTGGTTCCCTGCCAGGCATTGCGCGTTCGTCGTGCAGTTCTGTTTGAGCTGACAGAAGTCATTCACGCACACCTGGTTCGGGGAACATTGGGAATTTTTGAGGCAGCCGTTGTTGAAGCACGTGTTGTTGACGCAAGGCACCCCAGGACAGTCCGCATTCGTGGTGCAGCTGTTGTTGAGATGGCACTCACCATTGATGCATATCGAGCCAGGGAGGCACGTGCTGTCGTCTATACATGAATCAATCGGACCGCACGCGCGCGGACAGTTGCCGCCACAGTCGATGCCGGTCTCGTTGCCATCACGCTTGGAATCCTCGCATGACGGATTGACGCAGATCTTGACGTCACCCACAGGCAGGCAGTTGAGGCTCTCGCAATCAATGTCCTCCAGACACGTGATCACTTCACAATGTGCCGCGGCACCAGTGCCGTCGCAGAAAAAGCCATCGCCGCAGTCCTCATCCACCACGCACTCAGGCCTCACTATGCACTGTTGAGGTGGCTCCTTTGCACAGACCAGATTTGAAGGACAATCACCGTTCGACAAGCACGTCGGCGGTATGCACCTGGCAGCGCCATCCGGACCTGCGCACACCCACTTGTCGGCGCACTCACTGACATCAGTGCATGGTTGGAAAAAGCAACGGTTCGTACCCTCAATAGTCTGGCACGTCAAGCCGTCAAGACAATTGCCATCGGTCGTACACGCATCCACCGCAGTGCACTGTGTCGCGCCGCTGACGCCCGCGCAGGTCGAGCCCTCGGGGCAGTCGCTGTTGCTCGAGCATCCTTCGCGCAGGTTGCACTGGCCTATCCTATCTATACCATCACAAATCTGGCCGGGGCCACACTCGAAGTCATCCTCACAAATGGGAGCAATGCACTCTTTTAAGCCGCTAGGCCCGGCTTCGCACGTCCAGCCATCCGGACAGCTGTCATCGCTGATGCAGACGGGGTTGAGCGCGCATGTGCCTTGATCACAGAACAGGCCATCATTGCAGTCCTCATCCACCGTGCAAGCAGGCGGTTCGCAGAAGCCAGACGTGTCGCCAGGATCGATCTGGCACGTCATGCCGCCAGAACAGTCCGTAGTCAAAGTGCAGGGATGTTTCGAACAAGTGTCCTCCACACAATCATACCCTTCAGGGCACGGATTTGGATCACAGGATGTTTTTGCCACGCACTCGTTCGTCCCAAGATCGCATATGAGGTTGTCTTCGCAGGCCTTCTCAGGACACACCGCGACACACGTGGGAACACCATCCACTTCAAGACACTGTTCACCAGGACCAGTACAGTCCGCATCCTCGTCGCAGGTGACGACGGTCTCACACGGAGGACAGCCCGAGAAGTCACCGCCGCAGTCGACGCCAGTCTCTCCTTGGTCCGGCTCCCCATTTAAACAGTGGTCAGGCGTCGCAGTCACTTGGATCGTGACGCCACACCCGCCTGAGTCGCCGCCCACCGTGCAGCCTGTTTCGAAATCCGTTGGCTCGAGTCCCATGTCGCTGCGCGGCTTGACGAAGAGCGTGTACGTCGTGCCTTCGGTGAGCGCGAGGTTCTTTCCAGTATGATCCTTCGTGATGAATGACTTCTGCCGGTACGGGTCGCTGCCCGCGATCTGGAATGGACACTGCGTGTTGTCAGGCTGTCCTGAACAGTCGATGATGACGTTGCCGGCATCATCGGTGAACACGTAGAAATACGTCGTGATCGTCACGTCAGGCACGTTGTCGTGCGCGTTCCACTCCACGAGCAACCTGTCCGTGAATCCGCTGATGCGCGTATGCTGCAAGCTCTCATCATTAACCAGCGTCATGAACGGCGGCGTGGTGTCGACGATGAATTCGATGTCACGTGCGGCTGTCTGTTTCAACAGGTTGCCGTCCGGTAGCTCGAATGCGGCCGTGCAGTTCACAATAACCTCTTTCTTACCATCAGGCGTGGCGCCATAATCCTTGGGAGTGATGTGGCTAAGTCTTGTGCCTAACTTGTCAGAGTCGAATATTGTGCGCTTGCTGTGGTCGTTCGGGTCGTTGACGATGTAGCACGCCGTTTTCTTATTGGTGTCAACAGCGATATTGACGACACCCGTGATCCCTCGTTCAGCGGTCGTGCTCGTGATCTCTAGCGGCGCGCCCAGATCAACGTCCACCTTATGCTCCTGGTACACAGGCTGATCCGGCCCGGCTGCTTGCATACCAGTTATGCCTGCTATAGCAAGACCTGTGAGACCACTGACACCCGATGCCGACGCCTGCGCCTTGTTCCAGCAATAGACGCCAAAGTAGCGCGATCCTTTGAGATCCTGTCCAAGCGGCGCATTCACCGTCACCTTCGCGTTGACCGACGACGTCGTGCTCACACCAAAGCCGTCAAACACGCTCGTGAACGTTCCCACACCGGGCTGCGCGCTCGTCTCAGGCACATACCCGATGTCGAGCTCCTTGTATTTGCAGAAGATATCCTCTTCGGGCGCACCAGACGCGGCGCTGGCCTTGCCGATGACGTGTATCATGGCCTCAAGCGGCGTTTCTGCGATAGGTTGTGGGTCGCTGCTAACCTCAATGTAGGGCGGCGTGCTGTCGACGCCAATCGTGAACTCCTGCGCCTCCTCGGCGTTCGCTGCGTCCTTGCACACGAAACATATCTGAGCCTGCTGTTGGTCGTCGATGACGTTGAAGTTCGTTTTGAGATGGAGCAACTTGCCGCTGCCGGCCAACGGCGTCATCGCCTGTGAGAAACCGGCATATGTCGCCGACGCAGGGCAACTGCCAAACTGGTACTTGCAATCCGCTGCCTTGCTCGTCCTGATCTCAAGATCGAAGGACTGCGATTGGGAGAAGCCGAAACGCGGTTTCTCGAGCGATATTACCATGTCCCCTTTTGTGATGATGAACTCGCTGTGGAGCTTGACTTCGTTGCCTGCGATGTCGGTCGCGTTGACGCTGAAATTCTTGAGGCCGGTCACCAACTCGAGCGGCAAGAGAATACTGATGCTCTCATGGAATGTCTGCTGGACATCACGCAATGAAGTGGATGGCGTGCCATCGATGGCGAACTGTAATTCATCGGTCCTATCATCTGGTAACATGAGGTTGGTGTCGCCATTCGGCGCCCATTCCTCGAACGCGATACCGCTGAGATTGAACGGCTCGTTGGCAGCGATGACGACCTCGACCACTTCCGACACCGAGGTAGTGAACGCCGGACTGAATTTCAACAACGTCGACTGGACCGGATCGCTCGCGTCGCGACCGGTGAACGTGAGTTGTGGTGCGGTCTGATCGACTTTCATCGAGAGGGTGCCGCGCGGGATCATGGTGACGCTGTCCTCATTGACAGCATCGAAGCCCAACAGATAACTCCCTTCCGCGAGTTGCGCGACGTCAGGCGTGATATCGAACGTCTTGCTGAGTTCGGTGAGACTCAACGTTGGTGATACTTTGACCTCTACTTTAACAGCCGGCGTGACGTCGTTGCGTTCGAGGCGAAGGACGCCTGTGAGCCGGGCAGGATCGATGAAGGTCAATGTCGTCGCTGGCGTCAAGGACGTGGTATACCATACCCCCTCAAAGAACTTGCCGGGCGTCACGCGCGTCTTGTCGAGGTCAAGCACGGGAGGAGCGCACGCTGAACACGTCACGATCGGGATCGAGTTGACGATTTCAAGATTATGATTGATGTCCTCCGTGTAGTAGTATAATGTATACTCCCCTGCGCTCAACGCCGGCGTGAACAACACCTCACCACCACTCCTGAAAAGGCCATTCATGATCGCGACGCAGTTATGCGACGTGGAGAACCATTCGTCCCGTCGTGCAGGGTCGTCTGCATGGAGGCATTTTTCGGTCGTGTCGCCTTGTGGCGCAACGCAGAAAAAGGTCGCATAATCATTGAGAAGGTCGTCGTCCTTGAATTTAGCGCCTTGGGCACACTCGCCGAGCGGGTCGTTTCCGTCGCTTGCGCCTCCTTCCTCAAGCGGCACGCTCGTGGCAAAATTGTCTACCGAGATCTTATCCGCGATCTCGATACCGATGATGTCTGTCGCGCCAGTGAGACTTTGTGTGGAAATGAATGTTGTGGGTGCGTACCTGTCCTTTTCGCACGTGTCAGAAGTGCAGTCCGCGAAATTGGCGCCGACCACTCGGCCATCCGCGTTCTTGTGGCATTTGCCGGTGCCACCCACTGATTCCCACTGGCAATACTTGTGATCACAAGGATTACAGGGCGGCTGACCTGCACCACCGCACGCGTTGCCCGTCCCGTCGCTGCCTTTCACAAGACTATTGTCACCGCCAAGCACGATAGTGGGAGGTGATCCGGAGGGCGTTCCGCACTCGTTCATGTTGAAGTCAAGACATGTCGCGTGCGCACAATCACGCGCACCCGTGATAGTTGTATCAACAGTATTGCCTGACTGGAAATAACAGATCTGGTCCGGTGCCTGCGAAAGGGCGGCGGCCACTTCCTCGGAACACGCATTGAACACCGGATTGAACGCCTCTTGGTTGGGCGCGTTTGTGGTTCCTTGCGATCCGCACCATTGACAGTTGCTGAAGCGCTTGTCGATGCAGACACCGCCACCGACATCACTCAGCCCGTCGATCGGGTGCCACTCGCAGTCACCGATGCCACATGCATTGCTCGTGCACGCATCACGGGACTTGTAGTCATAACAAGCCATGGATGGATCACATTTGTAGCACTCGTCAGTCACGGATTTTCCTGTGTCGAAGAAGCAATATGTCGGTTGGTTGTTGTTCTTCACCTCGCATTTTTCCTGCGTGAACGCAGCGCCGAACGCGCCGCCATTGAGCTCGGAACATGTGGACGGCTCGATGCAAGTAACTGACGTGGATGTGCCTGACCCTGTGACGAGGCATGCGAGGCCCGCATCGCAACTCTTGTGAGGTTCGACTATATTTGTTGCGCCGCACTTCACCGCGTCATTGAGACGTGGACCGCCTTGGCCGAACGCGGCACTGACACTCGTGTCAAAATCGCTGGTGAACGCGTCTCCACCAAGGTACTGCGAACCGACCGGATAGCCATTCTCCCGCAAGTAGGATCCGCGGGGCTCGACGCCGAAATACGCCGTCGATAGACAGAAAGGGGTGCCGACGAAGACGTTGAAGCATTCGAGGTCGCCGACATTGCCAGATTGGGTGGCGGGCAACGATTGCACGCCTTCACTGCCGTAATACGCGATGATGCGATACGTATACGTGGTCTTCCACAACAGTTCCTTGTTTGTGTCGCTGAATCCATCGATGTACGAAACAGGTCCTTGCGTGATGCCGACATCATAGAATTCAGTGTCATCATCGCATCGCGTCCCGGTTCCTTTGCAACGCTTGATGCCGTAATGCTTCGGCGTGCAGGTCGCGCCAGCAGGCAGGTTCCACTTCAGTTGCATCTGGAGTTTGCCCTTCACGCCCACGGCGTTGCCATCAGGTATGACAGCGGGCGCTGCGCCAGCAACACCGCACGTGGGTAGTTGTGACACTGATGCCTGACATACGTCGTTGCAGGACTGGTCTTGCGATGTCGGCAACACGAAATCAGGATAGTCCGTGTCTGCGCAGCTGGCCCGGCACTCGAACGACCCCGAGGATGTGTGGGCGGCAGTATTGCAGCAACAACCGATATCGCTGCCGGGCGGGCTGGACGCAGGACATGCCTGCGATGCCACGAAAGGCGCAAGGAGAAGTATGACGAACAAAGGGATGATGATCTTCATTCGGGCGCCTCTTCGATTGTTTCTTCGGCGGCCGTTGCGACAGCGCGTGTGGCGGGAATGACGAAGTTGTGCACGTCGACGTGCAATGGATTGTTGTCTTCAATGGCGCGCACTTCCACCTCGACAGGGGCGAACGATGTCGCCACCGTCGTGAACGACATGGCGTCAGCGAGGTTCAGACCGTTGACGACTATCTCGACGTGGAGGGCGTCTTCGTCGGGATCGACAGCGCCGAAATAGCTTATAGGCGGCGTGCCGAGCGGGGAGGAGGCGGGAACACGTTCGTTCAGACTATCACCATCCTCGCACACGATCGTGTTGAATTCCAAATGGTCATCGACCCCGCCGGTGCGCGTTATCTTCGCGCCAAAGCACAGATTCGTCTTTGTCAACGGGACGACAGGCGTGGTCGCGGGTGGAATGATTGGCATGTCAAAGAGCAGCGCCGGATACCTGTTCTGTCGTGCGGTCCTGAACTGGTACGGCCTTCCTTCGAGGACGCTCTTTTGGTCGACGAAGAGCAAGACGTCATCACCAACCTTGCCATCCGGGCGTGGGACGTCCCGGGCGACTGTCACAGACATGTCATCCCCACCGAACGATGCGACGTCGAACTGGCTGTCGGTCGCGTCCTTGTCAAGCACCATGTTCACAGTCTCATACAACTTTTTGAGTCTGACAGGTAAATTGAGAGTTGCCAGTTTGAGTGTGGACTCGCCGGATCCGTCCTTGAGCGTGATCATCACTGCCGCATCGAGCACGAACGTCACGTCGTCGGGCGCAAGCGTGGCGTCGATCTTGGCAGGGCTCGACCGTATGGTGATGGGCAGGTGCGCCAGTTTTCCCCAGTCAAGGCAGTTGTCGACACCGTGCGCGACGCCGCTCTCGAGTTGCTTGCGGATCGTCCGGTCGGATGCGCCATCAATTTCGGGCATCGCCTCGACACCGAAGAATCCCGTGAAGCGCTGGCGCGGTGGCAAGGACCCTCCATACACGTCGGGGAACGTGGGCCACGGATACAATGGAGGCGTTGAATAGTGTAACGACGCCACCTGGCCTGCAGGAGCATACAGGCCATATTTGACAGGGATGTTGTCGTGCATGATGACCTTGAACCCGAGTTCTTGCGCCTCACTATCAGGTGTCAGGCCTCCTTGGCCACGATACAGAACACCTCCTTGCTTGCCGACGAGATCGAGGGATGACGTCGCCGCTACGCGAAGACATCCTGCCACGAATTGTTCTACCGTGCCCACAAGGTCACGGCTCACCTCTGTTTTCGTTGTTACCACCCTTGAGCGTGCTTCTTCTCCTGATGAAAGGATGAACCATCCGAGTCCCACCACGATCATCACCACCAGTCCCAGGATGATCATGACGGAAAGCTGTCCTTTCCTCATGGTCATCACGGCCGCAGCTTCACTGTGAGGTCGCGCCACACCTGCAAGAGGTCCAACGTCACATCGGTGGATTCATCTCCTGTGCGGATGACGACCCGTGTCGCCGGCTGGCCCGCAGGTCCTGGTTGCGCGCACTGTATTGATTTTGTCTCACCCTGGAGGTTCTGCGTCAGGAATTTGCATACATCGAATGTGCCTCCCGTGTACTGGACGCCGATGAAGGTCTGAAGTTCTGTCTCTTGGTTCTCTGTTCCTGGACTCGCAGCGACATCTGTCTCGATATAACCGAAGAATTTCTTGCTGCCTTTCTCAGCCGCGTAGAGCGTGTCATAATTGTTACGTTGCTTGAAGAATGCGTACACCCGCGAGGTGTCGTCGTCGATGGGCTCCTCGATGATCTGTGTCTTCGCATCGATGAAGGCGCGTTCGATGCCTGGGGCGATAACGAACTTGCCCTGCGCCTGGCCTTGTGTGAGGTCCGGCGAATAGAGCACGAGACTGAGGTTCTTCATGAAGTATACGCCTGGCGCCGATGCGCTCGGAACGCCCGAAACACGGCATTCCCTGAAACTGTTGCCGTCATTGATCTGGATGCCGCTGCATGCCTCGGGACGGAAAGACGGATTAATCGCTTTGAGGAACGATGGCGCCGTATTGCCGCCGATGGCATTTGCCAAGCCCTCAATAGGAACGTTGAGCGAAGTCCCGACGAACGAGAGCGACACGGGTTTTCCTGCACGCGGACCGCTCGGCGTCTTGTCCACGCCACGCACGGTGAGCACGCAGACGTTATTGAAGCACGGGACATACAATCCGTTGCGCTGGCACTGCGACGGAACGAACACGCCTTGGTCTACCGAACCGAATCCTGCAGTGACAAGATTCTGCAACTGGTCTGCGCTGAACAGCGCGCCCACGTTGTCGCACGCCAGGCTGTACGGGGTTGTTGTCAAGCCGGTAGGCTTGATATTATCGAACGCGTCGCTTGTCGCCAGACGCAACATCTGCAACGCAAGCACTTTTGTGCGCGACGTCCAATTGCCCACTTCATCGCACAAATGGTCCATGATGAACTGATCGGATCGTATGCAAGACGGACCCTCACCATTCCCTGACGAATACCACAAGTCGGGCTCGTCGAGATTGTCGGCACGAGGACTGTCCTGCGCGCCGACGACCGGCGTCACAAGACACCGGCGGACGTCTTGTCGAGAAGTGGCAGCATAGTCTTCGGGCTGGCCAGGGATCGCTATGGTCTCATTACAGAAGCCGAGTTGGTCGTTGGTCCATGTCGTTTTGGGTATGATATCTTTCCATGTGCCATCGATGCAGCGCCAGTTGTAGCGAGGGATCTGCACGCCGATGAGGCCTTTGATGATGTTAGTCTCTGGCAAGTTCACGGTGTCGTCATACGTCGTCGTGCCTATCTCGTACGCAGTGATGCGCGCTTCGTTCTGGACACACGCAGCACCATCCCAGCAGGAATCGACTGTGCAACAGTTCGTGCGCGTCGTGCCTGTAGGCGCGGCAGGCGTTCCCGTACCATCCCAGACATAAGGACGCATGCTGCTTGTGATGACAGAATCCTCACTGATCTTTTCCCACTCGCCCGCGACCGTGCATTTGTAGGAGGAACTGCCTGTCGGCACGTTTGGCACGAGCGCTGAATCTGTCGCCGAGAACGGATGTTGTATCGACAGCATGGCGCACGCAGCATGGTCAATGATGAGCGGCTTGAATGGCTGCAGGAGCGGATCGGTGTTCTGCGCACCCGCAGGGTTATGGTTGGCACTGACAAGCGGTAGCGCGAGCACGAACACGATCCATAACGATAGTAGCTTTTTCATTCTGGTGTTTCTGGTGGTGGTGTGTACGGGTTTCCGTCACAGTCTTTCGTGTAATCAACCAGTTGGTTGCACTTGATCTGGAATTCGTACGGCTTCTTGGGTTTCTTCTTGTCGAACGCCTTGCCGGTGACACTGATGATGCCGCAGTTGCACACACGCTCTCCACGACGAGTGATACGGTCGACCCATTGATTGGGTTCTGTTTTGGGTGTAAATTTCTTAACATCATCTTTTGACAGGTACAGCACACTCCCGACGAGCCAGTCATGGCACTTGTCCAGACGTAAACTAGATGATTGGGGCAGTATCTTCTTTTTGGCCGCATCCTTCTTTGGTGGATCGAGGAGTGGTGTTTGGAATGCAGGGTAGCACAGCTTGTCAGTCGCGGTCAACTTTTTGGTTTTGTCTTGGTTGTAACACTTCTTGTTGATAGCCTTGTTCTCCTTTGTTAATGCCGTCCCTTCAGTATACGCAGGCCAACTAACGTATCCTGGACCCCCAGCATCAAGCAACGCCGCTCGGCATTCTTTCGAGCTGATCTTACCAAGCTGGCCTGTGTATGTTACTTCTATCGAGTTCTTTGGACGGGGCGGCTCAACGACCACTGTGGCTCCAGGACACGCTCCGCCAACACCCGTGCAGTCAGTCTTGCCGGAACAGAACGGCCCTGATGTCGCGACAGTGCATGTACCCGCCGCGGATGTGGGCTTGTAGCAGGCGTACCCTGCCGCACAGGGGGAATCAGTTGCCCCACCACACGTTGTTCGTTTAGGATCGGACGGACTAGTCATGCGCACGGCAGGATCAGGGTAGTAGATCTGTGCTATCGTCTTGGTGGCATCGTTGGGGTCAGGAAC
>CAYHOF010000022.1:0-23832 GCA_964358315.1 uncultured Methanosarcinales archaeon
CTCGATTTATCGCCTACAACATAGGTGCTCTCAACCACGACTTGCTACTAAGCCGAATCTTGCAATTCGAGCGTGATGTCTCCTGTCGTCGGGTTGTACGCGACGATCTTCTTGTGGTGTTTGAGGAATGCGTCGACCTCTCCCTTCTTGCGTACAAGAGCCAGTTGCTCAAGCAATGTCTTGAATTCCGCATAGTGTTCGTAGAGCAGTTCCCCCGCACGCTGGGATGTCGCGGCAGCGAGTTCGAGCTTCTTGACTGCGGCATCCTGCGCTTCGATGCTGTGGGCGAGACGCAGACGCTGCGTCTCGAGCGCTTTGGTCGCGCCTGACGCTGGCGCAGGAGCGCTCATCCTGAACGTCCGTTCCAACGCGTTACTGAATGAGCCGATGAGTTCCATCGGCTGCTTTCCTGATGAAAGGAACACGACGGGTAATGGGATGCTGGTGCCGTCGGTAACGATGTTAGGCTGTGCTGGTGTCGCGAGCAGGGCACGTAATGCGTCATACGTGCGAAGGGCGATATCATCGTTAACTTGTGCCTGTGGGTCGACGCCGGCACGCAAACACAATTCTTTGGCATACAACGATCCTATGCCGATGCTCGACGAAAGCGCAGTGGAGATGTTTTTCTTGTCCGAAGTGCGCAACACTGCCCGAAATGCCTCTGCTGAGAGATTGAACACATCCATACCTTTGGGAAGAGCATAGAGTGTGCCACGTGTCACTGCCCTATCTTTGTGCGTGATCTCATGAAGGACTGCGTGCGCTATGCCCTTCTCATCGGTGACGATGATGTTGCCCTTACCATACAATTCGAGATAGAGACTGAATGTTGTGTCGGCGCGCCCAAGGACGAATTGGACTATGCGCTCTGACGCAGGTTGGAGCACCTCGATCACTTTTGCCCCTTCAAGCGTCTTGCGCAACAGCGCGCACCATGACGATGGACGCTCAGGCATGTCGTCCTTTGCGCTCGCGATGTAGAAACCGTCAGGAACGATGAACCGCACGAGCGCTTTGCCCTTACCGGTTCTGCGCAACTGCAGGACGAGTTCGTGCGGCTGGGGCGCGTACACCTTGTCGATGCGCGATGCCGGCGCTATCGCAGCGAGTTCCCTGACAAGGTAACGGATATCGATGCTGGATAACTCACGTGCCATGCTAGTGCACAATCAGGACCGGTATAAAAGCCCTAGCGCTCGAGAAGTATCTCGACGAGCTTGCCGAACGCCGGTCGGGTCACGAACACGCCGAACGTGATACCTACGATCGTCGTGATGGCGAAGCCGCGGAGCATGCCCGCGCCCGCGAAGAGTAGTGGAACCATCGACACAAGGGCGGTAAAGTAGGCGGCCATGATGATGAAGAATGCGCGCTTGAGGCGTTCTGTCCAGCCACCACCATGCTGGAGATCCTTGCGCAAGGTCTCATCGGTGATGACGATTTGGTCGTTCACGCCGGTGCCTACCGCGACGATGATGCCGGCGACCGCTGCCAGATCAAAACTCCAGCCGAAGAGTGCGTAGCTGCCGAGTGTCAAGAGCACTTCGGCGACCGACGTGAGGACGATCGGCACGGCGAGCATGAGTCGACGGTACCTGATGATGAGCACGGCAACGACGGCCAGGATCGAGAGTCCGGCCATGAACAATGCATTGTTGGTGAACGAGTCGCCGAGCTTGGGTGATATAGTGTCTGCACGCACTATCTTGATCTTGGCTGGGAGCGAACCGGTGACGAGAACGGTCTGCAGTTGTCGCATGTCGTCGAGCGTGTTCTGTTGCGCCTGCTGGAGCGTGGCGCCGACACCGAAACCGCTGATCTGGATCTCAGTCGTCTCGCTGCCTTTGAGGCTCGCGCCGATGCGCAGTTGGCGCACAAGCTGGTCGTCGAGGAGGAGCGAGAGGTTCTGTGAGAGGTAATCGTCTGGCGGCGTGCCTTCGACGTCGAGGTCCTTGGTTATCCTGGCGTGTTGTCGTGCGGCTGCCGGGCTCAACGAGATCGAGAAGAAATAACCGCAGGAATAACCGCCTTGCGACTGCAAGCATCCACGATTCGGGTCGATGCCCGAGCATTCTGCGGTGCGGCACACGTATGTTATGTCATCGCCGCCGCGAAAGACTGTCGCGTCGCCGATCTTGGCTTCGAACTTCCCTTGTTTGGCGAGCAGGTCACGCGCCTGCGACTCGGTCGCTCCAGCAAGCTCGACGAGGATGAACTTGTTCCCTTCGAGGTCGCTGATGGGACTGACGATGATGTCGCTGAGACCAAAGACGTTGAGCCGCTGCGTCATGCTGTCCACCATCGTGAGCAGCACGTCGTCGCTGACAGGCTCTTCTGGCGTGAGAAGGACGCGCGTGCCTCCCTGCAGATCGAGGCCTTTGCGGATGTTGGTGGTAGGCGCGGGCGCGACGGTCAATCCGAGCGGTTGCGTGCCCACGAGCCTTTCGATGGTCTTTGGTCGTGTGATCGTGGTGTTGGTTGTCCGTTCGACCTGCACAATGGTGTCATTGACTGTCATGTTCTCCAACGTCGTGGAAGGGATGATGACAGTCTCGGTCTCGTTGAGTGTGATCGTCTCGTACTGTGCACGCGTGATGAGACGGTATGCGCCGCGCGACGTGGTGATCTGCAACGTCCTGTTGGGACCGACATCATTCGTGGCTGCGTAGTAGTCCTGGATAGTGCGGATAGGGCGTCCGTTGATCGCGGTGATGGTCTCGAGCGCCCGTGGCGCCACGTTCCCGGCAGGGTTCTCGATACCAGCAAGAGCAGCAGTGGTGTTACGCACGACACCCTTGATGGCGACGCCCTCGACGAACGGGTTCGGACGTATCGCGATCATGAACAACACTATCACGATGAGTGCGATGACGACGCGCGGGCTCGAGAAGATCGCTTTGAGCTTACCCATTGCGTCCTCCTTTCTTCTCGAGATACCAGCGGAGCACGGATGCGTTGTTGCACCACGTGTTGATGATATCATACACGAGGCCGATGGTGAGGATGAGCATGATCTGCTTGATCGTGTCGCTTTGCGTGAACAGGAATCCGACAGTGGTCGCTGCCGCTGCCGTGAGCGTCATGGTCAGTCCTGTCTTTGTCGCGCCCAGAATCCGCTGGAAGATGTCACCTTCGCGGTTCTTGAGCACGCGCGACGTGAGCAGGATATCGGTGTCGATGGAATACCCGATGAGCATGAGGAACGCAGCGATACCGCCTGTGCTGAGCCGCACGCCAAGGAGATTGATCGTGGCGAGCGTCATGATCATGGTACTCACGACTGCCTGCACCGCGAACGCGGAAGGGACGAAGGACCTGAAGGTGATGTAGACGACAAGAGCGATGCCCAAGAATGCGCCGATGACGGCGTAGAGCGTCTGGCGGAAGAAGTCGGTGCCGATGCTGGCGCCGATGTTCTCGACACTGTATGACCCCTCCGCAAGCGATATGCCTGCGGCCTGTAACGACGCGACGATGTCCTTCTCGGTGATGTCCGACGCTTCGATGATGACTGACGACAAACGACCGCCCTCTGAAATCCCTCTGACAGTGATGTCGCCAGGCGCTGACGCGAGTGCGGTCTCAACGGCATCAAGAGTTATAACATCACTGGCTTCGAACGTCAGTGTGATACCGCCTTTGAGCGAGACACCCTTGGCGACGAACTCCCCACGGGTCGCATAGGAGACGCCGAGGACGATCAAGGAAAGGATGAGAAGCGCCAGTGGCAGCAGCATCAATTTCTTGTACTGCTTGTCATAGATATTGAGGACGAAGTCGAACACACCCACACATATTCACCTGTGTTTGTGGGAAGGTGGACCGCTTTTAAATGTTTGCTTCGACGGAAGAGACGGGCTGGACCGCGTTGTGACGGGACAACGCCGCGTTCACCAACCCGCCGAAGAGCGGATTGGGACGTTCGAGGCGCGACGTGAGTTCAGGATGCGCCTGCGTTGCCACGAAATACCGATGTCCTGGCAGTTCGATGAATTCGACAAGACGACCGTCGTGGGAGCGGCCCGAAAAACGGATGCCTCCATCAAGGAGCACAGTGTGATAAGAAGGGTTCACCTCATAGCGATGGCGGTGCCGTTCGGTGGCTGTCGCAGCCCCATACAATTGCGCGATGGCGCTCTTGTTCTCAAGCACTGCTTCGTACGCGCCAAGGCGCATGGTGCCACCCTTGCGGTTGACAGTGCGCTGATCAGGCAGGATGTCCACGACAGGATGCGGCGTCTGAGGGTTGATCTCGGTGCTATTGGCGCCGACCAGACCGCACACGTTGCGCGCGAATTCGATGACCGCGAGCTGGAGGCCGTAGCAGATGCCTAAGAACGGGATGTTATGCTCGCGTGCGAACTGGATGAGCGACATCTTCCCTTCAGTGCCCCTGCTGCCAAAACCGCCAGGGACGAGCAGTCCGTCCACGCCCTGCAATGATTCTTCGACCGTGCGTTTGCCTTCTTCGATATCGGTCGCTTCGACCCAGCGTAGCAGCACGCGGGTGTCGGCGTTCGCGCCCGCATGGTTGAGCGCCTCGATGATGCTAGCATAGCTGTCGCGCAACTCCGTGTACTTGCCGCCGATGGCGATCGTCACGACGTTCTTGGGCGCCTTGATCCGCTCGACCAGTTTACGCCAGTGCGTGAGGTCAGGATTGGCGGTGATGCCAAGACGCGGGCCGATGATCTTCATGATGCCTTCGCTGTCGAACATGAGCGGGATCTCGTAGACACTGTCGATGTCATGGCCGCTGATGACCTGGTGCGGGCTCACGTCGCAGAACATGGCGAGCTTCTCCTTGAGCTTGGTGCTCAGCGGCATCCGACTGCGTGCGATGATGACGTCCGGCGCGATGCCTTTCTCGCGTAGGAGCGCCACGTCGCGCTGGGCAGGCTTGGTCTTGGGTTCGCCCACAGAATCGAGGAAGGGGACGTAGGTGAGATGGATATAGACGACGTCGTCGCCCACGCGTCGCTTGAGCTGGCGTGCCGCCTCGGTGAACCACGAGTTCTCGATGTCGCCGATCGTGCCGCCTATCTCGATCATCATGATGTCGGCGTGCTCGCGTTCGGCGATCTCGTACCACCACTGCTGTATCTCGTTGATGACGTGCGGGAAGATCTGGATGGTCTTGCCCAAAAAATCGCCGCGCCGCTCGCGCTCGATCACACGGTGGAAGACCTTGCCGCTCGTGAGGTTCCAGTCGAATTTGCACGGCACGCCGAGGAACCGTTCGTAATGGCCGAAGTCCATGTCGACTTCACCGCCGTCTTCGAGCACGAACACTTCGCCGTGCTCGACAGGGTTCATCGTGCCAGGATCGACGTTGAGATAGCCGTCGCACTTGATCGTGACGATGCGTTTACCGTTCTGGAGAAGCCGCGCGATGGCCGCGGTGGCAGTGCCTTTGCCAAGACCTGAGAGGACACCGCCAGTGATGATGACGAACTTGGTTGTGGACACGACCAGGAAGCGTCCTGCGATTATATTAAGGTTACGCTGCGCGCGAAATTCAGAACAAGAACGTGACCGCCCACCCGACGAGACACCCGATCGTTATCGCAGGCATCGCAGGATAGAACCGGTCTTTTTTCGCCATGATGAGCAGCACGACAAGACCGAGCGCTGCGAAAGGCGGTATGGTGAGTGCTGCGGTAAGCCCTTGTTGTTTGAGAAGCGTCGCCGCGAAGAGGAGCGGAAAGCCCATGTCACCGCCACCGAGCACCGCTGTCTGCACCTTCATGCCAGGCCCTGATCCTGAACGTGGCATGGCGCCGTTGCCGAAAGAATACGGCAGCAACAGTCCTGCGAACATGCCTGCGTCGCGCTGGAACGTGGCAAGCGCGACCATGTGCTTGCTTTTCCACACCGCGTACATGTCATAGAACGAGACGAGGACGAGCAGCGCGAGCGCCGCCCACACATTCATGACAGGCGCGAGGAACGCCGCAAGGCCGCCGTAGACGAACAGTTCGGTGACGTTGTGGACGATGATGTTGGGGCGCAACACTTTCCAGAGCGCGAGCACGATGGCAAGCACCGCTGCCGCGATAGCGTTGAGAAACGCGCCGAACGCCACAGTCAGACAGATCGTCACCGCGAGGAAGAACCATAATTTCCAGAGTTTGACCTGCTTGAAGCGCACGAGCACCAGGATGAGCCCTGTGCCGATAAGAACCGCAGCCATGATGTAGACGAATGACGTGTTCTCCTCGAGTTGCGGCCGTTCCAGCTGCACGCCTGCGACAGCAGGGGGCGGACGCACGGTGTAGTTGCCGGTGGCCGCCGTCGCCTCGACATCGACGTAGTTCTGCACCACGGCGATGCCGACATACTGGGCGGCGAGGAACAGGATGACGAGAAACAACGTGATGCGCAACGAATGCTTCATGTCGTTCTTCAACCATCACACTTTTATAAAGTGGTATGTTGAAGGCCTCCATGCAACGCCTGGCGCTTTCCGTGCATTGCCGCGTCTTCATCAAGACCGAGGACAATGCTGTCGCGGTCAAAGAGGCGTTCCTCGCACTCTTCCCATTCCCGCTGGTGGAAGAGAAGGTCGCGCTGGATGAGACCAAGACCGAAGACCTTGATGCGTCCATAACGATCCTGCATGTCGCGCTGCTGCGGCCGCGTCACGTCAACGCGTTCCTCAAACGATTCAACACAAATCTCTCTGCGCAGGACCGTGCCATGATCATCGCGCAGAAGGAATCCCGCCTCGATGATGAGGGCATGTTCTATGTACGTCTCGAAAAGCAAGCATGGCTCGCTGGCGTGGCGAAGGTCACCGACAGCGGGGAATGCTTCCATTGCACGTTCGAGATCGCGGCGTTTCCACGAAATCGCAACGTGATGCTGGCGAATGTCGAAAAGCTATTTGCAGTCAACCAACATAATTAAATATGCCACGACGGTGCCTAAACACATGACGCAAGAACGAAAGCTGCATCTCGGTTGCGGCAAAGTGATATTAGACGGCTACATCAATCTCGACTTCAAGAAGCTTCCTGGTGTCGACGTCGTTCATAATCTGGAAAAAAAGCCCTATCCGTTCAAGGACGACACATTCGACGAAGTTTATGGAAGGCATATCGTCGAGCATCTTGACAATCTCATCACCGTCATGGAGGAGTTGCATCGTATTGTGCGCAACGACGGTACGATCAAAATCATCGCCCCGTATTTCAGCGGGGAAGGAGCATTCAATGATCCGACGCATAAGAGGTTCTTCACATGGAAGACATTCGACTATTTCGCGCCAGGCGTCTACTACTCAGATGCGGCAGTCATCACCCTGCGTCGACGCATCTTTTTCCTCAGTTCCAAAGGATTCATGCAATCATCTGTGATGTCACTTCCATTTGACATGCTCATCAATCTAGCACCAAAATTCTATCAACGATTCTTGTGTTATGCGCTGCCCAGCGTGGAAGTTCACTATCTGCTGCAAGTTAAGAAGTGATTGACGGATTGTTCTTTGCGAATACATTCTGCACTATGCGTTTGAGCTCGTGGAAACGCAGTACGCGCAACGCGAACAGTGTGGCGACATACAACATCGACGCTACTGCGAGAGGCACACCCACTTGTAAAATGACATTCGTGAATGTGTCGCGCAGAAGATGCAGCACTGCAAAGAACAACATGCCTGCAATCGCTGTTTTTATCCATGAACACCAAGGAATACTCCCGGGCAAATAGCGTCGCATGCTCATGATAGACACGATCGTCATGGCACATTGCGCGACGATATTGGCGATACCGATACCCCACAACCCATAGGTGGGAACAAGCATGATGTCTAGAATAATATTCAATCCAGCGCCCACACCATGCATGAGCGCGTATGCCTTTGGTTTACCGATGCCAAGAAGAACGTATGAATTCATGAGTGCTGTGGCGCCGAGTATTTGTGCAATGGCAAGCATACGCAGCACGCTCGACGCTTCTGCATACGATGTCGGGAAGAACATGTTAAGGATCACATGGGCGAACGCAATGGTCGCTACCGCGATAGGCACGAGGATGACAAGGAGATAGCGATGAATCCGTTTCACACCACCAGCAAGACGATCGTCATGGAGCGCATGGAGTTCGGCCGACAACGGAAAGACGACATAGGCAAGACCTCGAGGAATGTACCGTATAAGACTTGATATGGTTGTTGCGACACCCAGCAACCCGACATCGACGAGAGGGCGCCAATACGTGAGTGTCACGACGTCGATATAACTGAAGATCATACCTCCTATAATGCCCGCAGTCACCTTGAAACCAAAATGGAGAAGTCGACTTAGCGTGCTGAGGCGAAGATTCGGCATTTTTTTGAAAAAGTCAGGATGGAGTCGATACAACATTACGCCACACAGCACCAAGACGACGCCGGTCGCCACAGCATAACCTGCGGCAGGCGCATCAGCGCCCCATCCAAACCAGATAAATAGATAGGAAAAACTGAGCACAAGACAACTGAGGAAAAACAACGTCAGTGCGGACTCCTTTACCGCCTTGAAGCCTTGGAACGTGGTGACGAAAAAGTGGTGCACCACTGCAAAGAGACCCAAGAGCAACAACCAAAGCATCACGCTGGTGGCGTTGGGATCCTTGAAGTAGAATGTTGCTAGTGGTTTCAGGAACACGAGTACTCCTACGGCAGCGACACCAAAACACAGCAGCTGCCACAAGAAGAACCATATCATCGTCTCACGCATGAGTGCCCATCGACGTTTCGCACAATAGTGCGCAATGTACTTGACCGCAGCGCTCGAGGTGCCAAGCTCTTTGAGTCCGGTCACGAGGCCGATGAAGCTGAAACACGCAAAGAACAAGCCGAACTCATAGGGAGTGAGCTGGTGAGCAAGCATTAATCGCCATAGATAAAACACTATCGAACTCAATACACCCAATACGACAAACACGATCGCATTTCGTATCACAAGGCGTGTATAACTCATAAAGTCACTCTATAAGAAGCGGCGTCAGGACATCGCTGAGCCGCTCGCCCACGACCATGTGCCCTTGCTCGTTCATGTGCGAGTCATAGCGAAGGAAGAGATCGTCCACCTTACCTTGAAAGAGGTCATTGAACGTCACGACAGGCACGCCCGATCTTGTCCCCCACGCAGTCAACTGATCCTCATAGACCGTTACGTCGCGGCGTACCATATCCCGACTAGGAATGACGGCCACGACGAGCTGGACGTCTCGTTCCACGAGCCACGCATGCATATGATCAAGTATGAAAAAAGTCGTCTGCCAGGCCTGACTCGACGAGTCGCTGATATGAGCAGGGACTTCTTCACGCCAGCCCATACGCTTTGCGAACGTGTCGACCATCACAGAAAGCTGCCGCGCACCAAGATAGAAGAGCCGGCTGTGCTGCAGCAACCAACCTTTGACCGGTCCATACACCGCAAAATAGTTTGGATGGTCCTTCCATTGCGACTTCAGAGGGACCGGCACGTTGTCGACGCGCAGATGGCCGTCACAGACGCGGAGCACAGGACGAGGATAGGAAAATTCATCATCATTGTTATCATTGGTGTTGTCCCCGAGATCATTGGCATAGAATGCGACGACCACGATGTCGGGCGCGAAACGCATGCCATAGCGTCGCAGCAGGAGATATTCCTGTCCTGTTCCATAGCCTGTGACGCCCATATTCACGACGTCAATACGAAGACTGTCACGCATGATTTCAGTGAAGCGCGACGTCTGCGCGACACCATACCCCCAGGTTTGTGAGTCGCCAAGTACCACGACACGCTGCGTCCCTGAAGGTTTGGGCAATACATGATCGATGTCACGGAGGCCTTGGCCAGAGATCGTTATAGTCGTGGTGGAAGCAGGGATACGGAACATGCCGGACGAACCTGCTTTGTTTGTCCATCCAAGAAGTTCGTCATAGGCATAGAACGAGAACTCTGTATCACGGTGCTGATCGACCGGCAACGTCAGCCGTACAAGCACTTCTGCGAGCACGAGGCTGACAACTATGCTACATACAAGTACGATGCAAGCGGCAAGCTTTCTTCCCATGATTCAGACGCCCCACACATGCTTTAAAAGCGTTGTGAACAGGTAATCTGCGCAAAGATTCTTAAATCTCGTACCGAGCAACACATGCATGACAACGTTCAGCGTCACGCCCTGGGATGTGAAAGGTGAGGTCGATTACGACAAGCTCATCACCGAGTTCGGCACGCAACGCATCTCCGACGAACTCATGGCGCGCCTCCAGAAGTATGCCAAAGGCGAGTTGCACGTGCTGCTGCGCCGCGGCCTGTTCTTCTCGCATCGCGACCTGAACTGGGTGCTGGACGAGTACGACAAAGGCAACAAGTTCTATCTCTACACCGGCCGCGGCCCTTCAGGCGACACGCACATCGGCCACCTCGTGCCCTGGATCATGACAAAATGGCTGCAGGACGTCTTCGACGTGCCGCTTTATTTCCAGCTCACGGATGACGAAAAATTCCTCTTCAAGGACGAGCTCTCACTTGAGGACACGCATCGCATGGCGTACGAGAACGCGCTCGACATCATCGCGCTGGGCTTCGACAAGAAAAAGACGTACCTGTTCACCGACACTGATTACGCCAAGACGCTGTATCCGCAGGCATTGCGTGTGGCCAAGAAGATAACGGCGAGCACGGTGAAGGCCGCGTTCGGGTTCACCGACACCAACAACATCGGCGAGTACTTCTACACCAGCATGCAGGCGGTCCCTGCGTTCTTGCCCAGCGTGCAGGCAGGTCGCAATATCCCATGCCTGATCCCGATGGGTATCGACCAGGACCCGCACTTCCGCGTCTCGCGTGACGTGATGCCGAAACTCGGCTACTACAAGCCTGCCGCGTTGCACTGCAGGTTCTTCCCTGGCCTGCTCGGTTCGATGGGAAAGATGAGCGCGAGCCAAGCAGACGCCGCCATCTACACGACCGACGACGAGAAGACCGTCGAGAAGAAGATCCGCAAGTACGCGTTCTCGGGCGGCAAGGACACGATCGAGGAGCACCGCAAGCTCGGGGGCAATCCTGCCATCGACGTCAGTTACCAGTGGCTCTACATGCTCTTCGAGCCCGATGATGCGAAGATCAAGCAGATCCACGACGACTACGCGTCAGGAAAACTGCTCTCAGGCGAACTCAAGGCAATCCTCATCGAGAAACTCAACGCATTTCTGCGCGAACATCAAAAGAAACGCGAGTCCGCGCGCAAAGTGGTCGACAAATACTTCATCAAGGACTAACGAAGGATTATCGTGGTTTCTTGCCGAATGTCATTATCATATGACAATTGTGCGCTTTTCCCTGGGGCTTTACCTGAACATCGACAAACCCGCCAGCAACCATATACCTGGCGACATGTGAACGGGTGTAAATTTTTTGATGAAATTTGAACCCACGTGCCTTGAACAGAACTTGTTTTGCAAAGATATATGGCAATGCAAGCGTCCTCACCGGGTTGAGATAGGGTGTCGTGAAGATAGCAAGTCCTCCAGGACGTAGCACACGCAAAGCTTCTGCGATGAATTCTCGTTCCAACTCGCCATGCTCGATGACTCCGAAATTGCAGTATACATCAAAAAATCCATCTGCGAAGGGCAACATTGTACCGTTTACAAGATGCAGCCGTGCAGCCAACTCCGGAAGCTCCTTTTTGTCCCGCGCGATGACTTCAGGTTCTACGTCCACACCATACCATTCAAGACGAGGGAACAGCGACGGCCAATTCGCGAGACCAACACCCACTTCAAGCGCCCTGCCCTGTGCGGGAAGCATCGCATCGAGCATGCCGAATAATGGACCCAATTTGTTTTGACGCTGAAGTTGTTCACGGGTCGATGATGCCCATTCTGCACGCCAATATCCCGGCCCTTGAGTTGGGTTATATTGCCGGATGTACATGAAAGCGACGCCAACAGCAAAAGTATATAAATATACTCATACATAATCCGTCGATAAAGAGGTGTAGAATGGCACGACGTCGTGCAACGACAAAAGGCAAGATTTTCGCAAGACCGCGCATGCCGCGGATAGAACGCTTGCCGCCGATCAAACGGCCGCGGATCGCGCCCCTCAATTCTGCCTGGTTCTTGAGCAGCATCGTCGGCATCATAGTGAGCGTCGGCTACGTCTCGAAGATCAGCCTGCCGTGGGCGGCAGCGTTCACGGTCGTGTTCGCCGCGATGTTCTTCGCAGGTCTCCTCTCAATGAGCCGCGCCATGCCAGACGACCAGCTCGCGCCGATGCCGAGAAGGACCAAGTAGGATCTCAGAACGATCGTAGCTTGAGCACGTCGAATGCCTTTAGGTGGCTCGGCACGTAGCCCTGCAGGATCCTGTTCTGGATGATGATCGGGCTGAAACGTTGCACGAACTCAGCTATTTCCTCTGTCGAGAGCGTCGTGCGCATGACTTGTTTCTCCGGCGCAGGTGATTGTATCGTGCCAGTGAACCGTCCGTACGGGAGGCCATCACAGAAGTCCATCAAATCAACACGATGGATTTTTGAAGCATTGATGTCCTGCACTTCAAGGCGTGCCGCGGGTCGGTCGTGATACAGCAACGCCAATGTCGGCGTGTCGATCGACACGGTCATGATGCCGCCCTGTTGGGCCTTGTACATGGCGACGTACGATGTGCCGACCTGGTCTTCCAAAATGAGTTCGGGAGCGTTGGGTGCGTCCATTGCTCGTTGTCGCGGAGCGGCACGTCTTAAATCTTATGGATCAGAATTCGAAGATCTTCTTCTTGATCTGCACGACGGTGGGCGCGCTGCCGCCGTGCCACGACACACGGGGTCTGATCCTCATCGGGTAGATGCGTTCGTTGACGTCGTCCATCGCGAGGCACGCGCCCGGGAGCTTGGGCAGGTTGTCGAGCTCGCGGTCGATGCCCACGCGCAGGTAACTTTGCACGAGCGCGCCGAGCGCGTCGGTATCTATCTTTGCGGTCAGCCGGTGGGCGAGGATGATGTCGCTCTGCGTCATGGCGTCGGTGTGGATCTTGCCTGGTTGTTGTGTCGCCATGACCATGGCGATGCCTGGCTGGCGGCCCTCGCGCAGGAGCGTGATGAGCGCGGTTGAACTGCCTACCTTCTCGTCCTTGGGCAGGAATTCGTGGGCTTCGTCGATCATGAGCCACACGATGGGCATCTTCTCGCCGATCTGTTTCTCTTCCTCAAGGAGGTAGTGGGTGGCGCTCTGCACGCTCCCGAACTCCTCGTACCGTCGTGAGATCATGCGTTCGACGAAGAGCTTCTGCGCCACGATGCCGAGCACGAGCGACTTGATGCGCCAGCCGTTAGGTAACGTGACGTAGGGTGAGAGGTCGATGATGCTCACGACGCCGGGTTTTGCGAGGTCGCGCACCCTTGTCGCTTCAGGCGAGAACACGCCCCATGATTTCACGGAGAGGAAACGGTTTTCGGCGGCGTTGCGCACCGAAGGCACTTCTTTGGTGTCTGCCCGGATGACGGCGAGGATGTCGTCGATGCCGAAGGACTTGCCATGTGTCTCGAGCACGGTGAGGACCACACGCTCGGTGAAGATGGCGACCGGGTCTGTCTGGTGCAGCTC
The DNA here is from genome assembly GCA_964358315.1 of uncultured Methanosarcinales archaeon. GTDB lineage: Archaea > Nanobdellota > Nanobdellia > Woesearchaeales > ARS49 > JAGVQG01. Next base: position 13,594 of record CAYHOF010000022.1, read on the forward strand.
GAACGCGATGTTCCAGTCCTCCGGACCCAGCTCGCCCGGATTGATCGAGAACGGATAGTCTGTCGGGATGCCTTTCTCCTTGTATTCGTTGAAGAAACCGTAGGGCGTGTGGATCTGGACAGGGACGGCCGCGCCCTCGATGCCCCACTCCTTGAAGAGCGCCTCGTCCTTGTGGTTGGCGTACTTCATGGTCCAATAGATGCCCATAGTGTCAAGCATGACGACCGAGAGGCGCTCCTTGACTTCCTGGTCCTGCAACTGCGCGATGCCTTCGGCGAGCACGCCAAGCGCATAGCTCTTTCCCGAACCTCTCTTGCCCGCGACGAACACCACGTGCGCCCTGTTGAGGTCGAGATAGACCGGCTGGCTCAGCGCGGTGACCTGTCCCATCTTGACGTAGTGCTTGCCGATGAGGATGGTGCCTTGCAGGCCGAACTTCTCGCGCTCGTGCGCATCACGTCCCAGAATGATTTCGTACGCCATCTCTTTTTCGATACATTTACAGCAAGGAGACTATAAAAGACTGTCGCGCGAGGAAGCTAAACATTTTTAATCTTCCAAACCATGGCGTCTGTATGATGATGAGTTCACGGACTGTGGGTTCAGTGAATAACACACAGGCAACGGTCCGGCCATTTGGACCACCATGGTACGAGGACGCGTTCTTCCTCTCTCCTACATACAGTATGAAACCTGAGATCGATACAGGTGACTTGCTTGAACTGAATCCACATATTCAACCCACAACAACATGCCTACGGTGGCTCAACAATAACGGAACATTCTATACACATAACGAAGCAGGTGACGATATATTCAGCGCACGGTACGTCGCGGACGATGGCACGCTCTGCGACATCATCGGTCAACACGTTACGGGGGAATGCTTTGACGACAACGGCCATCGCCTCATCCTCAGGATACGAACGCCCCGTAACGGCACCATCCCACAAGGCCTCTTCGATGCATTGCGCAAGGATGATTACACGCCCATTGACGCATCATCGTCGTGGACAGAATATGTAAGGGACTTGTTCTAGGTCGAGAAGTAATTAAAAATAAAAAAGAAAGGTTACAGATCTGCCGCTGTCATGACGCGCAATGTCGCGCCTTGGCCGTGCACGTTGCTGTCCATGCCGATGAGGTGGCGGACGTTCGCGCGCTCTGCCAGCGAGGCGAGTTCTGTGTCGATGCTGCCGTCCAGCACGACCGCGTAGATGCCCGAGTTGAGGCTCTTGATCGTGGTGGCGAGCTCAGACAGAGGCACTTTGCCAAGGATGGTGAGCTTGCTGTCAAGCAGGTAGGCGCCTTTGGTGCCGATGAGTTCTTCCATCATTTCGCGGAAGCGCGTCTTCTCGCCAGGCGATGCGTCGACGGCAGGTGCCTGCGCCGCAGGAGCTGCTTGTGACTGCTGTCCTTCAGGGCGTCGCTGGTCGCGCATGTCGCGGGGATCGCGCGGGCGTTGCTTGTCGCGGGCGTCGCGCGTGTTGCGGTCGCTGATCATGGGCTTGCGGATGGACTGGCTCGTGTCGATGGACTCGATCTCGTGCTTGGCCTGTTCTGCCGTGATCTTCGAGCGCAACGCCTTGTGGATCTCCTTCTTGGCAAGCTCCTCAACTTCCTTGCCGTCAGGCGCCTTGGTGACGAAGTCGACTTCGGCTTGCGTGAGCATATCCCTGATGATCAGGTTGCCGCCGCGGTCGCCGTCCACGAAGAGGATGATGTCCTTCTTGTGGCTCAGCTCGATGACTGTGGCTGGCACGCTGGTGCCGTTCATGGCAATCACGTTCTTGAAGCCTGCCTTGAGTAGGTTGATCACGTCGGCGCGGCCTTCGACAACGATGACTTCCTCGGACTCGTCGATGCCAGGTCCTGCGGGGAGCCGGTCGCGGCCGTACTCGATGCATTCCATCGAACGGACGCTCGTGATGACTTCTTCGGCGAGTTCAGTGCTGTCGGGCATCATGGTGTCCATCATGGCGCGCAGGAGTTCCTTGGCGCGTTGTAGCACGAAGTTACGCTTGCTGATGCGGACGTCCTCGATGTTCTGCACGTGGACTTTCGCATTGCACGGACCGATGCGTTGGATAATTTCAAGCGCAGCGGCGATGATCGCGGTCTCTGCCTTGTCCAGGCTTGAGGGGATGATGATCGCGCCCGCGGTCTTGCCGTTGCGGTTCTCGGTGTTGACTTCTATGCGGCCGATGCGTCCCGAGCGTTGCAGTTCGCGCAGTTCGAGTTCGCTGCCGAGCAGGCCTTCGGTCTGGCCGAAGATCGCGCCGATGACGTCAGGACGGTCGACGACGCCGTCGATCTCGATGCTTGCGTTGACGATATACTTGGATGATACGAGGCTTATTTTTCCCATTGTGTTTTCCCTCCCAGGTGTGTGGAAAGAGACTACTATGTGTCTCTTTCACGTACCGCTTAGAACGAGTATCTACCGCTATCTACGATGACAGTCTCCTATGGGCTGTCGCTGATGGTCTCCGCTGAAAGGTTCCCACACGTGATGAGCATGATTGATACCGGACTTGCGATGCGTTGATTATGAAATGTGGCCCGCGACACTAACTCCCAGGTTCATTGCTGGAATTTATCCTGCGCTCCCATGAGTACTTTCGTGGCGGGCAATGCATCCATACAAAGGTTGCCCCCTGTATGAATCCACGAACAAAGTCTGTAGTCTGCAGTATATAAATTTATTGCGGCCCTTCGAAAGAATATTAATTTCTATAGAGAAAATTATAAGAAAGTTTGCCAAACCTTATAAAGAGACTGCGGGAAGACCGAACACATGGCCAAAAAGACAAGTGGGCATCGGGAAGCGTTCAAGACAATGGGGGACGTGTTCGACCTCTTCACAGAGCGAACGGTCCAGAAGCTCATCAGCCAGGGCTACCTGGATGGCCTCATCACCCCGATCAAGATGGGCAAGGAAGCCAACGTCTTTCTTGGCAAGAAAGGGGAAGGCCAGGTGGCCGTGAAGATCTACCGGCTCAGCACCTGCGACTTCAATAGGATGTACGAGTACATGAAAAGCGACCCGCGCTTCGGCACCCTGGTGCGCAAGCGCCGCAAGGTCATCTTCGCATGGACGCAGCGCGAATTCCGCAACCTCATGATCGCACACGAAGCAGGCGTGCGTGTGCCCGTCCCACACGCAGGACGCAACAACGTGCTCGTCATGGACCTCATCGGCAATCCTGCGCAACAGCTCAAGCAGCAACCGCCCGAGGATCCACAGAACTTTTTTAATGAAGTGGTGCGCATGATGAAGAAACTGCACGCGGCACGCCTCGTGCACGCCGACCTCAGCGAATACAACATCCTCAACGACGACGAGAAGCCTGTCTTCATCGACATGAGCCAGGCGACCACATACGACAACACGTCATGGCAGATGTACCTGGATCGTGACGTACACAACATCGCCCGCTATTTCGGCAAGCTCGGTGTGAAAATCACCGACGACAAACTCAAGGACATGATCATCAATGGCTGACACCAAGGACAACCCGGAAAAGAAGGTTATAAAAACAAGCGCGAGCCCTCCCGCGGAGTTCGTCTACGAGCTCAAGATCCCAAAGGACCGCGTCCCGGTGCTCATCGGCACCAAAGGCGAGACTAAAAAACAGCTCGAGGCGATGACCCGGACCAAGATCCAGGTCGACAGCAAAGAGGGTGACGTCACGATCAGCGGCAAGGACCCGCTGACGTTGTACACCACGCGCGAGATCATCGCCGCGATCGGCAGGGGATTCAGCCCTGACCGTGCACAGACGCTCCTGCGGCAGGAGAACGGGTTCGAGCTCATCAACCTGCGCGACTACGCGAAGTCGGACAACGACCTCATACGTTTGCGCGGCAGGGTCATCGGCGAGGACGGCAAGAGCCGCCGCGTCATCGAGGAACTCACCGGCGTGTACATGTCGGTGTACGGCAAGACCATCGCCATGATCGGCGACCTCGAAGGCTTGCCCATCGCGCGGCGCGCGATCGAGGCGATCCTCGCAGGCAGCAGGCACGCGAGCGTGTACCGCTGGCTCGAGAACCAACGCAAGAAACTACGGCAACAACAACTCAGTCAAGGAGGATTCTGAATGGCACAGACCAAACTCGGCGATGCAGGCGGCAAAGGTGCCGAGCCTGCGGCGGTCGAGATGGCCAAGAAGCAGCGCGAGGTGTCTGTCGCGGAGTTCTTCGAACGTAACCGCCACCTGCTCGGCTTCGACAACAAGCGCAAGGCGCTGCTCACCGTCGTCAAGGAGGCGGTCGATAACTCGCTTGACGCGTGCGAAGAGGCGCGCATCATGCCCGAGATCCAGGTCGAACTCGTCGAGATGGGCAACGACCGCTACCGCGTGATCGTCGAGGACAACGGTCCAGGCATCGTCAAGAAACAGATCCCGAACATCTTCGCGAAATTGCTCTACGGCAGCAAGTTCCACACCATGAAGCAGGCGCGTGGCCAGCAAGGCATCGGCATCTCGGCCGCGGTGCTCTACGCGCAACTCACGACAGGCCGCCCCACCAAGATCAAGAGCAAGATAGGTGTGCAGTACCCTGGTCACACGTACGAGCTGCGCATCGACACCTCCAAGAACGAGCCTGAGATCGTCAAGGAAGAGGAGATCCAGTGGAAGAAGGAACATGGCGTGCGCATCGAGCTCGACATCGAGGCCACCTACCAGAAAGGCGACCAGGGTGTGGATGCGTACATGAAGCAGACCGCCATCGTCAATCCCCACGCGACGTTCATCTACACCAATCCCAAGGCAGAACAGTTCATCTACCCGCGCGGCGCCGAACACCTGCCCAAAGAGCCTGAAGCGATCAAGCCGCACCCGTATGGCGTCGAGCTCGGCATCCTGCTCAAGATGGTCAAGCAGACCGAGAAGCGCACGCTGCAGGCGTTCCTCACCGAGGAATTCTCGCGCGTCGGCCCTGGCACTGCCAAGGAGATCTGCGAGAATTCCGGGCTCGATCCGCGCATGAAGCCCGAACAGCTCGAACACCCTCACGTCGAGAAATTGATGGAGGGCATCAAGAAGACCAAGATCATCGCGCCAAGCACTGATTGCATCGTGCCCATCGGGCAGGAACTGCTCGAGAAAGGATTGCGCAAGGAGATCCCGGCCGAGTTCTACTGCAGCGTCACGCGCCCGCCAGAAGTGTACAAAGGCATCCCGTTCGTGGTCGAAATCGCGCTCGCGTACGGCGGCAACCAACCTGGCGACGAGACCGTGCGCATGCTGCGCTTCGCCAACCGTGTCCCGCTCCTCTACCAGCTCAGCGCGTGCTGCTCGACCAAGGCCGTCATCGCAACGGACTGGCGCCGCTACGGCCTCAGCCAGCCTGGCGGCGCGCTTCCTGTCGGACCGCTCACGGTCATTATCCACCTGGCAAGCGTCTGGCCGCCGTTCACGTCAGAGGCAAAGGAAGCTATCGCAAGCTATCCTGAGATCATGAAAGAGATGAAGCTCGCGCTGCAAGAGGCAGGACGACAACTGGGAAGCTACGTCAACAAGAAAAAGCGCGTCGCCGACCAGCAGGAACGCATCAACATCTTCGAGAACTACATCCCCGAGGTCGCGGCGTCGCTCGCGACCCTCTCAGGGGAGAAGAAAGAACTTATCATGGCCGCCATGCGCAAGATGCTTGAGAAGAACAAGGAGTTCATCGCGCGCAACCAGGCCGTGGTGCAGGAAGTCGAGACTGAAGGCCCGAAATTGGGCAAGAGTTATGATGATGTCGACGAGGACGTGAAGGACGATGAATAACAAGAAGGACCCTAAGGCGGCGATCGAACAGATCGGCAAAGACCTCGTCAAGGACATCCTCAAAGGCAAACAGCCTGAACTGCTCGTGCCCATCAGGTCATTGAGCAACGTCGAGTTCAACAAGAAATCAGGCACGCTGGAACTGGGCAACAAGAAGGCCGAACGCCAGTTCTTCAACGTCGCGCACGCCAAGAAATTCCTCCAGACGCTCGAGGTGGCGAAAGTCGCGAGGGAACTGCTCGAGATCGGCAAGCACGCGAGCCTCAGGGACGTGTACTACATGGTCAAGCGCACGATCCCGAACACCAAGACCGACGTCGTGGACGAGCAGACCGAGAGCGACAAAGCAATCGAAGACCTCGAATTGCTCTCCGAGTTCTCCCGCGAACAGCTCAACGTGAACGCGAACAAGATGGGCTCGGTCGCAGGCAAGGTCGTCGTCGAAGATTCAGGCGACACGATCGACTGGAGCAAGCTCGGCTCAGGCGGCTGGTCCATTCCCTCCAACGTCGAGAACATCACGTTCAAGAAAGTGGATGCCGAGTATGTCATCTACATGGAAAAGGCGGCCGTGTGGGAACGCCTGCACGAGGACAAGTTCTGGCTCAAGAATAAATGTATCATCATGAGCTCGCAGGGACAGACCACGCGTGGCATCCGACGCTTGCTGCAACGCCTCTCCGAAGAGCACAAGCTGCCCATCTACGTGCTCGCCGACTTCGACCCGTGGGGGTTCTACATCTACTCCGTGCTCAAGTTCGGCTCGATCAACCTCGCGCACATGAGCGAGTCCATGACGCTCACCAACGCGCGCTTCCTCGGCGTCACGGCAGACGACATCGAGAAGTACGGCCTGCAGAAGCATTTCATCAAGTTCAAGGATGTCGACACGGTCCGCCTCAAGCAGATCAGCGAGTACGACTGGTTCAAGAACGACAAGGAATGGCAACGCCAGTTCAAGATGATGAAGTCCTTCGGCGCCAAGGCAGAAATCCAGGCGCTCAGCGCACGAGGCATCACGTTCATCACCGACAAATACCTCCCTGAGAAGATCAAGAACAAGGATTATCTTGACTGACCACAGCGCATTTATACTGCCGCCTCTTCTGTAGCGTCGTGAAAAAGAGGTTGCATCCGGACGTCATCAGGCTCGGCATCGTCAGTTTTTTGACCGATCTGAGTTCCGAGATGGTCTTTTCGGTGTTCGCGGTCTTTTTCACGACAGTCATTGGTGCGACGACCGCGGTGCTCGGGCTCATCGAAGGCCTGGCCGACTTCTCGTCATCGTCGCTGGATTATGTCGCGGGCTGGCTCTCGGACAAGTACGACCGCCGTAAGCCCTTCGCTATGCTCGGCTACGGGTTCTCGACATTGGCGAAGACCATGTTAGTCGTCGCGGATTCGGTTGCGGGCGTGGGCGCATTCCGTGTCGTCGAACGGTTGGGCAAGAGCTTCCGTGGTCCGCCGCGGGACGCGTGGCTCGCCGCCATCGCGACCAAGAAGGACCGCGGCTACACATTTGGTGTGCACAAGGCGTTCGACAAGGCAGGAGCGGTGCTTGGGCCGCTCGTAGCGTACGGGCTGTTGCGGTATCTTGGAGAGCGCCCGGAGACGTTCAGGCTCATGTTCTGGATCGCGCTCGTGCCAGCGACGTTGTCCGTGCTTGTGCTCGCGTTCATGAAGGACAGACCCGTCGCTTCAACGCGACGGGAGAACCTCTTCGCCGCGTTCAAGCAGCTCAGCCCACAGTTCAAGCGGTACTTGGTCGTGGCAGGCGTGTTCGCGCTCGCATACTTCAGTTTCAGTTTCTTGTTGCTCGAGGCGTACGACCTCGAGTTCAGCGCGGCGCAGGTCGTGTTGTTGTATGCGCTTTTCAACCTCACGTTCGTGGTCGTCTCGCCCTGGATCGGCAGGTTGGGTGACAGGATAGGAAGGCACGCCATCATCATCACAGGATACCTGGCATATCTTGTGATGTGCGTCGGATTCCTCTTTGCCGCAAGCCCGTTGCACATCGTGGCGCTGTTCATCGTGTTCGGCGTGTTCTACGCTATCGACGAGGCGCAAACGCGTGCGTTCGTCGCAGACCTTGAGCCCGACCGCAAGGCGACGGCGATCGGCGCGTACAACATGGTGACAGGATTGCTCTACATCCCCGCATCGCTCATCGCCGGCACGTTGTGGATGGTGCGGCCGCCACTCATCTTTGTCGCGGCAGGAGGCATCACGCTCGTCGCGATCGTTCTGTTCGTTGCGTTGCGGAAAAGGATGTGACGCAGGGTTTATATCCAGGACCGCCGCCCCGAGCAACATGAAAATCTATTTTGCCGCATCGATCCGCGCTGGACGTCATGACCGCTCGACCTATGAGACACTCATCCGCCACTGTCAGAAATGTGGCGAGGTGCTCACCGAACACGTCAGCGACGCTGCTGACATACCTGAAGCAGACAAGGGAAAGGTCGAGCACGAGATCTACAAGCGCGACATGGCGTGGCTCATGAGCGCGGACGTCGTGATCGCGGAAGTCACCACGCCGAGCCTTGGCGTCGGCTACGAGATAGCAAAAGCCGAAGTGGCAGGCAAAAAGGTGCTGTGCCTCTGGCGTCCTGCCGACTGCAAACATCTTTCTGCCATGATCGCAGGCACACCGCATGCGCGCATCGTACCTTACAAGACGGTGCACGGCGCGTGCCAAGCGATCGATGACTTCTTGATGCACGTGAGGACCGCGAGACCCTCGATGAGGACAATGCGCGCTACAGTGCTTCGTTGATGTTGCGGGCCAACCATCAGATCTGAAAGTCCATGGGTTCTTGTCTGAAACGCAGGTCTGCCGGAACGATGTCCATCCTTGGAAGCAATGAGCCGAACTGCTTGAACAATTTCGGGTCCGCAAAGGGCGAGTGTGCAAAGAAGAGCGCGTAATCCCGAGGTTCACCCCACGTTCGTTTCGGTGTTCCTGTGATCTTGTACAATGGTGCCCGTTGGATCAATCCCCAGGTGCCGCGCATACTAATGACCCCGAAATCAGGTTCGCGGACGATTCTGTCTGCAGCGGTTCTGGCATGATACTCACTTGCTTCTCCGTACAAGGGAAGAACGACCATGGTCAAACCCAGCGGTCGTTTAGGGTTCCTGCTCCATGCTTTCCACAAGTAATAGTTCGTGAAGAAGACGCCCACGTGGACATCGGTCTCGTCATGCCCAGGTGCCAGCATGAGTTCCAACGTGTCTTGCAACAATCCGGGTGTGACCGATCGAAGTGCCTGATTGTAACAAGGCCTGATGATGTCAGTTCGATTCAAGTCAGGCAGGTAACGAACTCTTCCAATTTGCATAAGAAAATCGGCTCGATCAACCTATAAAAGAATTATTGCATTGCAGTACGGCAGAAATCGACGAGTGAACGATCCATCTTACTTCCACGGGCCTAGCAGGATTTGAACCCGCGACCTACTGCTTACTTTTGGGAGCACCTCAAAGGATTGGGGCGCAGTCCCAATAGAAGGCAGTCGCTCTATCCAGGCTGAGCTATAGGCCCAAGACGCAAATCCCTTCTCGCACTATAAAAGCTTTCGTCCGGAATTACCCACAAGACAAACCGTGATATTTCCGGTAGTTTTCTCGACGACAGTCCACAGGACAATATTCACTGGACATGGCCGCGCGGAGTATAAAAATCATCAAACCATCTCAACGTCATGAATATGCTGGAATTGTTTGGCGTGATACTTGGCGATGGCAATGTTAGCCACTATCCGTCAAAAGGTGTGTATTTCCTACTCATAACTGGAAACGCAGACGACGAACAGGATTATTTCGAGGAGATAAAGAAATTCATAGAGAACAAAACTGGTCGATATGTCGGACTACGAACGCGACACGAAGTCAATGGAAAGAGCCTACGACTGCAAGTGAGCAATAAAGTCTTCGTGGAATATTTGATGCATGAGTTTGAGCTCCAATCGCCTAAGACATTCACGGCAAGAATCCCACAAAAATACCTGCCATGGGAATTCTCACGTCATATAATACGCGGCATCTTCGAGTCAGATGGTAGTCTGTTCTTCTCAAGAATGCACCCTGATAAGTTACCGATCTATCCTCGTCTGGAGATCAAGACAAGTAGTCTGCAACTTCGAGATCAACTGATGCTAGTGCTGGACGCGCAGAGATTCAATGTTCATCGAACGCAGTCACGGACTGATAGAACCTACCGTGTGTACGTAAGCGGCTACGCCATGCTAGAACGGTGGGTGAAGGAGATTGGACTGAGCAGTCAAAAAAACATGACAAAATACCTCTTCTGGAAGAAGCATGGCTACTATGTCCCGAGGATTTCGTTGAGGGAACGACAGAAACTGCTCCAAAAGACAGCGACCCGTGCTGAAGCCGGTGTGTACAGTATCGTAATTGGTTAACATTTTGAGGGGGTTCTTAAATAGCGCACGGG
>CAYHOF010000023.1:0-21107 GCA_964358315.1 uncultured Methanosarcinales archaeon
ACATCGTGATCGTCAAAGATTCAAAATGACGACCTAATTATGCAACACCGTACCTCCGACCAGAACCTTTATAAAGGACCCCCTGGTTCTCGAGGTTAGATTGCCCGAGTCTCGACGAGAGGCGCTTGAGGGTAACTCGGATGAGTTACTTCTATCGCATTCCCGCGCTCGGTTTGACACATGGCAGAACAGACAGAGAACGAAAGCTTCAGGCACATCGTCCGTGTCGCGAACACCGACCTCAACGGTCAGAAGAAAGTAGTCTATGCCATGCGCCGCATCAAGGGTGTCGGCACGCCCTTTGGCGTCGCCATCTGCATGGTCTTGCATCTCGACCAGCAACGCAGGCTTGGTGACTTGAGTGAAGCCGAGACCAAGCGCATCGAGGAAGTCATCGTGAACCCGCTCAAATTCGGCATCCCGTCGTGGATGCTGAACCGCAGGAAGGACATGGAGACCGGCGAAGACCGTCACCTTGTCGTCAACGACCTCATCTTCACGCAAGAGACCGACGTGAAGATGATGAAGAAGATGCGCACCTACAAGGGTGTGCGTCACATGCTCGGCGGCCCTGTCCGTGGGCAACGCACGCGTAGCAATTTCAGGAAGAACAAGGGTAAGGTCATGGGTGTCAAGAAGTCCAAGGTAGGTAAGAAGCAGTAACCATGGGAGATCCACGCAAGTTCCGGGCAACGTACGACAGACCCAGTCATCCCTGGCAGGAAGAGCGCCTCGCCATGGAGAAGCCGCTGGTGCAGGACTATGGCCTGAAGAACAAGACGGAACTGTACAAGATCATCAGCAAGGTCAAGACCTACACCGCGACCGCCAAACGGCTCATCGCGAGCACGGGCGCGCAGGCAGACCTCGAGAAGCAGCAACTCTTCGCCAAGCTCGGCAAGCTCGGCCTCATCGGCACGTCGACGAACCTCGACGACGTGCTCGGCCTGCAGCCGCGCGACCTGCTCGAGCGCAGGCTCCAGACCATGGTGTTCCGCAAGGGACTCGCGCGCAGCCCCAAACAGGCACGCCAGTTCATCGCGCACGAACACATCATGGTGAACGGCAAGAAGATCACCGCACCGAATTACCTCGTCACTGTCGCAGAGGAAAGCATGATCAGCGTCGTGCCCTCCAGCACGCTCGCGAGCCCGGACCATCCGGAGCGCGTGCCCATCCAGAAGAAAGCGAAGAAGCCACGGCCTGCGCCGCGTGACCGCCGCGACAGGCGCGGAGGCCGCCGATGAGCGACGGCACACGTTGGGCGGTGGTGCACATCTTCGCCAGTTACAACGACACGATCATCCACGTCACGGACATGACCGGTTCCGAGACGCTCGCCATCTCGTCAGGTGGACAAGTCGTCAAGAGCGACCGCCTCGAGAGCAGCCCGACAGCGGCCATCATGGCCGCGAAACGCGTCGGTGAACAACTCCTTGAGAAGGGCGTGCAAGGACTGCACGTCAAGGTCCGCGGTCCTGGCGGCCACAACGGCCCCAACAACCCGGGCCCTGGCGCACAAGCCGCCATCCGCGCGCTCTCCCGCATGGGATTGCGCATCGGCATCATCGAAGACGTCACGCCACTGCCGCACGGCGGTTGCAAGAAGAAAGGCGGCAAGAGGGGACGACGCGTATGAGCGCTCTCAAGACAGTGCACAAGACCAAGGACGGTCGTTACACGTTCGAACTCAGCGGTCTCACCCCTGCGTTCGCCAACGCATTGCGACGCACCATCGTCGAAGACGTCCCCACCATGGCGATCCACGACGTCGAACTGCTCAAGAACAGTTCGGTGCTCTATGACGAGATCATCGCGCACCGCCTCGGCCTCATCCCGCTCACCACCGACCTCAAAGGCTACGAACTCCCTGACGAGAACGCGCCCGAGGGCGAATTCGTCGCGAAATCCATGGTGCACCTCACGCTCAAGGCAAAAGGACCATGCACTGTCTACGCAAGCGAACTCAAGAGCAAGGACCCCAAGATCAAGCCGGTCTTCGGCGACATGCCCATCGTGCAACTCCTCAAAGGCCAAGAACTTGAACTCCAAGCGGTCGCCGTGCTTGGCACCGGCAAGAAGCACGTCAAGTGGACGCCCGCGCTCGCATGGTACAGGTACAAGGCCAAGGTCAGCGTCAACAACGGCAGCAAGCAGCTCGCCGACTTCATCGCCAAGTACCCGTCGCAAGTCGTCAAGGACGGCAAGATCGACAAGGCCGCAATCGAAAAGCTTGATCTCATCGACGCAGTGGATGGCGTCAACGAGGACATCGTCAAGGTCGAGTACGACCCGTCCGTCATCATATTCACCGTGGAACCCTGGGGCCAGCTCAGCGCCAAAGAGGTCGTCGCGACCGCGTTCGAGCTGCTCTCCAAGAGATTCGGCGAGCTCGCCCAAAAACTGGAGGGGTCATAAACGCGGCGGTACCAAAGTGGTCTAATGGGCCGGATTGAGGTTCCGGTGGCTTAGCGCCTTCGCAGGTTCGAATCCTGTCCGCCGCAGCCTTTCAGCTTTTTGTGACTCATGTCACAAAAACCTGGGAAACCATACATCACATCGCATCAAATCGCATTGACAATCACCATGAGAACAGGACCGACAAACCCACTCTTGCAGGCGCTCATCCAGGACTTGCGCAAACAAGCCAGCGTGAGCAAGGTGGACCTCTGGGCATCGATCGCCGAGGACCTCTCGAAGCCGACACGGCAGCGCCGCAGCGTGAACATCTCACGCATCGGTCGCAACACGGCGGCCGGCGAGACAGTCATCGTGCCTGGCAAAGTGCTGGGTAGCGGCATCCTTTCCCACAACATCGTCGTGGCGGCCTTCGACTTTTCCGCAGGCGCGCGCAAGCGCATCACGGACGCGAAGGGCAAGTGCCTCACCATCTCCCAATTACTCAAAGAAAAGCCTGATGGCAAGAACATGAGGATCATCGGATGACTGACAAATATCTCGACGCGGAAGATTGTATCGTGGGCCGTGTCGCCACTGTCGCGGCGAAGTCCGCGCTGCTCGGCCACAACGTCCACGTGCTCAACTGCGAGAAGGCAGTCATCAGCGGCTCACGCACAGGCGTGCTCGCCGACGCCGACGAGAACCGCGCTCGCCCAGGCCGTCCCACCAAGGGACCGTTCATCATCCGCAACACGGACAGGTACGTGCGCCGTATCATCTCGCGCATGCTGCCCCGTGACACCACGCGCGGCCGAGAAGCAGAAGGACGCATCTTGTGCTACACCGGACTGCCCGAGGAGTTCAAGGACAAGAAGCTCGAGAAAGTTGAAGGCAGCCACGTGAGCAAGCTGCCCACCTACAAGTATATCACGATCGCTGAGGTCTGCAAGCACCTCGGAGCCAAACGATGAAGATCATCAACACCAGCGGTAAGAGAAAGGCGAGCATCGCACGCGCGACGCTCTATCCGGGCGTAGGCACGGTCCGTATCAACGGATTCCTGCTCCACACGTGGAACCCTGGCATGAACCAACGCAAGGTGTCCGAACCGGTCATCCTCGCAGGCGACATCGCGACCAAAGCGGACGTGCGCATCAACGTGCACGGCGGCGGCGTCTCATCGCAGGCAGAAGCCTGCCGTCTCGCCCTCGCACGCGCGCTCGTCGAGTTCGACAAGAAGCTTGAGAAGACATTCCTCGAATACGACAGACAACTCCTCGTCGCCGACGTGCGCCGCAAGGAGACGCGCAAGCCCAACACGCACGGCAAAGCGCGTTCGAAGAGACAGAAGTCGTACAGGTGAAACCATGATCATACCAATCCGATGCTGGAGCTGCGGAAAACCAATCGCCCACTTGTGGGAGACGTTCAAGCAGCGCACCGACAAGGGCGACGAGCGCAAGCAGGTGCTTGACGAACTCGGCGTCGAGCGCTACTGCTGCCGCTCGATGTTCCTCGGACAAGTCGACCTCGTCGAGATCGCGGGCCAGTTCAGGAAGTTCTGAACGTTTTTTCTTCTCATGATCTTCATCATCGAGCACCTGGACGACGAAGTCTATGACTGGTCATTGCTGGAATACAAACACGTCAGCAAGGTCGTGGGCAAGGACAACCTGTGGTTCACCAACGTCAAGGACGGCGCGATGAAGCTGAGGCCATTCGGCCAGGTGTTCAACGAAAGCGTCGCCACGATGGACTTGCAAAATGTCTGCGTGCTCGATCCTGCCGCGCCAACGCTTCTTGCGCCCACGGACAAGGCCCATTTCGATCATGTCGTCTTCGGCGGCATCCTGGGCGACAACCCGCCGCGCGGCCGCACAAAAGTCTTGAACACGGTCAAGAACGCACAGTTCCGCAACCTGGGCAGCATGCAGATGAGCACCGACACCGCCGTCCTCGTTGCAAAACGTATCCTTGATGGCACGCCCTTCGCCAAACTTGTCTTCAAAGATACGCTCGTCATCCCGACAGGGGAAGGCGAAGAAGTCGAACTGCCCTATCGTTACCTCGTCGAGAACGGCACACCCGTCCTGCCAGAAGGCCTGGTCGAGAAGCTCAAGAAAGACGAATTCTGAGCGCAAAAGGTTTTTAAGCCGTTCCCGTGACCTGCCTGTCATGCTGGACTGGAACGCCATCGAGGAGAAATGGATCGCGGCCTGGAAGGACGCGAAGCTCTTCGAGAGCGACGCGAGGCAGGGACGCAAGAAGTTCTTCCTCACCTTTCCCTATCCGTACATGAACGGGTACATGCATATCGGCCACTTCTACACCATGATGCGGGTCGAGGCACTCGCGCGGTACAAACGACACCGCGGTTTCAACGTCCTGTTCCCTCAGGGATGGCACTGCACAGGATCGCCTATCGAGTCCGCGGCGCAACGCATCCGCGAACACGAGGAGAAACAATGGAAAATTATGCGCGACATGGGATTCACCGACAACGAAATCATGAAGTTCGGCAATCCCGAGCACTGGGCGCGCTTTTTTCCGGGCGAGGCCAAGAAAGATTTGGAGCGCATCGGGCTCTCGATCGATTTCAGGCGCAGCTTCATCACGACATCGCTCAACCCGCACTACGACAAGTTCATCCAGTGGCAGTTCCGCACGCTCAAAGAAAAGGGATACGTCCAGAAAGGCAGGCATCCGGTCGTGTGGTGTCCTAAAGAGAACACGCCGGTGGGCGACCACGCCCGTTCCGAAGGCGAGGGCGAGACGCCGCAGGAATTCGTGCTGCTCAAGTACAAGCTCGGTGACAGTTATCTTGTCGCCGCGACATTGCGTCCTGAGACAGTGTTCGGCCAGACCAACCTGTGGATCGGCCCTGACAACGAGTACGTGAAGGCGAACGTGGACGGCGAGCACTGGATCGTCTCGGCGCCGTGCGCGCAGAAGCTCAAGGAACAACAGCATGATGTCGCCATCATCAAGACAGTCAATGGCGCGGAGTTCATCGGCAAGACAGTCATTGCGCCCATGATCAACCGACCGATCCCCGTCCTGCCTGCGGCGTTCTGCGACCCCAACAAAGGAAGTGGCATCGTGACGAGCGTGCCTTCGGACGCGCCCGACGACTACATCGGGCTGCGCGACATCCAGCGCGACAAGGACGTGCAGAAGAAGTACGGTCTCGACCAAGCAATGCTTGACGCAATCACGCCCATAGCGATTATCAAGACAACGGAGTACGGCGACCAGGCCGCGGTGCGTGTCGTCGAGGACATGAAGATCAAAAGCCAGCACGAACGCGCCAAGCTCGAGGAAGCCAAACATCTCGTCTACAAAGTGGGCTTCTATGCAGGCACGATGAACGAGAACTGCGGCACGTACGCAGGCAAGCCTGTCAAGGACGTCAAGGACCTTGTCAAAGCAGCGCTGATCAAGAAGAAACAGGCGGACGTGCTCTACGAACTCACCGGCAAGGTGGTGTGCCGTTGCCTCACGCCATCCGTGGTCAAGATCGTCGACAACCAATGGTTCATGACGTATGGCGACAAGAAATGGAAGAAGGCCGCGCACCAAGCGCTCAACAAGCTCACGCTCTATCCTGAGAAGGCACGCCAGCAGTTCGACTACGTGGTGGACTGGCTCAACGACTGGGCATGCACGAGGGAATACGGCCTTGGCACCAAGCTACCGTGGGACCAGGACTGGGTGATCGAGAGCCTCTCGGACAGCACGATCTACATGGCGTACTACACCATCGCGCACCACCTGCAGCGCGTCCCCGCGGACAAGGTCGACGACGCGCTCTTTGATTACGTGTTCCTCGGCAAGGACAAGCGGCCCGACATCCCGCACATCGACGACATGCGCGCCGAGTTCGAGTACTGGTACCCGCTCGACTTCCGCAATTCAGGCAAGGACCTCATCCAGAACCACCTCACGTTCTTCCTCTTCAATCATGCCGCGATCTTCCCCAAGGACCGCTGGCCCAAAGGCATCGGCGTCAACGGTTGGGTGACGGTGGATGGCGAGAAAATGAGCAAGAGCAAAGGCAACTTCTTCCTCATCCGCGATCTACCCCAAAAATGGCGCGTCGACCCTTCCCGCATCACGATACTCTCGGGCGGCGAAGGCCTCGACGACACCAACTGGGACAGCGAGATGGCGGTGGCGATGAAAGACCGGCTCGAGACGTTGTACGAGTTCTGCACGACCAACTACGGCACGGGCAGACCCGGCACCAAAGCGATCGACAAGTGGCTCATGACGCAAGTCGACCGCATCGTCAACGAAGCGACCGATGCGATGGAGCTCACGAACTTCCGCACCGCAATCCAACGTGTGTATTTCGACATGCAGAACGTGCTCAAGTGGTATCTCAAGCGCACGACGCCAAGCAAGAACGCGCTCACCATGTTCATCGAGGCGCAGATCATCATGCTCGCGCCCTTCACGCCGATCCTGTGCGAGGAGATGTGGCGCGCGATCGGCAAGAGCGGCTTCGTCACAGACGCATCCTGGCCGAAGGCAAAGAAGGTCGACACCAAGGCGCTCGCCTCCGAAGAGACGGTGCGCACCGTGCTCGACGACATCCGCCACGTCCTCACCATCCTCAAAATCAGCAAGCCATCGATCATAACGATCGTGACAGCCGCGTCATGGAAGTACGAGCTGTACGAAGCGATGAAGAAGAACGCGACGATCAAGAACCCGGGCGAGATGATAAAGGCAGTCATGCAGACGCACCTCAAACAGCACGGGGAGGATGTCGTGAAACTCATCGGCAAGGTCATGAACAAGCTGCCATCGACGCTCCTCGCGCCCGAAGAAGAATACATCGCGCTCACCGACGCCAAGGAATTCTACACGAAGGAGTTCGGTTGCACCATCGAAGTACTGCAGCCAGACCAGACCAAGGAAGCGCGTGCCGGCATAGCACTGCCAAGCAAACCGGCGATCATCGTGAAATGAAAAGAAGCGGGCAGGCACGCCGCCCGATCAACAACGGGATGCACGTCGGTGAATCCCACGATGCTTCTCCATTCCGCACTCCCGTAAGCACCGCAGATGACAATGAGTGCTGCTGCCTTCCGGCCCTGACACGGTTCTTGACATAGCAATCCTACGGGACAGAACTTCACAGTCACATCCCGGGACCGACGCGCGGTTCCCGCGCTTTTCGTACGGCTTTGGCCCCGTGTAAAGCCCGTTCACGGTGACAGCAGAGGGCTAACCTGCCGGCCTAGCCTGCCCATACCTCTTTGTCGTCGGCTGGCTTAAAAGTCTTTCGTACAACCTGCCCTCCGGTTGCAACGGGATTCAATCCCGTGCACACGAAGCACGGCTTCGTTGTGATCGAGAGCCGTCATGCGGTCTGCGACCGCATGGCACCGACTTATACGCCAAACATGCGCAGGATGTTCGAGAAGACCCCGTACCCGTCGAAGGGCGGGAAAGGGATCATGTTGAAGAGGAACAGGAACCCGTTGATCTTGCGTGTGTACGTCCAGAACGTGTGCGCTTTGCGGCTCTGGTCACGCCGTGCCATCACCCACGCGAGAAGGTAGATCAGGCCGTTGAGGGCGGGTCCTGCGAACGAGATGAGCGTGTGCTGCAAGGGCGTCGCGTCCCCTGTCACGGCGATGAACGCGGGCACGAAGAACACGACCGGCGCGTTGACGAGCACGAGGATGATGCCGACAGCGAGCCAGGGGATCGCGATCTCGAACGTGGCGCTCTGGCCGAAGGCGAGCGCGACGAACTTGTGCCCGAACTCGTGGAGCACGATGCCTGGCGCGACAAGCAGCGCCGCGTAGCCCATCCCTTTCCAAAACGGCAGTTCGCGGTCGAGATGGAACGCTCGACGGAAAATGAACGCCACAGCCAGCGTCATGATGACGATGTTGGCGAGTTCCTGTAACGAGAGCGGAAAAACCATTGAAAAAAACAAAAGAAAACACTTCTTAAAAATCTATCGTCGCTTCTTCTTGGACGATTTGCGCGTCGTCTTCTTCGGGGACTTGCGCGCGGGCTTTCTCTTCTTCATTGCCATTGATGTCACCTCTGGACGCCGTATGTCGACATCGTATTTAAGTGTGTTGGTGCGTCGCTGTCGCGATGCGAGAATATTTCCGCCCCGATCGTCTGCACGGCGGCTTTTTTCCGACGAGAAATCAACCGATGTCCCTGTGCGTCTCGTACATGAACGCGGCATCCTTGTCATACACGCGCAGACACGACGCGACCTTGCGGAAGATCCGATGCGACGTGACCTCTTCTTTCGTCATGATCCATTTCTTGACATCGCGCGTCACCTTGTCACAGATCTCTTCCGCCTGTCGGTGCTTGATGTGCGCGCTCAGGCACGCGGCGTAACACGACGCGTAGACCTTTCTCTCGTCGAAATGTTCCTTGTGTCCCGCCCTTTTGACGATGTGTCTCATGTCATCCGAGATTTATGGTGCCGTTCGCTATGAGCATGAGGAGCCATCCCATACCGACGAGCAACAAGCCGCTCGCGAGCCGCATGTATTTCCGATTCGACTGCTTCCAGCGCTTTATCTCGTACAAACGCTTGCCGGCCGCGACGAGCAGCAGGATGATGATCAGCGGCGCGACGAAAATGACGTTGTAGATCACGAGCAGCATGAGCGCCGATGCGTCGAAATATTGCGAAAGCAACGTGATGATGGCGAGGTATGGTGCGCCCGTGCATGGCAGTTCGACCCCTGCGACGAACACGCCCAGGACCATGATCCCCGCGAGGGTGGTCTTGCCGCTGAAATCGTGCAGGCGTTTCGCGAAGACGGGCGGTATCGTGAGCGAGAATCCTTGTCCGTACCAGAAGAAATCCTTGATCTCCACGATGCCTGCAGCGACGATGAGCGTGCCAACGGCGATCGCGAGGTATTCGGTGATGTACAGCGGGATGCTCGCAAGGAAATAGATGAGCCCCAGCCCTGCGAGCAGGTACGTGAGGAACACCGCGAAGATATAGACGCCGCCGAGCAGCAGCATGCGGCCGATGGACCGCTTCGCCGCGAGCAGCACGGACAACATGAGGATCAACACCCCGATCGCGCAGGGGTTGATGGAGTCGATCGCGGCCGTCACCGCCACGATGCCCAGCGTCGGAAGGTACGCCTCAACCGCCACGGACATCACCTCGTCGCACGGCGGCCATGTAGCTTTCGCAGACGTGCTCGGTCCGCGGCTTTTCCGCGTCGAATTCGATGATGATGCAATCGCCCGGAGGCACGTTCGACTCGGGCGCGATGATGTGTCTGTCGTACAGCGCGAGTTTGCGCTGCGCAATGACGCCCTCCTGCACGGTCATCAGGAACACCTGCACCGCTGCCGCGGACGATCCGCACAGTTCCCCATCGCTCGCTTCGACCGTCCCATGGTCGGTGGGGACCACCAGACGCCCATGCGTGAGCGTCCCGCCGACCGCTTCGAAGAACGCGTGGAGGTCGACGTCCGAGCGCGCCATCACGACCCCTTCGACATGCATCCTGGCGTCGCCATGCTCGTGCAGCGTCGACACCCCGACCTTGTTCACGAACCCTGTCGGCGCCACGAGGTCGACAGGGACGCCGCATTTGTAGATCTCGAAATCCGCGTGCCAGTGGACAGGGCCGCCGGTCTCAGAGACGGCGTTGATGTACGCCGTGCTGACCACGAGGAGCGCCGTGACCGCCACGACAGGCATCACCATCGCCAAGAACACGCGCTTCTTCCACACCCTTGTCGTGCAGCACACTGCGGCATACGTCAGCGCCGCCATGACAGTGGCCGTGATCGCGATGGCGATGAGCGAGGCCTCCCGCAAGCTGTCCTCGAGCGGCGTTTCCTCCGCTTCTCCTTCATGTGCTAGCGCTGTCGTCGCCAGAAGACAGCACAGCAGCACGGGTATGATCAGTGACGGTCGCACGTTACACGCTCTTTTTTCTCATCTCGGTGTACGCCATTGCATTTAAGCGTGACTGTCGCTATCGAAGGAAGAAATCCTTGAGCGTCCGGTCGATGCCGAACACGACCCGCTCGAACGACTCCGCAGTGACCGATTCGCCCGTGCGCAGGCGACCGCCGCTCGCGTATTCCCTGCCCCCGCCGTCGAACACCTTCGCGACACGCGCGAGGTCGACGTCGATGCCCTCGCGCCGACGGAACACGATGCGGCGGTCCCGGTAGACGACCACCGCCACGTCGACGCCAGCATGCGTGTCGAGCAGGTGCTGGCACGCGTCCGCGCTGGGCAGCAGGTTCGCTGCCAGCGTGAAGCCGAACTTGGCGCCCACGTAATCCTTGATGATGATGTGCTTGTTGAGTTCGGCCAACGCTTTTTCCTTCTTCTCGAGATACGCGTCACGCGCTGCTTGCAGCGTGGCGGACCACAAAACTCCCTTGGAGAGCGCGTCCACGATGCTTCTGCGGTCGTAGCCCGAGGCGATGACGTCGGCCAGGCGCAACGCTGTCTCGTCATGCCGACGCCAGAGCTTGATGTCGTGCGCGAGCGCCGCGAGCTGCAGCGCGGTGCTGTCGTTGGGCAAGAACCTCTGTTGCGCGAGTTCGGCGGAGCACAATGGCGAGCGGTGCGTGATGATGTCTGCCGCGGCGCTCACGCCCTTGATGATTCCTGCAGTCTCTTCCGCGCATGGAAGGTCACTGCACCAGTACGCGATCTTGTTATTCGCCGCCAAGGAAGACACGGTCTGCTCGAAAGGCACGAGATAATCCGGGCTGACGTCCAACAAGTGAAGGATAGCGTTCTTGGTCTGCGCCAGAAGAGCGACGCCGCTTTCGCTCGCGTGGCTCAGCGTCCCGCCTAGGCGCCACTCCCTGCCGCGAAGCCGCAGCATGCGACCCATGATCGCGGCTGCCGCGACGCCATCAAGCTGGTCAGAACAGAACAGCACGTGCCCCATGCCACCGTCATGTCCTCCGTCGTATAAAATCCTTTGCGCAAACGCTTTTATACGCGGGCGTCGGGCATGACGTTGTAGAACTTGTACAGGAGCCGGTCGACCGCCTGCAACAAATCGAGTTTTTCGCCTTGGACCGTGATGCAATTGCCTGCCTGCGTCACGGACGGCCCTTTGCCCTCGCGGATGATGATGATCGACTTGTTCGTGTCACGCTCGCAGGAAACAACCGCCCGATCCGCGCAGGACGCGGTCTCGTTGCGCGTGCACGCCGCGATGAGGTCGACACCAAAGACCTTCATCAGGTTCAGGCTCAACTCTCCGACGCCGAGCGCGACATACTGCTGATTGGTCTGGTTCGATGGATCGACGGCGATATAGACGTCTTTACGAGCGCCGAACCGCGGGTCCAGTGCGCCTGTGATGCTGACGTTTCCCAGCTCTGTCGGGTTGTACCGCAACGGGATGTTGTAGACCGCAGTCCCTTTCTGCCACTGGAATTCCCAGAACCGGTCCGGCAACTGTATAAACTCCCACTCGTTGTAGTTCACCTTGTTGACTGGCGGTGCGGGGTTGTAGACAGAACGGATCATCAGGATCGCCATGAAGAGCACGCCGAGCACGACGATCACCCACAGCAAGACTTTCACGGTTGGCTCGTTCTCGACGTGAACAGGTTCGGGTCGAGGCGGTTCCTTTGGCGGATTGATGGCCCTCGCGATCGTCGGGTCGAGCTGCTTATTCATCGAGCACTCCGAGCATCAGCAACAGCAGGCGTTCATTGAGTCTATAAACATCATTCGGGACCTGCGCGGCGGCAAGGACGCAATTATCCTGCACACTCAATCCCGTCTGGTTCGCCCTGAAGAAATAGATGACGGGCGCGTACGCGGTCGCGTTGTCGCATGTGATCTGCGGACGTGCATATCCTGTCGCGTTGGTGAACCCCGGCGCCACGTAGATTTGTTTCGTTTCAGGCAAGACCGTGCTCAAGTACAGCGAGACTTCATCGATGTCCTTCGCGTACGGGTCGGTCGGGTCGCTTGTGATGTAGAGCGCGGGTGTATCGCGCAGAATGTCCTTGATCCGGCCCTCTGCAGGGATGGTCCGTATCTGGGATGGGAAATAGTTGAACGTCATCGTCACGCCCTCGATGCGGGCGACGACGCCGTTGCTTGACTGCCTGAACGCGATCCCGCCGACACGCTCGGTGACGCCGCTCGTGCTCGCATAATCGAGGACGAAACCGAAGGTGCTAAGCACCATGACTGCCACGATGAAGACGCCGATGATGATCTTGACCTTCCGTTGTCGTCGTTCGTCCTGGTCGTGGCGCATGGTCGCTGCGGGCGCTATCCTCTATAAATAGTTACTGCTGGGCGTCCAACGAAAGGTATAAATATGGCGGTACCGATATATCGTTATAGATACATCGGAAGCGATATAGTATGTTATATGGTCATCTCCAAGGCATCGTCCTCCGCTCATTAGACCGCGCGCCGCTCTCAGGATACCAGCTCATCAAGCACGTCAAGGACACCGTCGGCTGGAAGCCGAGCACGGGATCGGTCTACCCGCTTCTTGATATGTTGCGGAAGAAAGGCCTCGTCACGGTCCGTCCTGAAGGCAGGCGTCGTGTCTACTCCATCACTGCGGAAGGCAGGGACGCACTGGGCGCGCTCGTGTGCGACCGCGACACGATGCTTGTGCGCATGACCGAAGAGCTGAACGCGTTGCAGGCGACATCGAAGGCGACGCCAGAAGTCGCCGCCATGCTCGAGTTCATAGCAAAAGTCCGTGACGGCGCCCATCCGATGCGGCAGTTCGAGCCCGAACTCACCGAACTCAAACGGCAGTTCATCATCAGTTGTGTGAAGGAATCGAACGTCAAGGAGATCAAGGCGATCCTGCGCGACACGACACACCGGCTGCGGAAGGTGGGCGCATGAGCCGGACGCTGATCGAGTGCAGGAATGTGTGGAAGACCTATCGGCTCGGACACGTGAACGTGCAGGCGTTGCAGGGGCTCGACCTCGTCATCAAAGAAGGGGAGTTCGTCGCCATCATGGGGCCCTCTGGCAGCGGCAAGAGCACTGCGATGAACATGATAGGATGCCTCGACATCCCCACCCAGGGGAGCATATACTTGGATGGCAAGAACATCGCGCACCTTTCCGAGTCCGACCTCGCACAAGTCCGCGGACGCAAGATCGGTTTCATCTTCCAGAGGTTCAACCTCATCAACACGCTCACCGCGCTCGAGAACGTCATGCTGCCCATGACGTTCCAGGGCATGACGCACGACGAGCGGGTCGCGCGAGCGAGCGAACTGCTGCACAAAGTCGGGCTTGCCGACCGCATGGACCATCGGCCAAGCGAACTCTCAGGAGGCCAGCAACAGCGCGTCGCCATCGCACGCTCGTTGGCCAACAGTCCGGATGTCATCCTCGGCGACGAGCCCACCGGCAACCTAGACAGCAAGTCGGGCGAGAGCGTCATCGACTTCCTCAAGAAACTCCATCGGGAAGAAGGCAAGACCATCATCATCGTCACGCATGACGCGCATGTCGCAGACCATGCGCAGCGGATCTACACGCTCAAGGACGGCGCGATAGTCAAGATAAGCAGATCACGAGGTGTTAGAGAATGAACAAGACCAGCATACTGATCGTCATGATGCTCTTCGCAGCACAGACGGTCGCGGCAGTGTACGAACAAGAAAGCGCGGCGAGCGGCTTCACGAGCTCCTACGGTGACGTCTACGTCACCCAACTCCGCTACGACCCTTATCCTGCATCGCCAGGCACGTACATCGACGTGTGGTACAAAGTGGAGAACCGCGGGGACGTCGCGCTCGATAACGTCGCATTCATCCTCCAACCCGAGTCCCCTTTCAGCCTCGACGTCGATGAGGATGCGACGCACGTGATCGGCACCCTTACGCCCCGCGAAGCGGTCGTCGTCAAGTTCAAGGTCCGCATCAGTGAGGACGCACTCCAGGGAGACCAGTCGCTCACGTACACGTGGCGCTCCGCGCTCTACCAGGACAACCCCTCGTTCGCATCGACCATCTCGATCCGCTCGACCGACGCGCTGCTCGTCGTGTCGTCGGTGCGCGCCGACCCCGAACAGATCGCGCCTGGCGCGTCGTCCACCGTAACATTGTCGCTGACCAACGTGGGCGACGCGTTCATACGGTACGTCACGGTGCGCATGGGCCTCTTCAAGGACGACGCAGGCGAGACATTGCCTTTCAGCCCGGTGGGTTCGGGCACGTCGGCAAGCATCGTCAACATCGCACCAGGCGAGAGCCAAAGTCTCAGTTTCACGCTGGCCGCCGACCCTGACGCGAAAGGCAAGCCCTACAGCATCCCTTTGTTCGTCACGTACGTCGACAGCGCTGGCCGCAACATCACGCGCAAAGAACAGGTCGGGGTGAGGATCGGCTCCGAGCCGCAACTGCTCGTGTACGTCGACCAGAGCGGCGTCTACGATGCCAGCGCACCGGGCGAGGTCGTGGTGCGCTTCGTCAACGCAGGCGCGTCCGACATCAAGTTCCTGAGCGCCACGCTTCAGGAGACCGACGCGTTCGTGCTGCTCTCGTCGCCGACGCAATACTTGGGCGCCATAGACTCGGACGACTACGAGACCGCGACGTACATGATCAGGCTCGCCAAGAATGCGCAGGAGATCGCATTGCCGATCGTCGTCACCTACCAAGACGCCAACAACAAGAAGTACAGCGAAGGCATGACTGTGCAGTTGTCGGTGCACTCCAAGGATGAGTTGGGCATCGGCGGCAACGGCACGTTTCCTGTCGCGGTGGTAGTGATCATCGTCGTGATCGCGGGCATCCTGGTCTACAGGCGTGTCCGTGCACGGAGGCACGTCCGTAAGGGCTGACGATGCTTTACGACCACGTGTGGTTCGCGCTCCGTAACCTTGCACGAAGCAGACTGCGCTCATTCCTCACGATGCTGGGGATCTTCATCGGCATCGCAGCTGTCGTGAGTCTCGTGAGCCTCAGCCAAGGGCTCAAGACGTCCATAGCAGAGCAATTCGACAAGATCGGCGCCGACAAGATCTTCGTCTCGCTCAAAGGCACCCAGACCGGCGCGTTCGCGGACGTCAGCTCGCGCGCGCTCACAAACGACGATGCTGAGAGGATCAGGCGCGTGGGCGGCGTCGGTGGCGTGAGTTCGTACCTACGCGAAGGCGCAACGGTGGAATCCGGCGACGAACAAGGAGTCTTTGCGGTGTTGACGCTGCCGGAAGAGAGCGACGACCGACGGGTGCTCATCGACACCGCATCCTGGGAATTGGCGTCGGGCAAATGGTTCGACAAGGACGACGCGGCGCATGTCGTGGTCGGTAGCGACGTGACCAATGCAGGCTTGTTCAAGAAACAAGTGGCGCTGGGCAGCAAGATCACGGTCCAGGGCAGGACGTTCGAGGTCGCCGGCGTCCTGAAGAAAATCGGCGATCCTGACACTGACAGCGGCATCATCATGGCGGAATCCACCGGGCGTGAGCTCTTCAGTGTTCCTGAGACCGTGAGCGCCATCATCGTGCAGACAGCCAAAGGCGCGGACCCGCTCGTCGTCGCGGACGCCATCAAACGGTCGTTGCGGACGTTCCGTGGCGTGGACAAAGGCAAGGAAGACTTCGACCTCCAGACACCCGAGGATATCCTGCAGACGCTCAACCAAGTGCTTGACATCATCCAGGTGGTGCTTGTGGGCATCGCAGCGATCTCATTGTTCGTGGGCGGCGTCGGCATCATGAACACGATGTACACCGCAGTGCTTGAGCGCACCGGCGAGATCGGCGTCATGAAGGCGGTCGGGGCGCGCAATAGCGATATCCTTGCAATCTTCGTCGCAGAGGCAGGCTTCCTCGGTGTCGTGGGCGGCATCATCGGCACGTTCTTCGGCATGGGAA
Organism: uncultured Methanosarcinales archaeon; assembly: GCA_964358315.1. Lineage (GTDB taxonomy): Archaea > Nanobdellota > Nanobdellia > Woesearchaeales > ARS49 > JAGVQG01. The sequence continues at coordinate 16,269 of CAYHOF010000023.1, forward strand.
TAGCATACGCAGTCAAGGTCGGTGCGGCCATCGCGCTTGGCACCGAACTCATCCAAGTGTTCTTCCCATGGTACCTTGTCGCAGGCGTGCTTGCTTTCGCGTTCATCATCGGCTCGTTGTCAGGAGCACTACCTGCATATCAAGCATCGCGGCTACCGCCGGTGGAGGCGTTGCGGTATGAGTAGCTCCGCCGACCTGTTCAGGCTCGCCCTCAACGCGCTCACCCGACGGCGGCTGCGCGCCTACCTGACGATCCTGGGCATCTTCATCGGCATCGCCAGCATCGTCTCCCTCATCAGTCTCGGCCAGGGCCTCAAGGCAGCGGTCGCAGATAGTTTCTCAGGGTTCGGTCCAGACCTCCTGTTCATCAGAGCGAAATCCGCGGGTTTCGGGCCGCCAGGCACGGGCGCCGTCGCCGACCTCACAGAGGACGACATCCGTGCGGTCCAGACCGTGCCTGGCGTCGAAGTCGCAGCGCGCCGCACGATCAAGACGGCGCACATCGAACTGAGAAAGAACGCGGACGTGACGTTCGCATCGAACCTCCCCGACGATCCTGCCAGACGCGACCTCATCCTTGGCGTGCTCAAGGCAGTGCCTGAGACAGGAAGGATCGTGTCGCCCCATGATGCCTCCCGCATCACCATCGGCCCCGGGTATGCGACTCCTGACAATCCTCTTGGCAGGGCATTGCGCGTCGGCGACAAAGTGACGATCGACGAACGGTCATTCGAAGTGGTCGGCATCCTCAAGAAGACAGGGCAGCCTTTTGGCGAACGGCTCATACTCATGAACGACGATGATTTCGATGCGCTCTTCGACGCGAAGGCCGAGGTCGGGGGCATCGCGGTGCGCGTCGCCAAGGGCGCGGATCCATCACTTGTCGCAGAGGCGATCACGCGGGCGCTCCGCAACGAGCGCAACCTCAAGAACGGCAAGGAAGATTTCACCATCCAGACCCCTGGCCAAGTGCTCAGCACGCTCAACACCGTCCTGCTCATCGTCCAGGCAGTCCTCGTCGGCATCGCCGCAATATCTTTATTAGTCGGCGGCATCGGCGTCATGAACACCATGTACACCGCAGTCCTTGAACGCACGCGCGAGATCGGCGTCATGAAATCCATCGGCGCGCAGAACCGTGACGTGTTCGTGCTGTTCTTCTTCGAAAGCGGCCTGCTCGGTCTCGTCGGCGGCACCATCGGCCTCATTCTCGGCATCGCACTCAGCAAGAGCGTCGAAGTCATCGGCACACAAGTGCTCGGCTCGAGCCTGCTCAAAGCCCAGCTCTCGCCATGGTTGCTGCTTGGCGCGCTGGCGTTCTCCTTCATCGTCGGCTCGCTCTCAGGCACGCTGCCCGCATTGCAGGCAGCGCGCACAAGCCCTGTGGAGGCGTTGCGCGCATGAGACTCCCGAACTTCAACCGGATCGTCACATTCTCGCTCCAATTGTTGCTCATCGGCATGGTGCCGTTCTTCCTCTACGGCCGGCACTACGTCCGTGCTGTCGCCGCACTCATAGCAGTATTCTTCTCCCTCCTGCCTGCCATCGTCAAGCGCAACTACAAGGTCACGATGCCTTGGCTCTTCGAGTTCGTCATAGCATTGCTCCTCTTGATGCACTTGCTTGGCCTGCAGCTTAACTTCTATGCGACCCTGTGGTGGTGGGACAAGATGGCGCACCTGCTCGGTTCCGCGATCGTAGGCGCGCTCGGTTTCTACGGCGTCTACGCGCTCGAGCGCGCAGGCAAGATCCAGGTCGGCCTTGGCATGATCGCGCTCTTCACGTTCATCTTCGCCGTCGCGATCGGCGCGGTATGGGAGGTCGGCGAGTACGCATCCGACATCGTCCTCGACACGCACAATCAGGCAGGCAACACCGACACCATGGTGGACCTCATCAACGATTCAGTCGCAGGACTCATCGTCGCCATCCTCGGCGTATGGTATGTCAGAGGACAGCCCGAAGAGAAGCTGCGCGATGAACTCGGCAAGCACATGACGCACATCCGCGAAGAAGGAAGATTGTAGGAATCAGTGTCTCTCTTGCACGAGCGATACAAAGATTTATTTATGCAGCACGCTCTGTTCTTGCTTGTGTGCGCCCGCTCCGTGTCCATCATTCTGCTTCTCTCGCTCATCACTGCCTGCGCGGTGCCTGCGCCATCGACTCAAACACCTCCGCCTGATGTGACAGCAGCCGCTGCGCCACGAGCCATTGATGGGTTCGGTTGTTTTCCAGAGAATTGTTCGGTCGTGGAAGACCAATTCGGTCGGAAGCTCTGTGAACAGTGGCAGGCAGGGCAAGAGTTGAGCTGGCCGCCTGATTGCAAGTACGTGCCGACCGTGCCGTGCCGCGCCATGTGTGAGAACCAGACAAAAGGCAGACCGCCCACAAGCATCCCCTCGACCATGCCAGGCATCCCTGGTATGCCAGATCTCACCAAACTCGGTTCGATGTCGCCCTCTGATTTCATCTTCCATTCGCGCGATCCTGTCTGCGTCGACGATACCGAGTACCATACGGAGCTCGTCTATGCGCGTCCTTCGGACCGGCCTGACAGGTATGACCTGATGGCGCCGCAGCTTCGCACCTGGCTTCGAGGATCGAACGGTCTGGTGAACGCCGAAGCATCGTCGTTCAACATGACCGCTGACATCAAAGTCTCATGCATTGGGATAGTGCCTGTTGTCCTCAATGTAGTGCTGCCCAAATCATCGTCAAGCTACAACACTCGTGATGGAAAGACCACTGTTGCATTGGGCAAGGAACTACAGCGACTCGGGTATGACAGCACGACAACGAAATATATAGTGTATTATGACGGCATCGCAGACGGTTGCGAAGGCGGCAAAAGCACTTGTATCGGTCAGACCACCCAAAAAGGCCCGGACGACCGGCTCTCCGAGGACAACATCTTCAACACAGGTCCGGACTTCGCCGTGCTGTACGACGGCGGCTTCGCCGAGATCCCGACTCGCTACAACATCGAGGTCAATATGATGGCGCCCATCATCATGCTCCATGAGTACAGCCACACACTGGGCGCAGTGCAGCCGAGCGCGCCGCACTCGACCAAGGACGCGACCGACACAGGTCATTGCAAGGATGAGCCGCCCACAGAACAAAAAGGCAACGATGTCATGTGCAAGTCAGATGCGAGTGGAACAGTCTTTGGCGACGCATGCAAGGAATCATCCTTCGTGTTCCACTACGACTGCAACAATGACGACTATTTCAATCCCAAACCCGCGCCCGGGTCCTACCTTGCGACGCACTGGAACCTCGGTTCGCCACTGAACCGGTTCTTCACATTCGGCACCAATCAATAGGATTATTATCTCCCTTACTCTACGGTTGATGCATGCGTTTCCCACCATTCAAGGCGTTTCCCACCGAACAGACCGTTGAAGGCAAACTCTGCCGCAATTGCCGGGCCATCATCCCTCCGCGATTCCGTCATTATTGTTCGACGCCGTGCCGGCACGAATTCACCCGCAACCACTGGTGGCCGCTTGTGCGCGAGGACGTCCTTCGCCGTGATTGTTTCAGGTGCTCGATCTGCGGCAAGCGCCGCGGCCGCGCGCACCTCGACGTCGACCACATCATCCCGCTCAGGATGGGCGCGGATCCGTTCGAGAAGAACAACCTTCGGACGCTCTGCAAAGACTGCCACAAAGCAAAGACAAGATTGGATAACGAAGCGATGAAGACCTAAGCCTCGAACGTGCTGTAGCACCTGAGATTCAATCCTTTTGTCGGTGGGTATTGATTCTCGTTGCCTTCTACGTGGTGAAGTGGTCCTTGTAGTTGTATTTTGCGGTGGCAGAAGTTCTTTCTCACTTCGCAGGAGAATTCTGTGGCTCTCCGATAGTCTGCTGGATGCGGGTTGATACACTGAAACGTCAGTACGTTTATAATGTTTGGAGCAATCTGATTCAACATGTTGTGCTATTACTATTACGTTAGCGGCGTAGGACTAGCACTTATGATAATATTCGGATGGATGGCTGTTCACGCCCGGAAGATTTGGAGACAGGGTAAGTTAATGACAGATTGTGTTGGAGATATTCGAATACCTCGTTCAATGCCATATTGGTTTGCGAAGATGCTTTACATAGTATTGCTAACCAGCAGCATAGTGGCCATGATTTCTGGTATGATCCTGATTGTCTTGCCTCTGATTAAACCGATGACATGTTGATATATTTGAGATTCGCCACATTCCAATCAAATCTATAATGGAATCTGAGTATCAATCTTGCCCGTAGCTACTATATGCCTCTTGATGCCTATTGTTGTTCAGGCCCGGTCTGGGCCCGAAACGAAGGGATCGAGACTCAGTTTCTAAAGCCTCCGTTGGGAGACATCGCTCGGTTAGAAAGCACTAAGGGATTCGTGCGTTATTGCATGAATCTAAGAAATAGAAAGTGATGGTCCCTAATTTACTTTTCGGTTTTCTTGTTTCTGTTGACCTTATCTTCCGCTTGTTTTTCGACCAGCGACCAGAGTTTGTCAATGATGGCATTTGGAATCTTGTCTTTGAGGTCTTTCTGGAGGTCTTCCAGGAACTCACCGAGGTTGAAGATGGCGTCAGTGCGGCCGAGCGTGACTTGGTGCTGCGCTTCACTGATGATCACGTTCCAGTCTATGGTTGTGTTGCGAATGATTGCTTTGGCATCGTCTTTGTCCTTGAGACGGTCCGTCGCACACTTCATGAGTGTGATGTCGTGCGGATTCGCTATCTTGAGGATGAGCTTGTCACCAAATTGATGTGTGTCGACCGCTCTTGCCTGCATGTTTTCCGAGAAAGCGAAGTCAATGACGTCCACGACGAACAAG
>CAYHOF010000024.1:0-20613 GCA_964358315.1 uncultured Methanosarcinales archaeon
TGACGTCACCATACAACACGAGGAACGTGTCGTCCAGCAAATGACGCATCAATGCGAGGCAGCCCGACGTGCCGACAGGCTCGTGCGTCGGAACATACGTGAGGTGCACGCCAAGCGACGCGCCATTCCCGAGTGTCTCTTCGATAATGTGGCCGAGATGGCTTGTGTGGATGATTATGTCGGTGATGCCATGACGTTTGAGAAGTTCGATCTGGTGCACGATCACAGGCGTACCGCACACGGGCACCATAGGTTTTGGTATGTCTTGTGCGACAGCCGCTAATCGGGTTCCCTTGCCTGCGGCAAGGATCACTGCTTTCATGACGTTAGACGCGCAGAACATCCAATTTAAAGCTTCTGCACCTACTAGATAGATGATAGTTGTACATAACAGTTATAAAGGAAACAATTTCTATGTGCAGAGATGGAAAAGAAGCCCGTGTTTGTCGTCGGGAAGAACAGCAGGAAGGTACGTCAACGTCTCTTTCAGGAACTACCCTCCTACCTCCGTCCCGGCCTCAAAGTACTTGATGTGGGCGCAGGAGATCTGACAACCGCGCGCCGCATGCATAACGAGCATGGTGTCTCTGTCGACGCAATCGATCTCGCGTTACCACATGATAATGATATAACTTGCCACATCCATGATCTCAATGAATCATGGCCGCGGGATATGACAAATCGTTATGATGTCGTTGTCAGCACGGCATGTATTGAACATATTGAGAACCCGTACCATTTCATGCGAGAGGTATCAAGGGTCCTCAAACAAGGCGGTATTGCAATCATTAGTACCCATGACATCAATTATTACTGGAGCAAACTTCACTTCATGGCCACAAACCATCATCAAGCGTTCTGGTGGAAGAAGGATTGCAACCCAGTGGGCGAGCATCGAGTGGCTCTCAATGAAGAGCACCTGCAATGGGCGGGATCACGTGCAGGAATTGTACCGGTCAGGAGTTTTTTTGGAAATCCCAACCTTCGATTTATACCACTGATAGACGGCATCAAGAAAATACCTAACTGGCGTTACTTGTCACAAGAAGTATTCGTGGTGTTCAGAAAGGTACAGACTGAGCGTATCGCCTGAAAAAAAAAATAAGATTAGTCGATAAGAACACTCCATAAGAACTCTGCAAATGAATGTAAGTCTATTTGTACATTGTCATCACATCACTCGTTCATACTAAACAAGTATTTCGTCACCGTAACCTATAATGGCGGACATAAATAATTAATCATAAAATCCGCTGTTATATTCGAAGTAAATAACAAGTTTCTATCAAGAACTTATTTCCTTCGTTATAATACAGGTCAGCACATGCCAACTACTTGTACATAACTCTTATAAAGTATTTCAAAAGGGAGAATACCATGCACCCACACGTGTCCATCGTTATCCTAAATTGGAACACTACAGATAATACACTTGTGTGCCTGAATCACTTGCTGGCGTCATCATTCCAGAAGTTTGAGGTCATTGTCGTCGACAACGGGTCCACAAGAGAAGAACGCGAGCGTCTTCATACCGCCTACGGCAATCACCCCAAAATAAAGATTATCTACAACGGGAATAACAGAGGATTCTGCCAAGGCAACAATATAGGTATTCTGAACAGCGATCAACGCAGTAAATGGGGGATGACGCTCAACGGGGATACAAAAGTCGGCAAGAAGTGGCTTGAAGAACTTGTGAATGCCGTCGAACGTACAGGGGCTTGGGGCGGTACATGTACCCAATTCAAGGAAGAGTATGCGAAGGTTTTTGGTTCGACATCAGTGACAGGCTTTGGGGGATTGTATACAGATGCGTCTCTTACAGAAGAATTTCGACGAACACACCTTCTCGAAACACTGGCAGTCTCAGGAGCGTGGTTCATATTTGATAAGCAGCGTCTTGGGCTACCCTATCCTGATGACTATTTCATGTACGCGGAAGATGTCCACCTCGGGATGCGGATATGGTTACAAGGTGGCAAAGTCATGCGATACTACTCCACCGATCCAGAAGGGTTCGCTGAACATTTCGGCGGACACGTATTGCAGAAACGACGTCGCCAGTTCGCGGCATACATCGGAACGCGCAACAGGCTCACGAATTTCCTGTACTTTTACTGTATGGGCACGATCGTCAAAGTCCTGCCGTTGGTCCTGCTCACCCAGGTCGCGTACACGCTCATGACACCACGACTGCTGCCCGCACGCATCGCAGCATTCACCTGGCTGTTTACCCATCCTCGCGCGATATGGCGAGGACGCATGTTGATACAGCACCAACGCAAGGTGCCGGACAAGGTCTTGCTGCGCCTGCAGACATGTAACATGACCAACGAAGTCGAAGTGCAGGGCAGAGCGGCGAAGGCGCTGGTGCGCACGTGCAACCGCGTATTCTTGGTCTATGGCCGCCTGGTGGGGCTGCAGACGCGCGACCTCGTGCCTGATTCATAATCTTATTAAACGCAATTCAGGCCAGGAATCACATGCATGCAAAGAAGATCACTGTCGTCGTGGCAGGCTACAATGAGGAACGAGCAATCAGTGATACCGTTAAGGGCGTCATCGCACGAGGCTATCACGACATTGTGGTGGTGGACGATGGCAGTGTTGACACTACAGGCGATCGCGCATTCGCGGCAGGAGCCACCGTGCTACATCATATCATCAACAGGGGGCAGGGTGCCGCACTGAAGTCTGGCATTGACTATGCGCTGCGTGAGGGTGCAGATGTCGTCGTCACGTTCGATGCTGATGGCCAACATGACCCGGCGGATATTGACGCGATCACACGACCCGTCATCGATGGTACGACTGAAGTGGCGCTTGGCTCGAGATTCCTGCGGGAAGGTTCCAATGTTCCACCTCTACGCGCTATAGCGCTCAAAGGCGGAGCAGTACTTATGCATGTTATGTATGGTGTACGACTCACTGATTCTCACAATGGATTTCGTGCACTCTCGAAGGAGGCGCTCCGGAAGATGGAGCTGCGGGCAGACCGCATGGAACATGCATCTGAGATCATCAGCGAGATCGGACGTAAGCGCATACGCTATTGCGAAGTACCCGTCAACATCAAGTATACGACTCACAGCATCGCGAATAGCAAACAGGGTTCGCTCCCAGCGTTACGCATCGCATGGAAGATGCTACTGCACAAGGTGATTCGCTGATGGTATTCGTCACGTTGCAAGTGATCGCAGTCATGTTCGCGATCTTTGCGTGGAGTCGCGTCATCTTCAGATTCAAGGATCATAAGATGAACATCTCCGCGTTGTTCCTATGGTCTGCGGTATGGGTTGGTGTCATCGTCGCCGTGCTCATGCCTGAGACGTCACGCACGCTCTCCCTCGTGCTAGGAATCAGTAGACCGGTCGACGTGCTCGTGTATGGCAGCATCGTGATGCTCTTCTACATGGTCTTCCGGCTTTACATCCTGGTCGAAGGGATCGGCCATGACACGACACGGCTCGTGCGCGCCATCGCAGTGCTGAATCCGAGAAAAGCCAAGCGCTGACGACAGACACCAGCCTGTGACCGTCTGTGGACACACCGTCCACAAGCTTCTTAAATGGCTTGCGGGCAGCATCACATCATGACAGCAGAACTCCAACATCCCATCATCATCTCGACCGAAGACGCGTACTGTGGAAGGTTCGTGCACGTCGTCAAAGACCGCCTGCAATGGCCTGATGGTCGCACGCAAGAGTATGAGAAGATCATCGGCAAGGACGGCGCTATCGTGGTGCCGTTCATGCCTAATGGCCTCGTGATCATGACGGCGCAGTACCGACATCCTGTGGGCAAGGTGCTCGAACAGTTCGTGAGCGGCTATGTCGAAGACGGCGAGGACCCAGCGACCGCGGCCGCACGAGAGCTCGAGGAAGAGACAGGCTATCAAGCACCCGCCGGCCTCATCCCGCTCGGTCGCTATCCTGTCGAGGGAGGCCTGTCGACCAAACACAATTACATGTTCATGGCGACGCTGCTCACATACACCGGGAAGAAGAATCCTGATCTGCTCGAACGCAAGGGCATGACCATGTTCGAGCGCGAGAGCAAAAGGGTCTACAACGACATCATTGAGGGCAGGCATGCGGAACCTATTTCTGCATTCGCGTTCCTACGGGCATGGCACGTGCTGGCCAAGACCATGATGTAGTCATCCTAGAGCAACATTATAATACTCGCCGCGCGTTTGCGGCATAAGGAGAGGAAGTAGATGGGTGAGAAACGTATACTGTTAGGAGCGGCATATTCTGTCATCGAGCCATTGGGACTGCTGCATCTTGCAGGGCTTGCGCGCGACATGGGATGGGCGCGCAAGATCCACATGGTCAAGGACCATGACTTTGATGAGTTCTTCAGGATCGTCAAGGAATTCAAACCCGACGTTGTCGGTTTCAATGTCTACACAGGCAACCATCTGCAGACGTTCGAGGCGTTCGACCGCATCAGGAAGGACCATCCTGGCATCAAACGGGTGCTCGGTGGCCCTCACCCGACCTATTTCGCGTCAGAAGCCGCACAACATGCAGACTTTGTCGTGATGCGCGAGGGATTTGGGCCGTTGCGTGCCATCCTCCTGGATGGAAAAGCGGGCATTTTCCCAGGAACGACCATTGAACAGTTCCCGACACCCGACCGCGAGACGCTCTATAAGGATTACCCTGAGCATGCACGCAGCCCGATCAAGAGTTTCATCACGATGACCGGGTGTCCATATTCGTGCACCTACTGTTACAACAGCAGCACGCCGAGCGACATCAAAGACGGCTTGCCTCCCGAAGTGTTCGCTCAACTTGAGGCACGCACGAACAGCATGGGCGGGCGTCTCTTCCCAAAGAACGTGCGCAGCGTCGAAGACGTTGTGGCCGAGATCGAGGAAGTCTATACACGCTGGCCCACGAAACTCCTGTACTGTCAGGATGATGTGCATGGTTTCGATGTCAAAACTGGCGGCTGGATGCCTCTGTTCATAGCATTGCTTAAGGAGCGCGGCTTGCTTGGCATATTCAAGTATCATGCGCAGATGCGCTGGGAGATGGTGAATCCTGCGACAGATGGCGCTGTGCGTATCGACACGGTGCAAGCCGCGGGCTGCACCGGCCTCACCCTCGCCATCGAAGCGGCTGACCCTGTCGTGCGCGTCGAGGTGCTTGATCGTGCCATGCCGCAGGATATCATGTTTAATGGCATGCGCGAGATCCGCAGGCGTGGCCTTGAAGTGAGGACAGAACAAATCACAGGCCTGCCGTATGGTGCGACGACAAAGCCGACGCCCATGAATCTTGAGGCAGACCTCGAGCTTGTCAAGCTCAACGTCGAGTTGCGCGAACGATCAGGTGGCCCGTCCATGGCGTGGGCGAGCACGCTCGCGCCCTACAAACGGACCAAGATCGGCACCTATTGTGAGAAGTTCGGCCATTATCAAGGGGCCAACAACGACGTGCCTGACACGTTTTTCGATGCGAGTGTGCTGCGATTCCCGAAGGAATGGGTCGGTCCGTCGCTACAACAGCACAAAGACGATCCTTCCCTGTGGTTGCCTGAGCCCGAATTGCAACGGTATCGAGAACAGAATGCAGAACTGCGTCGTATCTTCTATTTTGTGACGCAGGTGCCGCAAGGACATGTGCTGGCAGAGAACTATCTCAAAAGCGTCGAACCTTACACGTACCAGCGGCTCGGCAGCGACACCGAAGCACATCTGCGTGCGGTGGGTGACGAGAAATCACAACACATGTTGGGACAGATCAGCGCATTCAGGGAGACGATTTCCACACTCACTCCTGACCCGACCGAACGTGAATGTCTGGGAGCGCTCGCAGGCTACTTCGGCTGCTTGCCCTTCCCGGACAAGGCAGCATGCAGATTCATCGGCTACGCGCACAAGGATGGCGGGCTCACACCAGGTGTACTCTCGAAATCGACGCGCCACCACCTTTATGACACCGTGCTGTACGGCGTCGATATCGCCGAGCGTGATGCTGATGAAAACACCGCACGGCAGTCGACACTCAAAGCATAAGTTTTTTCTAGCGTAAAAGTTCGTCGAATGACACTGTCGCGACGCCGACCTTTCCCACCTTGACGCCTGCGGCCGCATTTGCGATCATGATGGTATCGCGAAGATGCAGACCTGCTGCGTAGCAGATGGAGAACATGGCAAGTGCAGTGTCGCCTGCACCTGTCACGTCGAACACTTCCCGCGCCTGTGTCGGAACATGATGGATGTTGCCATCCTTTCCGAGCGCCATGATGCCATCCTTACCTAACGTGATGACGACATCTGGGAGGAACGTGCCCAACGCAAACGCGGCCTGGAGAATTTTGAGGATGGCGACAGGGTCGGCTCCCGTGTGGCCCATGCCCCGCGCAATCGCGCTTGCTTCCATCATGTTAGGGAACACGACCTGGACGCCCTGAAAGATGCCGCTGTTACTTGGTTTTGGCGCTGCGATGACCGGGATGCCGCTTGAAACAGCAGCAGCGACGATATCCCGCGTGATGACGCCTTTCATGTAGTCCGAGATGATGATGGCGTCATATCCTTGCGGATCAGGTCGTGCCCGCATGGCACGGACATGGTGTAGTAATTCCTGCCGCACGGCGTCAGAGCAGGGTGACGCGAGCTCGCTGTCGACACGGAACAATTGCTGCACCTGACCATGGCCGCGCGCCCAGAAACGGGTCTTGACCGTCGTCGGGCGGCTTGTATCGACGACAAAAGAAGGGACAAGCAGATCACCGTACGTCGCCTTGAAGTGGTGTGCCAGTTCCGCGGCTGCTTGGTCAGGACCCACCATCCCTATCAACGTGCAGTGGGCGCCGAGCGCGACGATGCCTGCTGCGACGTTTGCCGCGCCGCCAGGCAACACGCGTCGCCGGTCACGCGAAAGGATGAGGACAGGAGCCTCGGGACTGATACGCGTCACCGGACCGTCGATGTTCTCATCGACCATCAAATCGCCAATCACGGCCACGCGCAATTCAGATGCGCGTGCTGCAAGCGCAGGAACCACATCAGTCAGTTTTTGCATAACGTTATCTCGATCTTTTCACACATACGATGCAACAGGAAGTCAGTATGCTCTTGAATGATTGATGTGTTGGTTGATGGTATGACGATGCCATACTGCGCTGGCTTGAGCGCGGGTCCACGCTTGGCACCTGTGAACAGCAAAGTGACAAGGCCACGAAGAGTTGCACACTCCAATGCCTTGATGATGTTAGGCGACGCGCCAGATGTACTGAGACACACGAGCACGTCACCAGGCACGGCCAGCGCCTCGAGCTGCCGTGAAAAAAGCGAGTCGTAACCGTAATCGTTGCCGATAGCAGTCAGCACCGATGAGTCGGTGGTGAGTGCTATGGCAGGCAAGGCCCGGCGATCGAACTTGAACCGTCCGACAAGCTCTGCGGCAAAGTGCTGTGCCGTTGCCGCGCTGCCACCATTCCCACAAAAGAACACTTTTTTTCCTGCGCGCAATGCGTCCATGATAGAACGTGTCGCCGCATCCGTCACCGCCGGTCCCTCGCTCGCTGCGAATTCCTGATGCGCAATCACAGTCTCCTGTACATGCTGAGGCAATGCCGCGAGTTGCCGCTCGAAAACGCGACGCGCAATGTCTGTTGTGCTCTTGCCCTCGAGCATGGGAGCCGGACTGATCTGTGCACCGAGACGCCGTAGAGTGGACTCCTCAGGCAGTGTCGCGTATTGACTACCTTTGCAGTGGATATGCGGCACAACATCGATGAGAAACCTATCGGGTGTGTCTTCATCGAAGATATGGACTGCGTTGACCAATGGCAATGACGCGACCTGCACCGCGCGCTCCTCCTGTGTCAGGAAGGGACGTAACGGTCCTTTGTAACGGCGTACACTGTCATCGCTGTTGACACCGACAACCAAGATGTCGCCTTGCGCTGCAGCGTGACGCAGGCTCAGGATGTGGCCACCATGAAGTATGTCAAAAACACCGTTGGTCGTCACGATCTTCCGGCCATCATCACGCCAGGCAGCACAACGACGACGTAGCTCATCACTGCCTACAATCTTCTGCCTCACATCCTCCTTCTCCATAGTGTATTTGGGCCCGATTATTACAGTTAAAAACGTTATGGTCTAGCAGTCTATCCCTTCTTGACAAGATGCTCGAGCTTCGCAAGGACCTCCTCTGGACTGATACGATCAAGGGTGGTTCCCACAAGCGCATGCGCAGCATGCTGTTCAGGAATGATAAAGCTGGGTACTACGCCGCCATCGAAGAAGACAATCATGGTCGGCACCTTTCCTAATAGTGCAAGGTGAGTGCCTCCACCATCAGGCCCCACATAGTATCGTGTCTGACGAAGCAATGTGAGTGTCGTGTCCAGACTCGAGGATACCACGACCTTGACGCCGCATGCTTCGATGTCCTTGAGGAGTGCACGGTTATCACCACTCAAGTTCTGGTAGTCGTTAGTACCCAACAATAATGTCATCGTTTCGAATGGAAGCTTCTTTGCACGAAGCAATCGCACAAAATCATGATACTTCGAGAGAGGATAGCTTTTTCCTGCTTTGTAATAGCGTCCATACATCACGAGGGTAGCGGGTCGTCTCACACCATCGGGAAGAAACAATTGTTTGTCTGCAAGATACTGATATGCACTGAGATCGACTTCTGTGACCGTCATGGATTGACCTTTGACGTAACGTTCGAAGAACAGGTACATTGATGCGAACAGAAGACGAAGATTCCAACGATCGAGAGAGATACTGTGACCTGGTACGAGATTCTGCTGTAATATGCCATTTCTCGTGAAACGGCAATAGGAACGGAAGTGAGACAGCATGAGAGGAAAGAGCACTATATCGGACGTGTAATACGATGATATGATGAGGTCATAACGTTGTTTGCGGAGATGTCGCAAGAGAGTGAGATTACGCAAGTTATGCTGATAATCCGTGTGAACGATGACAATGGAGACCGCAGGTGTTCGAAGAATGTCATGATCGAGTGCCTGCAACAATTCATGTGTGATGCTAGTCAGATAGAGATCTATGTGAGTGGACTGCGCACTGAACAGACGCACGGTGTTCGCAAGGTGCGGCAGCAGCATGGAAAAATCACCAACACCGTGCGGACACCAGAAGGCGATAGTATGGATATCTTGCGGTCGTGAGGGCGGGCGCAGAAACGCCATACGCACACGCAAAAGCATGCCACAGAAGCTGTGAAAGATCGGCGACAACACACTCATCGCAACACCTCAGCGTACATGGAACAGAGTTTCTTACCAATCACCTTGGATGAAAGTTCTGTGGTCGCCCACACACGAGCGGCAGCACCCATACGCTTGGCAGCGGTCGGATTGTGCAACAGATATGTGACACGCGAAGCGAATCCCTTCACATCAAATGGGTTGACAACGAAGCCACGTCGCCCATCAAGCACGGCCTCAGGATTTCCCCCTCTGTCGGAAACAATGGAAGGTTTGCCGTATGACATGCCCTCAATCACCAGCCGTGAGAAGGGCTCCAGGAACAATGAGGGTGCGACAATGACATCAGCATGACGGATATAACGTCCGATGAATTGATGATCGACCTGACCCACGAAACGAACTCTTTGTTCGACGCCGAGCTCGCGTGCCAATTGTAGGAGCCTTGATTGGTAATCACCAGTACCGACAACAACAAACATCACTTGTTCGGGGAGCAACGCGAGCGCACGCACAACTTGTTGCAAGTTTTTATCGGCACAAACCCTCCCTGCATAGAGGAGGATAAAGTTGTTGGCAGGGACGCCTTCGATGACGCCCTTCATGGGTGTATTCATCAATGCGACGGGGTTCTGGATAAGAACCATCTTATGATCAAGGACTCCCATCGAACGTAACCCTGCCATAAGTGGAGTACTGACAACCTGGAAGCGGTCGATCATGGTGTAGATGCGACGCAGATGGGGAAAGAGGAGTGACGCATAGGCGTAGTAGGCAAGCCCGCGTACAGGTCCCCAGAGCGCAACGCAATCACGGAACTTTCTTGTGCACGCAGTGCAAGGAGAACCATCGTTGTGCACGCCATCAAGCGTCGCGCAGAAGAACGCAGGACCATTGACGGTCGCCACACATGGAATACCGAGGTGTTTGCAGTGCTGTGCGCCGAATATGAATGAATCAAAGTTGAGAAAATGCACGAGATCAGGCTTGAAAGACTGTATTTCCTTGACAAGGATGCGCTCCAACTCCCTGAATGTGAGGTAGAGGTTGGAGAACCTACGGAAGTGACGCCAGCGGCGGTACGGATAGCGGATGACCGTCATAGGGCCGTCAACTTCGCTCTGGGGCTGCGTTATGGATTCACGCATGCAAGCAAACCTCACGCTATGACCTTGACCTGCAACAGCAAGGGCAAGCAGTCTGCCGCTCACTTGCCCACCACCAGGACCGTCTGGATAAGCATAGCGCGAAATAAAGAGTATACGAGACATGTGTCATTCACGAGAATGACCTTTTAAATAGTTTATGATGGAGAAATCTTGACTCAGAAGAGCGCATAGATGAATGGCGAGAGCGCGCTCGACTGACTGAAGATGACAAGCGCTCCCACAAGTACAAGCATGACAATGATGGGTGTCAGCCACCATGCCTTGCGTTCCTTCATGAACGCCCATACATCACCGATCAGCGTCATAGATACCTGTGATCATCACGCCGAATGGGACTATAAAAACGTTTGTGTGAGTGG
Source organism: uncultured Methanosarcinales archaeon (assembly GCA_964358315.1). GTDB lineage: Archaea > Nanobdellota > Nanobdellia > Woesearchaeales > ARS49 > JAGVQG01. The sequence continues at coordinate 10,736 of CAYHOF010000024.1, forward strand.
TTCAACGACGTTCACCCGCGTTCCTCATGCGTAAGAGGCGCTTGGTTGCAGCACAGATTTCATCGAGATCGAACCGAGAGGAGCAGGGAACAGGCACATCGCAATCATGGAGCAAACAGGATATACATTTCATGGGCGGTACGACTTTGTGGCCGCCGAAGAGCTCGATTTCAGGAGCAGGTGTCGGTCCAAAGAACGCCACGACAGGAGTGCCCACGACTGTCGCGAGATGCAGCGCAAGGCTGTCGGAGGTGATAACGATGTCGCATGAGGCGATGGCAGCGGCAAAAAGACGAGGCGATGATGATGTATCAACAAGAGGAATGGCGATATCGGTCATTGCTGCCACGCGTGCATTTCTATCCTGGTCGCCAAAAAGCACACAAGTGCAGCCTTGGAGGCTCAACATCTTGATAAGGGCGACAGTTCGCTCTTCAGGAAGCGACTTGTGCTTCCAACGTCCGCCAGCAAATGCATTGATGCCAATCAAAGGCTTGTCTTGGGTGCGGAATTGTTTGATCAGCTGTCTTCCCTGCTCGCGCTCATCATCACTGAGAACAAGGACCGGTTTCTCACCAGACCAGGTCGCACCGAGAAGTTCATAGAGATGCTGATAGTATGTCTTTGTGTTGGCACGCTTGAGCGCATTGGCGCGTTCACGACCGAGTGTGCTGACAAGACTCATATCAAACCATCCAGAAGGTGTATACGTAAGGATGTCACCCATCATGTGCGTGCCGATGACAATACGGCCATGCTGCGTCGCAAAGCGTGCGCATTCTTCGGTATCTTCCAGATTCACTATAAGATCCCACTGTTGTGTCTGATAACTGCCCCACACATAGATGTTGCGAAGAAAAGGATTGTTGCGTAGCAAGTCCACGCTTTCGCTATCAACAATCCAGTCGATGCGGCTTGCAGGATGGCGGTTGCGTAAGAGGTGCAAGAGTGCTGTCGCGCGCACGACATCACCCATCGCACCACGTTTGATAATAAGGATAGAGGTGATCATGAATTCGCTCCTGAAGGGATCATATAAAAGGATTACGGACGAGCAGTCGCTGCTGCCGATACTGTTATATAGCTACTCGAAGGCACAAACATCATGGACACAACGATCAAAGTCCTCCTTGTAGAACAATCAAACGGAGGCGGCCATGCGCATTACGCATCCCATATTGTGAAACATGTAGGCCGCACAGGTGCCGTGCGATTCACTGTTCTTGGTGAACGCAACGACTCAGAGTTCGCACGACTCATCGATGCACCATACAGGACTGGCTCGTTATGGCGTGCAGTCCGAGAGGAAAATCCTGATATCGTGCATCTCTTTCCATCCGTGCGTCCATGGATTATCCTTCCGTTCCTGATCATGAACAAACTATGGTGGAGAAAAAAGACCGTCTATACCATCCACAACATCGAGCCTCACGAATGGAAAGGTATCAAGACATGGATTGTCAAGGTCACACAAGCCACCGTGCTACGACTCGCTGATATTGTTGTGGTCCAGAATGAATTAACGCGCAAGATCCTCAGCAGTGCCACAGACGAGAAGAAACTACGCATCGTGCTTCATGGCAATTATTGTTGGTTTGACAACAAACGCTACACCCGGTCGACTGCGAGGACGGCTCTCAAACTGAAACCACATGAGTTCATGGTCCTCTTTTTTGGAGAAGTACGACCATACAAAGGAGTCACGTATGTGATCGAGGCAGCGCGCAAGCTTCCGAACATAATATTCTACATCGTCGGTAAAGTGTACGAACCATTCCGGCCCTTGCTCGAACCTCTTCCCAAGAACGTCCTTCTGGTGGACAAGTACATACCTCAAGAGGACGTCGAACTGTACTACAAGGCAGCAGATGTCAATATCTGCCCCTATCTGGAAGCAAGTACGAGTGGTCCTATCCAGATCGCTATAGCGATGAAGACGCCGCTGATTGCCACTGATGTGGACAGTATGCCTGAGATTGTCGGTGACGTGGCTGTGATGATACCGCCAAAGAACAGCATGGCCATCGTCGACGCAATACAACGTCTACAGGCATCGCCGACATTGCGCAAGAGATTGAAGGATGCCGGTTACCACAAGGCGACAGTGACCTATGCATGGGAGAAGACCGTAGACAGCATGCAACAGGCATATGCTGCCGCACTACAATAACTTGGCGACGCCCGTTGTGCGCAGAATTTCACGCACCCTATGGAATGTTGTGTGCTCCTGCTTGATGCGCGCTTCACCTGCGCATGCTATCTCATAACGCTCCTGTGGACAATCGCCATAATACTTGATGAGACTCAAGAGTTCTTCCTCGTCTTTATACGTGATAATCTCACGCCCGACCTTGAAGAGATTGTGCATCTCGGGTAAATTCTCAGTGAGCAAGAACGTGCGTGTCAAGGGCACTTCAAAGACACGCAGATTGGGCGCGGTGCGCGACTGCGGATGTGTGACATTGAGTGTGATGGCACTGGAATTATAGAGAATGTTGGCTCTCCGCCCTCGGGGGACTTCATTGATGACGCGCGCTGATAGCGCAGGTGCGAGTGGGTGACGTCGCCAGTTGTAGCCCCAGACCGTCAGAGGACAACCGCGCTGGACAATGTCTGAGAGGAGTTTCACCCGTTCCTCCTGATATGATCCTAGGAAACTCACAGGGTAACTGTATTTCCTCTGATCATGCGGGATGACTTCATAAAAAACATCAGGAGACGCTGAACACGGAAGATAGTGGACGCTCCGGCAACCTGCCTGGTGGATACTCTCAAGATATGCTCTATCAAAACAGAAAAAGAAGTCGAATTCAGGAATGTTCTGCACTCTGTTGGCCATGCCAAAATACTGACCGAAAGGCTCATCGAGCACCCAGTTCGCCGTCGTCATACCAGCATCCCGAAGACGTTGTATAACCCCAGGTAATAACGATTCACCCTTGTTGACGAGCACGAGGTCTGGTTTGTAAGCAAGAGCAGAGCGCACCAGAAGACGGTTCAAGATAGTGTTTGTGAACCCTGTCTTGTGGAACAAAAGATGCCGGAAGTTGAAGATGCGCACATCGCAGCCCAGCGCGATGAGTGCGCGTCGCATCTGGTCTGTGAGGTCTATGCCATCTGATGCATCATTCTTGACGACAAGTAATATCTTTACCATAATACCATTGTTGGGACGTCTCGATTGTATTAAACACTCGTGAAACATTCAGTCGCCGGCGATGGCTTCGCTGTCCCACATGTGTCGCGGATTATCGTCGCGTTTGATAAGGAAACGATCCATGACAAGATAATCTATGCCTGTGCCCATCATACATCGGTACGCGTCCTGCGGCGTGCACACGATGGGTTCACCACGGATATTGAACGACGTGTTGATCAATATGGGCACGCCGCTGAGCTTCCCGAACGCCTTGACGACACCCCAATAACGAGGGTTTTGCTCCTTGCGGATCGTCTGGAGCCGTCCACTACCATCGACATGCGTGACCGCAGGGATCTTCTTGCGCATCGAGGGCACAATCGGATACACCATCAGCATGAAATCGGTGGGCAACGGGATGGGATCATCGCACTCGAAATACTTGAGCGCGTCCTCGACGGCGACCACCGGCGCGAAGGGGCGGAAGCGTTCGCGGTGCTTCACTTTTACGTTGAGGATGTCCTGCATCTTAGGGTTGCAGGGATTGCTGAGGATGCTCCGTGCACCAAGCGCACGAGGACCCCATTCCATGCGCCCCTGGAACCAACCGATCACGTTGTCGCCATGGAGCATATGCGCGGTCTTCTTGATGAGGTCATCATCGTTGTTAAAGGCACTATAGGTGATGCCGTAGTCGTCGAGGAATGCACGTATTTGTTCAGAGGTGTATCCTGGTCCCAGATATGCGTCCCGCATCACATACGTCCTTGGGTTATTGAGGAGGCTGTTGTAGATGTAGAATGCGACACCAACGCTCGTGCCGCCGTCGCCTGCGGCAGGCTGGATGTAAATATCCTTGAATGCTGTCCTAGAGAGGATCTTGCCATTACATACGCTGTTGAGGGCGACGCCGCCCGCCATGCACAAGTTCTTCTCGCCGGTCTCCTTTTGCACATGATTAAGCATGCCGACCATGACGTCTTCTGTGAGTTTCTGCAACGACGCAGCAAGGTCCTTATGATGTTGCGTGACTTCCTCACTAGGTTTACGGATGGGACCTAACAATTCCATGAATTTCTTACTTGGCATGGTGCCCTTATAGTGATAAACGAAATACGTCATGTCGAGATGATAGCTGCCATCCTCTTTGATGTCTATCATCTTGCGCAACTCATCATAATATGTGGGTTTGCCGTACGGCGCAAGCCCCATGACTTTGTACTCGCTATTATTGACGGAGAACCCAAGATGTGCTGTCAGCGTGCTGTACAGCAATCCTATGGAATGCGGGAAGCGGATCTCTTTCAGCAACGTGATGTCGGATCCTGTTCCCGTGCCATACGTCGTGGTCGCCCATTCTCCGACCCCGTCGACCGTGAGGATCGCCGCGGACTTGAAAGGGGAGACAAGGTACGCGCTTGCAGCGTGCGCCAGATGGTGCTCGACAAAAAGCAGCGGTCCTTTGTACCCTAATTTCTTCTTCAGCGTCCGTGGAATGCGGAGTTTTTCAGTGAGCCACGAGGGCATTGCCTTGATGAACGTGGGCAACGACAAGGGCGAGGCATGCAAATGCTGGTGCAGCAAGCGCTCAAACTTAAGCAGGGGCTTCTCATAGAAGCCGACATAGTCGACGTGCGTAATATCGATACCGGCCTCTCGCAGACAGTACATAATAGCCTGGAGAGGGAACGTAGTGTCATGCTTGATGCGAGAGAATCGTTCTTCTTCCGCTGCCGCGATAAGAACCCCATCCTTCACGAGACACGCGCTGGCATCGTGATAATAGCAAGAAATGCCCAGGATATACATCAGAATTGCCTCTCATATTTCTTGATAGGCTCGGACTTGACCACGTGGTCACACCAATATGACGGACGTGTCGTCCGGATCTCCATATCAAGGAATCGCTTACCCACAAGACGAGCGATCACGGCGGTGATGACAATGCCTAGAACATATGCAATTGTGAGGAAGATCGCATTGAAGAATATGACAAATGTATGCCCTACCTCCTTGAACCCCTCAAGCCATCCACTGAAGAAGTCATGCGACATTGTGGGCGCCTCTCTTGCTAAGGATCATAATAGCAGACACAACCAGCGCGACGATAAGCAACACCACACCAAACAATGTAGGCGTCCACGTACCTATGTGCCGTCCAATGCCATACGAGACGATGGCCGCGGGTAGAAGGACGCCACACATCAAACCGAGTATCTCGCCTAGAGCATATGCTACAGTTCTCATAACGTCGGCAGCCCTGACTTCATTTTATAAACATTGTGAAAGAGTGTTACTTCGACGAACGTGAGCATACCTGCAACAAAGAATCAATGCGGCACCTGCGAAACGTGCTCAAAGAAACGAGCAAACGCACGCGCAATATCCTTCGGTTTGTATCGTGACTGCACATGCAGACGTGACAACGCACCGTGTGTGGAACAAAGGTGTGGTTTTCGCACGTACGATTCGATCGCTCTTCGCAAAGCAACAGCATCACCTGTTGGCACAAGGACAGACCCTTTGCAACCATGGATGATATCACGCAAACCACCATTATCCGAGGCAATGACAGGCCTGCCTGCAGCCATGGCCTCAACGGCGACCCTGCCAAACGCTTCGGGCCACAGAGAAGGCACAACAACGATGTCGACCGCGGCATAAAACGACGGCACCGCATCATTTGCCACACGGCCATACATGTGTACCGGGACACCTGCCGCAGCGATCCATGCAGCAAGAGGCCCTTCACCAGCAACGTGCAATTCGACAGGAAGGCCTCGGACCGCTTCGAGAAGGACACGTACGCCTTTGAATTCTGTCAGTGCGCCGATGAAACCGACACGTAAGGGAGCATGCGGGGACGGTAGTGTGAGGGCGCTAAGAGCATCCATGTCCATAGGGTTTGGCAGCAGCATGATAGTGTCCCGCACTCCATGAAGTTCAAGCAACGCAACAAGGCCGCTGCCGATGGCGACCCACGCGTGCACGGCGCGTGATGAGCGTTGGTACGTGATGAATCGACGGAACAATAGAGACCACACAAGCGGGTTGTCGCGGATCCACCAACCGTTCCTCATTTTGCCGACGCCTTTTGACGACCGTAGGCACGGAACGAATTCATTCCAGGTGCAGACGATCGTACAAGGCTTGCCATGACGGATTCTGTCTCCTTTCGGGCAGAATGGCAGCGGGCTGTTGAGATGTGCTGTCACAAGCGTATGTGTGCAAGCCCGCAAGGGCGCAGCCAATGTGATGCTTGACGTGTTCATCAGGTGGATGACATCGACATCGTTAGAGCGACAGAATTCCGTTGCATGCCTGATTGCAGACTGCCGGAAAAAAACATAGCGGAAAATATTTCCGACAAGAGTATCAGGCGATCCAGTGCGAAGAATACGCATGATTCTCACACCGTTCACGGTTTCATCCCTTGCTGCAGCGGCGTAAGAGGATGTGAGGACTGTTACCCGGACACCTTGGCGGGCAAGGCCTTCTGCGAGGTCCGCTGCGGAACGCTCGCCGCCACCATGCTCTTGAGGCGCCCAATATTCCGAAATTATCATGACATGCATGATACATCTTTCCCGACGAGGTCTTATAAGCATTCCGGATGATGCGTTCAGCGACAGGGGACGTTGTCTGACAGAATAACAAAATCCCAGAAGCACCAACGCATGCCGTACCTACTAACAATAGAATGAATTAAGTGCCGTCGGCACAGATGAGGAGCATTCGTCGAGAGACGAGAATCATGGTTCAACATTCCTACGGCGACCGGCCACCCTACGCAAAACCTGGGAATATTGTCCGACGATGATATCCCAATCATAGATGACACAACGTTCTCTGCCAGCGACTACAAGGCGTGCCTGACGTTCCTTGTCGCGCAACACCTGCTCAAGCGCGGCGGCAGTCGCACGTACGTCACGGACTGGAACAAGGACTCCTGCCACGCCATCACCGACGACTTCACGCAACGGCGGGATGTCCGCGACTACCACAGGGACCCCGCACGCCATCGCCTCGACGACGCTGATCCCAAAGCCTTCGACGGAAGACAGCATGCAGAAGATTGTTGATGCTGCCACGCGCCGATACACGTCGCGTGAAGAGGAAACAAATCCCCTGAAGCGCGCGTCAAGCTTGAGCGAACGCGCGAGCGCTTCAAGCTGCTGCCGCTGAGGACCGTCCCCTATGAGTTCACATCGCAACGTCACGGTCTTGTTGACGATTGCTGCGGCGCGCAACAGCACATCGATGTTTTTTGTAGGGACCATGCGACCGACATACGTGATCGTGGGGATCGATGGCTCTTGACGCGCTATTCCTTTGAACGAACTCACTGAAACACCGTTGGAAACCACGACGATGTTCCTGATGCCATGACGACGAAGTATCGCAGCGGTGGCTTCGCTCACGGCCACGATGAGATCAAAGCCCGCAATGAGCGACAACCACTCCCACAGCGCACCAAAAACGCCTGTCACGACTCCCTTGTTGCGCACCCACTGTCCCACCCAACATTCGTGGTACGTCGCGATGCGCGGCACACCACGAACTATCCCCGCAAGAGCGGCTGGAAGGTAACTGAGGAATGAGCTTCCTTCAATGACAGACACGCGAGGCAACGTCAGCGCTTTCCACCATGCCGCCGTGGCGAAACCCAGCCTACGCAGGATATCACCTCCGTGGCTGTAGGGATAGGTCGGTCCTATTCGGTGTACGGTTGCAGAACCATAGGTATGCCGTCGGGGCTGGCCTGGCTGATGCGAACAGATGATGCGCACATCCCAACCACGGAGCCGGCTGACCAGCTGGGAGACGCGCTGTTCCACTCCGCCAGTCGGACCCTCATCGGGCGAGACAGGGAAAAATTCCGTCATCACGACAATACGTTTCATGACAGTGCACCGCTACATTACCTTCTTAAAATGCTATGAACCGCTCGTCCATAGAATTACGTGCGTCGCTGTTTGAGCCACTCGATGGTGCGACCAAGGCCTTCTTTGACGCTGACACAAGGGTTGAACCCAAGGAGGGACTTGGCTTTGGAGATGTCTGCGAGCGAATGGCGCACGTCGCCTGCGCGGGAAGCGGTGTATTCCGGACGCACGTCAGATCCGAGGTACTCGTTGATGAGCCGGACGAGGTCGTTGACGGTGATGCTGGTGCCGCATGCGATGTTGATCGTATGCCCCGCTGCTTTTTGCGCTGTGCACGCAAGGATGTTGGCGTCGACGTTGTTGAGCACGTAGGTGAAGTCCCTGCTCTGGCCACCATCGCCATGGATCGTCGGGGATTTTCCTGCCAGGATCATGTTGATGAACAACGGGATGACCGCGGCGTACTGCGAATGCGGGTCCTGACGCGGGCCGAAGACGTTGAAGTAGCGCAGATTCACCGTCTGCAGGCCGTACAGGTCGTTGAACACCGTCATGTAGTGCTCGCCGCACAGTTTGGCGACGGCATAGGGCGAGAGCGGTATTGATGGCAGCATCTCGGTCTTGACCGCGGCGTCCTGGTTCCCGTACGCGGACGAGCTTGCGGCATACACGATCCGCTTGACGCCGGCGTCACGCGCGCCGACGAGCAAGGTCAGCGTCCCGTTGATGTTGGCATGGTTGGACTCGAGCGGGTTCTCCACCGATCTGGGCACGCTGGGTATCGCGGCGAGATGGATGACATGATCGACGCCCTCGCACGCCTTCTTGACGGTCGGTAGCGACGTGATGTCGCCCTCGATGAACTGGATGCTATCCCAGCACTCGAGCAGGTTCTCCTTGCGTCCTGTCGCCAGATTGTCAAGAACGCGCACAGTGTGGCCGCGCGCCACAAGCTCGTGCACCGTGTTGCTGCCGATGAAACCTGCGCCGCCTGTGACGAGAAAGACGCTCATCGGGAGAATCTCTCGTTGACTTCGTTGTATTGGTCATGGCTGCCGATGTCGTACCAGCTTCCGCTGAACGAGAATGCGAACACCGACCGCTCGGTAGAGAGAAGCTTGATCAGGTCGCCGGAATTATCGAGACGCTCACCGACAGCAAGGCGTTGTTTCATGAATGCCACGTCGCGACGCGCAAAAAGGTAGCACGCGGTCGCCGCAAGGGACGTCTTTGGCTGCGCGGGCTTCTCCTCGAAGCCCACTATCCTGCCTGTCTCATTGGTCTCGACAACGCCAAGCTTGCCAGCAGCCTTCTGTTTGTCGACCACGTCGAACACAGCCACCGTGGTCGCCTTGGAGAGATAGAACGAGCGCACCATGTCCCGCAGGTCGAACTCGAAAAGATTGTCGCCGGCGATCACCATGATGTCGTCGTCGATGCGCGCCTGGGTCACGACGAAATTGATGTCACCCACCGCGCCAAGACGGCCCTCGTTGGTCGTCGTCTTGTCGTTGACGATGATGATGGGTGCCTTCGAAGTGGTACCGACCGACCATTCCATGAAATGGGGTGTGAACTTGTCGTTGGTCACCACGTAGATCGTGTCGACGTCGGCCACCTTGTTGATCTTCTCGACGATGTGGTCGATGAGCGGTTTGCCGCCCACAGGAAGCAACGGTTTTGGCTGGTTGAGCGTCAGCGGATAAAGACGGGTCGCATAGCCTGCCGCAAGGATGATTGCCTTCATGCTCGGACCTCGTCCTCGGCTCTATAAAAAGATTGTGAAGAAGAGCTACGGCTGTACAGTATCGTAATTGGTTAACATTTTGAGGGGGTTCTTAAATAGCGCACGG
>CAYHOF010000025.1:0-18224 GCA_964358315.1 uncultured Methanosarcinales archaeon
CCTTCTCGATGAGCTCGTCCTGGCTCATGGTGGAAAGGTGGCACACGTTGGACTTGAGCATGATGGGCAGCGAGCCGATCTGTGTGGTGAAGCTCTCGCGCTGCACGTCGTTGACGTGCGCGCTCACTTCGATGTAGACGGGCGCTGCGTAGCTGATCTTGCGCAGGCGCGCCTCGACCGGGTAGATGGGACGCTTGCTGCCGTCCGCTTCCGTGATCTCGGGCTTGGTGACCCAGATCTTGTCGAGCTTGATCTTGAACGAGTCGACGTTCGGCGGGATGATGGTCGGCTCGATGACCTTGTTCTCCTCGAGGATGATCTGGAGTTCGTGGTCGACGAAGTTGTTGAAGCTCTCGATCGCGCTGCGCACGAACGAGTTCTCCTCGAAATACTTCTGCATCAGGAGTTTGGAATAGCTAGGCACTGGTCACCTTCCGGTAGAACACGGTCTCGCCCATCTGCGCGTTGACGCGCACGATCTTGATGATGTCGCCTTCCTTCACGCCGAGGTGTTGGATGGCGGGGTCGTCGAAATTGATGCGGGGAAGCTCGCGCGCGCTGATAGAATAGGTCGCGAGGAGCGTTTCGCTCTCCTTCTCGCTGACCTTGACGTGCTTGGGCACAAGCGCGTGTTTGGTGACGTCGTAAACGGTTTCTTTCTTTGCCATTGTCAGTGGGATGGGGCGGACGGGACTTTCGGCCATGTGGCTTTCGAACCCGCAACCACCTGGTTAAAAGCCAGATGCTCTACCAGGTTGAGCTACCGCCCCATGATCGTTTGTAACTGTGTGTGATGAACGTGAAATTACCGGGAAATTGTGTTGTGAAAACAGGATTGCACGAACGCATAGAACGTTGTATGTGTGGCCCCAGCACCCTGAAATCCTCCAACCGCGTCTTCACTCTGAATGAACGTTATGACTATTAATAAAGGATAGCTTGGGGGCAAACCGGTTACTTATAAACCTTTCGCTGTTTTGGGCCTAAATGCACAATATCTGGGGTTCTGGGGGCGGGGTTCACAACATTATTATACTGCATTTTTGGGGTGGCCTGCCGTGGCGGACTACCTCAACACGCTCAAGGAAGCGCTCAATGGCGGCCTCGCGGCATACCTGCGGCCTTCTTCCTTCAAGGTCGACCACGTGCTGGATGACGTCAACGACCTTGGCATGGTCCAGAGGATCTTCAAGTACGACCTGTTCTTGCTTGATCGCGACGGCACGCTCCACGCGTATCATTCTCGAGAACGCGTTCCTGCGTTCGAGGCGACACTCAAGGTCATCGCGCCCCGATCCGAGATCATCTCCAATTCATCCTATGACGAACTGCGCCGCATCCGTGACGTGTTCCCGGACATCCCGACGAACAAACTCGTCACGTTCGAAGGCGCGGCTGACGCCATGCACCTCCTGCGTTTTGAAGGAGGCGACCTGCACGTGCTGCGCTACGATCCGGCGACGCACGCGCTCACCGACGAGACCTCCTCGTTTAAGGGGCCTGATGAATCGCTCACTGCCAGGATCGTGCGCAACATCAAGAAACCCAATCCTCTCGTCATCCACGCCGTGCGCGACTTCAACATCACGACAGGCCGCTGTCCCGCAGAACCCAAAATCGTCATGGTCGGTGACCGGCACCTCACGGACATCGTGGCAGGCAACCGCGCAGGCGTCGCCACAGCATACATGACTCCCTACAAGCCGTTCTCGGACCCGCTCGGCCTGATGTTCTCGCGCTACTTCCTCGACGTGCCGATCGCGACCGTGATGCGGACGCTCGGGAAGATTGTATGATTGACGATTATGACTCGCTGGCCGTGGCGTACTCGAAATCGCACGACAAACCAGACAAAAAATATTCCATGGGGCCGACCATGATGTCCTTGCTGTCTCCTCTGGAAGGCAAAGTGATTCTCGACATCGCGTGTGGTGACGGTTTTTTCACACGGCAGCTTGCGGCGCGTGCTGCACGCGTGTATGGCATCGACAATTCGCCGGAACAGATCAAGAGGGCATGCGCAACAGGTGGCGCCAACATCGAGTACATCCTGGGCGACATGCGCACAACGCAACTGCCCGCATGCGATGGGATCTGTATGCCCTTCGTGTTCAACTGTCTCGAGACGCGCGCCGAGATGGCGGCGCTCTTCAAGAAGTTCCACCATGCATTGTCGAAAGGCGGCATGATGGTCGGCATCGTCGACATGCCGCGCTGGCCGGTGCATGACAACAAGAAATTCGGCGCAGTCAAGCGCATCCCCTCAGGTGTGTTGGCAGAAGGAGCGCCGATGGATATCGAACTCTACAACGGTGATGCGCACATCACTACGCTGCACGGTGTTTACCACACCCGCAAGGCATTGTCCTTTGCGTTGCACGAGGCAGGCTTCACGCCCGTCATCTGGCATCCGCCACAGGTATCCGCTGAAGGACTGCGCGTCATGGGACGCGACTTTTGGGAAGAATACCTGGCACGCTCCGACGTCGAGTACGTGCACGTCATGAAATGATCAGCGTCGTTTCGGCGCTATTTTGGCCCGCGTGTCCATCCTGGTAATGCCCAGCGCTTCTGATGGGTCGGGTTCTTTGACGTCGTCGTCATCGTCGTCGTGGAAGAATTCGTCTTCGTCGTCCGCTTTCTTGTTCTTGAGGCCGGCTTTGCGCGCGTCCTCGAAGCTGGCCTTGTGCGTCAGGATGGACCGCTCAAGGTCCCAGTAGCTGACTTTGCTGAATTTGTTGGTGCGCAGCTTGTCGCGCAACGTCGTGAAGTACTTGGCGAGGCGTTCGATCACGAAGTCCTCTTCCTGGTTGAAGCGGATCGTGACGACGCCATCCAAAAAGCCGTCGCCCGACCCTTTGTGGGCGTTCTTGAGCTTGTCGCGGATCTCGTTGAAGATGGCGAGCGCCGAGCCTTCAGGATTCTTGAGGTCGACTGCCTTGAGGAGCGCCTTGTCCTTGCCGTCGTTGAGGACGATGCGGATCTCGACGGATCCCTCGCGGGCGTTGCACTTGGCGACTTGTGCAGAAACGAGCTTGACGTCGACTGTTTTCATCTGTCATTGCGCTGGCGCACTCGCTTTTATAGTTTTTGTTGCCCCACAAACCCGTCTGGTGCATAACTTTTTAACGTCGGAATGCGTATGCATCCTGATGGATGCGTATGCCGTCAACGAGGGCTTGTTCTCGCGTCTTGTCAGCACAGCAATATCGTACTGGGTGCGGCAGGTCCGGCCGACAGAAGTGTCGTTCTCGGCGAGTTCGGCACGCCGCAACCTGGACGAGGTCGTCGTCATCCAGGACAAGACAGAGTTCGATGACCTGATGAAGATCATCGGGCCGGAAGTGAAGAAACAGGGTGATGAGCGTGTGCACGACGTCGGTGATTTCGTCAAGGCGCCCTACGCGTACGCGTTCTATGGCCGTATCCTTATCGTGTGCCCTGGCACGGACGCCACGCCCAGTACAGGGCGGCGCTGAGCGCCGCGCCCACGTCCACGACGACGCACGTCTTGCACCATGCGTGCAGCACGAACGCCTGTATGCCGATGAAGCCGATCGCCATGATGGGCGCTATGATGAAGCTGACGTTGATGAGCGCGCGTGCCATGTGGTGGTGCGACACGAGATGCACCACCATGAGAATGCCTTGCATGAAGAACATGATGCCGCCGATGAATGACACCGGGACGCCGAACAACTGGCCGTACGCGCTCGCCTGGACGATGTCGCAATTCGTGCCGCACGATAGCGCGTCGCCGGCATAGAGTTTAGCGTAATACGTATAGAATGAGAAAAAAGAAAGAAAAAAACTCGCGAATGCGAGTATGGCGTGCTTATGCGAGTTCTGCATCAATGATCGGTTTGAACGCAGCGAAGGGCTGTGCTCCTCCCAGCTTCTTGCCATTGATGAAGAACGTCGGTGTGCCGCTCACGCCATCAGTCTGGCCCTGCGCGAAGTCGCCATCCACTTTCTGCGCGAACTTCTCGGTCTTGATGCAGGTCGTGAACTTGTCCACGTTCAGCTTGAGCTCGGTCGCAGTGTTGATGTAGAACTGCTCACCGAGCGATTCTTGGTTCGCGAACAGCTTGTCGTGGAACTCCCAGAACTTGTTCTGTTCGCCCGCGCATTCTGATGCGATCGCTGCCGGGCGTGCGTTCTCGTGGAACGAGAGCGGGAAGTGCCTGTACACGATCGCGACCTTGTCGCCGTACGTCTTGATGACTTGGTCGACGGTCGGGACTGCCCTGCTACAGAAGGGGCACTGGAAGTCGCTGTACTCGACGATGATGACCGGCGCGTCCTTGCTGCCACGGACGTGGTCGCTGGCGGTCAGCTTGATGTCGGCGAACTCTGCCTCAGGCGGTGCGCTGGGCTGTGATGGTGCGCTCGGTTGCGTCGGTGCAGCCGCGCCGCCCTTGATCAGGCTGTTCGCGAGCGAGATGTAGAAGAACAACACGACGACCAAAAGAATCGCGAGGAAGATGCTGATGACCATCCACGGCATCTGGTTGTTGCCCTTTTGGGGCATCACTGCGCCATGCCCTGGGTGGTGCATGTGCGGCTCATTGTGCAGGTGCGCTTCCTTATGCGTACCCTGCGGTTGATCCTGATTCTCTTCCATAACAAACCTCCTTATCTATACTTGAACGGTATGAATGCGGACGCACAAGTCTCATTATTAAAGCTTTTCGCACGTCGGGTGCTACGGTGTCATCACCGCACGACGACGTGAGGACTGAAACGAACACTACATAGAATATAGTACGCCGCGGCCGGGATTTGAACCCGGGTCGCACCCGTGACAGGGGTGCATCCTAGGCCACTAGACTACCGCGGCAGGATGATGTCGAGCCCCTCTCCTCCATATTTAAACTTTTGTGCTAGTAGCTGCCGAACGTCACGGTGCTGTGGGCCATTTTGCGGTAGAACTCGATCTCTGCTTGCTTGTGTGTGGGGATGAGGATGAGCCGTTCGAACCCTGTCCAGAAGCTGAACCATCCTGCGGGTTCGAAGATGACGAAGGCGAACCGGAGGAGGGGGTGTTCGTGCATTTGGATGCTGGTCGCGATCAGGGAGAACATGGCGCCGGCGACTATCCATAGCATGCCGTGGCGTTTGGTGCGTTGTGTCTCCTTGGCTTTCTGGGTGTCATGCTTGCGGAAATGGTTGCGCAGCCGTCCTTTGATGACTTGTTCGAGCGCGTTGTCACGTTTCGTCTTTGGCACGAGCAGGCGCACTTCGAGCCCGTGGTCGATGTGCTTGTCGCGCGACGCTTTGCGGCACTCGTTGAGGAAGTCGTCCGAGAGCGCCCGTTCTGACGCAGGCCGCGGGTCGAAATCCGAGAAGATGTCATTGTACGAGTCGAGGATCAGGCTGATGTTCCCTTCGAGCATCGCCTCTTTTTTCATGCACGTCCGAAGGCATCAGATGGATTTAAAGGTTCGCGTCAGCGAGCTCGGGCACGTCTTGTTGAGCGGGCAGTTCTCGCAGTCTGGTTTTGGCGCTTTGCAGATCTCTCTTCCGTGATGGATAAGGAGGTTGGCGATCGTGTTCCATTGTTTGTGTGGGACGACCTTCATCAGGTCCACTTCGATCTTAGTCGGGTCTGTGTTGTCCGTGAGGCCGAGCCTGTACGCGACGCGTTTGACGTGCGTGTCGACCACGATGCCTTCGTGCTTGCCGAACGCGTTGCCGAGCACGACGTTGGCCGTCTTGCGCGCGACGCCAGGTAATTGGAGGAGTCCTTCCATCGTGTCGGGTACGTTGCCCCCGAAGTCTTTGACGATCATCCGTGCCGCGCCGATGACGCTCTTCGTCTTGTTGCGGTAGAAGCCGGTGCTGCGGATTTCTTGCTCGAACATTGTAGGGTTCGCATTCGCGTAGTCCTTGGCGGTCTTGTACTTCTTGAACAAGGAGGGTGTAACCATGTTGACGCGTTTGTCCGTGCATTGCGCAGAAAGGATGGTGGCGACAAGGAGCTCGAGCGGGTTCTTGTAGTGCAACGCGATCGTGGCGTGAGGGAACCGTTTGGCCAAGAGCTTGCGGATGGCCGTGCGATACGATGAAGGGTTCTTCTGGATGACCTTCAACCTTGTTGTATCACGCGGCAGCACGTCGCCCATGTGCATTGTTCATGATGTGCTCTCATTTAAACATGGCGAAAGAAAAACTCCCCGTCCACCACATCTGCCCTACAAGTCAATCCCTATCTATCGACGGAGAATATAAATTTTCTCGATGGAAAGTAAAGGTTGTATCGAACACAGGTCATGCTCCTCATTATGGTTCGTCAACGACGGGTCATTGACTCTACTTTGTTCCCACAAGGACAATTGATTGTGCCATCCCACGTTACGTATTCGCGTGTAGGGTACGTCAAACGGAATGACTGCTCGACAACATTGTCAATGTTGTTGAGTTGTCTTCGTAGGTAGCGATTGGCAAAAAGCCATTTGTAGGCGAGGCATGCGATGCTGATGATTATGAATAGTCCGAGCACGATGGTTACAGTGGCGTTTGCTGGTGTGGACGCCATCGTTACTGTTGGATTTGTTGTAGTCGGAAACACATTTACTATTAGTTTGTCGTTCAATTGGGCGACTATCGCCCAGATGGCGACGAAGATCGTAAATACGCTGAACATTATCCCGCGTCCCTCGGACAGCTGTCCAATGAGCGCCTCTTGTCGATGGACAAAGAACTCGCGTCGGTCCTTTTCACGTTCCAGTGTGTTGCCTTTCATGGGTTGTTTCCCATGCCGACCTTATAAAAAGCTAATGAACTCTAAGGCCACGTTTCATTCAAGAGCGTTCTTGTGCGCCGTCAGGGAGTGTAAATGAACAAGGAAGCACCGTTCTCTCGTGGTTATTTTTGCCAAAAGAATCGCTGATGAAAAATCATCATTTCCCCGATCTCTAGGCTGACATCTACCCAGTCGCATTTAGGCACGTGTGCTCCGGTCTTTGGGTCAAGCGAAAACATTTTTTCAGATTTCTCAAAAATAGACCTTTTCACTATAAAGTTCCAGTGCGGTCTGGGCTGACTCCCAGGGTAGTGTTTGCCCACATGACAATCGACGTCAAAATCTACTTTTGCAGTAACGCTATAATCAACTGCCTCGCGCTCTCGCAGATAAACTGTATCTTCTCGTCTGAATTCAGGATGTTGCGCTAGCACCTGTCGCATGAGCGTGCTGGGTAAATTAACACGTTCGAATCCATATGAAACAACGCTTCCTGCCGGTTGGTGATCATGTGCGTTTTGAGGTGCGCTGAAGGGCGACGGACTTGTGCGCCAAGCGGGCTCGTAGTGCTTGGTCGCCTCATCGAGTCCTTCAACAGTTAGAATGTGCTCTGTGCCACTCGACGTCCTTACTCGCAGGAATGCCATTCGCTTGTACACTTACTTTACAACAGGAATAGTGTGCTCTGTCGATGCTACTGCCTTACCAGTGCCGTCTAGAATAGTGATTGTAAAGTCGAGGTGTGCTTCAGAGACTCCCTCAGGTAGTTCTCCCACTTCGCCTGCAATGCGAAGTGGAGTTATTTGTCCTTCGAGTAGTTCGTCATCGAATTTGTATGTGAAGTCATTTCCACCCTGTAGAGGTGTGCCACGGGGCGAGTATGGCTGCATTTTGACGATTTGTGTTCCTTGGTGGGTGATTTGAAGTTTTGTGTCACGCACCTCGGGGCCGTGATTAACTACTTCTAAGTTCATGAGGAATTTTGAATTTTGATGCACGTCACGTGCGAAGCCGACTAGTTCATCGATTTTGCTAAGGCTAATGTTTAGCGGAACTGAAGCTTCTATGACTGTTCCTGGCCCTATCGGAAAAGTTTGTTTTACTGCAATTTGCACACCCTGATCAGTACAACTTGTCAGTAGAACTAAAGATGCCACAACAAAAGCAAATGAAAACTTAGTCATACAATTAGCGTGGAAAGTTACGCTTAATATGAATTTGTGTCATGCGACACTGAAGTCGTTTTGATTGCGTTGAAATGGAAAAAAGAAAGACTCCCGTCGTCAAATTGGTGCGTGACGCGTACGTGACATGACGACGAGAGCCTTTATAAAACTCCCCGTCCACGGACCTGACCCGGCAATTCAAGTCAGAACCGACTTTTTGGGTGTTGAGAACTACTTTTCAGGCGGGCTGCCCACCGAGTTACGAATATATACTTGAACTTCATATAGCTTCACATGTCTGAAATTAATATCAACAATCCACGAAAAGGTCCTCGCGGTTCAGAAGGGCAAACGGCCAAGTATCTACGGTCTAAACGTGTTAAAATCGATAAACAACAAGATCTTACAAGGTATTGCTCGATCACGATCGGGCCCCTTCCAGAGGAACAGTACAACGCTATGGCATCGGTGAATTATTCAGTAGTGGCATCTCCGGAACTCATAATTTTCGCGTCAGGGACGAATGTTGTATCACCTTGCGTCGCGGAAAAGTTGGCTTTCGAAGCATTGGCCAAGAAGCTTAAGCGAACTTCCGATTTCAATTTCTGAAATTCGCCGAATTCTAAGTTAATGTATATTACCTAACATTAGTGCATGACTTTTCATGAAATACAATTTTACGACAGCAATCGAGATTGACACCCTAAATCTAATCAGGAAACATGCTGTGAAGGAATCGCGCAGCGTCGGGTGCGTCATAAGACTTGCTTGCGAAGAATTCTGCCAAAAAATGGAGGAAAAAAATGACAAACCAACTGACTCTGAAAGATCTTCTGGAGAAGTACCAGCTCGAACTTCGTGAAATCATAATTCGAGACAGACACGGAAAAAGATTCTTCGGAAACATCCAACAACTCGCGAACGACTCCGTACTCCTAACAAACGGACGAGAAATGATCTGGATAAACTTTCAGAGTATCGACAGCATCAGCTCTGCTGGAAATTAGGGCATGACTGCAATGCCGCCAGAACAAAGTGAAAAGCGGGGGACAACCGCCAGCCCGCAAGTCATTTTCGAAGAAACCCAACCAGCCAGTTGGGGCTTTGAGCTTAACGCCGTTCAAGGCTACCTTCAGATTGAGGACATGCGTGAGGCCAGAAAGTTAGGGACCAATAAGGGGAAGTTCATCGAGCTGGTCAAGGTTCCAGACCGGGTCTTGCATAACGCAATTCGCAACAAAATCGTGGACTTGCTGGTCGAGTTCGAGGTGTTTCCCGACAAGAAGAGCGCGAGTGAGGATGTGAAGAAGTATTGGAGCGCGATCAATTTTGCGTGGAAAGAACAGATTCGGGAGAAACGACAGGCTTTGCTCAATGACCGAATTGTTCGAGCTCCGGCAAGTGACGTCAAGCCGGATGATTTTGCGAGCGTTGCGCCTCTTTTGATTTTACCGACGAGCGAACGTCACCGGATAGGTTGTGGTATTCTTGATGACCAGCTATATTTTGGAATTGCGTACCGTCATGGAAAGACAAAGCGTGACGGGATAGTGTTTGATGATGGGCGGTTCATCATTGACCGCAAAGATGACGCGGGTGGGTTTGCTGCGGTGAATTTTCATCCGTCGTGCGTGTTTCTTGATGATGCGTTGCCTCATAAGTGGCAGAATCAGGCCGTTATGCAGTGGTGTGAGTTCAAAGGGCGGGTTCTCGACGTTTCCGTCAAGGAATTGGTCGATCGTGTCAGGGACGTGAATCGTAGGTGTGTTTGGCACGTGGATGAGCGGGTTCACGACTTGATCGCGTGCGATGTCGTGGCGACGTATTTTCTGCCCTGTTTCAAGGCGCGAGGTCGCATTTTTTTGAATGCGGACAAGGAATCTGGCAAGACGGCACAAACGCAGGTGTACGCCACTCTAGCCTTCAATGCGCTTATGTCTGTGAACATGTCGCCGTCAAGCATGTTTCGGAGTGTTGAGAGCACGTGCGCCACCCTGTTGGTTGATGATTTTGATGACTTGCAAGATGATGAGAGACGAGAACTCGTGCGCTTGCTTAGGGCGTACAAGTGCGGCGTGCCAGTGATTCGCGTCGAGGGGGACCGGACCCGTCGGCCACAAGCGTTCGACACGTTCGGAAGCGTCGTCATCAACAACATAGGCGGTTTGGACCCCGTCACGGAAAGTCGCTGCATTACTATCCGCATGCAACGATGTGAAGCTTCAAACTTCGTCCCCGAACGAATCCGGACTGACGACCCACAATGGGCCAAAGTGAGAAGTGACGCGCGAGTGTGCGCATTCCAGCATTGGCGGGAGGTCCGCGAGACGTATGATGCCATCAACGAGCCTTTACTATCTAATCGGGCGCTCGAATTGAGCGCGAGTGTACTATCTATCGCACGCTTGGCAGGGTGTTACGATGCCGTCCGGGGGTATCTTGTCGAAACCTTCGAGCAAGCTCAGGCGGTGGACTATTCGGGCGACGTCGGTTATCAAGTTCTCCGATGGTTACAAAGCGACCCAAAGGTGAGTTGGGTGGGTTTGGGGGGTTTGGTGAGTTCGGAAGTGATGGTGGGTGACTTCTCCGAAGCAGTCGCCAAGAAGTTGCTCGGTATTGATGGCGAACTCGAAAGTGATCGGTTGCGGGAATTAGTGCGCAAGAAGCGGGACTCGGTCGCAAGGATTGCGGGTCGCAAGCTGAGGACGTGGGGCTTCAAGGTCAAAAAAAGTCAGGGCTACGCCAAATACGCTGTGCGGAAGGACGACGTTAATCGCATCCTCAGAACATACTATGGTGACGATGGTGACCCACCTAACGCACCTAACCCTACCAACACTACTATCTCTACTAACCCACCTAACTCTACTAACACTACTGAAGAACACGTCATCGACAACCGGACTGACCAGACCAACAGGACTCACTCATTAGAGGTCAAACTAAAGAACGATTTTGATATGAAAAATGAGTGGTCAATGCTGGACCTTTGCCAGAAGCACAACGTGACCCGACCCGACATGTGCGCGGCACTCGCCAGCATATTGGTAGACGGCAAAATTCACGAACCGAGTCCGGACGTGTTCAGAAGAACACAATGACCAATTCTGATACAGGACACTATCGTGTGTTGGGCTTTCGTTACCGCAAAGGCGATTACGAGCCCCGCCTGACGCTTCCAAAGGGTCTGGTCGCGAGTCTTGGCTGGACGGCAAGAACGAGTTGTCGAGGTTCTAGGACGGTCACGCACGGCCCCGTGTTAGAGGTCACGTTGGTTGGCGACGCGATCATGCTGCGGGAGTTTGCGGGGTTGCCTCCACCAAACTATCAAGGTGCGGGAAGAAAGCCAAAGGAGCGCGTTCGTGGTCGTCCTTCAACCAAAGACTTCTGAAATTGACCGGACAATTTGTTCTAATATTTTCTTGACCATGCCTTGCTGCATGAACGTGCCGCCACAGGAGTGTCGCTTTGATAACCTGCCAAAAGAAGAACATTTAGCGCGCAGTCGTGAAGGAGGTCAAGCACGTAGCATCGCAAAGACTTTATCGGCCAAGAATCGTTCGTTGGCAATGGTTGAGCCTCGGAATGCTTCCCGACTCATTTGCAAAGTACTCGAACTAGCTAAAGACCCTCGCGCGAGTGCGCGGGACATTTTCATGACGGTCAAGACGATTGAGGTTCGACCGTTGACGACGCAACAATTGCTGGCTTTGGGCGAGCTGAAATGCAGGGCGCACCGGGCTGTGCACGGCGACAAACTTGATGCGAATGTTACGCATGGCTGGACTGACGAGATCACAGCGGCGTACAATAAGCGTTTGCGCTCGGGTTTGGATGTGGAGGTCAGGGACACGTGACTGATGAGGATGTGGCGCGGGCGTGTTGCGATGCTCTAGAGCGAGCCGATGCAGTAAGTCGGGCGTTTCATGCGGAATGGCTTCGGCGCCAGTTTCCTGTCCATCCAATTGTGATTGAGCCGGTCGTGCCGCAGTATTGCAACATGAATGATTTTGAGCGGGTCGTGCAGAAAGGAGTGAGGTAGTTATGGAATTGTTGACGCAAGACAGTATCGAAAAGAGTGGTTTCGTTCAGTCGCATCCGTCTGCGTGGACGAAGGGCGGGCATGTTTATTGTCGTTGTTCAAGTTGTGGCCGGTTTGACCAGAAACGGTCGGTCACGTTGCCACGGCATTCGTGGACGTGCTCGGTTTGTGACACGAAATTTTCGTTCGTTCTTTCGGCCCCGAGTGCGCGTGCGACGGTGAGAGCATGACTGATGAGACTATTAGTTTGGGCCAAATTCATGGTGTAGGCTTTCAAGCGGCGCGGAATCCTGACATGGCTGCGAAGCTGCAACGGGATGTTGTCGAAAAATCTTGGGGTGTGCGTAATCGTCAGTTCGTGCTGGATTGTAGGTCTGGTAAGGAACGGGACCTCACAATTTCGTGTTTCCGGTGCTGGCGTTTGGACGCGTTGCGAGGTCAGCAAGTGAGTGATAAGTGGGAGGATTATGCGCGCTTGAATTTCTTGCGTGTTGAAGAGAGTAAGGAGCCTGTGTTTATTGATGGGAAGGTGAAGCGGGAGATGCGTGTGACGAGCAAGAATTACGTGTTTGTTTGTGGTGTTTGTGGTGGTGGCTGTGCTGTTTGCGTGGAGGTCTAACGATGACAAATGATTGGCGTGTGCTCGAATTCGTGGTTCCGATTCAGAGCGCTTCGAGAAGCGGGAGCGATAATTTGCGCATTGACGGTACCGCGATCAATAGTTGCATTTCACGCAACCTCCACAAGTTCGTGCCTGAGGAACTGAAAAAGGCGGCAGCAAGCTTGAGGGGCAAACCTCTTTTAAAGGACCACTCGGCCTTGGTGGATAGCATCGCCGGTAGGGTCGTGAGCAGTCAGTATGATGGCGCGAGTCAGTCCGTCAAGTTTAGTGCGGACGTGTTTGACAAGAAAGCACAAGAATTGATTTCTTCAGGGCTTTTGTCGACTGTTTCGATTGGTGCTCACGTGCAAGAACTGGAAGAGGGGGATGATGGTGTGGTGACGCTGAGGGGTATCGAGTTCGTTGAATTGTCGCTTGTGGCGATTCCTGCGGATCCTGGGGCGACTTTTGGTGCTGCGGTGACGGCAAGTTATGACTTGAAGAAAGCTAGTGAGAAAAAAGTCGAGGTGGTTGTCGTGAAAAAAGAGCGTGTTGAGAGTGTGGCTGAGTTGGTTGCGCAGCGTGATGAGTTGAAGAAGAAGCTTGCTGAGGAAAGGCTCAAGGCGAGCGTGAAGGCGAAAATGGTTGCTTCGTCGGTCTCAAGGAGTGGTGTTTGTTCGCGCACGAAATTGAAAGGTAAATGTCCGTGAAGTACTGCTTCCTAAAGCCATGACTCTTTGTTTCGGGGTCGTGGCCGGTTTCCTCCATTTCGGCACCGTTCCTTCTGGTCCTTGACGGCATTCGGGACCGTGAGGACGGTGCCATTTTTCTCAGAAATATTTATAAAGCGCTCGGTACGTTAGTGATGGTTGAGAGCAGGACGACGCGGCATGGAATGGCACGGAAGGATGGGGTTTGAACGTGCGCTGCTCTTGGTTCTTCCCCTCCAAATATTCACGGAAGGAATAGATGGAGGAGTATTATGACAAAGAAAGTAATGAAGTTGGTAGACGACCGTACTGGAGAAATGGAGTGTCGCATTTGCGGCACAACTCATTTCGCGAGCTTGCAGAGTCGTTATGACCGTGCTGATTTCGTGACGCGATACTATCGTGGTTCGTGGCAGTGCAGTAATGGCTGCAAACTGTAAGTCACGATTATTTTCTTTCTTTTTTATGCCCTTTTTGCATGATGTAGAGAAGCACGGGCAGGATGATTGCGGCACTGCTGAGGAACCATTTTCCTGAAGTGGGGAGTGTTGACCATATTCCTGCAACGATGTAGAGGTACAATAGCCAGAGGGTTAGTCGGGGCATTTTCTTGATGATTTTGGGCACGGTTGGTGGGATGAAGGTCAGTCCTGACGGCTTTTCTTGTGGGTCGTGATAACAGAAGAGGTAGCCCATGGTGCCAAGCACTTGTACAACGAGCATTTGTCCGAACGTTCCGTACATGTTGCCATCGGCGAGTGCGGTTCTGTACCAGACGACGAAGAGGAATGCGGGGATGAACGTTGTGAAGCCCAGAAGGGCTATGACGCTGACGTTGCCAAGGTTCAGTCCTTTCCAGCGTTCCAGCATGTCGGGATGCCTGAACAGCATGTACGCGCTGAGGGCGATCCATGCGGAGATGAGGATGGCGACTGATGAGAACAGGACGCTTTGTGCCGTGGCTGGTTCTGCGTTGAAGAGTGTTGATGTCGCGTTGAGCACGAGTTCGGGATAGTCCGTCATTATCCTGTCAAGTGACTGTCAGGTCCTTAATATTTGTGGCGATACACCATTGTATCACTACTTAAACAACACGCATGGTTTCACGCAAAGATTTTCTTGACGCGCTCGCTGGCTTGTTTGTCAGTCATGCCTTTGGAACGGCTTATCCAGTACTCAACTTCGATCTCGTTGTTACGCGAGTCGTGCTTCTTGAGTCGCTTTTCGAGACGTAAGGCGTTAAGCTCTTTGAGCGTGGTGTCCACGAGTTTCTCCATGTTCTCAAGACGCTGATTGAGCGCAAGTGTGGCTTGGCTTGCTTGTTCTTGTTGCTTTTTTTGTTCTGCTTCAACGTCTTCTCGATACAAAAGGCGTGTGCACTTGACGCACGTCTTGCTCGTGACGCTATTGATGGCATTGCAATACGTGCAGTGCTTCGTGACAGGCGCGAGGATGGCGTGTTCTTTGTCGGGCGGGATGATTCCTTTCTTGATGAGTTGCGCTTTGAGTGCTTCTTCTTGGCTTGTGATGTCATATACGTTGAGCTGTCGCGTGGTTGTCCATCGGGCTCTGGCTTGAATTTGTTTGTCAGACTCGCCTCGCAAGCGCAAGTCCGAGACTCCATTGCGTTTCAGGCTGTAGCACGTTATTTTCTTCTTGATACCAAGAACGGCACAGCGTTGTCGTAATGACTTATTGACGCCTTCAGGTCGCAAAGGACCGTACTTGCTGCCCGCCCCAATGGTCGGGAAAAGGAACGCTTCTTGGTCTGCCCGTTGCGGGTGCTGGTCAAGCCACTTTGTCAGGTAGGGGTAGCTTTCGATGCTTTGCAGGATGCCTACTCCTTCCTTGCCGTGTTCCGAAATGTAAACCACGGCATAATTATCGTGTAGCTTGACATCTTTGATGCGTCTGGACAATAATTCTTGAGGTCTTCCGAGACTTTCGTATCCCAGAGTAATGTATGCTTGCAAGCGTGGGTCATCGGAGAAGGAATCTACAATCCTGAGGAATTCATTAACTTCCAACCGATCATTACGCATTTTCTGCCTGCTGCGATCAATTTTTGTTGACAAGTGTCTGACACAATAGGGCGTTTCATGCTCATCAGGTCTGCCTTGTACGTCTTTGGCAGGAAAAAGGACTTTCCACACGAACTTCAAGTCAGTAACGAGGCATGACGTGCTTGATGGATTGAGGGTCTTACGTGCTTCGCGCACGATGCCATCAATGGCTTGCCGGTCACTAGCCGCATCAACACTTCTAAGGTCGGTGTGTGCGTGGTGAATGATGAGCTTGAAGGAATTGATCAGTCGCAAGCGCCGAATGTACGATAAGTCTCTGGCTTCAAAATGGTCAAAGAGAACCTGCCAGTACTGCATGTTCGCAGGAATAGTGCACTGGTAGCGACGAATGCCTCGCTGTGGAACCGTTCTTTTATTGACTGGTAGTGAGAACTCGTGTATGTTGCTGACTGTTCGTTCATAGCTCTTTTTGCTGCCGTAAATGTCGTCGTCTGCCAAACCCTTAACCCCTTTACTAAAGGGTGATTTAGGGCCTTTGGCATATAAACATTCCGACACTGATTTGAACTGGATAGGGAATCCCCGTCCACGGATTTGAACCGCGAACCTTTCGGGTTCTGCTGTCCCATTTTCATTCATGGCCGTGCGCCTTGTCGATGGGTGAGTTGATCTACAGCCGAACGCTCTACCGTTGAGCTAGACGGGGATTGAGATGGATTGCCCGGTGGCGGATTTATAAACGTTTCGTCGGCTGGTCTGTGTTGGTGCGTGTGGTTCATAATGTTGTTAAATGTTCGGGTGGGGGGGCCACGTCATGGCTGGAGTGGATGTTGTGGCTGGATTGGATGTTGTGCTGCGTAACGCGCTCATGAACGCGTACAGGGCGCATGAGCGGCTCGGGGACCGAGGTCTCACACTGTTCAAGAAGAAGGATGAGATCGGCGGTGACGCACTGCTTGGGGATCATGAGTGCGAGCGTGCGGTGATCGAAACGTGCCGGCAAGCGGTATTGCCGATACGGATCGTGTCGGAAGAGCACGGACTCGTCGACCTGTGCAAGCATCCAAGAATGCTGGGCGTTCTTGACGGTATCGATGGTACGTCCGTGTACAAGAATCATTGTGGCAGGGGACGCTATGGCACGATGTTCGCAGTTTACAATGGTGTGTATCCGACGTATGATGATTATGCCGCGTGCGGCGTGATGGAGCACGCGTCGCGTCGGCTGCATTATGCTGTGCGCGGGCAAGGGATGTTCGAGACAAGGCTTGACCCTGTGGGTTTTCCGACGAGAATATGCATTATCCATGCCGTCTCTGGCAGGAAGACACTGGCGGAAGGTGCGCGCATCCGTTTCGACCAGCCTTGGCCTTACAACCAGAAGGCGTTCGCACCTATCGTCGACGAGTTCAAGACGGAGTTTGTCGGCTCGTCCGCCATCAATTATGTCGATCTCGCGAACGGCACGGTCGATCTCGTGCTTGAATGCACGCGCAAGGGCAACCTGGAGATCGGCGTTGCGTATGGCATGGTCAAGGAGGCGGGCGGCGTGATGGTCGACATCAATGGCGATCCCCTTGGTCCGCAGAAGTTCTTGTCGTTCGGCCAGGAAGGGCATGTCGGCGTCATCAGTGCGTGTTCCAAGGAACTGGCGCTCGAAGCGCTCCATTGGGTTTCTCGTTAGAACACGTGGTTTTTTATACACGTCGCACACGGATTGTGGCATGACATTACAAGAGGACGCGCTCGCGCTGCACGCAAAGCACAAGGGAAAGTTGGCCACGAAGTCCAAGATTCCTGTTCGTTCGCGTGCCGATCTTAGTCTTATTTACACGCCGGGTGTCGCTGCTGTCTCGCTTGCCGTGGCCAAGGACAAGGCTGCGGTGAATAAGTACACGCTCAAGCCCAACGCGGTGGCGGTCATTTCGGATGGCAGCGCGGTGCTCGGCTTAGGCAACATCGGTCCTGAAGCGGCGCTCCCTGTCATGGAAGGCAAGGCAGTGCTGTTCAAGGAGCTCGCGGACATCGACGCGTGGCCCATCTGCTTGGCGTCGCAGGACGTGCAATTGACGATCCAGACAGTCAAGAACATCGCGCCGGTCTTCGGCGGGATCAACCTCGAGGATTTCAAGGCGCCTGAATGCTTCGTGATCGAGGCAGCATTGCAGGATCTTGGCATCCCTGTCATGCATGACGACCAGCACGGCACGGCAGTCGTGGTCCTCGCGGGCCTTCTGAACGCGCTCAAGGTCGTGGGCAAGCGGCTTGACAGCGTCAAAATCGTCATGAGTGGTGCGGGCGCGGCAGGCACGGCGATCATCAAGCTCCTCTTGCACAGCGGCGCGAAAGCAGAATCGTTCTTCGTGTGCGACACGAAGGGTGTCATCAGCATGACGCGCCCGGACGTCGCGACCACGCCTGCCAAGAAGGACTTGGCGATGTTGACGAACCCGAAGAACGTCGCTGGATCGCTGGCAGACGTCATGAAGGGCGCGGACGTGTTCATCGGCGTTTCTGCCAAAGGCGTGCTCTCGAAGGACATGGTCGCGTCGATGAACAAGGGCGCGGTCGTGTTCGCCATGGCGAATCCTGATCCTGAAATCATGCCCGATGATGCGAAAGCAGCGGGTGCGGCGATCGTGGCGACAGGCAGGAGTGATTTTCCCAACCAAGTCAACAACAGTCTTGGCTTTCCAGGCATCTTCCGGGGCGCGCTTGATTGCGGTGCCTCACGGATAACGACCGAGATGAAGGTGGCGGCTGCGCATGCGTTGGCGTCGCTTGTCGCTGTGCCATCGCACGAGCGCATCCTGCCTGACACGCTGGACAAAGCCGTCGTCCCTGCCGTGGCTGCCGCAGTGATGGCTGCCTGGAAGAAGTGATTGGCGAGCGTAGCGAGCCCTTGGGTTCTATACCCCGACCTTTAGGTCGATATT
>CAYHOF010000026.1:0-18203 GCA_964358315.1 uncultured Methanosarcinales archaeon
CCCGCACCACCTCGTACTCGATCTCCTTCCAACCATTGAGGTACTCTTCGACAAGTATCTGTCCTGACGAAGCAAGCGCCTTGTGCGCGAGCTCCCGCAACTGCTCAACGTTGCCGACGACACCCGAACCCTTGCCGCCGAGCGCGAACGACGCGCGGACCATGACAGGGAATCCAAGGCCATTCGCCACTGCGAGCGCTGCGTCGACTGTCGTGACGGCGGTGCTGCGCGGCGTCTTGACACCGATGGCGCGCAACTCGTCCGCGAACTTCTGCCGATCCTCAGTACGGATGACGGCATCGATGGGCGTGCCAAGCACTGTCACGTTGTGACGGGCCAATACCCCTTTCGTGTGCAGGTCGACGCCGCAGTTGAGCGCGGTCTGCCCGCCGAAACTCACCATGATGGCATCGACGCCCTCGCGCACGATGATCTTCTCGACGATGTCTGTCTGGATGGGCAGGAAGTACACTTTGTCCGCCATGTGCTCCGATGTCTGGATCGTCGCGATGTTGGGATTGATGAGCACAATGCGTATGCCTTCTTCCTTGAGCGCTTTGATGGCCTGCGAGCCGCTGTAATCGAACTCGCCAGCTTCACCTATCTTAAGCGCGCCACTGCCGAGGATCAGGACGTTACGTGGTTTGGTCATAGCAGCTCCACGAATCTGTCGAACAAGAATTCCGTATCGACAGGACCAGGACAGTGCTCCGGATGGAACTGCACGGAAAAGAACGGCTTTGTCGCATGCCGGATGCCCTCGTTCGTGCCATCGTTCGCGTTCACGAACCACTCTTTCCATTCTGCCGACAGAGAAGTCATGTCGACAGCGTAGCCGTGGTTCTGGCTCGTGATGTAACAGCGGCCACTGACGAGATCAGTGCATGGCTGGTTCTGTCCGCGATGGCCGTACTTGAGCTTGTACGTGGTGCCGCCTGCGGCGAGCGCCAGGATCTGGTTGCCAAGACAAATCCCGAAGATGGGCTTGTCGGCCCGCAATGCGTGGCGCACGTGCGCGATGGTGTGCGTGCACGTCGTCGGGTCGCCCGGACCGTTCGAGATGATGATGCCGTCATACGCGATGCGGGAAATGTCATGATCCCAAGGCACACGGATGACCGTCACGCCACGGGCAAGCAAGCAACGCACGATGTTGGCTTTCGCGCCGCAATCGATGAGCACCACCTTCTTTTTGCCACCTTCATGGATGACGGGCTCGTGCGGTGAGACGGTCGCGACCAAGTTGTCCTTGCCCGGATCATGCAGTGCGATGTCGTTGTTGAAGACAACCTTGCCGAGCATGACGCCCTGTTCCCGTAGTCTCTTTGTCAGCGCCCGCGTGTCGATGCCATACAAGGCAGGGATGTTGGCGTCCTTGAGCCATTGCGAAAGCGACGATGCCGCAGACCAATGACTGTGCTCTTCGCAGTACTCAGCGACGATGAGTCCCTTGATATGAAGCTTGCCGGACTCGAACACTGTCTTGAGCACGTCGTGCACGCGATGAGGAGGGACGCCATAATTACCCACCAGCGGATAGGTGAGGACAAGGATCTGGCCCGTATAAGACGGGTCAGTCAAGCTTTCAGGATAGCCCACCATCCCTGTGTTGAAGACCACTTCGCCAGCGACAGCAACGTCTGCACCGAATGAAATTCCTTCGAACACACAACCGTCGCTGAGAACAAGTCGACCAGTGGTACGCATTCTAAAATTGAAGAAAGCGAAACAGCACTATTTAACGATTGTGGCGATGCAACCACTACCAACAATAGCTTTTAATAGTGCGCCCGAACGCACAACATCATGGACAAGAAGCAGCCTATCAACACACTCAAGCGTGACCACGTCGTCAATGATATCTTCGCGATCAAGAGCAAGCGCACGCCGATCGCGTACACCAAGGGCTGGCGGTTCGAGGCATTGCTCGGGGACGCCACTGGCTCGATCCAGCTCAAGTTCTGGGGCGGTCCTGACGAGAACAAGGTCCGCGAGATCTACGAGTCCATGCTGGAAGGCGGCGTCATCGAACTGAACGCGCGCGTGAGCGAGTTCAACGGCAAGCTGGAGCTCGCCATGACCGAAGACGAAGCGTTCCGCATGCTGAATGAGAGCGAGTACGACCCGGCGCAGTTCATCCCTGTCACGACCAAGGACATCGAGACGATGTGGCGGCAGTTCAAGGCCACGATCGACAGTGTCAAAGAGCCCACGCTGCGCCTGGTCTTGCACGACGTGTTCAAGGATGCTGCATTCGTCGAGAAGTTCAAGAAGGCGCCTGCCGCCATGCACACGCACCACGCGTGGCTCGGCGGCCTCATGGAGCACACGCTCGACATCGTGGCGCTCTGCGAGCAGTGCTGCAAGGCATACCTGCGCATCAACCGCGACCTCGTGGTCGCAGGCGCGCTGCTGCACGACCTCGGCAAACTCGACGAGTACGAGGTCGGCACCACGATCCGCACCACGCCGGTGGGCATCCTTGTCGGCCACCTCACGCTGGAGGTCGCGGCCATCCTGCGCTACAAAGGCAGGACCGGCGTCGATGACAACACGCTCTTCAAGCTCGCACACATGGTCATCTCGCACCACGGCAGCCTCGAGTTCGGCAGCCCGAAGATCCCGGCGTTCCCGGAAGCGCTCTTGCTCAGCTACATCGACGCGCTCGACGCACGCATGGCACGCATGTACGGCCTCATGGACGAGGCAGACCCGCACAGCTTCGAGACGTACGACAAGAAGGAATCACGCAACATCTATCTGCGCTAGCACTCGAAGAACTTCGCCCATTTCGGGTCGTTGCACACGTCGATATCGTTGTGCACGGTGTCGACGTATTTCTGCAGGCATATGCGCAGCGTGTAATCGTTGATGGCGTCGTCGCACTGGTACGGCTGACGGAGAATGCCGCCGACCTCGCCGAGGCAGAAGTAGCGTTCCGCGCGGTTCTGCTCGATCACGCGGCACACGTTGACGTCGACCTCCACCTTCGCCAAGTCCCAGAGGCAGGTGGCGATCGTCACGTTGTCAGTCACGCCTGACGTGTCGCTGCACATCACGACCTTCTGTTCCTTCGTGAGTTCGATGCCCAGCGCACTGTAGCAACGGTCACGATCATAGACCGCGTATGGGCAGAGCGTCTCATCATCCAAGACACGTGCTGCTTCGGCGACGCACGAGCTCGCGCTGAGCGCCTTGGCGATGCTCGTCTCGGCGACGTCTTCGTCCGTGACGTTGCGCTTGCCAAGACATGCAGCAAGAAGGCGGTCGCGTGACGTGTACTCCTCGAACCACGTGATCTTCCAGTCGCCCTCTTCCTCGACAAGCGGCACGTTGAATGGTAGCCATCCTGTCTCGTCCGTGCCGGC
The DNA here is from genome assembly GCA_964358315.1 of uncultured Methanosarcinales archaeon. Lineage (GTDB taxonomy): Archaea > Nanobdellota > Nanobdellia > Woesearchaeales > ARS49 > JAGVQG01. The sequence continues at coordinate 3,369 of CAYHOF010000026.1, forward strand.
AAGCATCACGGCCTCGAGGCCGTCCCCACGTGCCCGGAATTCCTTGAACCTGTAGTCCGTGCGGTCCTTGGGCTTGAAATAGATGAGGATGCGTTGCAGTCCATCCTCGGAAAGAACATCAGTCACACCAGCGTACAAGTACGGGTACATGAGGGACGCGTTGCCACGATGCAGCCCGTCCGCGAATTCCCGCATCATGTCCTCGAGCACCGCGGTGCCCAGCAGTTCTATCGGCACAGGCGGCTCTTCCTCGACCGGTTCTTCCTGCGCTTGCTCTTGCGGCTCTTGTGCCACGGTGACGTTGTCTGGCGCAGGCGCAGCATCTATGACAGCAGCGTCTATGACAGGTTGCGTGTAACCGACCGCCTTGCTGCTGGGCGGCGGGACAGTGCATGCGACAAGGAACACAAGAAGGCCTATGACGAACAGCACTATGAGCTTCCGGTCGTTGACGATACCCCCCATACTATGGGAAAGGATAGTCAGGGTATAAAAAGAGTGTGGACTAGTGGATGACCGTGCCACTGGCAGGCTTGCCGACGAGGTGCCGCTCAAGATTGTCCAGATTCCTGCCGTTCGTGATGATGACTTTCAGCGCGAGCTTCTCTGCCTGCTTGCTCGCGATCGGGTCGAAGGGTGCGTTCATGCCCGGCGTCCACGTGTCGCCCACGATCTTGCGGAAGGCACGCCACGAGATGTCGATGAGTTTTGTCGCATCCTTGAACTTGTACGGGTCCTTATCGTAGGCGTAATCCACATTCGTGAGGTTCATGATGGTGTCGACCCCGTATGTCTTGGCGATCATGACCGCGTCGAAGTCCGTGCTCCATCCCGGCTCCCAGCCTGCGCCCACGACCACCATATCCTTCTGGCCAAGCCTGACCTTCTTGGTCGGATCACCGATGATATGCTTGAACGCGACGCCTTTGAAGAGCATGCGCACGAACGCCGCGTTCATGCGCGTGACGTGGATGCCGACCCAGTCCAAATCCTCCTTGTTCATGGGAACAAGCGCTGACGCGGCCGCCTGGTAATTGCGGCACGTCTTGCCGCCGCCGCAAATGATGAAGAAACGCGTCCCTTGCGCGACGTGCTTGAGGACCAACTGGCGGAACTTGGTCAAGAACTCCACATCAATCCCATCAGGCACGATCAACGACCCGCCAAGCGAGAGCACCACCGCGTTCATGCACTACCGATGCCGTTTCTGGTTTAAATAGTTGCGCCCGCGCGTGCCGGAAATCTGACGGATGGTTCCGATAATCTTCCGACCACTTCCCACTGGACAGGTCCGCGCACAACATATTAAGGACAGGAATTTCATAAAGACACTATGACGACGCATACTGACAGAATAGTCATCCTTATTGACGGTAACAATATTCTCATGGGTGCGCATAAGATGGGGTTCCGTGTGGATTATGCCCGGCTCGTTGACGTGCTCAAAAGCGACGACAAACTCATCCGTGCGTACTTTTTTGACGGTCTCGATGTCAATCCTGATCCGAAGAAGGAAGCATTCCTTGATGCATTACGCTCACATGGAATCACTGTCATGACGCGCCCACTCCGCTACCGCTCTGATGGATCACGCTATCAGAAGGGAGTTGATGTGGCGCTTGCGACAGAGCTCCTTGCGCTCTGTTTGCAGGGCGCGTGTGACACGGCCATCATTGTAAGTGGCGACGCGGATTATGCCCATGCCATCGACCGTGTCAAGGCCACCGGAAAGAAAGTATACTGCGCATCATGGAAAGCATCGCTAAGCAAGGACCTGCGACAAGTAGCAGATAGAATAATCATCCTTGATCACCACAAGGACAAGTTCACCTATGGATGAAAAGATTTATTAGGCTGTTCAACATACCAATCATTGTCACAGACGGAGTGCGGATGACCCACGTTGGGTTCTCGTCTTACGACGCATCTGCGCTCCATATTTTTCTTTGATCGGTCATCACATCAACGCGAACGCGCGTATGAATTCTTTGTTCATGACTTCGGGATGGAAGAGCACGCCGTACATCATGGTGTCGCGCTTGCGGAACGCCATCGGGATGTCGGTCTCGGCGAGTTCCGCGAAGCCTGCGGGCACGCTGACCGCGTAGTTGTGTAGTTCGTACACGTCATACTTGCTCATCTTGTTCATCAAAGGATCGGGCTCGAGGAATTGCAGGCGGGAAACGCCGATGTGCGTCTTTTTCTTGAGTCTGCCGCCGTGCACTTTGCCGATCATCTGCATGCCTGCGCAGATGCCAAGCACGGGTTTTGATGTCGTCTTGAGCCACGCGAACTTGCGTGAGTCCGCAAGGAACTTCTGGTCCTGCAGGCCGTTGCCGCAGAAGATGAACTTCTCCGCGTCCTCGATGTCCTGCTTGGTGAGCTCGGTGTAGTGGCGCACGATGAACGTCACGCCCGCGTCATCTAATATGTCGATGATGGGCTTGACGAACTCGTAGAAGTGCAAGGACTTCTTCTTCGCAGCGGTCTCGACGACGATGATCATCGCATTCCCGGCCTCACGAATTGGAACTCGAGCACGCCCGCATTGCCTTTGAAGACTTTCTTCGCAGGCCCGAACACAACCTTCTTCTTGTGCAGCGGCGAGTCCATGACGAACGTCTCGAACTCGCCGCCTTCCCCCGCCGGATTGATGCCGTACTTTCGTGCGAGCTCGATGAGTTCGTCGGCGACAAGCGGCGTGATCTTCTTGCCAAGCCAGCTCTCATCGAAGGGCTCGGCAGCGACGCCGTTGATGCCCACCACAAAACCGTCCTCGATGAGCTCGTGCAAGAGCACCGCCGGGTCTTTCTGCCACAACGGGTTGAAGCACCATAACCCGAGATCATTACAAATGCGCTGGATGCGGCTTGCTTGGTAGGTGGACGCGAGCGCGCCACTCACGATGCCTTGGATCCTGAACTTCTTCTTCGCCTCCTTGATCGCCGCGACGAGGTCGTCAAGCTCCTTCTCCTCCTCGCCTTTGGTGCGCCAAAGCACGATCGGCAGCCCGAGCGCGTCCGCCTGCGCCTCCAACATGTTCTGCCCAGGCGTGTGGAACATGTACGACTCCTTGTTCTCGGACACCAAGCTGATGAGGCACGCGACAGACTCATACTTGACCGCCTTGTAGAGCGCGTAGAACGAATCCTTGCCGCCAGAGAAGAGGACGCCGAGTTTCATGTCTTCATCAGGAACAGGACCTGTTCATTAAGATTTCGACTTTTTCGAACTTGGTCGCTTGACGATGAAGTAATAGAGGACTGCGCCAAGCAGATGCAGCAGGACGATGAGGATGATCCACAATATCTTGTCCTTGAAGTCGCGCTTGATGCAGTCGATGAGCATCCAGAGCCAGAACACGGTCGCAAGGATGCTCACGATCGCGATGAAGAACCAGATCAGCCAGATGAAGAGGACGAAACCAGCGATGAGTCCGCCGATGGTCAGTGCGTCAGGCATGGATGAGCCATGGCTGCCGCCTCCTTATATGCCTTGTCCTCACGTCATGATCATCGTGCGCGGGATCTTGGCTTCTTTGCCGCCCGCTTGACGATGAGGTAGTACAGCAGCGCGCCCAAGAACTGCAGGAAGATGATGAGTATCAGCCAGACGACCTTGTCCTTGTGCTTGCGCGTGACGCAATCGATGAGCATCCAGACCCAGAACGCCGTGCCCAGCACGACGAACGCCACGACGAAGAACATGCCGATCCCGAGGACGGCGTACACCACCGTGAAGAGCGCGATCACGGTCAGCATGATCTCGCCGCAGGGCACCTCGACACCATCACTATAACATGCAGCGGTCGCTGTCGTCGCGAGAAGCGACAGCACGACAAGAGACGACAACAGAAGACGCAATCTCACTTCTTCTCTTCCTTCTTCTTTTTCTTCTTGAACAGCGAGCCCCAGCTCACGGTCTTGTCCTCGACCAGAGGATCACCGCTCGCATCTCCTGATCCGAACTTCCATCCCATCCTTGTTCACCTCTTGAAGCTAGCTTGGCCTTTGGTCGTCACGACCTCGAACGCCCAGCCGCGGTCGTTCGCGATCTGCCGGATGACATCCTTGAGGTCGGACGGATTGAACTTGTAATTGTAGATCTCGCCGACGCTGAAATCCGGCCTGATGCCCCATCGGTACGCGCGTTCTTTGCGCCAGAGCTGCACGCCGCGGAAGAAACTCCGCTCGCCATGCACGCCGCTCGCGCCTGCCGTGAAAGACCTCTCAGTGACGAGCTCGTTGACGCGCACCGTCCGTGTCGTGTCGTCGAGCAGCACCCAGATCTTGTAGACCTTGTTGAGCCAGGCAGCGCCCAGCACCTCGATCCATTTCGCGTCGACGACCGTCCACGTGACGTACAAGTCAGTGTCCTTCGCGACCGTCACCTTGAACGGGTGCTTGGGCTTGTTGAGCTTGAGCAACACTGCCTTGAGGAACGCTTTCGACACGGGCCGCACGCCAGGCGCGCCTTCGCTGCGCTGGAAGCCCTTCTTGATGAGGCCGGTGGCGTACAACACTGCAATGAGGGCAAGCGCGACGCCGACGATGCCTGCCACGATCCCGACTGTCGTCCCGAGAGTCATTTCTTCCTCCAGTACTTCCTATACAGAATGTAGATGACGCCCGCGAGGAGCAGGAACGTCAACAACGAGGACCCTCTGACGATGAAGTACAGAACGATGATGCCGACGATGACGAGCGCAGTCTTGACGTTCGAGGGAAGGCCTGACTTCTTGCTCAACGACGCCATGCTCTGCGACGCGGCCTTGGACGCGCCGGAGAGCGTCTTGGACACGTCAAGCTTCGAGGTCTTCTTGGACTTCTTGCTCTTGATGTGCTGATACCCGAAATAGCCGCCGACGATGATGACCGCGATGACGACCAACCACAAGAATGCCTTGAACAAGAAGCCGAAGAACGCCCCGACCCAGCCCAGGGAAGACGCGCCCGTGCCCACCCTGTCGGCGAATTCCGGAAGCGCATCCGCGATCTGCCCACGCGCCTCGGGCGTCAGTGTCGCATCGCCGTTCGCCGCGGACGCGACCACATAATCATTCCAGCGCTCGATGCTCTCCTGCTGCAGTTCAGGCATCAACAACTGGATCCTGTAGAAGTAATAGCTCGCGGGCTCGATCAGCACGATCTTCCAGCCGCCGCTCCTGACGAGCGTCGCGACGAGGTCTTCTTCAGTCGTGACCTGCCCCGTGCCGCCCTTGCTCACTTTTCCGCGGAACACCGTCTTTGCGTGATACATCATCACGCCATCATCGCCGTTCGCGGTCACGCTCACTTGCGAGAGCTCGTACGACACGAGGTCGCGTGACGCGAACACGCTCTTGATGAATTCCGTCCGTTCAGCGAGCTCTGCCGACGACAGATCATCAAGGTACAACGTGCCCAGGTAATCATCCACGTTCTCCGCCTTCGATGCGTCATAATAGCGCGTGACGGTGGCCTGGATATCGGCCGCGTCATCCGCCAGCACCATGGGCACGAGCAACATCAGCATGACAACCACGGGAAGGAATCTCATTTCTTCTCGACCCCTGACGTGAGCGCGCTGCCGCGCCATTGTGTGATCGTCGCTGCATAGCCCTCGACCTCGATGGGTATGCCGCTCACATCATACCGTCCGTCGACGTCCGTGACCTTCACGAACACGTAGAACGTCTGCCGGTTCATCTTCGCGCGCGCGGCCTCGAACACTTTCGCCCAATCCTTGAGCTCCTGCTGGGCAAGGTCGAGGGGCACGTCCTTGACTGCGTCAAACGCCTTCTTGACGCCGCTGAGCTGGTTGATTCCGTAGAGATTGTCGTTCACGAAATTCCATCCGCCCTCGTACAACTGCCTGCCTTCGAATACCACGAGCGTGGAACGGACGATGAGCTCGCCCATCTCGCGCGAATCCACCATGCCTTGCATTTGTTGTGCGGTGGCGAGTCCTGCGCTATTCGCAGTACCATACAGCTTGACCGCGTCCGTGCCGGTCTTGGCGATCCGTGTCGCGGCAGTGCCGAGCCCCTTGTCCTTGAGGTCGTCCGCGACCTTACCCCAACGGGGGCCTGTACCTCCAGTCGTTCCTGTGAAACAATTATCACCTTTGACGGTGTACTTGCTCGGGTCGACGCCGATGGGCGTGACGCCGAGCCCCATCGCCTTGAGGTCAGTACTGTGCATGAGTGTGCCGCCGAGCATGAGCGATGCCGCTTTTCTGGCCGCCTCCGTGTCCGAAGACTTTCCCGCCATCCAGTCGCCGACCGCGTCCGTCCCCCACTTGAACAAGTCGCCTTGAGGGATGAATGCCTGGCCTGCAAGACCGAGCCGTTCTCTATAATAGTTGGCGCAGTTCTTCGCGAGGTTACCGGCTGCCTTGGCTGCCGCCTTGAGAATGATGCCCTTCCATTTGTCGTTCATCTCGAGCGCGAGCTCCTTGCCGATGATGGGCGGCTGCCACGCCACCTTCTGCACGAGATCCTTGGAGGGAATGGTCATCTTGCCCGGACTTTCGATGCCTTTGGAACGGAAGACGCCGAACGACGACCAGACCTCGTACTGCTTGATCGGCCGCGGACTGTCGACGGTGATGGTCAGTTCGCCCCACGTGCCGTGCCATTGCAACGGGTTGCCCGTCGGCTTGATGCTCGTTATCTTCGGGCCGGGCGGATCGATGCGGAACGTGACTGAAGAGTCAGGGAACCCGTTGAGGTACGCCTTCATCTTGGCGTTTTCCGGGAAGTCAGTGCCGGCGAACCGGTCGATGAACGTGACGGCAAAGCCAGCGTGGCCTTCCGTGGTGGTGTGTCCTGCCTTCTGTTCACTCCTCGAGTTTATGCCGATCCTTGCATTGGCGAGTTCCCGACTGAGAGAATCGACGCGCAGCCAGACATCCTTGCCGACATACGGCATGTCGCTCTGGTTGTAGACGATAGCAATGATGGCGATGACGTCCTTCCCGTCATACGCGAGCACGTCCTTGTTCGTGATCCAGGTGACCTCCTTGATCTCTTCCTCGGACGCCACGCGCACGCATGTGCCCCTGCCGTCGTTCTCGGACCCTTCTTTGCAACAGATGCCATCGCTGTTGTGCTCGTCCTCCGGACAACAGACGCCTTTGTCGTTGGACGTGCCTTGCGGACAGCACTTGCCCGCGCTCACGTACTGACCGGATGGACACGAAGAACCATCATCAGGATCGTAGCCGCACTCCGCGCCGCACTTGGCTTTTCCACTGCCTTGATAATCAAGCGGCAAGTTGAAGAGGCACATTTGGTAGCACCGTGCGCCGGAGACCTCCTCGCAGGCCACCAAGACACCATCAACCCATTTCGCAGCATACCCTGAGTTGCACATGCATCCGCTCTCACCATAATATGTGGCGCCAGGCGGGCAACGTACCTGCGGTGTCGGTTCCGAGGCCGGCTCCGAGGTAGGCTCGGGTTCGGTCGTGGAACCGCACCCTGCGTAACACGCGGATAGCTCTTTCGACCAGGCTTCGTACGTGCTGGCACACCGCGTTTCACATTCACCGGCAACAACGACAAAAGAAACAAGCGTGAAAACAACCACAAGGATGACGAGACCAACCTCTTTACGCATAAGCAACGATTAGTTTGTCACTATATAAAATTGGTGCTTACCTGCAAGGAAACGTCAGCACGTCGTGTACATGCGCGTTACATCTCCTCAAGACGAGCGGCCTTGAGGACCAACACGCACGTGGCTGCGTGCGTTATTTTTCCTGTGAGAACCATGTCACGCGCTTCCTTGAGGCTCATCTTCACCACAGTAATGGCTTCGCCCAAGTCATGCTTGGGCGTTCCTTTGCGCAGCTTCTTCGCGATGAACATGTGATTAGGGGAGCTGACGATGGTGGTGAATGGATCGACAACGCCCAGGTCAACCCATTCATCGGCGAGAAGACCTGCTTCCTCCTCAAGTTCGCGCTGCGCAGTCCGTAGCGGTAACTCACCCGCATCACAACCGCCGCTGATGGCTTCAATTGATTCCCTGTTCACGCCATACTTGAATTCGCGTGCGAGTAGGACTTTGCCACTGTCATCAATAGGCAACACGGATGATCCAGAAAGTTTTTCGATCCAGCCAAAAATGCCTTCTTTGTTGCCAGGACGCACCACTTGGTCTTCGTGGACGGTGATCCAAGGATTCTTGTACACGATCTTGGATGAGACAATGCGAAACGGGCCTCGTTGATTCACGTCCAACTACCTACCCCTCGAAATTCTGGCAGTGTTCCATACTTGCCTGCATAGATGTCCGCAGAATACCTTAAATCGTTCGTGGCAATTTTGACAAGCCGTTCATACTTCATAAGAAACTGTTCTTGGAGTGCAACACATTTGTTCAGGATCGCGCGCTCGTCTTGATTATCGGATTCTTTCTCCCGCAGCCTCGTCCACGTGACACATTCTTCAGTCAGAACCCTTCCTGCCTCGTGACCAAGCGTCCGCTGATGCCTCAGTTTCAGCATGGAGGTATTCACATCCTTCGGCGTTCTCCCAGTCGTCAAAAGATGTTTGAGCGCACGAGGTAATGTTTGTAGCGATGCGCTTGCCTCTGCCGCCATCGCATGAAGTGGACCACCTAGTTCTTCTATTTCTTTGTATAACGTTGCCAACTCTCGATCGTCATCTAGATACGCCCTTGATTCCGTTTCGCAACTATCAAGAAACGCACCGAGACGATTGTGAAGTTGGAAGTACTCAGGCAGGATAGCAGGTCTACGAATTCCTTCCAAATATTCCTGCATAATCGGAGACACAGGTACGCTGCATGGCGACACATAAAACAAAAGGACCGAGTCAGCGTCCACCTTCCGCTGCAGTGGTGGCTTCGTAAAATGGCCAACAAGATTGAGCTGACAGTATCCTGGCCTGAACAATAGTCGCACAATACCATCACCCTGAAGTACATCGATACATCTATGCCTTCCATCTGTCAATAGGCCACGCACGAGATCGCCAACGTCCTTCATCCGCGCATCCACGTCAAGCATAGACCAACCTAGTTCGCCAGTAATATAAAATTGATGGACGTATGCATCACTTCTTCGCAAATGTGACCGCGACGAGCAGCGGGAACACGAGCACGAGCCACAAGGTATTTAAACACCACTATTAAGTAGTTACTTATGAAGAAGGACAGTTATGATTTCCCAGGAAAGCGCGCCTACCGCCGTGCCTGGAGAGAGTTCGTCCATAGTTTCCTCAGCGGATCATCACCAAAAGAAACAACAGTCGCATGTTTTCCAGGTCATGAATGCCTTGAGATTACTGAAGTTTACGACTCACTGGGCATTCCACGAGAGAACATAACATGTCTTGAACGAGACCGCGCGACCGCCCGTGAGATCAACAGGACTCTCAAGGGCGCCCATCTTGTGCAACAAAACGCAAAAGATTTTTTCGAGACGACAGATAAGAAATTCACAATCATTAACCTTGATTACCAAGGCCAATTGGCGAGCGACGAGCGAGACACAATTGCTTCCATTTGCGAGCGACAACTCTTGGGGCGCCGTGGGATTTTGGGAACAAATTTCTATGCCTCACGAGAACACTCCGGAAGACAAGCAGAGTACCAAAATTATGCAAACTTTCATAGAAATGGCCTCATGACCCTTCAGCAGACAATGCAACTCTTCGGCTCCAAGGTGAATTACGCACTGATTGATGAAACACAAGGGCTGAAGGCTGTGAGGAGCGACGGAATATCCCAGGCACTCCTTTCAACAATCGCCTCACAGCGTCCTGGTTTCTTCTACAAACAGGCGATGGAAACGATGCTCAAGTTGCGCCCGATGATGCTCCAGCAGATATATCGCGATATCGACCCCACGGATCCACAACAACTTAAAAATGCATCTCATGATGCCCCGATTATGTCAGTACTCGCCCCGTTATATCTGAAAGCCATGCGACAATTGCCAGAACTAAGTAAGCTTCACGATACCTCATTGATGCAAATCCTGAACTATTGCATAACAGAATGTGAAAAGCCATACTTGGTGGAGAATCACAAACGTTACTCATACAGAACGGATGCAAATAGGGCGCCCTTGTTCTGCGACTTTTTTTGTGTCAATCGCCATTGGTATCGATGGGAGAACGATTACTTGACATTCACAGTTGAGGGCGACGACGTGAAGGCATATCAACGCGCAAAACCAATCGAACAACTATTGAAAACCGTGAACAAGTTTATTGTAGGGCCTGTGCGCGCATACCTCCCCGAATTCACACCCAAACGAGTGCCACTCGATCAGACTGTAGAAATGGAGGCACGACCATCAAAAGATCAACTAACAAAAGCTGATGCCATACAACTTCTAGAATCAGGATGCAACCCTGTGGAGATTGTAGAGGTGTACAAGGGATTCAGCATCTCTCAACTTCGCGCGCTGAAGGCACATGTTACGATGGGAACATACCGGCCCAACATCCAAGTACAGAACTAAATCTTCTTCGCAAACGTGGCCGCGACGAGCAGCGGGAACACGAGTGTGGCTTCGGCATGTACTTTGACTGCCTTGCCGTTGATCTTGATCTTGCCCCAGCTCACTGCTTCGTCCGGTCGCGCACCGCTGTCCGAGCCGTCGTATTCCTGCGCGGTGTTGATGTAGACTGCGTACTCGGTGCCGTCGCGGAAGAGTTGCGCGTTGAGAACATAATGTTTGGGGCTGCCGCCGCCAAGCAGTATGCAGCCGGTCTTGTCCGCATCTTGCGTGAGGCGCACGATCTTGTACATGTCGCCCGTGATGTCGATCTGGAAGTCCTTGTGCTTCTGTTTCTGGAAGAAGATGAGGTCGCCAAGCGAGCCGTCAGTGATTGCGGGGCAGAACACCGGGATCTTGTTCTTCTGCGCCCAGTACAGGATTGATTCCTCATTGTCGATGCGCCTGCCAAGTTCGTGGATGAGCGTGGCGCTGTCGATGACGCCTTCTTTCTTTTGCCTGGCGTACAACTCATCAAGGATCGGGTCGATGAAGTCCTCGAACCTGACGAAGCGGTCGTTGGGCACGAACACGTTGCCGGTCCTATTGATGCCTTCCTTGTGGAGCACGGCGCCAGGCGCCTCGAACGTGCCGATGACGAACGGCTTGAGGCATTTGATCAAGTCTTCCTCGATGCCGCCCGCGCTCGTGACGAGCACGTCGATCATCTTGTGCTTGACCAAGTAACGGATGGTGTCGCGCAGCCCGCTCGTGATGATGTTCGACGTGCAGGAGAGGAAGATGGTGGCCTTGTCCTTGCGCATCTGGTTGACGATGTCGATGGCCTGCGCGAGCTGGGTCGCCTGGAAACCTGTGGCGCCGAGGCTCTTGATGAGCGCGTCGATGTCCACCTTCTTCTCGAAGTCCAGCCCGCTGATGGTAGGAAACCCCTCGAGGGTGTTGGTCTTGGCGGCAGCATAGGTGTGATGGTTCTTGGGGCCTTTGCCGCGTTTTCCTTTGAATTCCATGCGCTCTGTTGACAATCGGACCTTTATAAATGCTACCCCTGGTCGGGGGTGTATCAAGTATTTATAGAAACGACAGCACGACAAATCCATGAACTACGACTTCACGAACGCAGCAGTGCCGGCGCCTGCAGTCACGACAGGCCTCAAAGCGCTGCGCAAGGCGTTCAAGGAAGCGGAGAATGCATCGTACGAGAACAATATGGCCTCTGTCGCGCTACTCGACGACTTCGATCTCGTCAACCGCGCCGGCGCGCTCGCCAAGCACATGAAGGACGTCGAACTGCTCATCATCGTGGGTATCGGCGGCTCGAACCTGGGCACGGTGGCGGTCGCGCAAGCCGTGCTTGGCAAACACTTCGCAACGCACACCACGCCCCGCGTCCTCTTCGCCGACACCGTCGACTCCGCGTACACGCACGACATCGTGTCCGAACTGCAGCAAGCGGTCGACGCCAAGAAGAACGTCGTCATCAACGTGGTGAGCAAGTCCGGCACGACCACCGAGACCATCGCACTCTTCACCGTGCTGCTCGACGTGATCAAGAAGGTCCCGCACTACCGTGACAGCATCGTCGTCACCACCGACAAAGGATCGAAATTGTGGAACGTCGGCAAGGTCGGCGGCTTCCACATCCTCGAGATACCCAAACTCGTGGGCGGACGCTACTCCGTCTTCTCGCCTGTGGGCATTTTCCCGCTCGCAGTGCTTGGCATCGACATCCAGGAACTCATCAAAGGCGCGGTCAACGCGCGCAGTTACTGCGTCGCCGCGAACAAGAAGAACCCGGCAGCGCTCGGCGCCATCGCCCTCGCACACCACCTCAAGAAAGGCAAATCCATCCACGACACGTTCGTGTTCGCACACCAGCTCGAAGCGCTGGGCCTCTGGTACCGCCAACTGCTCGCCGAAAGCATCGGCAAGGAAAAGACACTCAGCGGCAAGACCGTCAACACAGGCATCACGCCCACAGTGTCTGTCGGCTCGGTCGACCTTCACTCGATGGGACAACTCTACCTCTCCGGACCGCTCGACAAGATCACAACATTCGTCGACGTCGCGACCGAACCTTCTGTGACCATTCCGCTCAACAAGGAGTTCGCGCTGCTCGTCGACAACATCCAAGGCAAGACGCTCAAAGACGTGATGAACGCGATCCTTGACGGCACGAAGACAGCGTACGCGAAACGCGCCATGCCCTTCGTGAGCATCACGCTGCCGCGCTGCGACGAGAAAAGCGTCGGCGAATTGCTGCAGATGAAGATGCTCGAGACCATCTACCTCGGACACCTGCTCAACGTCAACCCCTTCGACCAGGAAGGCGTCGAGAAGTACAAAGCAGAGACGCGACGGATTCTTGCAAGCAAACGATGATCATCAATCCGTCACAAGACGGTGATAGCGCAACACTAAATATCTGCGTGACACTCGCACGAGCATGACACTCAAGCATCTTGTGGACGCACGACAACTTGACCCCACGATCGTGACTGAGTTGTGCCATCGCGCCGAATTCTATCGTGGACAGGGACCACTCAACGAACTGCAAGGAAAGAAACTCGGCACGTGGTTCCACCAGCGCAGCACCCGAACGCGCTGGAGCTTCGAGTCGGCGATGCTGCGGCTCGGCGGCAGCGTCATCAGCGAACCCAATGCCGAAGCGAACTCGTCGACAGGCAAAGGGGAGAGCCTGGAAGACAGCATCCACATGATCGACGACTATGTCGACTGCATCGTCATGCGGCACCCACAATGGGGCAGCGCCGAGATCGCCGCGGCAGAAAGCGACGTGCCTGTCATCAACGCGGGGGATGGCGCCAACCAACATCCAACGCAGGCGCTTGTCGACGCGTACACGATGCTACTTGAATTCGGTCATATCGGCACCTTGCATGTCGCGATTGTTGGCGACCTCGCGAACGGACGGGCGCCACGGTCATTATGCTACTTGCTATCGCAGTATAAGGTAAAATTGACGCTCGTCTCACCCCCAGATTGGAGGATGAAGGATGATGTCAAGGAATTCATGCGTTCACACCACCCTCAGGTCGAAGAAACAACAGAATTCAAGGACGTTGTGCGTGAAGCCGACGTCATCTACATGCTGCGCAACCAGCAAGAATACAAAACTGAAGAGGGGCGCAGCGACGAGGTGCCCTACGTCATCGATACAGGCACGCTCTCGCTCGCCAAGAAAGACGCGCGCATCATGCACCCATTACCGCATTGCAAGGAGATCCAACTGCCGCGCGATGTCGAGAAGAATGATCGCCGCATCGCGTACGAACGGCAGGCCAAGAACGCACCCTACATCAGGATGGCGCTCCTCGCGCACTTACTCAAGTAGTTGATTGCTTGGTCTTGACCGATCGTGCGGCGATGTGGTCTTTCGCTATCTGCGGCGCCACGCGAAGCGCATACGTGCTCATCGCGGCAGCTGCCTTCTCATCCAACGAACCGTGGCCTCCTGCGACGACAACGATCCGCTGCTCTTTGAGGACGGTCTCTGTGAGCGTAGGAAGGAAACGGACATCCCACGGAGAAGACGCAAGGTGAACTTGAGGTTCGAGCACCATTTCTACAAGCGGAGAACCGTCCTTCGAACACACGCTCGCGTTGGGGAGTTCCGCGTTGCCGACATGGAGTTGTGATCCGTCGATGATGTAAATCACGCCTTGATTGCCGTGGTTGTCATTGGGCGTCATGCATACTGTCGCGGTGCACGGTGCGTCGATGACGGCACGGATCATGTGATAGTTCTTGCCGTACCGTAGCACGTCGGCCACCATGTCCTGCAACATCGGGAGAAACCTGGTCGAGTAGCGATACTTCTTCCCGAGCGTGTCAAGGAACGGGCCGACTTCGGTGTTGAACACACGGTCATACATCGTCGTGTCCTGCAGCTGCATGCATTCCTTGAGCTTTTTCTTGTAGCCGTCAACCATGGCCTGTTCGTGCTCGGTGAGCAGGGGCTTGCCGTCATTGCGCTCGTGCCAGACGTACTTGCCAAGCAAGCGTCCGGCGAGCGCGCCCGCGACGCCCGCACCCAGTGCGACCGCGCGTTCGCCGCCGCTCTCAAAACGCATGAAGAGTTGTGGCAACGTGCCGTAGAACGCTGTCAGCATCGTGTCGAGCGCCTGATGCACGTCCTTACGGGATTCTTGCAGCGAAGCCGTGTACTCGTCCTTGTCGGCAGTGGTGTAGCCGCATGTAGCGCCAAGGACAAACGACGTCGCCGCTGCAGCGCCGATGCGCGCGATGCTTTCGAGGTCCATGGCCGCCATTCCTTCGTGAGAGTATAATGACGTACTCCCTGACCTGAAGGTCAGGGTATCTACGCGTGTGTGTGCTCGA
>CAYHOF010000027.1:0-17681 GCA_964358315.1 uncultured Methanosarcinales archaeon
ACATCGTGATCGTCAAAGATTCAAAATGACGACCTAATTATGCAACACCGTACCTATCGGGTCTTGAAGAGGTTGAGGTAGTTGTAGATGGTCTCTTTGAGGTGGGCGACGTCTGCTTTGAGCATCTGTTCGTGGCGTGCCATCTCGCTCTTGTAGATGAACTTGTCGTAGAGGGTGCGCAGGAACATGTAGATGGGTTTTCCTTCCATGCGGCCTTGGTAGTCGGTCTTGATGTAGGCGTCGAGGACGATCTGGACCTTGCCTTGGTTGAGGCGTTTCTTGCGTCCGTCCATCTCGACCGTGACGTCCTTGATGTTGCTCGCGAAGAGGCGGATGCGGATCATGAAGTTGGTGTAGTCGTCGACGTTCTTGTCGGGCTGGAGCTCGATGTCGATGAACTTGCCTTCGGGCTTGACGCTTTCGGTGTGGAGCTTGTCGAGGCGGTCGTAATGCTTGTTGATGCACCAGTCACTGATGGTCTTGTGCAGTTCGTCGAGGGAGAATATACCCTCGTACGTGACGCGCTGGTCCTGCACGACGATTTCGCGTTCTCCTGGCATCATTTCACCTCGAAGTTGAGCAATTGACGTATGAGGGCGGCGAGGTCCTGCACTTCGTACCAGTGGCCGTCCACCCACTTCCCCCAGAACTTCTCCTTATAAAAGTACGTGAGGAAGAAGCGCGTGAACCATTCCGGCCAGAACTGCTGCCAGCCGAACTCGATGTTGCCGTCGATGTCGATGATGCCGCGACCGTGCTGCAGTTTCTGCTTCTTGCCGTCCACCACGACCTCGACGTCCTTGATCTCCATGATGAGGAAATAGATCGCTATGTCCTTCTTGACGAAATGCGTGACCTTGAGGTTGCCTTCCCAGTCCGTCTCGAACTTCCAACCCTCCCCGCCTTTCTTCATCTTGAAGGTCTCCTTGAACTCGTACTGGCGGTCGTCCAGGAATTTCTTGACGCCCTCAAGCAGCGCGTGGAGGTTGAATGGCCCGTAGAACCGTATCTGGTGCCGCGGCATCGACATTTCAGTGGGTAGCATGGTGTCAGGTCGTGAAGTCCGAATGCGGGTGCACTTCGTGGCTCTGGCGCTCGGGCAGGTAGACCTCGAGCTTGAAGTACGTCTTGATCGCTTCCTGACAGCGCCACACGGTGTGCTCGAAGAGCTTGATCTCCTCCTCGTTGCGCTTCCTGTACACGAACTCGGTCAGGACGGGCTGCAGTTGCTTGAGGAACGGGCTGTCTTTCCACTTCGACGTCTTGAAATACAGGCCTGGCGTGACGAAGATCTCGACCTCGGCGTTGTCCGCCTTGATCTTCTGCCCGTTGATGACGGTCTCGACCACCTTGTGTCCCAGGATGTGGACGTCGATGTCGATGTTCCACCTGTACAACGGGCCGCTTGGCGAGTCGCGCTCGAAGCGCCAACGCCACCACATCTGGTTGTACGTGCCGAAATCACGGTGGATGAACATGGTCTCAGGAAACTTCTGGTCCTCACGATCAGGGACGAAACTGTTGTCCACGAACCACTCATGCAGCAGGAGATAGAAATACTTGAGGTTGAAGATGTCACGATAGACGATCCTCAGCATGCCCACTGCCTCGAGCTTCTGATCAGGACCTTTGACAAGGTCACCTCGTGCATAGAGTGGTCGTTGTGCCACGGCAATTCCATCGTTTACTATGTTTATAAGGCTTCCTCTCGACCTGCCCTCCGGTCGCAACGGGACGCTTTCCCGTGCGCACGAAGCGTGCTTCGTTGCGATCGAGAGCCGAAATGGGGTCTGCGACCCCACTGCACCTTCGGAAAGCTTTTTTAACAGACCTGTAGCCCGGTGTGGTATGCAAGTGGGCATCGTGGGCAAGGCGAACGTGGGCAAGAGCACCTTCTTCAAGGCTCTCACGCTGGCGGACGTGCTGATCGCCAACTACCCGTTCGCGACCATCGACCCGAACAAGGGTTTCGCGTTCGTACGTGTCTCGTGCGCCGACAAGGACCTCAATGTCCAGTGCGTACCTCGTTCGGGCTTCTGTGTCAAAGGCACGCGCTTCGTGCCGGTAGAAGTGATTGATGTTGCAGGACTCGTTCCCGGCGCCCATGAAGGCAAGGGTCTTGGCCTTTCCTTCCTTGATGACCTGAGCGCGGCAGACGCACTTATCCATGTCGTGGACATGGCAGGCACGACCAACGAGCGCGGCGAACCGGCAAACCCTGGCAGCTTCGACCCGGCGAATGACATCCGGTTCCTCGAGACCGAAGTGGACATGTGGTATTTGGGCATCCTCAAGAAGTCGTGGGAGAAGTTCGCGCGCAAGGTGCAGATGGAGCACAGCAACGTGCGTCAAGCCATCACAAAACAATTCACAGGCGTGGGCGCGACAGAGGACATCATCGGCAGGGCGTTGCTCAAGAGCGGCCTCAGCGAGAAACTCCTGACGCAATGGAATGATGATGACCTTCTGGCGTTCACGAAATTGCTGCGCATGGAGACAAAGCCCATGATCATCGCGGCCAACAAGATGGACATCCCGACCGCGACACCGAACCTTGAACGCATCAGGAAGGAATTCCCGCACCTCATCATCGTCCCGTGCTCTGCCGAGAGCGAACTCGCGCTCAAGGAGGCGGACAAGCACAAGATCATCCGTTACACGCCGGGCGAGACATCATTTGAAGTAGTCGGCAAACTTTCCGAGAAGCAGACACAAGCGCTCGACTACATCAAGAGCAACGTGCTCGACAAGTGGAAGGGCACCGGGATACAAACCGCCATCGACGCGGCCGTGTTCGAGCTGCTCAAATACATCGCGATCTTCCCAGGCGGCGTGAACAATCTCACAGACAGCCAAGGGCGCGTTCTTCCTGACTGTTTCCTCATGCGGCCAGGCACGACCGCGCTCGACTTCGCGTTCAAGCTCCACAGCGACTTCGGCAACAACTTCATCCGCGCCATCGACGTCAAGACCCGCAAGACGGTCGGCAAGGAACACGCGCTCAAGCACAGAGACGTCGTCGAGATCATCAGCGGGAAATAGTCAGATGCCGCGCGGCGCGTCATAAGCGACTGGTTGGAGGTTGTTGTCGATGATGACGACGCTCGAGACTTTGTTCTTGCCGGTCTTCTTGCTGTGGTAGAGCGCCTTGTCCGCCTCTTTGACCAGGGTCTCGGGCGTGGCCGTGCTTTTCATGGCGATGACGACGCCGACGCTTATCGTGACCTGACGGTGCTGGAAGGGGTGGCCTGCGATGGCGAGCCGCAATTGTTCGGCGCGCAAGTGCGCTTGTTCGGGAGAATGCTCGGGAAGGATGATGACGAATTCCTCGCCGCCATACCTGCACGCGACCGCGACCTGGCTCGCGTGCTGGCGCAGGATGGCGCCGACCTCGCGGAGCAGCACGTCGCCCGCAGGATGGCCGTAATTGTCGTTGTAGGACTTGAAATTGTCGATGTCGAAGATGAGGAGTGATGTCGGACGGCTGAACTGGCGGGCGCGCGTGACTTCCATCTTGAGCGCTTCGACGAAGTACCGTTTGTTGTAGAGCCCGGTGAGCCCGTCGGTCACCGCGCTTTCCTGCGCGCTACGCAGCGAGTGGGCGCGCTCGAGCGACGCGGAGAGCCGTGCGGCGACGCCCTGCAGGAGCGGCCGCAATGGCTCGAAGAGCGTGCCGATGGGCGCGTAGAACGCCAGCATGCCTTGCGCCTTGCCGTCGATCTGCAGCGGCAGCGCGTAGATCATGTTCGGGAGCGCCTCGATGTGGCGCACGTCTTTGAACGTGAAGTCCCGGCGGGCGTCGGGGATGTGCACGACGCTGTTCGCCGCAAGCACTTGCGGCAGGAGCCGGCGTTCGACATCGGCGCAGAGCGCATTGCGGTCCTCTTCGGCCGAGAAGCGCATGACGCTGTCCGCGTACCAGATCGAGGCGTCCTGTAGGCCGAACTGCTTGACGCAGAACTGGATGGTGGTCGAGAAGAGCGGCTCGAGCTCGAGCTGCGTGCCGAGCTGGTTGGAAAAGTCGAGCAGGGTGCGCAATGAATGGATCTGGGCAGCTGCTTCTTTGCGGTAGATTGCGGCCTCGGGCAGGATCTTGGCGAGCGCCTTGACGAGGGCGTGGGCGGATGCGAGCGCCTCATTACCAGAGAGAGGGATAGCTGCAAGTGCTGCAAGGAGTTCGTTCGTGTCGATACCGGTGAGCTTGGCGAGCTGTATGGTGGGCGCATCAAGGTCCTGGGTGAGTTTCAGGGGGCCGGCAACGACCGCGCAGAGCATGTTGCCGTTCACGTGGACAGGCGCAATCGCATAATGCAGACCTGATGCGCAACAGTACGTGTGCGGCTCGGGACGTTCCCGCAATTCTTTCTGCCGCGTCGTGGCTATCACGGCGCTCTTGTTCTCGAGCATGACCGCATATGCAGGCATGGCGCCGGAGGCGACAAGAGGGCGGCCGACCGCATCGGCGCAGAACACAGGCATGCCGAGCGCGGCGGCGGCGGCGTCTTGGATGCGCTGCCATGTCGGCATGTCGACCGTCTCCTTGAATTCCATGCGTCGCATGACGTGCACGGTTCTTAAGAAGCTTTCTGGGCGGCAGCGACGCAATCAAGCAGTTGGCTGCGGAAGCGCAGCAAGTCCTTCTTGGGGAACCTTCCTCCTGCGGCAGGGATGTGGCCGCCGGCAGACGCGCCCTTGATGCCACGACATGCGCACTCGAGCAGTTCGTTCATGGCGAACTTGCTGTCGTGGCGACGCGCGCTCACCGTGACCATGTCATGATCAGGCCCGAGCAGCACGAGCGTTGTCGTCGGATGCTTGAGCGAAAGGATGGTGCTGAGCGTGCTCTTGATGTGAAACTTGGGCTCGACGTAGTACACGATGAGCTGGTGCTCCGGATGCTTGTCGGCGCGCGTGTCGAGCATGCCGATCCACTTGTCGATCTCGCGCTGTACGGCGACGTGATAGCGCCGCAGCTGGGAGCGGAGCACGTCGCGCGGGCCTTTGGCGCCATGCACGATGCGGAACGCCATGGGTACGTGCCGGGAATCAAAGACGAGCGCGCTGTTGATGGTGACCGCAACCTGTCCGATGATAGTGGTGAAAAAGTCTTTCTTGAGCGTTGCATGATGACGACGAAGCACGCGCAACAGCCACGGTCGCCAGGGCGCTGTCGCGATGTCGGCGATCGAGCCGGTCGCCGCGAGCCAGTCAAGGTCGGTGAGGTCGACGAGACGGTTGCCCAAATCATAGGCGAACTTGGCCGCGCACCACGTGCTCGGCTTGATCGTGTCCTGCAATAATTGCGGCTTGATGACGAGGATGTTCTTCTCCTTGAATGCAGTGTAGAGTTTATGATGGTCGATGATGATGACGCGCGCGAACTTCGCGACGGCGCGCACCAACACCGGCTCGTGGTCTGCGCTCACGTCGGTGATGATGAGGACGGTGATGTGGGCGCGACGCATGCGGCGCACGAGCGATGGCGTGAGCGAATAAGCGGTTCCTGGCGCGTGCAGCCGCATGTCGATGCGTTTGCCGCGCATGCGGCGCACCTGGTTTGCGATGATGACGCCGGCGCTGATGCCATCCGGGTCCTTGTCGTGGAAGAGCGCGACCTTGTCGTCGCGCGTGATTCCCTTGAAGAATGCGTCGTACTGACGGAGCAGCCGTTTGGCGGCAGGCAGTCCTTCGAGGGGACTTCTCACAGTCTCAGTCCTTGTGATGAGAAAAAAATACCCGGCGCGTTGTTTAGAACGAGGCGTTGTTTGAGCGCTCGGGGTTTGTGGGGGGTTAGTAGTGTCATGGTATGGGGGACGGCGATAGCCGACACCGTCCCTGTGATGTTATGAGGTAATGTCGTGAACGTTAAGCGGCGTACGCACGTTGGATCGGTGCGTAGGGCACTTGCGGATGGGTGACACCTGTCTTGGGTTGCAAGACGATGCCTTCAGTCGTGAGAGCATAGAGCATTTGTTGCGCAACGTCAGACGGATATCGTCCTTCGAGGTGCGCGATGATCTCGCGCAGTCCCACTGCATCAAGTACCTGCTGCGCCACTTCGGCAGAGATGCGCGCGGCGATTCCCGCGTGGGTCATTGATGCGTGTTTTGCGGATGTGTAGTGTGTGGTCATGTTGATCACCCGACGTCTTGGTCCTGCACGAGCATGGTGGTCGCGATGGTCGCGACGATGCGTGCAAGTCTCTGTTCGTGGTCTGTGTGTGCCATGGTGAATGAAAAAAATGGAAAGGACACGACATATAGCTTGTTGAGTGTGTTCGTTTGCGCTCAGTCGTGGCCTATGCAATGGAACGGTGAGGGATGCGCGTTGCTTCTCACGCCATTGTCCAAGTTTGTGTCTCTCGCGTTTTCTTCATGTTGGGTTGCGGCCGGAACCGTTCGTTCCGACCTAGATATACAATGGCGCAGATTTTATATAGACTTAACGTATAGTCATACCGTACAGTACGTTCAGTACATACTGTCATTCAAAAAGAGAACATGGTCCACGTACGAAAACTCGTCAAAGCAGGCGCCTCGAGCCATACTGTCGCGTTGCCCACTGCCTGGCTCAAACGCAACAACCTCACCAAAGGCGACGAGGTGTTCATCGTCGAACGCTCACCCACCGAACTCTCCATCAGCCCGTCGCTTGCGCCTGCGGCAGCACCTGCGACAGAAATCACGATCACGGTGGACGGCAAAGAACTGGGCACACTGCAGCGCGAGATAACTGCAGCATATCTCAACAACTACAGCAGCATCGTGCTCACCGGCAAGAGCCTGCCGAAAATCACGCGGATCGTGCGCGACATGCTGCACGACTTTGTGGCTGTCGAGATCACCGAACAGACAGGCACGCGGCTCGTCGCCAAAGACCTGCTGAACCTGGAAGAGATCGCGGTCGACAAGACCATCCGACGCATGGACATGATGCTCCGCAGCCTCTATGACGACGCCATCGCCGGCACTGCGAGCGCCGAGAACGCGCTGTTGCGCGACAAGGACATCAACCGGCTCTTCTTCCTGCTCTACCGGCTCCTCAAACGCTCGGTCGACGACCATGCGATGGCGAAGAGGCTCGGCTTGAGCGGCACGCAACTCTTGAGCACGTGGGCGATGATCCATCATCTGGAAAGCATCGCGGACATCGCCGCACGCCTGCCTGACATGCTCGATGCGCTCAAGAAACCGGCGCGCGAGGACGCGAATGCGGCGATCGTGTCAATCCGCGAGTATTACCTGTCGACCATGAAATCGTACTATGCCACGGACCGCGACCTTGCAGACAAGGTCGCTGCGCAACGGGCAGGCCTTGTCGAAACGCACACCGCGATCATCAAGAAATTCCCGGACCTCGCGACGGCGGAATTCACCATGCAGTTCGCCGCCATGGCGTCGCTTGTCGCGGACATAGCGCGCGTCGTCATCGACGAGAACGCAGTTTCTGGAACGTCTCCTGCAAGTCAATGACGTACTTGCCTTCCTCGATCTTGAATATCAAGGGCTTGCCGCGGAAGAGCGACACCACGTCGATCTCGTACTTGCCCGGCTCGAGCACGCGCACGCTCTCGAAGTCGAGCACCACCGGCTCTTCCGACCGCACGCCAAGCATTGCGAAGATGTCCTGCTCCATCTGGATGCGTTGGTCGGGCGAGAGCTTCTTGTCCTCGCGCGCCCGCAGCTCGTCCATCTTCTCCTGCTTGATGAAGAAGAACAGACGCGCGCCGCACGGGCAGCCCGAGAGTATCTCCTTGGCGCCGTCGTCGTAGAATTTGTTGCAGCGGACGCACTGGTGCGGCATCTAACGCTTCCGCCGCGGCCGGCGTTCCTCCATCAAGAGCTCGATCTTGTCAGGGTCCTTCTTGATGGACTTGATGATGCTCGCCGGGCCGATGACAGTCATGCCCGCACGATTGCCAAGCACCATGGACGCGAACGAGTCGAACATGCCCGCATGGCTGCCCTTGGTAGGATCGATGACGGCGAGTTCGATGCCGCGGAATTCTTTGTTGATCTCTTCCATGGTCGCCTTGATGAGTTCTGCCTCCTCTTCGCGCGCGAGGCGGCCCTGCAAGAGCACGATGCGGTTGTCCTTGGCGAGATTGAGTATCTTGCGGATGCGGCCGATGGACGTCAGCGAACGGATCTCGCTGTAGGGAAGGAGCTGGAACATGACCATCACTGCACCGTCCTGAAGATCTCCTCATAGAGTTCTTCCACGTTCTGTCCGCTCTTTGCAGAGATGCCCACGACCTTGTACTGCGGGAACGCCTCTTCGATGCGCTTGATGCGCGCACGCTTGAGGTCGACCTTGTTCGCGACCACAAGCACCGGGATCTCACGCGCCTGCAGGTTGCCAAGGATCGTGATGTTGACCTGGCTGTAGGGATCCTGCGTGGCGTCGAGCACCACCATGACGGCGTCCATGTCGTCGAGCCATTTGATGGACTCGATGACGCCTTTGGTCGCCTCGCGCGCCCTGCGCTTGGCCACTTTCTCCGGCATGCCTGCCTTGACGAAATCCTCGTAGTCGATGCGGGTGGCGATGCCCGGCGTGTCGACGAGGTTGAAGAGAAGCTCGGTGCCGTCCTTGCTCTTGAGCGTCACGGATTCCTTGGTCTGCACTTCGCGCGTCTCATGCGCGATGGGGCTTACCTTGCCCATCTCCTGCCCGACCCAGTCCACGCAGATCTTGTTCGCGAGCGTCGTCTTGCCTGAATTCGGCGGGCCATACAGACCGAGCTTGACAGGACCGGAACGTCGCTTGCTGAAAATCTTGCGCCACAATTTGTTGAGGAACCCTAACATCACACCACCCTTTGATTGGAAAAACGGGAGGACGACCGCCTTTTATGTCTTTCGACTGCACAGACAACGCAATGATGGAAGGAACAAAGAACAGAAAAGAAAAAAAGAAACTAACGGGTTTTACCTGCCGCCACGGACCATCTTGGCGCGCGAGATGTCGCCCTTCTTGTCGACGAAGTACAGGTAGCCGCCGACTTTCTTGACGCCGACCTTGCACACGCACTCAGGCTTGCCCATCTTGCCCTTCTTGCGGCCACGGGCCATCTTGACGCGCGACACGTCGCCGCGCTTGTCGACGAAGTACAGATAACCGTCAACCTTCTTCACACCAGCACTTGCTACTTTTTCAGCCATGTATACACCCTCCTTTAGTGTTGAATACGATGGAGGAAACCCGTTCCCCCGTCGGAGAGCAATCACGCGGTGGTTAATAAAGCTTTCGAAGAAGCGCTATTTTCTCGACGGAGATTTGCGTTTTCTCGACGAGCGGAAGGTCTTGCGCGCCTTTTTCGGGCGAAGCGGCGTCGTTTTCGCACGGGCAGGCGCCTTGCGCAGCGGCGGCGCGCCTGCCTTGATGCGACGGATATCGACGAGCAGCGAGCGCAGGCGTTGTTCGCGCTCGCTCGCCGCATGCACCTCTGCGAGGAACTCCTCCTGCGTGGGCACGTGCTCCTCCTCGAGGCGCTTGGCCTGCCCGAGCGCCTTTTTCCGTCGGAGCATGTCGAAGAACATGCTCCTGCACAGCACGTGATGCTATAATAATGTTACGGCGATGGTGTGTTCGCATCACAACAATGCTTATTACGGCAACCAGTGGCATCCGGCATATGGGCAAGGGACTCCTCATCGGCGGCGGCTCTTCCGCCGTGCTTGTGCGGCAAAAACACGACGCCGCGCTCGAGCTGGGGGAACTGCTCGTGTGCGGCGACGCCACGAGCACGCATATCCTGCAGGTCGTGGATCTCGTGTACGGCTCGCAACTCACGCAGCAGCACCTCGAACTCATCGGCGGGCTGCAGCTCGAGGAGGACCCGACGCTGGGCCTCATCGACAAGCACCTGCGCGCCTACATCATGGCGAAACTCAAGCCCGTCGTGACGGTCGTGGACGGGGTCGCGCGCATGAGCAAATCGTTGCCTGCGTTCATGACCGAGGTGCGGGAAGTGACCGCAAGCGACGTCGCATTCATCGTCGAGCCGCAATACCCGCTGCACCTGGGCGATCTGCGCTCAGGCAGCAAACGCCTTCCCGTCCCTGTGGCGCTGCCAGGACGCGACGTGCTCAGCCACCACATCCTCGTCAGCGCGACGACAGGCAAAGGCAAGAGCAATCTGGCGTCGTGCATGCTCTGGGACACGCTGGACGCACCATGGTGCGGCCTGCTCGTGCTCGACCCGCACGACGAATATTTCGGTCACCACGGCATCGGACTGCACAACCATCCGCACGCCGCCGAACGCCTGCGCTATTACACGCCACGCGATGCACCGCCGGGCGGCCGCACGCTCAAGATCCGGCTCGATGAGATAAAACCCTGGCACCTCGATGGCGTCATGGCATGGAGCGACGCGCAACGCGAGGCGCTCAGCGCGTACAACAAGGTCTACGCAGACGGTTGGGTCGAGGCGGCACTGATGGACAAACCATTGCAAGGATTCATGGAGGGCACGCTTGCCGTCATCAAGCGACGGCTCATGCAACTGCTCGACATCGGCGTCAGTGATGCGGGCTTGACCTGCCGCGGCGCGTTCGACACGGTCCAAGGAGGCACGACGGTGAGTGACATCGTCGATGCGCTCGATGATGCAAAAACGGTCGTGGTCGACACGTCCGAGTTCGCGGGACAGACCGAACTGCTCATCGGCAGCCTCATCGCGCACAAGGTGCTCAGCCAGCACCGCGAGCACAAGACCAAAGGCACGCTCGCGCAACGGCCGGTGATAAGCATCGTCATCGAGGAGGCGCCGCGCGTGCTGGGCAAGGACGCGCTTGAGCGCGGCCCGAACATCTTCTCCACCATCGCGCGCGAAGGACGCAAGTTCGGCGTGGGCCTCATCGCGATCACGCAACTGCCCTCACTCATCCCGCGCGACATCCTCGCCAACATGAACACGAAGATCATCCTCGGCACCGAGATGAAACCGGAGAGGCAGGCGCTCATCGAAAGCGCAGCACAAGATCTGAGCGAGGACGACCGCGCCATCGCGTCGCTTGACAAAGGCGAAGCGATCGTGACGAGCAACTTCGCGCGCTTCGCGCTGCCGATCAAGATCCCGTTCTTCAAGGACGTCGTGGACGCTGCACGAACAGAGCCGGTGCGACGATCATTCAGCGGTGTGAAACCAGCATAACGATTAAATAGTCTTTAGGACGTCGATACGTGCATGAGCGTCACCGAGGTGGTCAATGCGATCAAGGTCGCAGGAAGCGTCAAGAAAGGCACTGACCTCACTGTCGGCGAAGTCCAGGACCTTTTCACCGAGATCGTGGATGCGCTGCATGCCTGCGTCGCAGCTGTCCGCGTCTACAACGTGCTCTTCGATGATTTCGGAGGGCAGTATGGTGAATTTGAGCGCGGGCGTGGCCCGCAACCCGATGCTGCCCAGATGTTCCGCAAGGTCATCGACCGTGTATACACAGAAGTGAAGGATCTGCAGTCACTGTCGACGCTCGCGCAATCCCACGATTCTGGACGCCCGATTTTGTGGCACATGTCGTTGCTCGCACGAGGACTCTCGTCATCGCTGGTACGTACCATCGACGAACTTACGCACACGCCCAAAATGAAGGAATATCGGAGTGCGGCATTGTTCCTCAAGCATTTTGCGGAGACGACGTTGCCTGCATACGAAAGCAACATTATTGCACTGGATAGCTGGCTCGAAAAGTGCGGCATGAGCAACAGCGCACGCAAAAACCTCCACCAACAGGCATTGGCGCCTTTCGCAGGCATTCTGTGAGTGAAAACGGTAACCTTTATAAACAAAACACTACCTCTTAGTAGTTAATTATAGGAGCTTTTATGTATAGTGCTGACGACACACGACAACTACACGGCGCAACAAATACCGCGCGCAGTAGCACACGAATGCTCTTCAAGGAAGCATATAGTGCAGTGCTGCAAAGCGCCACTCTTGATCTGGCTCTCGGGTGGCAGGACAACGCCATCGTGCTCCACAGACCAAAACATCCCGAACGTGTTCTCCTGCACTTCAGCATCGATCGATTCGACATCGGCACAATGACGGCAGACGCGGCAGCACAACGGCTTGCCCTTCACACGCCGAAAGGCATGACCCCTGTCAACGAATACAGCGCGACGCAAGCATGGCGCTCGCTGCGTGACTACGTCCTGAGCATGGAAACCCGAATCGGTACGACACGCGACGACACCGCCGCAATCAGTCGACGCAACGGCACGGTGCGCGTCAGTGGCATCCACGAGACGTTCGGAAAGATCGTCAAGGATGGCGTCTTGGTCCTTCCTGAAGATTTCGTCCAGTACCATACCGACGATGCAGCCACACCCGCGACCACGAGCGTGCTCAACAACCACAGCAATCTCCTCTTCTTCCCATTGATGCATTACCGCCACTCGCTGCATCTTCAGTAACGAAATTCTTTTGAAGCGCTGACAGCCACCTGCCTGCATGTTCTTCGCCCATATAGCGGATTGTCATCTTGGAGGATGGCGCGACCCGGCATTGCGGCAGCTCAACCACAAGGCGTTCGAGACGGCCATCCAGCGCTGCATACACGAGAAGGTCGACTTCGTGCTCATCGCCGGCGACCTGTTCAACACCGCGATCCCGAGCATCGATTCCATCCGTGTCGCCTTCGAAGAGTTGCGGCAGCTCAAGGAAGCGGGCATCCCGACGTATTTCATCGCAGGAAGCCATGATTGCTCCGCGACCAACCGCTCCGTCCTTGACGTCATCGAAAGCGCAGGCCTTGGCACCAACGTCTCGCGCGGGGAAGCGGGCGCGGACGGCACGCTCAGGCTCGTCCCCGTGGTCGATCCGAAGACTGGTGTGAAGCTCTGCGGGCTGCTCGGACGACGGGGCGGCCTCGAGAAGCATTACTACGAAGCGCTGGATAGGTCATCGCTCGAGACACTTGCAGGCCCGAAAATCTTCCTCTTCCACGGCAGCATCGCCGAACTCAAGCCGGACGAGCTGCAGGACATGGATGCGTTTGGCATCTCGCTGATGCCTCGCGGCTTTGATTATTACGCCGGCGGCCACATCCACATCGTCAGACAACACAGCATGCCCGGCTATCTCAATGTCGTGTATCCAGGACCGACGTTCCCGAACAACTTCGCCGAGCTCGAGAAACTGGGCGCGGGCAGCTTCTGCCTGGTGCGTGACTGGCAGGTGGAACACGTGTCCATCGGACTGCACCCTGTCGTGAGCGTGACCGTCTCGGTCGAGGGCAAGAATCCGCCCGAAGCAGAGGCCGCGATCCGTGCGGCGCTACCGCCGCGCGCAGAGGGCGCGATCGTGCTGCTACGCGTCGAAGGCACGCTGCGCCAAGGAAGCGTGGCGGACATCCGGTTCAACGAACTCCTCGGCGGTCTCGAGGGCGCCCTCACGGTGCTGCGCAACACCAGTGCGCTTCGCGCGCAGGAGTTCGAGGACGTCGCGCTCAGCGACGCAGGATCGCTCGAGGACATCGAGGACCGTCTCGCACGCGAACACGCAGGCAAGTCCCATCTCGACGCACACAAGGAGATCGCCATCACGAAAGAACTCCTCCGCGCGCTCGCGACCGAACGCAAGGACGGAGAGAAAGTCGCTGATTTCGAGCAGCGCGTGCGCGCAGAATCGTCCCCGCTCCTCAACCCTTGACCTTGAATGCGACGTCGAGATGCGGTGATTGTTTCTTGGGCGGCTTGTTGAAGACGTACAAGAGCACCCATGCCGCGATCGCGACGATGATGAGCGGCAGCAACCACAGGATGATCTTGATCGCGAGATAGGCGGCCGCGACGAGGAAGATGATGACGCACGCGACGACGAGAAGCGCGACCATGCCCGACAAACGCACGATACGGCGCACGCTCACGCGAGGGCCTCCTTGAGGATCTTGGTGATGACCTGTGGAGAGCCCTTGCCTTTGAGTTGTTTCATGCACTGCCCCACGAGGAAGTTGAACGCCTTGTCGCTCCCTTTCTTGAAGTCCTCGACCACGGCGCCGTTGTCCTTGATGACGGCGACGACGACTGCCTTGATGGCGCCTTCGTCGGAGACCGCGCCAAGGCCTTCGCTTTTCACGACGGCCGCCGGCGAGATACCCTCAACGACCAGCCTGTCGGTGAGCCGCTGGCCGATGCGGTCGGTGATCGTCTTGTGCTGCAAGAGCAGCAGGAGTTCGACGAGGTTCGCGTCATCGACGTCTGCCGCGGACACATTCGCTGCGGCCAGCGCGCGGCGCAACTCGCGCCGCATCCAACGCGCGGCAAGCACTGGCTCGACGCGCTGCGCGACGCGCTCGAAGAGCTGCCCGAGCTCGATCTCCTTTGCCATGACCTGCGCGTCCACGTCATCGATACCGTACTGGTCGACGAAGCGCTTGGCTTTGTCCGCGCCGAGCTCAGGCACGAGCTGGCGCAGCGTGGCGACCATCGCGTCCGACATGATGATCGTGGGAAGGTCTGGGTCGATGATGTACCCATAGTCGTCCTCGCTTTCCTTGAGGCGTTGCGCTTTGGTGATGCCTGCGGCAGCATCCCAGCCGCGCGTCTCCTGCACGACTGTCTCGCCGTCCTTGACGCAGCGGTGCTGGCGGGCGACCTCTGCCTCGAGCGCGCGCTCGATCTCCTTGGCGCCCGTGATGTTCTTGATCTCGACGCGCGTGTAGCCCGTCTCCTTGATGGAGACGTTGGCATCCGCCTTGATGATGCCTTCGTTCTCGTCGAACACCTTGCAGTAGGAGATGACATGCATGAGTTTCTTGATGAACTCGCGCGCCTCCTCAGGGTCGTCCATCGCGGGTTCTGTGACGATCTCGACGAGCGGCACGCCGCTGCGGTTGTAGTCCACAAGCGTGTAGGATGCCTCGCTTTGATGCACGAGCGCGGCAGGGTCCTCCTCGATGTGCGCGCGCTTGATGCCCACGCGCTTGCCGCTGTCGAGCACAAGAGCGCCGTCCGCGCCAAGAGGCAATTCGAACTGCGTGATCTGGTAGTTCTTGCTCATGTCAGGATAGAAATACGTCTTGCGCGAGAACTGCACCGTCGCGTTGATGGTGCAGCCGAGCGCGAGCGCGAGGACCGCCGCCTTCTCGAGCGCGATGCGGTTCAGCACGGGCTTGGCGCCAGGGTGGCCCAAGCATATCGGACACGTCGCGCTGTTGGGCGCGTCCGCGCTCGTGCGGCAGCCACAGAACAGTTTGGTGCGCGTGTTGAGTTGCACGTGGATCTCGAGACCGATGACGACCGGGGATGTGAAGCTCATTCTGTCCCCTTGCCGGCACGCACAAGAGCGGCCTCATTCAAGTGGTCGGCGACGAACTGCAAGCCCACGGGCAGGCGGTGCGCTGGCTCGATGGGCACGCTGAGGTGCGGCAAGCCAGCCACGTTCGGTCCGACGGTAAGTATATCTGCCATGTAGTTCTGCAACGGCGTGAGTTTGGCGATCTCATCGAACGTGGGTGCGACCATGGGCATGGTGGGGCCTGCGAGCACGTCGACGTTCTTGAACGCGGCCTTATACTCATTGATGAGCGTGGTGCGGAGCTTGAGCGCCTTGAGGTAGTACGCGTCGCGATAGCCTGCCATGCGGGCGAACGTGCCGATCATCAGCCTGCGTTTGGCCTCGTCCCCGAAATGCGCGGTGCGCACTGTGGTAAAGTAGTCGTTGAAGGAGCCCTGCAACGGTCCGGTCGCGCCGTAACGCATGCCGCAATACTTGGCGAGGTTGGTGCTCGCCTCGCACATCGCGATCAGGTAATAACACGGCACGCCATACTTGGCGACGAGCGGCAACGACACTGTCGTGATGATGGCGCCTTGCGCCTCGAGTTCTTTCGCGGCGTTCTTGACGCTCTCGGCGACAGCAGGATCGACTCCTTCGCCGAATGCTTCCTTGATGAGGCCGATGCGCAATCCCTTGACGTCAGTTTGGACGTTCGAGAGCGACGGGACTGCCGCGTTCGAGCACGTGCTGTCGTTGTGGTCCGCGCCGGCCATGATCTCGAGCAAGAGCGCGGCGTCCTCCACTGTCTTTGCCATCGAGCCTATCTTGTCGAGCGAGTTGGCATAATCGATGAGGCCCCAGCGCGACACGCGGCCATAGGTCGGGCACAAGCCGACGACGCCGCAGAACGCGGCAGGGCACGTGATGCTGCCACCCGTGCTCTCAGCGATCGCGACGTGCGGAAAGTCCGCTTTGCGCGTGAGACCCGCCGCGCCGCCAGAACTGCCGCCGCACGAACGAACGGTCTCGAGCGGATGCTTGGGCACACGATATCCCTTGCCGACATTGACGCTGAAGCCGCCGAAACCGAACTCGTCCTGCGCGGTCTTGCCAAGCACCATGCCGCCCTGGTGCACGGCGCGTTCGACCGCAGTCGCGTCGAAGAGCGGTTTGTAGCCACGCAAGATGTCGCTGCCAGCCGTGCTCTCGACCCCGCGCACGCACACGCAGTCCTTGACGGAGATGCCCACACCGGCGAGCCTGCCCGCCGTCTTGGCCTTGACTGCCTTGTCCGCGGTAGCTGCGTCAGCGAGCGCGCGCTGTTCTGCGAACGCATTGACGTAATGATAATCAGCGTCGATCCTCTTCATGCTCGCGAGCATCCTGTGGGCCTCTTCGACCACAGAGACGTTGCCTGCGGCGACGTCCTTGACGTACTGCGCGAGCGACACCATCAGGCCACGGTCACCTTCTTCATGACGTCGCCTTGCTGGACCTTGCGCACAACATCCATGCCACTGACGACCTTGCCGAAGATGGCGTGCTTGCCATCCAACCAGGGCGTGGCTGCTTCGGTAATGAAGAATTGCGAACCACCCGTGTCAGGACCTGCGTTCGCCATTGAAAGGATGCCAGGACTGTCATGCTTGAGGCCAGGACCGAATTCATCGTCGATCTCGTAACCAGGGCCGCCTGTACCATCGCCATTCGGGTCGCCTCCTTGGATCATGAAACCACGGATCACACGATGGAATGCGAGACCATCATAAAATCCCTTGTCGGCAAGCTTCTTGAAATTGGCTGCCGTCGAGGGCGCTTTGTCAGCGAACAATTCGAACGTGATCGTTCCCTTGTCGGTCTCGATCGTGACTATCGGATTCTTTTTCACACCACTGCCTCCGCACGCCACCACTACCAGTAGCAGCACACATACCACACGTTTCATCCACACCACCTACAACACTTTCGGTCCCTTGAAATACCCGTCTTTCTTGAGCTGCGTCGTCGAGAGCGCCTCATCCTGGCTCAGACAGGCCGTGGGCGTGTCAGCGCGCGTCACGTCGACAACAGGCGTCGGATGCACGCTCGCGACATCGCTTGCGGGCGCCTGCGCCACGATCGAGAACGCGTCCAGAATCTCGGCAAACTCCTTCACGAAGCGTTCCTTCTCCTTCTCCGAGAGGGTGATGCGCGCGTTGCGCGCCACGCTCTCGATGAGGGCTTTGTCGATCTTCATGGTTTCTTGGGAATGTCCGTCTTGAGATGCAGTTCCTTAAGCCAGCCCTCGGTCCACTCCTGCGGCGAGCTGTCCATGAAGTTCTCCACGTTCTTCGTCCGTGGGAACGCGATGACCTCGCGGATGTCGCCTTCGCCAGCGAGCATCGCGCACAGACGGTCGAAGCCGATCGCGATGCCGCCGTGCGGGGGCGCGCCGAACTGGAACGCACGCATG
>CAYHOF010000028.1:0-16566 GCA_964358315.1 uncultured Methanosarcinales archaeon
TGAGACGGCGACGATGCGGCTACTGCTGCAACACTAAAGCACAGGTCTGCACCCTCGACGCGGGGCTGGGCCTCTTCGTGCTGCTTGCAGCGCTTTCGTTCATCAGCGTCAGGATAGGTCATGCGCAGATACCGCTGTCGTCCGCCAACCTGCGCGATACAGGCGACGATGTCGCGGCCGTGCTCGACATCAACGGCGATCTCGCGACGCTCGACAATGCGACGATCTCGAGCGCCATCAACGCCACGCTCCCGGCGGCGTATGCCATGCGCATGAACGTCACGTGCGACGACGGGACATCGTTCGTCATTGGATCCGAAGCGCCCTCACGCACCATCGTGGCAAGCGGCGCCGGGTTCTTCGTCAGCGACGACAATGCGCATTGCATAGAACGGCACAGGGTGTGGCACCGATGAAAAAAGGCATGTTCTTCACGCTCAGCGCGATCGTCATCACCGCGCTGCTTGTCGTCCTTGCCAACGTCATCGTGGACAGCGCAACCGATGAGACCGTCGCACTCGAGCGAAGCAACGGTCTTGCACGGGCACAGGTGCTGCACGCGTCGCTCGAGCGCGCGTTGCAGACGGTCTTCGTGCGCCAGGCAGGCATCGGTATCGACATCGACGACTCCACCGTCACGTTCAACGAGGAGCTGCCGAACAACAACGTGCAAGGGTTCCGCGATGCGGTGGACGATCTCGCGGCGTTTGTGCAGGCATCCAACCAGCCAGTAACGCTCAGCGCCAGCACGTTCAAAGACGACCCGGTCCTGCGCGTCCTGCCGGACAACATCACCTATTCACACAACACGTTCGGCAATGACATCCTCATCACGCACGGGAACGGAAGTGCTGAAGATTATTACGTGCTCGCGACAACGGATGAATTGTTCACGCTCTGTCTCTGGTCGTTCACTCCTGGCTCGACGTCGTTGCGCGTGCGCGTCGAAGGGTTCACGACCAATATATTAGGACAAGTGGTGCCGAATGTTTGCGACAGGACCGAGCTTGTCGACCCGTCGGTCAACAACACGGTCACGGTCGTCAATGCGCTCCTCACCACCGCGAGCATCAGCCTCTTCAATGACGGTGACCTGGCGATCTCGGGATCGCTTGACATGAACGTCAGCACCCGACTGCAGCTGCCAGACCAGGGCGAGGACCTCACCGTCCGCCATCCGTCTGTCGTGGTCGTGACCAACGCTTCCCGGCTAGGGGTAGAGCGTAACGATGGCGTACGCATCGTGTGATTGCCCGTACGCCGTCAATACTTCTAGAGCAATGTTTTTAAAGGCGGGCATACAAGGGAAGGAAAGCGCATCAGGCGCGAAAAAGGGGGAGTGGCATGCCGAAACCGGCCAAAGGAGTGAACAAACGCACCAGCGCGACGCATCAAGAAGATGCCAGGGTGGAGGAACTTCTTGAGACTATAGAGCGCACGATGCCCACCTCAGGTGCTGATTCTGGCAAGATCACGACAGGCATCGATACCGCGTATGGCCTTGTCAAGAAGTCGGGCAAGGTCAAGCTGGGGACGCTTGCGAAGAGCGCGGGTGTCTCGCGCGACATGGCGCTGCACTGGGTGCGCATCCTGGAACACAACAGCCTCGTGAAAGTGCGCTATCCGCTCTTTGGCGATATCGAAGTGGTGCGGCCATGATGCTCGAGCAGTACAAGGTCGTGTTCGCGCACCTTGACACCGCCATCTCAGTCTCAATTCTCTCGGAAGAGACCGGGCGACGCTATGATATCGCCATCCCTGACGTGTCCGGACCGACCAAGTTGCTCTTGCAGGACGTCAAGGATGAACTCATCGGCGCCGCAAGGCTCCCGACGATCGTTGCCACGAATGTTCACGAGCAGGAAGAGGTGCAGCGCACGGTGGGAGCGCTCGTGGACAAGTCGCTTAAACAGCATGTTCCTTCTGTCCCGCCAGAGACACGGAAACTGCTCGTGCTCTATGTCGTCAACGAGATGACCGGTCTTGGTGATATCGAGTATCTGATGCAGGATCCGAACCTTGAGGAGATTGTGGTGCCTGCTGCGCGCGAAGCGGTCATGGTGTTCCACAAGAAGCATGGCTGGCTCACCACCAATCTCAGGATCGCTTCAGAGGAGCAGGTGCAGAACTACGCGGCGATCATCGCGCGCAAGGTCGGACGCGACGTGAGCGTGCTACACCCGATCCTTGACGCGCGCCTCACGACAGGCGATCGTGCGAACGCCGTGCTCTATCCTATCGCGAACAAGGGCAACACGCTCACCATCCGTAAGTTCGCGCGCGACCCGTGGACGTTCGTGGACTTCATCAAGAACGGCACGTGCACGGCAAAGGTGTTCGCGCTGCTCTGGATCGCCATCCAGTACGAGATGAACGTGCTGTTCTCTGGCGGCACGGCGTCAGGCAAGACGTCGATGCTGAATGTCTGCATGCCCTTCGTCCCGCCCAACCAGCGCCTCATCTCCATCGAGGACACCCGCGAATTGCAGCTGCCCACCTACTTGTTCTGGGAGCCGCTCGTGACGCGCATCGCCAACCCTGAGGGCAAGGGCGAAGTCAACATGCTCGACCTGCTCGTGACGTCGTTGCGTATGAGGCCGGACCGCATCATCCTCGGCGAAGTGCGCCGTGGCGACCACGCGACCGTGCTCTTCGAGGCCATGCACACCGGCCACAGTGTCTATGCCACCGTGCATGCCGACAACGCGCAGGAGACCATCAACAGGCTCGTGAACCCGCCGATCTCCATCCCTGCCAACCTCCTTGAGGCCGTGCACATCAACGTCGTCATGTTCAGGGACCGCCGCAAGGGCTTGCGCAGGGTCTTCCAGGTCGCGGAGTTCGTGAGTGAGAACGACGCAGGCGTGCAGCGCGTCAAACCGAACCTGCTCTACCGTTATACCGCGGCCGAGGACGCGATCGTCAAGCACGGCGAGAGCATGAGCATCATGGAGAAGCTCTGCCAGCACCTGGGCTGCACGCTCAAAGAAATACAGAAGGAACTCGTTGAGCGCGAGGCGATCATCACGTGGCTCGCGAAGCGCGATTTCAGCGGCGTTGATCGCATCGCCACGATCATGCAGGTCTACTACGCGACGCCGCAACGGGTGGTGGATGCTGCGACAAAAGACCTGGACCCGAACGAGTTCGCACGATGAAGAGCATCCCGTATGCGGTCATTCCGGCGCCAGCGCTGCGTCGGCTTGCGCGGCCCTTCTACGGCGTGGGCACCGCGGTGCAGCGACGATTCCCTGACCTTGAGGACCAGTTACGGCAGGCGGGCATCGAGCTTCCCGCGCACGAATACATCGCGGGCGCGTTCCTCTCCGACATCATCCTCTTCCTCGTCTTCAGCGCCGTCTTGAGCCTGCCGACGAGCGTCATGGCCGGCATCATGCTGGCGTTGCTCATCACGATCGCCGTCGCGCTGCAACAACTGCTCTTCCCGCGTATCGTCATCGCCCGCAAGGTCGCCAGGCTCGAGTCGCAATTGTTGCCTGCGCTGCGTGATTTGCTCGTGCAGCTCAACGCAGGCGTGCCGCTGTTCACGGCGCTGCGCCACATCGCGACCTCTGACTATGGTGAGGTGTCGCACGAGTTCAGCAAGGCGGTGGCGAGCATCAGCGCAGGCGAGAATGAAGCGGTGGTGCTGCGGCGTCTTGCCGAGGACAACCCGTCGCCGTTCTTCCGGCGCACGATCTGGCAGCTCAGCAACAGCATGAAGGCAGGCTCGGATGTCGGCGACGTCCTGGCCGAGATCATCGACGGGCTCGCGGACGAGCAGATCATCCAGCTGCAGAACTACGGCAGCCAGCTGAATCCGCTTGCGATGATGTACATGCTCTTCGCCATCATCGTGCCTTCGCTTGGCGTGACGTTCATCGTCCTGTTCTCGTCGCTCGTGAAGGTCGAGCCGCTCACGCTGGACGTCATCTTCGCAAGCATGTACGCCGCGCTCATCGTGTTCCAGACCATCTTCATCGGCATCGTCAAGGCACGGAGGCCGCACCTCCTATGATCTACGACACGATCGGCCAGGCGTTTCCCGAACGCTTCAGACAGCGCTGGAAAACGCTCTTGCTGCACGCGGGCGTGCGCGCGGACGCAGGCATGGCGCTCGGGTTCTTGGTGGTCGCTGCCATCGTCCTTGGTGGCCTTGTCGCGTACGATCTCCAGATATTCTACGGTATTCCTGCGCCGGCAGGGTTCGTCGCTGGTGCGCTCGTTGTGGTGTTGCTGACGCTTTACATGCTCACGATACAGGCAGAACGACGTTCACGCGCGATCGAAGCGGTGCTGCCTGATGCCATCCTGCTCATGAGCGGCAATCTCAAGGCAGGCGTCACGGTCGACCGGGCGCTCTTGCTCGGCGGCGAGCAGAAACTAGGGTTGCTGCGCGAGGAGCTCGCACGTGTCGGACGGGAAGTGGGCGCAGGCGCTGACATCAAGGGATCGCTGCTTGCGCTCTCCTCACGGTTCCGCTCGCAAAAGCTGCACAAGACCGTGCTGCTCATGAATGCGGCGATACAGGGCGGCGGCAAGCTCGCCGTGCTGCTTGAGCAGATTGCGCGTAACTTGCGCAACCAGGAGACGGTGGAGAAAAAGACGCGCTCGACCATCATCACGTACGTCATGTTCATCGGGCTGGCGCTCGCGCTCGTCGCGCCATTCCTTTTCGCGGTCTCGGTCTTCCTCGTGACAACGTTGCAAGGTGCATCAAGCGGCCTGAGCGTGCCTGAAGGCGCGGCCGGTGCGCCGCTCTTCGTCATCACGCCTGTCGTGAGCGAACGGTTCCTCGTGAACTTCTCGATCCTGACGCTGATCACGAGCGCGTTCATGGGCTCGCTGCTCATCGGCCAGCTCATGAAAGGCAAGGCGCTCTGGGGTGTGCGGTACGCGCCCGCGACCGCGATCGTCGCCATCGTCGTGTTCCAGGGCGTACGCTTCACGATCGATGCCGTGCTGACGGGGTTGCTTGGATGAACGCGGACGTCGTGCTTGCCCTCGAGATCAATGCGCTGGTGCTTTTGCTCTTCCTCATTGCATCCTACCATTTCCTGCGCCAGAGCAGGAGGGACTGACATACGCAGCCACAACATATATAACTCCGAAATGTGAGAAGCGACCACCATGCCAGAAGCGTTCCGTGTCGAAAGCCGCGAAGAAGCGTCGCAAGCATTGCCTGAGGCAATGCCAAAGGATTTCAACGCCGTGAAGGGGGCGCTTGATGGCAGGCCTACTGAATCTCCCAATCCCAGCATCTCGCTCACGACAGGAAAAGTGCTTGAAGGACGCAAGCCCATGAAGCAACGTCCTGAATACCTCATCGAGCGAATTCCGAGCGGTATCGGCGGGCTTGATGACGAGATCGAGGGCGGCTTCATCAAGAAGTCCGTGAACCTGGTCTCAGGCTCGCCTGGCGCGGGCAAGACGATCTTCGCCATCCAATTCCTCGTCGAAGCGTGTAGGAAAGGGGAAGCTGCACTTTTCATCTCGTTCGAGGAGAAGGAGGACAACGTCTACAAGTATATGGCCAAGTTCGGCTGGGACCTCAAGGAGTTCGAGGAGGAGAAGAAGTTCTTCTTCCTCAGGTACAGCCCGCAGCAGGTGTACAAACTTCTTTCTGAGGGCGGCGGCACGGTGGAGAACATCATCAAGACGAACAAGGTCACACGGGTCGCGATCGACTCCATCACGGCGTTCACGTTGATGTACAAGGACGAATTGCAGACGCGCGAGGCGCTGCTCGCCCTTTTCGAGATGATCGCGGGCTGGCATTGCACCACACTGCTCACCGCAGAGCAGGAATCCGACCCTGAGAAGCACAAGCCAAGCGTGGTGGAATTCGAGGTGGATGGCGTCGTGCTGCTCTACAACTTCCGCACGCGCCAGAACATCCGGCAGCGCGTCGCCGAGATCCTCAAGATGCGCGGCACCAGGTTCCCGCAGCGCATCTTCCCGATGAAGATCGAGGACAACGGCATCACGTTCTACCCGCGCGAAGTCGCATTCTGAATGCGTCGCATTCGAACATCACGTTCTAATTGCACATCAACATGCCAGAGAAAATTATTCTACCTTTGTGATGAGCTCGCCCACAGGCGTGTGGTAGACAAGCTCCTCGTCGCGGTAGGTGACGTTGATGTCTGTCTTGAGTTTCTTGCCCGCCGTTCCGAACGAGCAGGAAGTGAATGCTAGGTTCACCTTGTCGCCGCTGCCAAGCGCTGTCGCGGTCGTGTACGAGCACGTGCTCACCGCGACTTGCGTGATGGTGATGTCCTGTCCCAGGTTGTTCTGGATGACGAGCGTGAGCGTGTCGGTGGTCGCCTTGTGGCTCAGGCATGCGATGCCTGGTGTGATGAGGCACTTGTCAGGCAGGAATTTGTCTGCGTTGAGGACGCCGTAATAGGAAAGGACGGAGATGGCCACGATGACGATCAAGATGGCCCAGCCATAGGTCATCATGAATTCGAGCGCTGCCTGACCTCTCTTTTGCATGGAAAGGAACACGCTCCTCCTAATATATAAACGTTATCACTGAGAAACCTGAAGGCACGGAGATCTTGCGCTGAAGCAACACGCGCATATTTACAGTGTTTATACTTACATAATATGTAATTTATGAGCAACCAGAACAATAAAAACAGTATAAATACTTACATATTATGTAGTTCCTAAGAAAGCGACATAACAAAGACAGTACAAATACTTACATGATATGTATTTTCCAAGAAAGCGACATGACAAAGACAGTACAAATACTTACATAATATGTATTTATCAAGAAGACAATACATCAAGAACAGTAAAAGTACTTACATAATATGTAATCTGTTACCAATCATACTTACAAGTTGATGATTCTCCAGTAATATTTATATACTAATACTTACAAGTTGAGTAGCTTAGTATCCACAAAGGTATACTCGAGTGAAAAATGAGGCATCGACGAAGAAGGTAGACAATTCTCCCAGCGAGCACGCTGACCTTCTCGCGAACCTGCACCACAAAACCAAAGACGAGCTCATCGCAATCCTTTTGCAGCACCTCAAAGAAGGGCACGGCGCGTCTGATGTCGAACTGCGCAGCATCGTCGCGACGCAGGAGTCGATGCTGCCCTCCTCGATCTTCGCCAACGACCACCTGAGCGCGCTCGAGACCATCGTCAAGTTCCTCAAGGAGAACCGCAACTTCACGCTGCATCGCATCGCGACCGTGCTGCACCGCGACGACCGCAGCATCTGGACTACCTATAACAACGCCTCCAAAAAAATGAAGGGGGCTCTGAACGCAGAGCCC
Source organism: uncultured Methanosarcinales archaeon (assembly GCA_964358315.1). Classification (GTDB taxonomy): domain Archaea; phylum Nanobdellota; class Nanobdellia; order Woesearchaeales; family ARS49; genus JAGVQG01. The sequence continues at coordinate 7,300 of CAYHOF010000028.1, forward strand.
TCCTCTTTCTTTGTCCCCGCACAGATCTTTGCTGAGCGCAACCTCAGCGTTCTCGAAACCCTCACGCAACACCTCAAAGATCGCCTCGGCATGTCCTATCATGACATCGCCGTTGCGCTGCATCGCGACGACCGCACTATCTGGACCGTTTACAAACGGGCACAAAAGAAACTGGGAGGTGCCGCATGAGAAAACTCATGATCGCGCTCCTGCTGCTCGCAGCACTCCTCGTGCCGACAGTCATGGCAGTACCCACTTTCATGAACGTCAGCACAGGGACGTCCCAAGCAGCATCACTGACGCTCACCGCCAACTGCACAGGGTCGAACAGGGTTGGCGTGGTGAACGTGATGCTTGACGATGGCCCCGCAGACAAGACAGTGACAGGCGTGACATGGGGCGGAACGGCAATGACGTCCTTGGCAAACGTGGTACACACAGGAGGCAGTCCGCGCGTTCAGGTGTTCAATCTGACAAATCCACCCTCTGGTTCGCAGTCTGTCGTGATAACGCTGGCGCAGACCAACAAGATCTTGGCAGGCGCGGTGTGCTTCACCGAGGCCGGCGCGATAACGAACCTGACAAGCGCCGAAGGCACAAGCACCACGGCAAGCGTCACTGTCCCGAGCACCACCAACCACCTCGTGTCCGACACCGTCGCGGTCTACGCGCCTACGCTCACGATCGGTGCAGGGCAGACAGAACGGTACAACCTGGAGATGGGCGGGGCAGGCGCGACAGGACACCGCGCAGGCGGTAGCACTGAAGCGGGGGCCACGAGCGTCACGATGAGCTGGACCCTCAGTGCGTCAGAAAAATGGGTCATCATCGGCTATGGGACGAGCTTCAGTCCCAGCGCGGTCAACGCGGCGCCTGGCGTGACGCTGCAATTCCCGGCGAACGCCACCAACGCGACGACATCGAGCTACAACTTCACGTGGACCGCCACAGACGACACCAACACCACGCTCAACTGCAACCTCACCATCAATGGCGTGACGAACATCAGCGGCATCAGTGTGACGAACAACACGCCCGCGAACCGCACGGTGTCCGGGTTCACGGATGCGACGCACGCATGGAACGTCACGTGCACCGACGGCACCAATGTCAACACCAGCCAGACCCGGAACTTCAAGGTCGACACCAAGGGTCCCGCGCTCAACAACAGGACAGAGAACCCTGCGAGCGGCGTAGGGTACAGCGGCGGGAGGATCTATAATTTCACCATCAACGTCACGGACGCATCGAACGCCGTCAACAACGTCACGCTCGTGTTCGACAATGTCACCTATGTTGCCACAAAGAACGGCTTCCGTTACAACGTGACACTCACCGACCTCCCTGCCGGCACGCACAACTACAGCTGGATCGCCAACGACACGCTGGGCAATGTCAACACCACGCCCACATTCACGTTCGTCGTGAACAAAGCTGCGGCCATGCTCAACCTGTCGCTCAACGGCACGCAGGCAAACATCTCCTTCACCGAGGATGGCATCATCAACGTCACAGGCAACCTCACCAACGGCACAGGCACGATCGAACTCTTCAGCGCCGGCACGCTGATCAACCTCGGCAGCACGTCGGTGAGCAATCTCACCACGTTCGGGACGCCAGGATCATTCAACATCACGCTGCGTTACAACGCGACCCAGAACTTCTCCACGGCGAACGTCACCTATTTTGTCACCGTGAACTCGTTCGCGACCCCGGTGTTCCTTGTCAAACGTTACGTGTGGAACCTCTCGGCATGCACCACGGCGGCCTGCAACGTGAGCGGCGGCGAACTGATGGGCATTTTCAACGACAGCCAGAACATCACGCTCGTCAACGACGAGCCATATAGGATGACGATCGGGCTCCTGCAGATAGGCGATGCAAAGAGCTGGGCGATCGACCCGAGCGTGGGCAGCTCCACGCGCGAGAGCAACCTGCCTGATAGGCTCCGCGTCGCCACCGACAACAACAGCATCTTCGATGAAGTCTTCGCGGCCGAAGGCACGATCACCGACCAGAACACAGCGGATGGCGGCACGAAGTCAGGTACGCTGCTGCAATGGAACCCCACAAGCGCCATCGCCATCACCGGCAATGACCAGGCACAATGGGTGAACTTCAGCTACACGTTCAACGCCAACGGCACCACCGGCAACAACACCGTCACCTTCAGGGCAGAACTCGACGTGGCAGGCACCGATCCGACGATCACGAACAATCTCGTGTGGATACTAGGACCTGACAGGGTAGCGCCGGCCATCACGCTCAACTTCCCGGCGAACAACATCAACGCGACCACGACGAGCTACAACTTCACATGGACCACCACAGACGACCGTAACACCACGCTCAACTGCAACCTCACCATCAACGGCGTGGTGAACATCAGCGGCATCAGCACACCCAACAACACACCCACCAACAGGTCCGTGAACGGCTTCAGCGACGGTACACACACCTGGAACGTTACATGCACCGACGGCACGAACGCCAACACGAGCGAAACACGCACGTTCACCGTTGACACCAAGGGACCCGCATTCGACAACCGCACTGAGGAACCCATCAGTGGCGTGGCGTATACTGGCGGCAAGACTTACAACTTCACCATCAACGCCACCGACGCGACAAATGCAGTCAACAACGTCACGCTCATTTTCAATAACATCACGCGCATCGCCACCAAGGACGGCCTACGCTACAACGTCACCATCACCGACCTCCCAGCAGGCACGCACAACTACAGCTGGATCGCCAACGACACCATCAGCAACACCAACACCACGCCCACGTTCACGTTCGTGGTGGACAGGGCGGCCGCAACGGTGAACCTCACGCTGAATGGCACACAAAACAACATCACCATCGAAGTCGGCAGCACCATCAATATCACCGCCAACCTCACCAACGGCACGGGAACGCTAGAACTCCTCCTCAACAACCAAATCCTCACAAGCGGCACCAGCCCCTTGAGCAACCTCACAAACTTCAGCAACACAGGAACGTTCAACGTCACAGCGCGCTACAACGCCACGCAGAACTTCAGCAGCACGAACACCACATACACAGTAACCGTCCAAGACACCACACCACCAACCATCACACTCAACTTCCCTGTCAACGCCATCAACACAACAACAACCAGCCACAACTTCACCTGGACGACCACCAACAGCAACGCCTCAACGGCATGCAACCTCACCATCAACGGCGTGGTGAACATCAGCGGCATCAGCACACCAAACAACACACCAACAAACAGGTCCGTGAACGGCTTCAGCGACGGTACACACACCTGGAACGTTACATGCACCGACGGAACGAACACCAACACGAGCGAGACCAGGACGTTCACCATCGACACGCGCCTCCCGGCCATCACCTTCATCAGCCCCACGCCAGCGAACGGCACCACGATCAACGTCTCGAGCGCGTTCATCAACGTCAGCCTCAACGAACCCGGCAGCGTCGCCTTGCTGGACTTCAACGGCACGAACTCCACGATGACCGCACTCAACAGCACGATCTTCTTCAAGAACCAGACCGGCCTCACGAACGGCACCTATGTATATAGAGTCTACGCGAACGACACGTTCGGCAACCTGAACGTGAGCGAGGTCAGGACGCTCATCGTCGCCATCGTGACAGTGGACACGACGCCGCCGACAGTCAATTTGAGCGCCCCGGCGGACAATTACTACAATGACACCCTGAGACCAGCGACCGTCTTCTTCCAGTGCAACGCCACGGATGACACCGCGCTCAAGAACATCAGCTTGTACATCACCAACGCCACGAACAGCTCGTTCGGTCTGAACCAGACGACGAACGTGAGTGGGACCAGCGCCACCGCAAGCTGGAACGTGAGCTTGGGGAATGGCAACTACACCTGGAACTGCCTGGCGTACGACACAGCCGGGAATTCCGCGTTCGCGGCGGTGAACAGGAGTCTGCATGTGAACGCGAGCACCACGCTCTTGACCAATTGCACGGACATAACATCGCCTGGACGCTACCTGCTCGGGGCGGACATCATCAATTCGGCGATCGGCAAGTGCATCAATATCACGTCCAATGACGTGTCGCTCGACTGCCAGGATCATCTGGTGGGAGGGAACGGGGTCGCAGCGTACGGCATCCACATCAACAGGGCGACGTTGCAGGACACGAACATCAACGTGACCAACTGCAGGTTGCACAACTGGAACACCGCGGGCCTACTTGTGCAGAACGCGAAGAACAACATCTTCAGCAACGTGGCATCGAACAGGACGCCTTTCGCGTCGTACGGTATCCACCTCAACAACGCCCACAACAACAGCTTCACGAATATCAGCACGCACCAGAACGGGTACGGTTGGTACATCTACAATTCGAACAACAACAGCTTCTCCGTCATCGCGTCGTCGTCCAACGCGTACTACGGCATCTATGCATACTCGAGCAGTCAGAACAGGTTCATCGACGTCAACGTGACAGCGAACAGGAATGGCGGACTGCTTGGCACGTACGTCCAGAACAGCACGTTCAGGAACATCATTGCGGTCAACGATTCGTACGGCCTCTATCTCACCAACACGTACAACAATGACGTCTCCAACCTGAGCGCGTCACGCAACTATTATGGCATCATCCACTACTTCAGCAACAACAACACGTTCACCAGCCTCGACCTCGCACTGAACACGTACGGAGGACTGTACTCATACCAAGGGAGCAACAGCACGTTCCGCGACGTCAACGCGCGCAACAACACCTACGGTATCTACTTCTACAGGGCCGACCGGAATACCTTCGTCAACGTCACCTCGTCCAAGAACGGGTACGGTGTGCTCGCATATTACAGCAACAACAACACGATCACGAACTCGACGATAGCGTCGAACTATTACTACGGCATCTATCTGTACCAGACCGCAAAGAACCTGATCCACAACAACCTGATCAACAACTCCAACAACTTCAACCTCGTCTCCGTGCAGGACAGATGGAACGGCACGAGGGTCAACGGGACGAACATAGTGCTTGGCACCACGCTCGGCGGCAATTTCTGGGCGACGCCTGCGAAGAACGGCTTCTCGCAGACATGCGCAGACACGAACGGGGATGGCATCTGTGACGCGACATACCACTTGAACGGCCAGAACAGGGACCTGCTCCCGCTCACGTTCTTCAACGACACCATCCTACCGCAGAGCACGCTGCGCAGCCCGAAGAACAACTCCTACATCAACGGCATCGTCCCGCTCCAGGCCAACGCCTCCGACAACACCGCCGTCGCGTACGTCTTCTTCCAGTACACCAACACGAGCGAGTGGGTCAACATCACAGGATGCACGCGCACGTCGACGCCGTACACGTGCAACTGGAACACCTCTGCCTTGTCGAACTTCTCGACATGGAACGTCAGGACCGTGGTCGTCGATGCGTCGAACAACAGGAACAACGGCACGAACGTGATGCGCTACATAATCGACAAGAGCATACCGACGATCACCGACATCACGACGGTCTACCCTGCAGGTCAGGCGAGCGCAAGGGACGGTCAAGTGGTGAAGCTGCTCGTGAACGCGTCGGCCCTCTCAGGCATGAACGCGACCGACGTGAACCTCACGAAGATCAACGGCACAGGAAGGGTCAACATGACGTTCGCCTCGGGCAGCGTGTCAGCGAACAGCACGAGCCAGTGGGAGATCAACGTCACGGTGAGCGCGACGACCGACCTTGAGGCAGAAGACGAACTGACCGCGTATAGCAGCACCGTGCCGCCGACCAACAATTCGGGCAACGTGTTCACGGTGAACATCGACAACAACAGGCCGACGTACGAAGACCTCGGACACCTGCCTGAGACCCCATACAACAATACCAACGTGATATTCGAGGTCACCGGCCATGATAATTTCAACCTCACGAGATTCGTGTTCAGCAGCAACCTGAGCGGGACGTGGGTGAATGACAGCAACGTCTCGATCAGCGGTACCAGCTACACGATGGCGGTGACAAAGACGGTCTACACCGGCACGTACCAGTACCTGTTCTACATCTTCGACGATGCGGGGAACGTGAACACCACTGCACTAAGCACGATCACTGTCGGCGGCAACGCACCGACGTTCACCGTGTACGCGCTCTCGCCAGCCACCGGAACAAAACTCAACGCACAAAACAGCTCCACCGTGAACTTCACGTATCACTACAGCAACGGCAACGCCTCCAATTGCTCCTTGTACATCAACGGCGATCTGAACCAGACGACGTCGGACCCTGCGAACGACACCGTGCTCACGTTCGCAAGCACGTTCGCGGACGGCTTCCACACCTGGAATATCCAGTGCACCGACGAATTCGACAACAACACGTACAACAGCGACACGTTGAGCTTCACGGTCGACAGGACGGCGCCCGTGGTCCATCTTGTCAGTCCGACCAACAACACCCGCACGAGCCAAGCGGCGCAGACGTTCACATGCAATGTCAACGACACGCTGGAGGTCGCCAACCTGACGTTGCATGTCTGGAACGCGGTCGGAAGCCTGTTGACGACGGACACCATGGCGCTGGCTGGAAACAACTACAGCGAAATAGGGTTCAACTACACGCTGCCCTCAGAGGGGATCTTCCGATGGAACTGCCAGGGAGCGGATACCGTCAGCAACTATGCGTTTAGCGATGAAGGGAACTACACGATCTCCATCGACACCACGGGGCCGGCCGTGACGCTCAACCACCCGCCGAACAACGCAACGTCCAACTTGAACTTCAACAACTTCACGTGGACCACGACAGACACCACAGCAACGAACACCAGCTGCAACCTCACAATCAACGGCGTTGTCAATGCGAGCAATATACAGACGCAGAACAACACCCCGACCAACAGGACGGTCGGCGGCTTCACCGACGGCACACACACCTGGAATGTCACGTGCGCTGATGGGGTCAACAGCAATACGAGCGAGACGCGATCGTTCACGGTCGACACCACACAACCGTCAATAGCGAACGCCACGACATCACCGCCCTCTCCGTTCTTCAACAACGGTAGCGCACAGACACTCGCCATCAACTTCACAAGCTCTGAATTCCCGATCAACCTGACTTTCCTCATCTACAACAGCACAGGCAGCATCGTCAACACACAAGGCCAATTCACCATCAACAGCACCGCCAACCTGCCATTCAACTACACGATACCAGCAGGCCTGGCAGAGGGCAACTACACACTGAACATGACCGCGGCGGATGCGGCGAACAACACCAACACGACGGCGCTCGGGACCATCACGATCGACACCGCCAAACCAAGCATCACGAACGCCACGACAACGCCGGCCCTGCCGATCGTCAACAACGGCAGCGCACAACTCCTGAGCGTCAACTTCACAAGCACCGAATTCCCCATCAACATCACCTTCACGTTCTACAACAGCACAGGCGGCATCATCACCACCCAAGGACCCACCACCATCAACACCTCAAGCCAACTCCCCATCAACTTCACCATCCCCGCAAGCCTGGCTGATGGCAACTACACGCTCAACATGACCGCCACTGACCGTTCAGGCAACACGAACACGACCGCGCTTGGCACCATCAGGGTGGACAGCACGGCTCCTGCCATCACGCTCAACTTCCCGGCGAACAACGCCAACGCGACCACGACGAGTTACAACTTCACCTGGACCACAACCAACGGCAACAGCACAACCGCATGCGACCTCACCATCAACGGCGCCATCAACATCAGCGGCATCAGCACACCGAACAACACCGCCACAAATCGCACGGTCTCCGGCTTCGCCCACGGCACGCACACCTGGAACGTCACGTGCACGGACGGCACGAACGCCAACACGAGCGAAACACGAACATTCGTCGTGGACACACGCGGACCCGCGCTCGACAACCGCACCGAAGACCCAATCAGCGGCGTGGCATACACGAGCGGCAGGACGTACAACTTCACCATCAACGCGACCGACGCGCTCAACGCAGTCAACAACGTCACATTGGTCTTCGACAACGTGACACGCGTCGCGACCAAGAACGGCCTCCGCTACAACGTCACCATCACCGACCTCCCGGTCGGTACGCACAACTACAGCTGGATCGCCAACGACACACTCGGCAATACCAACACCACACCAACCTTCCAATACGTCGTCAACCAAGCCACAAGCACACTCAACCTCACGCTGAACGGGACGCAGGGAGGCATCACGATCTTCGTGAACGGCACGATCAACATCACCGCCAACCTCACCAATGGCACAGGACAACTTGAACTCCTGCTGAACGGCCAGAGCATCAACCGCGGCAATAGCCCCTTGAGCAACCTGACGAACTTCAGCAACACGGGCACGTTCAACGTCACAGCGCGCTACAACGCCACGCAGAACTTCAGCAGCACGAACGTGACGTACGTCGTGACAGTTCAGCTGCAACAACCTGTCAACGTGACGCTGCTCTTCCCCGCCAACGGGATATCCTCCTCCGCGACCGAATTCAACTTCACGTGGAGGGCCACGAGCACGGATACGACCATGCTCTGCAACCTCACGATCAACGGTGTTGTCAACAGCTCAGATGTGGCGACCAGCAACAACACGCCGACCAACGTGTCGGTGCGGAATTTCGCGCAAGGCACGCACACGTGGAACGTGACATGCAGGGAGGACACCGCGACATGCAACCTCTTCAACAACTGCGATTCTGGCACGAGCGCCACGCGATCGTTCACGGTCGACACCACGCGGCCATCGATAGCGAACGCCACGACGTCACCACCCTCTCCGATCTTCAACAACGGCAGTGCGCAGAACCTCGCCATCAACTTCACCAGCAACGAATTCCCGATCAACCTGACCTTCCTCATCTACAACAGCAGCGGCAGCGTGGTGAACACCCAAGGACCCTTCACCATCAACAGCACCACCGACCTCCCCTTCAACTACACCATACCTGCGAACCTCGCCCAAGGGAACTATTCGATCAACATGACGGCTATCGATGCCGCCAACAACTCGAACACGACCGCGCTCGGCACCATCGTGGTCGACACGGCCGTCCCCTCGGTCACGAACGCCACAAGTAACCCATCACTGCCGCTCTTCAACAACGGCAGCGCACAAACAATCGCCATCAACGTCAGCAGCTCCGAATTCCCGATCAACCTGACCTTCCTCATCTACAACAGCACAGGCAGCATCGTCAACACCCAAGGCGCATTCATCATCAACAGCACCACCAACCTGCCATTCAACT
>CAYHOF010000029.1:0-14576 GCA_964358315.1 uncultured Methanosarcinales archaeon
CTCCTTTGATCGCACCAGGTACTTCGTCACCGTAACATAATTACGGTTCAGCACACGCTGAACATTCCACGGCAACCCTTATAAACAACGTCGTTGTGCTTCAAGCAACCGGGACTGTAGTCTAACTTGGTTAGGACACTACCTTGGGGTGGTAGTAATCGGGGTTCAAATCCTCGCAGTCCCATTTCAGCTTTTTTGCGCTCGCGCGCAAAAAACCTGGGAAAACCGCTGAGTTTTGGTCAAGCTTTTTACCGAAGGTAAAAAGGTTGGTTCCAAATCCTCGCAGTCCCATCACCGCCAGCCTTTTTTGTCCTCGCGGACAAAAAATCCTGGGGAAAACTGCGGCGGGTATCGCTGTGTGTTCGCCATGAAACGATTACGATTCTCAGAACCGCTTGTGCGGATGGTCCTCGACGGCTCCAAAGACACGACGTGGCGCATCGACGACGAGAAACTGATCGAACAAGGAGACATCCTTTCTTTGGCAAGGATGGACGGGTCAGAATTCGCACGCGTCACCGTTCTCTGGACCCACATGACGACGTTCAAGGACTTGCGGTTGCAGGACAAGGAAGGCCACGAGAAGTTTTCGACGGAGAAGGAGATGTACGACACGTACTCCCGCTATTATTCGATGAGCGTGCATCCTGGAACGCCACTCAAAGTCATCAAGTTCGCCATGCTGCGCGGTGCGCCATGAAACCGAAACAATCCCATCCGTTGGACGGGCACGTGCTCGTGTTCAAGTACACTGAAGCAGATTACGAGGACGAAGGGAGTGCACTTGCGTTCTATCAGTTGACAAAAAAGAAGTTAGAAACCATCTGGTCGCCTGGAGGTTTTTTCGAGCCAAGCCAACTTGGGGACGGCGTCCTGCACGAGGGAGACATTGTCTCCGTGGATGAGTTGGCATTACGCTGCCTAAGAAAACGCAAGATCGACGCAGTGACGTCCGTGTTCTACGACAAAGACTTCTTCGGCATCCCGAAAAACTGGGTTGATCTCTCGGGCGGCAAGAGAAAGACGACAGAGTGCTGGTGCGAATACGAGTCCTTGTGCTTCGACGAACCAAAATGTGAATTCCTGGTCGACAACGGCATCACGGTCAGATTCTACGATGAGGTCAGACGGATGTTCCTCCCCAAAGTGATGGAACCTAGCACTCGACGACCTTGATCGCGAACGTCAGGTTCTTTCCCGCGAGCGGGTGGTTGAGGTCGAGCGTGATCGAGACGTCGTCCAGCGCGAGGATCTTTGCAGGTAACTGGCGGCCGTCGGGTCCTTGCAGTCCGAGCATCATGCCGACTTCTGCACCCTCGGGGATTCCTTTGCGCGGCAGCTTCTTGATGAGCTCATCCTTGTAGTTGCCGTACGCTTCTGCGGACGTGAGCCTGAACGTCTTCTCCTCGCCCTTGCTCATGCCCATGACGGCGTCGTCAAAACCCTTGATGAGTTCGCCCGCACCAGCCGTGAATTCGAGCGGGTGAGAATGGTCGCCGTGCACCGAACTGTCAAAGACAGTGCCGTCATCCAACGTGCCGGTATAATCGAGCTTGACCTTGTCGCCTTTCTTGATCGCCATAGTGAACTCCGCATTCTTGAAACCGTGATGGAATCAAGAATGCATCGTGGAGGGCACTGTAAATCATTTATAAAATGAACGGTCACTGAAGCAACTCACGAACGTCCTTTCTCTTGCTGCTTCACTGCTTTGAAGCGCGCGAGCTCTTCCTCGACGCTCAGCTGCTCTCCGGTGAGGATCCAGGGCTTTCTGCGTTTGAGCTTGTGCATGGCGTCTGTCATGACATCCTTGCTTGTGAAGAGGCCTTGCTCTTCGGCGATGATCATCAGCGAGATCAAGTCCCACATGGTGTCGCCGAGCTCCTCGCGAAGATTCGCCATGTCGTTGTTCGCGATAGCCTTGTCGATCTCGTCGACCTCCTCGGCCAAATTCTTGACGCGGTCACGCAACGTGCTGGCACGGGAATACGCCGAGAACTTCCTGTCGATGACGAGCAGGTCATAGAACCGCTGGAATTCATCCTTCATGACACTCCGGACTTTTTTTCGAAGGTATTAATGGATTTGTGTCGCACAATGCTTAAATCTGCTACCTGCGTTCTCGTGGTTGTGGAAACCTCCCAGAAAGACCTTCTCAGCGCAGAAATCATGCACATGTTCCGTTATTCCTATCGTGATCGGTGGGCGCCAGGTCACGTCTTTGATGGCAAGTCGCGCGCGTGGGTCGCGGTGTTCAACGACCTGGTCGACCAGGGCTTCATCGAACGCAAGAAGGTCGAGAACGGCTTCCAGTACCGCTGGGCCGCCCAATTCCCGCAAGGGTTGTGATAACGTTTATAACCTAGTCCTGCCAGTGCTTCTGCATGCCTGACGAGCAAAAAGGGGTCGATCTCGAGGATGCGGCCACGGAGACGCATGATGTCGCGAGCGCGCTGCAGATGGGTTTGACAGACCTGCAAGAAACGCTCGAGAAGTTCGCCGCCATCGACGCGGCCAGCCGCAACGAAAAGACGCTGCTCATCGAACAATGGTACCAGCTCGACATCGCCACCGTCAACCTCGCGCAGGAGAACCTCAAACACCAGCTCGGCGTCGTGCGCACCTTCCTCTACACCATCGACGCGCTCGCGTGGAACGTCACCGACCTCTTCGACAACGCAGAACTCAAACGCTACATCGGTGCGCTCACTGCGCTCGAAGACCTCTGCATCAAAGAACAGAAGTTCGTGCGCGACGTCGAGGAGTCACGGACCAAGCGCACGACGGCACAACCTGACCTGCGCGTCTTCCAAGGACTGTTCAATGAAGAGCACAAGCAGCACGAGGCTCTTGTGCGCGCGGTGCGCTTCGTCCTTGCCGAAGACCCCATCAAGATGCGTGCGATCCCGACAATGGAACGCGTCAAGTCACGCCTCACGCTCCTCCTCATCACCGTCCTCCTGCAAGAAGCGCTGCTCAAGGACGATTGGAAGAAGAACGAACCTTCCGCAGCAGACATCATGCGGCAGAAGATCATCATTTTCGGCGACGAGACCCTCGACGCAGGCACGATCCACGACCTCATGGACAACACCAAAAAACTCCTGAGCGCGCTCGCGGAGTATTGACTCCTAAAACCTTTTAAACGCGCTTGCATTTTGGTGTTCCATGAAATTCCAGGCAGTGCGCGGGTGCGAAGACTACTATCCGCAGGACTATGCCACACGGGAAGCGGTGTTCGAGGTACTGCGAAGGGTCGCTGCCTCGTATGGTTTTTCTGAAGTCTCAAGCCCCGCGATCGAGAGCACTGAACTGCTCATCAAGAAGTCAGGCGAGGAGAAGAAGGAACAACTCTTCAACATCGTCAAGCGCGGCAGCGAGGAGATGTCGCTGCGCTTCGACCTCACCGTGTCCATCACGCGCATGTTCGTGACAAAGCAGAAAGAACTGCCCAAACCCGTGAAATGGTTCGGGCTTGAGCGCATGTGGCGTTACGAGGCGCCCCAGAAAGGCAGGCTGCGGGAGTTCTACCAGCTCTCTGTCGAGTTGTTCGGCTCGGACAAGCCAGAAGCGGATGCCGAAGTCATCAGCATGGCGCTTGGCTGCCTCAAGGCGTTCGGGCTCGGGCCGCAGGACGTCGTGCTCAAGCTCAACAACAGGAAACTCCTCGAAGGCCTTGTCAAGCATGTGGCTGGCCGCGAGGAGACCGACGCCATCATCCGCCTCATCGACAAGAGCGCGGACCTCAAAGAAAAAGAGTACATCGATGCGCTCATGAATGAAGGCCTTGACCAGGAACAAGCAAACAAGATCGCAGAGATCAGCAGCATCCGGGGCACGCCAAACGACGTGCTCGCGCGACTGCTGCAGATGCAACTGCCGCCGGAATCAGCCAAAGGTCTGGACGAGCTCGAGGCAGTGCTGCCGCTCATCCCGCAAGAGTATGTCATGCTGGACCTCTCGCTCGCGCGCGGCCTCGCGTACTACACCGGCAACGTGTTCGAAGTGTTCGACAAACAAGGAGAACTGCGTGCCATCCTTGGCGGCGGCCGTTATGATAACCTGGTCGAGCTCTTCGGCGGCGAAAAGGAAGCCGCGACAGGGTTCGCCATCGGCTACAGCACGCTCTCGTTGCTCCTGCAAGCCAAAGGAAAACTGCCGAACCCCACAACCGGTCCTGACTATTACATCGTGGGCATCGGCGCCAACGAGACAGTGAAGGCGCGCGAACTCGCCGGGAAGCTGCGCAAGACGAATACTGTCGAGACGGACCTGCTTGGCCGCAAGCTTGACAAGCAGCTCAAGTACGCGAACGCCATCGGCGCCAAGAAGCTCATCGTGATCGGCCCGCAAGAACTCGCGTCAGGCGTTGTCAAAGTCAAGGATATGCAGAGCGGCAAGGAAGAGACAAGGCCGCTCAACGATTTCTAAGGCAAGCGTCCGTGCTTCTTGTACGTCACGACGAGGTATTTGAACACCATCGGTGAGATAAGCGTCGTGATGAGCGACATGATGACGAGCGATGAGAAGATGGTCTGCGTGATGACGCCTGACGTCAATGCCAATGCTGCGATGACGAGCTCCACGTCTCCTTTGGCATTGAGCCCCCACCCGAGCAGCCAGCCCTCCCGCCAGTTGCCTTTGTCGATGAGCGTGGCGAGCGCCGTGCCACCCACCGTGCCCACTGTCGCGATGACGGTGAGCAGCGCGATGAAGCCCATGTTCTTCCACACGAGCGCGAGATCTGTCGTGACGCCAATCCACACGAAGAAGAGCGGGATGAGGAAGCCGAACGCGATGATGTGGATGGAACGCGCGATGTCATGCTCCTCCCAGTCAGGGATGTCGCGTTCTTTGAAGACGGTCTGGCGCACGAGGATGCCTGCCGCCATGGCGCCGATGAGCGCGCCTGCGCCAAGCACTTCGGACAATGACACGATGATGAGGAGGATGATGAGCGAGCCCATGAACCGCGACGTGCTTGATTCCTCCTGATGGAAGAACTTGAATGCGGCATGGATGAGCCACAAGCGCGCGACCAGGATGAAGACGATGAACACGAGAAGGTCAAAGAGCTGGCGCACAGGACCGCCGGTCGTGGTCGCGAAATGCACGACCGAGAGGATGACGCTCACGAGCACGAGCTCCACGACGTCATCGACAGCTCCCGCGCTCACGAGCAGCGTGCCGATGCGTGACTTGATGAGTTTGAGCTCCTCCAGCATGTCGACAGCGACCGCTTGGGCGCTCACCGCAAGGCCTGCACCCACGACGATGCTCGTCACTACGTCATACTGCAGGGCGTAGCGCATCACCACGAATCCTATCCCTAGAGGGACGACCGTGTTGAACGCCGAAATGAGCACCGAGCGCTTGACGTGTTTCGTCACCTTGCTGAACGAGGTCTGCAACCCCACGTAATAGAAAAGCAGGATGATGCCGAGATTCGCGAGGAAGGAAAGCACGGTGAGGTTCACCGCACCGAAGAATATCGGCCGCAGCGCGCCGATGCCCAAGATGAGTCCTGCCACGATCTGGCCCACCACGCGCGGCGCGCCCAGCTTGCTGAGCAGCGCGCTGCATACGTATGCCATGATCAGGCATGCCAGAATCATCACGAGCGGTAGCGCCATTCAACCTCTTTTTTCCTGCTCTGCGTTCCAGCGTCGTAGCTATATATAGGTTCCGTGGAGAAGTGAAGGCCGCGGCAGGGACCGTTCAGGGCGCGCGTGCGATAAGGGCAATCAGACCCAAGAACGCGGCAAGCGCACGACGAAATTCATCCCAGACCGTGGGCGAAGCGCGTGACGGGAGGTTCCTGCGTAGTTGCGCCAGCGCATTGTTGAACGCGCCAAGGACGCGGAGGCTGTAGCGGCAGTAGAGCGCGTATTCTTGTTCGTTGAAAGCGCCACTGTGGGCAGCTGCCGCGAAGAAGGTCATGTGCGTGCGGATGGATGCCAGCGATGCGTCCACTGCTCTCATGTCCAGGCGTCGTTGTATCGCGGCGACACGCAAGTCCGGCTGGTTCGCGAAGGCGTCGGTGATGTCAAGAAGCGGGAACCACAATTCCATCTCGCGCGTCACGGCCTGCGTCCTGTATAACCGGGTACGTTGAGAGACCTGTTCAGAGAGCAAACGCAGCAGCGAACCGAGCGTGTCGATCTTAGGTTGTAGATCAGTGATGGTTTCCATGATGAAGAAGAAAAAACAAAAAAGAAGAGATGTTTAGAGCGTCTCGATGCCGAGGTCGTCGTTCATGACGCGCTTGCTGACCTTTGCACGGTTGCGGCTGTCGTCCTTGCCCAAGAGCCAGGGGCTGTTGACGCCGGTGACGATGGTCATGACCAAGAGTTTGCCTTTCATCTCGTCCGAGACGCGTGCGCCCCAGATGACGTTGGCGTCCGAGTCCATGGACTCGGTCACGAGTTCACCGACACGGTTGATCTCATCAAGCGTCATGTCCGGGCCGCCTTCCACGTGGATGAGTGCACCGGTTGCGCCTTGGTACGAGACTTCGAGCAAGGGGTTGCTGAGCGCGCCTTTGACGGCCTCTTCGACACGGTTGTTCGTGTCTGAGCTGCCGATACCGATGGCTGCGACGCCGCCGTTGCTCATGATCGCCTTCACGTCTGCGTAGTCCAGGTTGACGAGCGAGGGGACCGCGATGGTCTCGACGATGCCCTTGATCATGGTGGACACGAGTTCGTTGGCGACAGCGAACGCCTGTTGGACCGGCAGGTTGCCTGCGATCTGGACGAGGCGGTTGTTGTCGATGACGACGACCGTGTCGCTGGTCTTGCGCAACTGTTGCAGGCCGAACTCGGCCTTGTCGACACGTGCACGCTCGATGTTGAAGGGCATGGTGACCGTGCCGATCACGATCGCACCCATTTCCTTCGCCACTGCTGCCACAACCGGCGCGGAGCCAGTGCCTGTGCCGCCGCCCATGCCTGCGCACACGAAGACCATGTCAGAGCCGCGGAGCGTCTCCTTGATCGCCATCATGCTTTCTTGGGCTGCTTCTGCGCCCTTCTGCGGGAAGCCACCGCAGCCGAGGCCGCGTGTGACGTCCTTGCCGATCAAGAACTTCTTGTCAGCCTCGGAGATGTCCAAGTGCTGCTTGTCGGTGTTGATCGCGATGATTTCGGCGCCCTTGATGCCCTTCTTGTAGAGCCAGGACACCATGTTGTTGCCGCCGCCACCGCAGCCGATGACTTTGATGTTGGCAGTGCCGACCATGAGGTCGTCCTCTTGCTGCCGGCTATTACTTCGCATTGCGTTTTGCACCACGAATTCCATACCTTGCGCCTCCCTTGTTGTACTGTGCGACGTTGATGCCGCCCCTTTGGTTTCTGATTGCATCCGCGCTGTTGGACGCGGGTTGACAGTGAGTGTGGCTAAAAGCCGTGAGTTATGAAAATAAGACAAGAAGGCTTTCAAGCAACAAGATGGGGATCTTGTTTGTGGGTTTGGGGGGTGGGTTTTCGTGAAGAAAACGCGAGAAAGCCTCCTTGTGAGTGTGAACCACCATGTCGCTCGCGACACGCTGGGGTTGATTTTTGTATACTGGGGTAACAATAGGGGAACTTATATATAAATGTTTTTATTCCGGCTCCTGAGCGGGCATTCTGGAGATTGGTGTGGTTTGTCCCTTCCCGACGACAAAATGGTATAGTGAATGCCAACATTTATATACTGGGTTAATGAATGCTACCTCAATTGGGGATTTGGGGGGAAGGTGGCGGCCAGGCGGTCGCCACCGCGAGAAAGCCAAGAGAAACAATGGTCATCCTGTACGATCGCTTCAATCTGCCCGAAGACATCTTCGAAATCGTCTTCTCGACAAGCCAGCAGAACATCGTGGCGCGCGAACTCATCAAGTACATGGCCAACAACAAAGGCGAGATCACGAAGACCGAGATGTCGCTCTTCGCCACCAAACTGCACGACGGCGCGTACGAGACAACGCTCGACGAAGGCCAGTACAAGGGCAAGAAAGTCAAGCTCAGCTACAACAAACGCCAGTTCTATGACAGGATCCTCACGCCCATGAAGGCCATGGGACTCATCGACTACGACCTGTACAAGAAAACCTACAAGATCTCGACCAAATTCTCGCAGGACATGATGAAGATCGGCCTGCAATGGAAACAAGAACTCCGCAAGCACGGCTTTGAAGGGCAGTGAGCGATATAGCGTCCATTTTCTTTAAATAACGAGCCACTGCCGCTTGTTTCATGACGTCTGTCATTTATGATGACCGCAGTGCGCACGCGATTTACGGCGACAGCGTCCGTTATTGGCATGAACTGCAGGAGTTCTTCAACGTTGCACCCTCTGTCAAGGAACCTCCGACACTCCTTGTATGTGGACCGTCCGAGTTTGACATCAGCTGCATGCCTGCCGAGTCTTATCGCGCTGAGCAAGACGCAGTGCTGAAGATAGCCCTTTCTCGGCCTGTCAGCAGTTTTTATTGCAGCAATCCCCGCATGATCGTGTATGATCGACGCAGTCCGCGGCGTGCTCTCGTCGAAGAGGTCACCCATGACCTTGTCTCTGTAGAATGCCCCCGGGTATCATTACGTCCGCACGATTGTGCCCAGTTCGACGCGGGCATACGCGATTTCGGACCACAATTTGAACAGACCTTCCGCATGTTCAAGGATCGCAAGGAGTGGATGGCGGACACCTGCGAGTTCTTTCCCCCGATTGCTCAAGGCAAGTATTTTTCCCTGGATGTGGCGCGGGAAAGGTCTCAATGGAACAGCAACCTGCATTCGTTAGAGTATCTTTTGACGGGAGATCTGGTGATTTTCTGGACGGGAGACGATACTGCCGTGTATCAATGGGCGGACAGCTTCGTGCAGCATCTTCCGCAGCTCAGTGGGCATTTGATGGTTGAGCAATACAAAGGGGACGTCAAGGCATTGTTGCGAGAACATCCCGTGCTACCACGCCTTGATGGACCGACGCTCTGGCGTGATTATTGCGAACCCTTGTTGCGCACTGGACGATTGCCTTGATTCATAAATCATCTATGTTCCACCACATGATTCTTTAAATATCGACGGAGAAGCGCCAGGGTTATGGCGCTCACACGACTGCAACGCACCATCATCGACGATCGTTATGACGCGTTTGTCAGAGTCGTCAGCGAGGGCGAAAACCTGCGTGAGACGCTCGGCTCCTTTGCGACGCCCGAGCAGCGACGTCATCTATCGCCTGCAGTCGCGGCAGTGGGCATCACGAACATCATGCCGATTTCCGATGACGCCTATGCAAAGCGTGTGTGTGCCTCGCTCGACGCAGTGGTCGCGCTCACACCGGTGACGCCATCATTCAGATTCTACATCACGCACAACGTCATGCGTCAGTACCGCAACGGCATGCCGCAACGCGTCGTCCTCTGGTTCGCGTCCCGCCTGCTCGACCCGTTCAACAATTATTCGCAGTCACCGTTCAATGCCACGTGGGCGCCTTCATTCGAAGTCTTCCATTTCAACGATGCGCAGGACTCGTACGGTGAACTATTCCTGCACCGTTGGGAAGAACAAATCATGCAGATGTACAAAGGCGTGGTGAGGACAGAGCATGGTTCTCGTTGAACAAACCCGACAAACAATCGAGCACGCATACGACCATTTCAGGCAGCTCGTGATCGAGGGAGAACATGGCGAGACACGGACGTTCGGCGACGTGGTGTGCGAGCGCAATCTTGGCGCCGACACCTTCGAGGGCGCAGCCATCCCTCCATTGTTTCTTGCACTGCCTACCCACGTGTGCACGCCGCCCACGGACAGCGTCCATACCTTCCGGGTACAGCGCGCGCTCGAACGTCTCCTCTCGTTCACGTCAGTGACGCCTTCGTTCCGCACGTATTGCGAACGCCGCGTGATGGACGCGTACGCGCGAGGAAACCCTGCCGGCCACGTGATCACCACGCTTGAGCGCGTCATGAACCGGCACGGCGACCTGGACGACTCCGCGTTCAATCCGTCGAGCGCCGAACGCATCGAGCGCGAACACTTCATGCACACGCGCGTGGTCAACTGCACGCCGCGTGATGCTGCAGTGTGGCAACAAGAGATGGACATATTCTACAGTGCTCTGAAGAAGAGCGCTTGAGTCTCAGAGACGCGTGAGCACGATCGGTTTGTCGCAGACGAAGACTGAATGTTCTGCCTGGCTTGTGATGCCTCGCTTGGAATCGACGAGCGGCGGGTAGCCTTCAAGCACGCCTGCCTGCATGAGTTCGCGCAGGCCGAACAACGTTTTTCCTTTGCCCAACTTCTGCGTGATCCATCGTGTCGTGAACGGGAGTGTCTTGTACTGCTCGATCTCTTTCATCACGTCGCGTGCGAATTGTGATCGTACGCCTTTCGGATTGACGAGCGAGAAAATCGTCGCGTCCCCGGAATCCTGTACGCTGCCGCTGCCCGTCGAGGCGAAGGGTTCGATGGCGATGAACATGCCGTCCTCAAGCGGTGTGGGATCGCCCGTGTCGATATTCGGGATTGTCGGTCCGGTGTGGATGCCGTAGCGCTCAAGCCCGTGGCCGCTGAGGTTGCGGATGGGAACAAAGCCGTGTGATTCGATGACTTCCTGGATGGTCGTGCCGATCTCGCTGAGTGTTGTGCCGATCTGCACGATCTTGAGCGCGGCATCGACCGCTTCGCGCGACGCCTTGAGAAGGTCCGCGTGCTTGCCGCTCAAGTCGATCGTGAGCGCGTTGTCCCCGATCGCACCATTGACATGCACGCCCACATCAAGCGATGCTACTTGCTTGTCAAAGACAGTGGCGTCATCCGCGTCAGGACAGAAGTGCGCCGCGATGTGGTCGCAGCTCACTTGTGTCGGGAATGCGGGCTCGCCGCCGAGTTCGCGGATCTTCGCGTCGACCTTGTCGCACACATCCACTATTTTCACGCCGGGCTTGATGAGCGTGCCGCCATAGTCGAGCGCTTGCGCAGCGATCCTGCCGGCAGTGATCCAATCATCAAGTTCGGCCATGCGTGCACGGCAGAAGAGGCCGTTTAAGAATGTTTCTGGCTCGCGACAAGTTCATGCGTTTGCTGCATCATGGATATGCAATCGGCCGCCGTGAGACCCAGTGCCTCGCGCTTGTTTGGTTCGGTTGACAATTCGCTGCCGTGCATGGTCAGGAGATGGAATGGCAGGCAGGTGGGGAGCATCCGCTCGACAACGTAGATGCCGCATTGGCTCGGGGACTCATGGTATATTGCGAACCCGTGTGGTTCGGAGATGTACATGAACGGCATGCCTCCGTTCTCGCACACCATGTCCAGCGCAGCGTATCCGCGCCGCTCGCGCACGCGTGTCTCGAGCAGCGTGCTCTTGAGGCCGTCGCGGCCGAAGAACACGATGCCCTCGAGTTTCGAGCACAATATGCCAAATATCGTCTGGATGTCGTTGAGGCGGCCTTGCCGGTCCGCGTCACTACTGCTGAAGCTCGTGATGTTTTCGTCGTCCTGGGCGTGCCCTTCGACGAGGCACTCGAGCGCCATGTAGAAACGTTCCATCTGCTCATACAACGTTTGCGCCATGTCCATCCCTGACGCTCTTCGACAATATATTGATTTCGCGCGTGCCAGAATGAGAGGAACTATAGGCGGTGTTGATGACAAAGATTGCGGACACGCTGCAGCAACGAACCGTGAACGATGTCGTCCGTCGTCAGCGGACCCATGGGAACGGTTATCGTGTAGAGCGGCGACTGTTTCTGCGACTTCGTTTGCGCGATGAAGATGGCGCCGGCGTGCGGCGGGCTCATGTAGCAATAAATGTCTTTGACGTCGATGACGTTCCTGACGCCATCGCCATCACCGTCGAGAACGTCGATGGCCAGAAGGAATCGCTCTTCGCTGTCGGACGTGCGCTGAAGCCATACTGATGTTGGATCTTCGACAATGCCGAGATACTGTCCGTCTTCAAGCACGTTGAGGAACTCTGTCGCATGAGCGATGTTCCGAAGACCGTGCATGAGCTTGCTGACGTGCGCCAACTTCTGGTACGTGAAGTGGCGGTAGCATCTCTTCATGCGATAGAGGCCGTCACCAAGCGAGACGCAGTCCGATGGCGCATACCACTCCGTAAGCGTCCTGCAGAATCGTTGCGTGCGCGCTTCCTGGTCGAGGGCCATTGTCGTGAATAGTATACTGTTGATGGATAATAAACCCACACCGAATCCCCGAAGGGACCCGGCGTGGGAAAAGAGGTGTTTAGGTGAGTATGAAAACCCACCCAGATCCCTTGCGAGACCTGTGTGGGAAAAGAGGTGTGTGGTGAGTTTGTGTCAGTAAATGATGGCGACGACCAGGCGTCTGACCTGGCTGAAGCGGACCTTTCCCGGATCCGCGGTGTCGTTGTTGTCGCCTTTGACGACGGCGTACCATCCTTGCTCGTCGACACCGGTCTGGATGACGCGGTGGATGACGGGCGTCTCAAGCCATTCGCTTTGGTAGGAGATGATGTCTCCCATCTGGATTTGCGAGGGCTCGGTCGGGATGATCTCGATGGCGTTGCTGCCCGTGTCGAGCACGGGGACCATCGAGCCGCTGGGCGTGAATTTGGCCCACACGGCGCCGGGCACCTTGATGACGACCTCGTCCGCGAGCACGCTGATGTTGCGCTCGGGGATGTGGTCGGCTGGGGCGGCCACGTCCGGTTGTGACGTGAACGCCTGGGGGGCTTGCGAGACGGGTTCTGCACGGACGTCGCCGATGGCGAGGCTGTGCAGGAGTCCGCCACCCAGCATGCCTGCGACGAACGCCGCGACGATGATGAGTAACGTTTGTCTCACGATTGACCCCCACTTTATGTGATTACTGTTCAGTAGTATTATCTTATATATAAATATTTCGGTATAGTAGCCACTGTTGAGTAGTATATTTTATTATGCACTAGAACGCGTCGTCGTTATCGACGGAGTTTGGCAGCCCAGCTGCGCGTGTGCGCGAGATGGTTCGGGCTCGGCTTTGTCGGCACTTTGACTCGTGTGCCATCCTTTTGCGTGACCCACTTCCACAGCGAGCCACAGTTGTAGGCGTGCGCCATCTTCTCGTCATCGTAGTTGTGTTGGTTCGCGCGCGCCTTGATCTGCAACGCGCCATAATGGACGCTGTTGCGTGTGGTGCCAAGCTCGGCGCCAGCGCCGCGGTAGCCCTGACGCACAGCGTTGATGTAGATGATCTGCATGGGGCCATACGAAGTCGCGAGGTTCTCCCTGAACTGCTTTTCGCTCACGATTGCGCCGGTTGTGAGTTGCTCTGCGAGCATAACATCAAGTGTGCCTTTCAACTCGCTTTTCTGGACGCCGTCCATGATCGGGTCGACGTAGTTCTTCTTGAAGCGCTCCTCTTGCGAGCGATACCGTGAGCGTGCGTGGCCGTCGGTCTCGACGAGTGCGCAGAGCGCGATGGTGCGTGCGGGCACACCGGTGCGTTCTGATTCTTTGATGATGGTCGGGAGCCAGCCGTTATACTCGGTCATGCCTTCGAGCGTGAGCGCCTGGATGCGTGGGTCGACGGGAATTTGAGATTGGGAATGGGCTTGTGGCGCGGTTGTGGCGGGTGGCGGAGTCTGTGGTGTGGCAGGAGTCGGGCGGTATGTTTGATGATATGGAGTGGTTGGTCGGTCGTGCGCAGGCTCGATGCTCCTCGCGTTGTACGCATAGCACGCGATGACGCCAGCAAGGCCGAGATTGAGAAGATACAGCCCGAATTTCCCTGCGCGGATGAGGTTCATGTCGATCACTCGAACGGCTTGCGGTTGGCGGCTTTGCGGCGTTCCTCTTTACGTTGCTCCTCGTATTGATGGATCGTCATCGGGTGCTGCCTGTGTAGCGCGACAAGGTGATTGTAGATCATATCTGCTGTGCTGAATGCGACATCCAGTCGACGGTATTCCTTGCGCATGATCTGGCTGTCGTTCTTTTTCGGCTTCTCATTCATACTGACGGCGCTGAACTGTCCTGTGATGCCAGCAAAGAACCCTGCAGGAGGCATCTTACGCTCGATTGCGGGTTGCTTTGCAGTGATCGGTTTGTACGCGACGATCTCCGTTGTCTTGCACGTGTCGATGAGTTTCTTGATGCTGTCGGGTTTCGGGACGTCCTCGGGTGTGAGGAGGACGAAGTAGGCATCCTTCAACTCGTCGAGTGTCACGCCACGATGCGTGCGTGCCTTGTGTTGACTGATGGTCTCAGGGAAGTTCATGTTGTAGAGAAGATTGACGAGCACAACGTCGATGCCTCGTCTCGCGAGGCCGGTGTCCGCCCATTGGCCATCTTGTAGCTTCTTTTCGACTTGTGCGAGCGCGAACGCGTCGGCGTTGCCGGGGATGCGTGGCGCATAACCAACAGTTGGCACTTTTTCTACTTCGGGAAGCTGGATGTGCACGTGTTTCGCGTTTGATGGAGTATCCTTTTGTGCTTGTGTCCCACGGCTTATCATCGTCGTTCCCCCTGTCAAGGGCGTGGGGCGATCATACGGTGTCAAGTCCAGTTGGAACCGTTTTTCATACGGACCTGAGAGGCATACGAGATCGCCGTGGACGAG
>CAYHOF010000030.1:0-13705 GCA_964358315.1 uncultured Methanosarcinales archaeon
TCTAGCGAGCGAAGCCACTCGGCAGAACTATACTTCATTTATGCAACACCGTACCGCTGACAACACGAAGCACGGCCGGACGCCTTCCGGATTCTTGTGCGCAACGCATTTGAAGGATATTTGCCTCTATGAACGACAAGGAGGTCCCGGCGGTTAAACATAGGTAAGTTTAAATAAGTAAACATACATAAACATAGATATGGCGGTGAAAACGATTACAGTGACGACAGACGCGTACGATGCGCTCAAGGAACTCAAAGGCGAGCATGAGAGCTTCAGCGAGACCATATTGCGTGTGGCAAAGAAAAAGTCATTATGGGACTTTGTCGGCGTTCTCACGAGAGAAGAGGGCGAGCGCCTCGAAAAAGCGGTGAAAGATGCACGAAGGGAACACAGGATAGCATACGAAAAGAGAATTGAGCGCATAGCACGGGCGCTGGACGGACATGATGAGCGTTCTTGACAGTTCATTCCTCATCGACATCCTCAGAAATGAACCTTCTGCTGTGGCAATGCTACGCCGCATAGACGGCGCAGGAACCATGCTCATACCCGCTCCAGCCATCATGGAACTCTGGGCAGGAGCACTGAGAAGCAACGCGAGTGAAGAGGGCAAACAACAAGTCGAGCGGTTAGCGTCATCCATGACAGTGGTTGACTTCGACGCTGTGGCCGCGAAACGCGCCGCAGAACTCAAGCACAGTCTCAGACGCGAAACAATCGATGTCGAGGACTTCATGATTGCCGGGATAGCGCTGTCCCGCGGGGAAGATGTTGTCACGAAAGACGCGCATTACGCACGCATCCCGGGCCTGCGCGTGCTGAAATATTGATACATCGTCCCGGGAGCCCTGCAGGTCACTGCAGACGCCAAATACTATTGCGAACAAGTGCCCTCGTTTCGTCAGGCGTGTGAAGAACCCGCACCGGCAGATGTTCACCGAACGCCATCAATGCATACTGATCCAATTGCACTTCACGCCCTAGTAACGGATCGTATACCTGGTTGTCAACACAACAAACCTGATGCAATGTCCACTGAATCCTACCGTTGTACATCAGCGGCGTGAATGGCAACGGCACAAGAAAGAGATCGTCTTCGACTACTTTTTGCAGTTCTATGATACTGGGATTGTTGCCTTCTCGCACGAGTCTTGCCGCAGTGGCGAGTGCGAGTGAGCGACAATTCGCAGGACTTTGACCGATACAATAGTCCCTCTGAAGAGCCTTGTGCGTGTGCGCGAGATATTCAAGCGTCGTTTCCATCGTCATCATGAATTGACTGCCCCGCATCAGCTCGACGCGAAAATGCAGCGACAAACCTGCAGCATTGCAAGCCGCCATGCCTCATCTGCGGATGAGCCCAGCCGGCAGCGACGAACTTGCGGGTTCGTGAGCCGTCTGGTCTCTGCTGAGCCCAGCCGGAATCGAACCGGCGACCTTCTCGACGTCAACGAGACGTTCTACCACTGAACCATGGGCTCGAATTGACTCTGCTAATCACGCGCAAAACCGCTGTTTTGTTGCTCGGATGTGTCGGATTGCCCCAAGACCGTATTTAAACGTTATGGTGGCCCTGCGCCCGGTCGGTCGACAGCACCATCACTGCGGCGTCTTGCCGACGTACATGACCGCGTCGTCCATCGCCATCTCGAACTTGGCGGGATTGATGCCGTTCGAGAGCCGCTCCGCCCACACACCGTCCATGTTGCGCGTGAGCGGGCAGACGACGTCCTGGACGAATCGGTACGCGTCACCAAGCGCATCAACGACAGCCTTCGCGCCGTGCTCGGCGATGTATTGCTTGATGATTGCTTCATGCTTTCCAAGCTGAGCGCGATGGACCTCGAGGACCAACCTCTTGAGAGGCAATTTGCTGAACGTGACGATCGTGCGCATCGCCTCCGACGCGAACTCCGCACCGGTCCGTGTGACGTCCGTGTCAGCGTGATCGAAATCTTCTTCGTCCCTGAGGTGCGGGAAGCGGTCGTAGAATTCCTTGCCGCAGTCACGCAACACCTTCTCAACACCGTCGACTTCCTGTTCGGAGTACTTGTTGCGCACCGGTTCCTGCAGTGTCGCATACGTGAAACGCTGGCCTGTGCGCAAGCCAGTCGTCGCAATCACGGGCATGCCTGTCAAGAGCGAGACGACGGTGTCGCGCAAGACATCCATGCGCACGGGTTTTTGCAGGAATGTGACTTGGTCTTGTTTTTGTTGAGCCAACATGTCCTTGAGCGTGGCTTCGTTCGAGCCGGAGATGTAGAGGAAGGGCAGCTGCTTGCCGATTTCTTTCATCTGCTCGCGGACCTGGATGCCGTTGAGGCCTGGCATCATGAGGTCGCACACGACCACGTCGATGCCGGGATGATCTTTTGCCGCTTGCAGTGCCTGTGCGCCGTTCGCGGCTTGAAGCACGGCGTAACCTTGTCCCTCAAGGCACGCCACGAACAATCCTCGGACGTGTTCTTCGTCGTCGACGACGAGAAGCGTTTTTTGTGTTGCCATGATAGTCTCCCTCACCCACACCTATACTATCAACTCTTCAGTCCCACTTGTCCCAATCCGACGTAGCCACGCCCTGCGCGTTGACCTGCTGGACTTCGGCCGCACGCTTGGCGACAAAGCCCTGCTTGATCTGCTTGGTGTACGGACCACCAATACCGGTGTCTTCGAGCGCACTCGTAAGATCATACTGAGTACGTTCCTGCGTCTTGCCTCCAGGCAACTCGATAGGTAGGTACCGCTTGATCTCGCGCTCGATGTTGCGCAAGAGCGGCTCGTCTGCCGTGGTCAGGAAGCTGATCGCGTCCCCTTCTTCCCCTGCGCGGCCAGTGCGGCCGATGCGGTGCACGTAGTCCTTGGGGTTCTTTGGCAGGTCGTAATTGAAGACGTGCGTGACGTCGTCGATGTGCAGTCCCCTTGCTGCGACATCGGTCGCGATGAGGATGCGGCACCGTCCTGCCTTGAAATCGTCGATGACCTTCTGTCGCTTGTTCTGCGAGAGGCCGGAGTGGATCGTGGTGCACTGGAAGCGCCTGCGCTCGAGGATCTCGCCGAGCTTCTCAGCCCAGCTCTTGGTGTTGCAGAACACCATGACTCGCTTGAGGTCCCTGCTCTTGAGCATCTCGATGAGCGTGGGGAGCTTGTCGCGCTGGCCAAGGCCGAGCACGCGCTGCCTGATCTTGTCGACCGTCACTTCGTCCTGTTCGAGGATGAGGCGTTCCGGCTCGCTCATGTATTCCTGCGCGAGGTTCGCGACCTGCTCGGGCATCGTGGCCGAGAAGAGCATGGTCTGGCGTTGCTTGGGCAGTTTCGCCATGATGGCGCGCATGTCGTCGATGAACCCCATGTCAAGCATGCGGTCCGCTTCATCGAGCACGGAGAAATGGACGCTGTCGAGCACGATCGTGCGACGCTCCATGTGATCAAGCAGACGCCCGGGCGTGCAGATGGCGATCTGCGCCCACTTCCGCAGCGCTTCGACTTGCGGTTCGATACCGACGCCACCATAAATGGTCAGCGCCTTGGCATGAGGATCCAACTTGTGGACCTCACCATAAATCTGTTCTGCGAGTTCCCTTGTCGGGACGAGGACGATCGCCTGCAACGCACGGTTCGTGTGGTCCATGCGTTCCAGGATCGGGAGCAGGAACGCGATGGTCTTGCCACTACCGGTCTTTGAACGGACCACGAGGTCCTTGCCTTGGCGCAAGAGCGGCAACGCCTTCTCCTGCACAAGAGTGGGCTCAGTGATCCCTTGGGATTCGAGGTTCTTGCAGTACTGCAATGCGACGCCGAGTTCTTTGAATGTAGTCATATGTCATTACACCTATAGTATCTATAATCCACGCGAAACAGAATGATAGACGAAACTCCCCGGCTTGCGAACCTAGGAGGTCAGAATCGATGTTTCACGTGGCGTGTAACACAGGTCCTGACTCGGCACGTCTTACGACGCGCTATCATGAACTGTTCTAGTACTCTTGTCCAAAAGTACTCTTTATAAGACTTTCGGCCGAAAACGACATGTAAGTAGGCTTTAAATATGAGTGGCTGGCGCAATTTTGTCAACAATCAAAGAAGTGAGTGAGGACATGAACAACACAATTCATACTACAAAAAAGACCAAGATCGTCGCCACCATCGGGCCTGCGACCGAGGACGAAGCGACCATGACGGCGCTCGTGCAGGCAGGCATGAACGTGGCGCGGCTCAATTTCTCGCACCAGACGCACGACATCCACCTTGCGCGCCTTCACACGGCACGCACTGTTTCACGCACGCTTGGCGTGCCATTGACGGTGCTGCAGGACCTCGCAGGGCCCAAGATCCGCATCGGCGACATCCAGCCCGAGACGATCGAGCTCGTGACAGGAGACACCATCACGATCACGACACAGGACTGCGTCGGTTCCAAGGAACGTCTATGCGTGAACTATCCGACGTTGCACCAAGAACTCAAGAGCGGCAGCGTCGTCTTCATCCGGGACGGCCGCATCAAGCTTGACGTGCTCAGCATCAGCGGGCACGACCTTTTGTGCAAGATCATCGTCGGCGGCGAGATCAAGGGCCGCAAAGGCGTCAACCTGCCTGGCGCGTACCTGAAGATCAGCGCTCTCACGGACAAGGACAGGAAGGACGTGCAGTGGGGCGTCGACAACGACGTGGATTTCATGGCACTGTCCTTCGTGCGCAACGCCAACGACGTGCACGAACTGCGCGAACTGATCCGCGCGAGCGGCAAGGACATCAAGATCATGAGCAAGATCGAGACGCAGGAAGCCATCGACAACATCGACGAAATCGTCCAGGCATCCGACGCGATCATGATCGCGCGCGGCGACCTTGCGATCGAGGTCCCTGCCGAGCATGTTCCCGTGCTGCAGAAACAGATCATCCGCAAGTGCAACAAGCTCGGCAAGCCGGTCGTGGTCGCCACCCAGATGCTGGAAAGCATGATCAGCTCACCCGTGCCCACGCGCGCCGAAGTCAACGATGTCGCCAACGCCATACTGGACGGCGCGGACGCCATCATGCTCTCGGAAGAGACCACGCTAGGCAAGCATCCGGAAAAGGCGGTCGAAGTCATGCAAAAGGTCGCACTCCACACCGAAGAGCACTTCCCGTACGAGGAAATCCTGCGACGCCACCACCTTGCGTTCAAGGACGTGACGGACAGCGTCGGGTATGCCGTGGTCAACACGGCGCACGAACTCAACGCGTCGGCCATCATCGCGCTCACGATGTCCGGCTACACCGCACGCATGATCTCCCGCTACAAGCCCAAGCGACCCGTGCTCGTCATCACGCCCGACGTCAAGACGTACAACCGCATGGCGCTCAAGTGGAACTGCTACCCTATGATGACCGAGAAGCTCAACGGCCTCAACGAGACCATCGAGCGAGCGAAGCGCTTAGCATGCGACCACGGCTTCGCCAAGCAAGGCGAAACCGTCGTCATCGCGGCAGGCGTCCCGTTCGGCACAGCAGGCAACACCAACATGATGATGGTACAGAAAGCGTGAACATCAGCGGATAGGACGACAATGACCCTGCGTTCTCACGATCGAGACGCAATCGTCGACCGTAACTTCTTGAGCAACCTGCTGAAGTGCGCGTCATTCTCGAAATCAAGGACGGTCCGGTCGATGGTGATCACGTTCTTGGACGCGTGTTGCTTGAAGAACCGTTCATGCGCGGCGTTGGCGCTCAGCACGCGCTGGATGTACGACTCGCTCTGGTCGAACGCCCATCCGCGCTTTTTGATGGATCGACGAATGCTCTTCTCGTCGATTCGTAAGAAAAGGATGATATCGGGCCAGGGCAACGTCTTCCTGTCAGTGTCCGCCAGCGTCTCTGCAAGCTCTTTTTCAAATCCTTTGAGCATCGTATCAATATACAGTTGATATGTAATCCAAAACGTGTCCATCACGACAGTCTTCCCTTGTTGTTTGAGCTGTTGCGCCTCGACCATGGCATTGACTTGCTTGTTGCGGAAGAAGACGATCGTCTCGAAATTCCGTACTTGCTTGGCAAGGTTCTGGATGATCCGTTTCGGCAACGTGTCCGGCCCTCCTTCGAAGAAGGCCGTTGCCTTGAAGTGCGCCTGCAGTCGTTGTGAGAGAAAGCTCTTGCCACTCGCAGGCGCGCCGACGACCGCAATGATTGTGCCTTGCATACCACATTCGTGTACTATGGTGCTTAAATGGTTTATGTCGCACGTAGCGAAGAACACGACACCGCCTGCTGTGAAGTTTTATTAACCGGGACCGACTATCAAGAACCATGGCACTCAACAAAGTCTTGGTCGCGGTCCTTGTGCTCGTCCTCGTGGGCGGGGTCGCGTTCTTTTACCTGCGCGGCCTCGATGAGGTCGGCGTGCAGTCGTTCTCGATCACCGGGCTCAAGGATATCGGCGCGAACACGTTCACGCTCACCGCGGATCTTGTCATCAACAACCCGAGCGGCGCCAGCATCCCGATCAAGAGCGTGACGTACGACGTCATCCTCAAGGACACGGGCGAGAGCATAGCGAAGGGCGTCATCCCTGCATTCACCCTCGCGGCGAACGCGGCGACCACCGTGCCGCTCGAGCAGAAGATCGCGTGGGGGCCGACCGCACAACTCGCGCTGCTCCTCGCGTCGCAGGATTCGGTCTACGTGACGGTGGCAGGCAACGTCGTCGTCGACCTGCCCGAACTCCGTGAGCGGCCGTTGCCGTTCTCGGACGAAGTCGACGTGAAGGAGAAACTCACAGGGACGCCGAGCGAAGGCGGTGGCGGCATCCTCAAAGGTTTCGAGACGACGCGCTAGTACTTCTCTTTTTTGGGCATGAGGTCGCGCTGCAGCACGGATCCGAGATATTTCAGCAGCGACTGTGCCTCTCCGCCTATCGTCCTGTCGTCGTCCTCGTCACGCGCCTCCCTGATGCGGGGCATGTCATGGGGGCCTGTGCGGTCGACCATGTTCTGGACCACGTGGATGACGTCCGCCTGTTGCGCAGGGCTGAGCACGGGAAACGCGTCGGCGATCATGTAGATGGTGAAGACCTTCGCGCTCGGATTGCCATCGCGCAGCTGCACCATGAGATCACCGTACGAACGAATATGATTGTACAGGTGTTTGTAGTGCCGTTCCCAGCCGTGCTCCCGCACGCCTTCACGGACGGCGCGCCTGTAGATCTCGTTCTTCTTCGCTTGCATGATATCGATGAGCGCCGCATTCTGCTGGAAGTTCCACGACTCGGAAGGCTGCACGTAGCCGCCGAAGACGCGCGACGAGATCGTGTCGACGACGTACTTGACGGCAGGACGATTGCGCCAGTCAGGGTCGAGGCATTGTGCCAACACGTCGATGAGTACGTCGTAACCCGCGCTGGCGGGATTCGCACGGATGCGCCCTATCGTTTCGTCGGCCGCGGCAGCATCCCAACACCCTATCTTCCGCAGCACGTCACGCGCCAACGGCTCCCGGATCTCCCGTCGACCGTGGCCTGCTGCCCATCGGCGCATGAACTGCCACACATCGTCTTTCGTGGGATTCATCGGGTACTCGTCAAACATGAACAAGCAGCCGAAGAGCCCGAGCGAGAACATGTCTGATGCGAGGTTGGCTTCACGCACCGTGACCTCTTCGGGCGAACGATAGAGGACCGAACCATGACGTTGGATCGGCGATAAGCGTTCATACGAGGCAGGCATCGCTTGTTCGAAGTCGAGCAGGAACAGGACGCCGTCGTCCCGACGGATCATGTTGCCTGCCTTGATATCCCTGTGCGCAAGGTGCATGTGTGTTCCATCGACGTTGTAGGCGTGCAGCGCACACACGGCCTCTGCCGCCTGATAGAAGAGTTCGACACGAGTGGACACGTCCAAGATGGAGCGGTCGAGCGCGTCGAGCCGCGTCCCCGGTATCCACTCCGTGAGCATGTAATGCACGGGATTGATCCCGAAACGGTGCATGCGTGCGATGTGCCTGTCTCGCGGCAGCCTGCTCAAGAGCAACGATTCTTGGATGAACGCGTCATCAAGACTGCGCAGGCGCTCCTGCCCGTACGCGCCGGACCCGAACACCGCGACGTCCCGTGAGAAAATGAGAAGCGCGCACTCAAGGCCGTCCTGTTTCCTTCTCACGTGGAAGACGAGCTGTTTGAACGTGCCACCTGGACGTTGCTCGAGAAAATCATACTCTTCCTTGAATTCCTCAAGGCCTTTCTCCTTGAGGAGCGCGTCGATCGAGTCCCCCATACTTCGGTTTCCCTTCTGGACGCATATAAACCTTCTGAACCTAGGCACCAGCGATTCAAACCGTGATGGAAACGTGCTCGATAGCACCTGACGCCAACCGTTCCCGCAATCGCGCGCCGCCAGGGATGCCTTTGGTGAACGTCATCGCTTGCTGCACGAGTTGCGCTTTGTCGATGCCCACAAGGTTGGCGATGGCACAATACTCGTTGAACATGGCAATCTTCTGCGCAGGCGTGGGCGCAGGAATGACGGTCCCGTCCTTGAGGTACGCGTTGATGCGTTGAAAGACGCCAGGATCGCCAAGCGCCGCCCTGCCGATCGCGATCCCGTCAGCGCCCGTCACGTCAAGACACTTCTTCGCCGAGGGACCATCGACGACGTCACCATTTGCTATGACAGGGATCCTGATCGCTTGTTTGATCACACGGATCGCCTCCCAGTCAGCATGGCCTGCATAGCCGTCCTTGGCAGTGCGGCCGTGCACGATAAGCGCGTCCGCGCCAGCAGCTTCGATCCTGCGTGCCACGCCGACGAAGTCCGCACGTCCCATATTGCCAAGCCGCATCTTGATGAGCAGCGGCTTCTTCGTGGACGCCCGCAGTGTACGCACAAGCGCCTCCACCGTGTCCGGATGGTCGAGAAGCGCCGCGCCGCACCCTGCCGCCTTGATCTGGTAGGCAGGACAGCCGAAATTGAAGCCGACAATGTCGCAGTTGGCCTCCACTTTCTTGCACGACGCAGCGACCTCCTCGGGCTTGCTGCCGAAGATCTGGATGCATGTCGGGCGCTCCTGATCGAGCACGAGCATGAGTTTCTGGGTGCGCGCGACGTCCCGGTTCACCGCGGTCGCATTCACCATTTCGGTGCACACGAGGCCCGCGCCATTGCGACGCGAGAGCACGCGCAACGCCACATCAGAGAACCCGGCCATGGGCGAGAGGATGACATTCGAGTCCAGCGTGACGTTGCCGATAGTGAGCATTCTGTTGCTTCCCTATAACGAGATTATAAATCTTCAGGACTCGCGAA
This sequence comes from uncultured Methanosarcinales archaeon, assembly GCA_964358315.1. Lineage (GTDB taxonomy): Archaea > Nanobdellota > Nanobdellia > Woesearchaeales > ARS49 > JAGVQG01. The sequence continues at coordinate 9,279 of CAYHOF010000030.1, forward strand.
ACAATGCACCTTCAATGGCGGAACATGAAACACATCTTTTCAACACATGCCGCACTGGAAAGATCAACCATAATATATATAAATACCACTCTCTAGTGACTACGTATGAAGAAGGCAAGCTATAATTTTCCCGGGAAGCGGGCCTACCGCAGAGCATGGAGGGAGTTTATCCACAGCTGTCTCCACAAGATGTCACCAAGAGATATGACCGTTGCTTGTTTTCCAGGCCATGAATGTCTCGAAATTACTGAGGTGTACGACCAACTCCGCATTCCACGAGAAAACATAACATGTATGGAACGTCATCCTACTACCGCCCGTCAGATCCGCAACAAACTGAAAGGAGTCAATGTTGTGCAAGGGGATGCACAAAATTTCTTTGAAGCAACAGATGAAAAATTCACAATCATCAATCTCGACTATCAAGGCCAATTAGGATGTGAAGAACGAGATACTGTGAGCTCCATTTGCGAGCGACAAATTTTGAAGCGTTGCGGAATATTAGGAACGAATTTCTACGGCTCTCGAGAGAGCGATACAAGACAATCAGAGTATCGACACCATGCAAACCTACAGAAGAATGGCGCGATGCACATTCAACAAAAAATGCAGGAATTTGGCCTGAATGTAGATTTCGGATCCATTGGTGATAGACAAGAATTGAGTGTTGCGAGAAGTGACGGAATTTCCCAAGCAGTCTTGAGAACTATTTTTTCACAAGGGCCGGGATTCTTCTTCCGCGAAGCGATGGAATTAACGCTAAAGGCATATACAACACTATCCAAAGACCAATATTGTTCTCTTGAGCCCATGACCCCATCCTTGCTGAAAGATGTTTCTCACAGCCCCGCATTCTTATCGCTACTCCTCCCTGTATACATTAAGGCAATGCGACAACTGCCAGAGCTAAGGAGTCTTGACGACACAACTTTGACGGAAACTTTGACTTATTTTATGATGGAACATGAAAAACCATATTTGGTGGAGCAACATGCCCGTTATCTATACAGGACAGATGCTAATCAGGCGCCCTTATTCTGCGACTTTTTCTATCTTAGTCGCCATTGGTATAGATGGGAGAACAACTATCTCTCATTCGCAGTTCAGAATGACGAGATCAAAATCCATCGCCGTTCCGAATCAATTCGACAGTTACTAAAAACTGCGAAAAAATTCATTGAGGGACCCGTGCGGTCATACCTTCCCCAATTCATGCCTCCCAGGACGTCCCTGGAGCAGATTGCAAACGAAGAGACAACTCCCTTGAAGGATCGGTTGAACAAGTCTGATGCAGTAACACTCCTTGAATCAGGATGTAGCCCTACGGAGATTGCAGACGTGTACGATGGGTTTAGCGTTGGGCAGCTGCGAGCGCTCAAAGCGCACGTGACTATGGGAACATACAAGACCCGCACCATGCCTGCGTGAAAGGACACGCAATGCCACATCCGAAAACCCTGCCATGGGCGAGAGGATGACATTCGAGTCCAGCGTGACGTTACCGATCGTGAGCATGCCCTCACTTTCCCTGGAAAAGGTTATAAATCTTCAGGATGTAGAGGATGGTGCGCAGCGGCGCGGAGGACAACATATGGCATTCGGACTCAGTCCAATCTTGGCGATCGTCGTGGGCATCCTGGTACTCGTGTTCCCGAAACTGTTCCGCATCATCCTTGGCATCTACCTGATCCTGAGCGGACTGCTCGGGCTCATCTGATTAAATTATAAGAACGATACCACGAATAAAGATCACATAAACGAGAGGTGCAGCAATGGCAGCGAAGAAAAAGAAGGTCATCAGCAAGAAGAAGAACGTGTGCGAGTTCTGTTAAGGACGCACGAATCTAGTATTCGTCCCAGCTCTTGGTCTTGAGCGTGTCGAGCGGGTAGCGTCGCAGCGCTTCGACAAGGAGGATGGCGAGCTTGATGTTGGTGATGAGCGGGACGTTGTAGTCGACGGCGGCCCGGCGGATGTGGTAGTGGTGCGTGAGCTCGTTTCTCTCCTCGCTCTTGGGGATATTGATGACGAAGTCCACTTCTCCCTGCTGGATGAGCGTGAGCGCATTCTTCTCCGGCTGTCCCAGAGGAAGTTCGACCCGCGTGCACGCCACGCCATTGTCGGCGAGGAATTCGTACGTCCCGGGTGTGGCGTACAACGAGTAGCCCATGCGTTGCAGCTCGAGCGCGCATGGCAAGAAGGACGCCTTGCCGCGGATGGGGCCGGTGGAGAGCAGGATGTTCTGTTTGGGCGGCCGCATGCCGACGGCGATGAGCGACTTGAGCAGTGCCTCATACACGTCATCACCGATGCACGCGACCTCGCCCGTGGACGCCATCTCGACGCCAGTGACGGGATCGGCACCGCTGAGCCGCGAGAACGAGAACTGGGGCGCCTTGACGCCGACGTAGTCGATGTCGAAGAAGTGCTTGTCGGGTTTCACGACAGGCTCGCCGAGCATGCTGCGCGTGGCGAGCTCGATGAAGTCGATCTTGAGCACCTTTGACACGAAGGGGAAACTGCGCGACGCGCGCAGGTTGAGCTCGATGACTTTGATGTCGTTATTGATGGCCAAGAACTGGAGGTTGAACGGGCCGGACACGTTCAATTCTTTGGCCAGCCGGTGCGCCGTCTTCTTGATGCGACGCAGCGTCTCATGATAGAGGCGTTGCGGGGGCAACACGAGGGTGGCATCGCCCGAATGCACGCCCGCGTCTTCCACGTGTTCGGTGACGGCATACGCGATGATCGCGCCTTCCTTGGCGACAGCGTCGATCTCGATCTCCTTCGCGCCTTGATAAAACTTCGAGATGATGACCGGGTGTTCCGATGACACCGCCGATGCGCGGCGCAAGTAGAACGCGAGCTCGTCCGCGGTGTACACCACGCTCATGGCAGCGCCGCTGAGCACGTACGAAGGCCGCACAAGAACAGGGTAGCCGACCGTGATGGCGAACTGCTGCGCGTCCTGCAATGTCGTGAGTTCCTTCCACTCAGGCTGGTCGATCGAGAGCCGATCAAGCAATACCGAGAATTTTTGTCGATCCTCGGCGACATCGATCGAACGCACGGACGTGCCAAGGATGGTGACGCCCTGCTCATCGAGCGGGATGGCGAGATTATTCGGGATCTGGCCGCCTGTCGCGATGATGACCCCTTTTGGCGTCTCAAGTTCATATATATCCAACACTGTCTCGAGGCTGATCTCGTCGAAGTAGAGCCTGTCGCAGATGTCGTAATCCGTGCTGACCGTCTCTGGATTGCAGTTGAGCATGATGGTCTTGTAGTGCAGGCGGGAGAGCGCGAGGACGGTGTTCACGCAGCACCAATCAAATTCGACCGAGCTGCCAATACGGTACGGGCCGCCGCCGAGCACCATGACGCCGTTGCGATCGGCATCAAAGGTGATGTCGTGCTCAGAACCATGATAGGTGAGGTACAGATAGTTGGTCTTCGCTGGTGCCTCGCCTGCAAGCGTGTCGATCTGCTTCACGACAGGCCTGATGCCATATGTCTTGCGCAGCGCACGTATCATGATACCCTTCTTTCGAGATTTCATGCCCGCATCCCGTATGACTGCCTCGCCGATCTGCTGATCGGAGAACCCGAGCTTCTTCGCGCGCCGGAGAAGGTCCGAGGTAAGTGCGGTGGCGTCACATGCCGCGAGCTCTTTGTGGAGGTCGACGATGTTGTTGATCTTGTGGAGGAACCACATGTCGATATGCGTCGCGGCATGGATCTCATCAAGCGTGACGCCGTTCATGATCGCCTGCGCCACGACAAAGAGCCGCTCGTCCGTCGGATGGTGCAGCGCATGACGCACATCGCGGATGCTGACACCGTTGCCGACAAGACCTGTCATGCCGCTACTCACCATACGCACGCCTTTCTGCAACGCCTCTTCGAACGTCCTGCCGATGGCCATGACTTCGCCCACGCTCTTCATGCCTGAGCCGATACCGCGGCCTGCATGCATGAACTTCTGCAGGTCCCAACGCGGCATTTTGACGACGACGTAATCAAGGGCGGGTTCGAAGCACGCGCTCGTCGACTTCGTGATGGAATTCTTGATCTCGGTGAGCGCGTAGCCCAGTTGCAACTTCGCGGCCACGAACGCGAGCGGATACCCTGTCGCTTTCGAGGCAAGGGCAGAACTGCGCGAGAGCCGTGCGTTCACTTCGATCACGCGGTACTCCTCGGAGGCTGGATCAAGGCCGAACTGCACGTTGCACTCGCCGATGATACCAAAGTGACGTATCACGCGGATCGCGACAGCGCGCAACGCATGGTACTCCGTGTTCGTCAGCGTCTGCGAGGGCGCGACGACAATGCTGTCGCCTGTGTGGATGCCCATGGGATCGAAATTCTCCATGTTGCAGACCGTGATGCAATTGTCACGTGCGTCCCGCACCACCTCGAACTCGCTCTC
>CAYHOF010000031.1:0-13364 GCA_964358315.1 uncultured Methanosarcinales archaeon
AGGGCAGTCAGGAACATAATATCTACGTTGTAGTAGTGAACCATATATAAAGATTACGGTCCGAGTGCCTAATATATAGCTATGTGGCGAAAGGCTTGCAAGAGGACTAGATGCCTTTGATAAAGGTGGCAACTTCTTTTGTGATCCGCTTCTCGAACCCTTCGAAACTGTGTTTGGCACCATCAAGAACAATACCTTTGAAGGTCGGTGCCTTTGACGCGTGTTTCTTGAGCAGGGCGGTGGCATCCTTGGCTGGTGTGACTATGCCATCATCTTTGGTTCCAAGGATTGACAGTATCGGCACCGTGATGGCTGCTACTGTTTTGAACCCTAATGATGGCTGGAAATAGTTGAAAATAGCGGTGTTGCTCGTGTTTTGGAAGAAATTCAGGTAGGTTTGGGCTGAAAGAGGATACACTTCCCAAGTCGGTTTTGTGAGGAGCTGTAGTTTTTTGCCTACGTTTTTCAATGCTGTCGCTTCGGCGAGCAATTTCTTGTGTTCTGCCAGGTTCTTTGGTTCGAGTTCAAGCCCGAGCATGTCAGAAGGGGAAATGAGGATGAGGCTGTGCGCATTGTTCGTAGCATGCGTCTGATAGTACGCGATCTTTGAACAGCCCAAGCTGTGGCCTTGAAGGTGGATCTTGTTGTAGCCTTGTGATGTAAGGAATGCCATCCACGCATCGATGTCCTTGACGCAGTCTTCGAACAGTTCGTACGCATTTCCTATCGTCCGATAGCCATCGGTGGTCGGAAACATTCGTGTGACTTCAGAACCACGCAGTTCAACAGAAAGGAATGCTATGTTCTGAGAGGGATACTCGTGCAACATCGTCTTGATGAAGCCGTTCTCCCAAAAATTGCCGGCCATACCATGGATGTGAAGGATGACGGTGTCTGTGTTCTTGGACGGTGCGGCAAGCAATCCTTGAAGAATCAGGCCATCGGACGTTACAGCTTTCACGAATTCCATATATTGAACGCGCAAACTAGACGATATAAACTTGTCGTCGTGAAACGTCGTTCAAGAATTATCTTGCCGCATCGGCAGAACGTTCGACGTCGAGCTTCTTCTGGATGGCGCTGCTCTTGGCGTCCATCTTGTACGCCATGACGATCTCTTCGGCGAGGCAGTCTTGAATCTTGCGCTTCGTGTTGAAACTCTTGGCGTACGCGCCTTGCGCGAAGAGGCGGAGTGAGAGGTCGACGCGGCGTTGCGGCGCGCACTCGGTCGCTTTCGGATAGCGCGCTCCACCATATTCGATTGTGACGATCTGTTCACGCGGCGCGGCGTTGACGATGGCGTCCACGAGCACCTTGATGGGGTTCTCGCGCGTTTTTTCCTCGACGATGATGAGCGCCTTCTCGACGATGTTGTGCGCCTGCTGTGCCTTGCCGGACATGTGGCCGCTGGAACGCCAGTGCTTGCGGCCCTTGTGGCCAGGCCCCATGACTTTGTTGATGAGGCGCTCGACGATGAAGATCTTGCTCTTGTGGAATTTCGCGCCGGCATAGCGTGCGCCCGTCTTTGGCACGATGCGTGCCTGCGTGGTGATGTACTTCTCGAGGCCTGCGTCGCCGACAGTGATGCCTGCCGTCGACCACCTGTTGAACGCGAGCACTTCCACCATGATTACTTCCTTGCCTTCTCGATCTTCTTCTTGAGGAGGGCGTCGAGAGATTGCCCATTCACCTTGATGACCTGCCAGCGGACGCCGGGGATGTCGCCCTTTGCGCGTCCCTTCTTGCCGCCGATGGATTCGATGATGACCTCGTCGTGCTCGTCGATCATCTTCTGCGCGCCGTCTTTTGGCATGAACGCCGTGACCTGGCGGCCGTTCTTGATGAGCTGCACGACGCAGCACTTGCGCATCGCGGAGTTTGGTTGCTTGGCTTCGAGCTGTCTCTTCTCGAGAACGATGCCCTTTGCCTGCGAGACGCCGCCGAGCGGGTCGGATTTCGATTTGAGTTTCAGAACGCGACGCTTCCACACCTTGTCAGCCCAGTGGCCGAGTCTTCGGCGTTCTTTGAGCGCCTTGCCGACATTGAGTCCGTTCGCTTTATTACCCATTGATTCGAAGGGAACGCGAGCTCTTTATAAAGGTTCCTGTCGGCTCGTCGATGGGGAGAAACAGCCGCCTACTTCTCAAGCCGGAAGTACAGCAGCGTGAAGGGGATGTGCGGGATGATGCGCAATTGCAGTTTTCCCAAGAACTTGCCTTTGCGCACTTGCACGATCTCGTCGAGCACGAGGCGGAGCCAGAACGGGTTGGTCCTGATGTTGTAGTCGATCTTGATGACGCGCACGTGGTCGCGCAGGCCGCGGTCGACGTAGGTGTGGAAGGGATAGACGCGCACGAGCTTTCCACCACGCCGGAAGATGTTGATGCCCGCCGATTTCTTCGCGTCGAAATACTTGCCTTTCCAGCCGGTGGCGTGGCCACGGAAGATGCCGCGGTACAAGCCGCTGGGCAGCGGTGTGGGCACCGTCCCTTTGAGGAACTCCTTCTGCGTCCTGCCGTGCTGCACCATGTAGGAGCGCACGAGGCCAAGGAAGAACAGGATCGCGACAAGCGAGACGATGATGCTGATGACGAGCAGCCAGTCCATGCCTTCTCGTCGGCATGCGCACTATAAATGGTTTTGTCACCACTATCGAAGCGTCTGCTTGAGAAGCAGCGACGACTTGTAGATGTGTGGCTTGAACGCGCTGAGCCGGTGGATCGTCACGTGCAAACCGCGCTTGGCGAGTTCGTCCTTGAGCCGCTTCTCGTCCATGTGCTGGTCGTAGCCTAGGCATACGACGTCCGGCTTCTCCTCGATGACAGACGAGAAGAGGTCGTCAGGATTGCCAAGGCGTGCCTTGTCGACGAGCGGGCAGTGCTCGATCGCGTCGAGGCGCAGCAGTTCGTTGCTTGTGGGCGCCTTGCCTTTGATGCGCAATGTCGTCGCGTCCCGAGCGACGATGACAACGAGCCTTTCGCCGAACTTCTTCGCCTGTCGGAAGAAGTCCTCATGGCCCGCATGGAAGATGTCGAAGGTGCCTGCGACGAGGACGGTTGTCATACTCAAGGTTGTCGTGTCAATACTAGCTCAGCATATTCCTTTCCCGTGTAGTTCGGGATGAATCGTTCGAAAACGCCTTCGTGGATTGTGTCACCATTGGACGACTCGAACGAGTTCGTTATCTGCAGTAGCTCAACGCGGGACATGGTTTGCCACGTCCCTGTGTACGTCCCGTTCCAACCATCGACATGGACGCCTTTCACTTCGTACAGGAGATCAGCTAGATTTCTGTCGCGGGATTTCTTGAGAAACGTGAGTGCTGCCCAATTCGTCGGCTTCTTCAGAGGCGTAATCATACCATCAATATCTCGTTCTGGACTTTGAGAATTGTCGTCGATGATGATGCCTTGCACTTTGCCGGCTTTGTTGATCTCTAGTTCGCCAGCGTAGGTACCACGCGTGCCGCCAAAGATGTAGAATCCACGTACGTCGTAGAGTGCCATAGGTCAAGCATCTAGATAATACTATAAAACGCTTATGTACTTACGCAACCTTCAATTCGTTGATCTCGGAGAAGAAGCGTTTGATGATGTGTCGAGTTTCATGGAAGGGCCACCACGATGTAGTCTGTTTCTGCCTGTGCGCGCACGGTCTTTCCATTGCGTTCGCGCGTGACAAGGGCGCCGCCTTCCAGGATGTGCAGATCCCTGGAAATGGCAGATTTTTTCCTTCCCAGTGCATTGGCGAGGGCACTGACCGTGGTCGCCTGCTCTGTCCGTATCAGTCGCAGGAGTTCCATCCTTCGTTTGGTGAATAGCGGCAAGAAATGGAGGTTTTCGGCGTCGATCACGATGGCATTGTCTGGCAGTCGGAGTTTGCCGCTCACGCTATCGTTGATGCGTTTCATCGTCCTTCCGACCCAGTCCTGTCGTGATGCCTTGTGTGTCATTGCTTCCTTTGTTGTGCGTCTCTGAACCATGTCTTGTATGACTGATACTCTCGTTTGATCCTTCGCAACACCATTCCTATCAGGACGGCGCTGTCGACGTTCTGTTCGTCGGCAGGCACGGGCCTCGGCACATTGTCCCGCCACAGCCGTTGTTCGTGCACAAAACCGTGATGGTTGTCGACACGATAGACCTCGTGCCAGATGTCATCGAACGTGCGATAGTTTATCGAAAAACGCACGATGACGCCTGGCCCGATGAGGAGTGTCACATCGACTTCGTCATCGGGCGTCAGCGCCGTGACGTACGACTCCCTGCGGAGGCGTCCATGTGCGTCGTTCTTCTTGTCAGGTAACATTTTTTGTTAACTATTTAATCTTTTGCCTTGCAGAACAAGAGATGCGGGTCTTTACATGCGTTGCCCAGAAAAATCCGTGATTCTTCCGGACAGCCTTTTTTCTGCTCCCGCAGAAAAAACAACGAAGCGAAGCTTCGTGTTCACGGAGCCAGGCTCCGTTGAACCTGGGAAAAATTTTGTTCCGTTGGAGAAGTCGGTGATTCTTCCGGCCTACGCGACCTTCAGTTCGTTGATCGCTGGGAAGAAGCGTTTGATATTGTCGTAGTTATTCGTACATAGGAGGTCCATAACCCATAAGAACGTCGGCTGTGTTCTTTCGTGTTATGGGCCACGAATCATCATTACTGGATATTTTGTTCAAAACAACGGGTCTTGACCCTTGTGCCGAACCATTATCCGATTATGAGCTTCTTGCACGTACGCCCTCGCGGGTCGTTCGCGCTGTCGCAAGACCTATTGCCGACGCTAGACCATTGAACGAGTCAGATTTGTCCATCGAAGGAACTGCGATTGATTCCGCACAGAAGTTGCAAGAGGTTGACCGGATCATCGAAACGCATCGTTGTTCGGGTAGTATGTTTGGTCTACGTGATTACTATGAGGGGCTCACCTCGGGTATCGTTTCTCGTCCGGAGGATCTTATCGGCATGTACAGCACGGCCCGGCCATCACGTATGACATTCCAGAATTGGGGACATGTGAGCGGTCACTTCTGGAATGATGAATTTTGTAGCGTGAACCTGTTTGGCAAAAGGCATGACGAGCTACAACGGGCAGTGCGGGCAATGACAACAGCTCATCCGGATGTTGCGGATGAGTTGCACCAGGAACTTGACCTCTTTTTCAGGTTCAGGCAGAAGGCATTTGCGGTTGAGTCTGCATACCTTAATTCATTGGACGTTCCCTTCAGGCTGCTCTCTCTTTATCCGACTGCTGAGCCCGAACGAGACGCGGGTGGCTATCTTTCGGATCTGATCGGTCGTGCAAGCGGTGAGCGTAGCAACTCTCACATGCGACCACTATTGAAACAACCATTTGTGCTTAGGGGTTCCTTTGGATGGATTCCAGACCTGGTTATCGAAATAGGCATGCTGCTCCCAACACGTCTTATGTCGTTGGGTGCACGCATGTGCATCAATCAGATGACTCGATGCAGGGATTCTTTCATTCCATTGTCTGAAGGTGATGGCCGGCAGCGATTCTGGCTATACTTCAAGTATCATCCATCGAAAGACATTGCGCCTGACTTGGCTGATGATGCATTCAATCCGTGTCCGAATATCAATCCAGACTACCATCCGCGCAGGATGCTCAAAGAGAAGGTACGGGAACTCTATAGGTCAATGGACACGCTCCGTTCATTTTATCTGTGTCATGACTTGCCTCTTCACAACCAGCAGTTTTTGGAGGCGGTCGACAACCTCTGCCTCTTGAACAGCGATAAAGTCATCGATGATGGTAAGAAGGAAGCGCATGCGATGCTATTCAAGACTAGGGCGTACGCTCTTGAACGAATGAAGAGTATCGATGACTTGGCGCTTAATGGATGCTGAAGAAGCCTGTGCCATCTCGGTTGCCCAAAGGGTATGCCTGATGTTGCCTACGCGACCTTCAGTTCGTTGATCGCTGGGAAGAAGCGCTTGATGATGTGTTCGAAGGTGCGCAGGTGTTGTGCGTTGCGGCCGATGAGGAGGCTGCGGCTGCGTGAGTCTGCTGGGTGCAGGACGATCTTGTTCTCGATGCGCTCGACCCCGATGATCTGCAAGGGCCTGATGAGGTTGCGGATGAACGTCTCCATGTTCTCGTCGTAGGGCACGACGCGCACTTTCTTCTGCAATGCCTGCTCGATGGCTTTGACGTTGCGTCCTTGCGGTCCGACCGCGCGCCCGACATCAGCTGCGTCGACGACGAAGGTGAGCGTGCCATCCACGCCGACGATAGTGTCTTTTGGCGAGACGCCCGACATCTTGGAGAAGTGCGAGATGACCTGGATCAGTTCGTTGTCGATCTTGACGCGTGTCATTTACTTGGAGGTCGAAATCACGGAGATGGGGAAGGGCTTGCGGCACAGCTCGCCGAGCTCCTCATTCGATTGCGGCAATTCAAGGACATCGACGCCCGCGAGCTTCGCGTGGTGCTTGATGTCGTCGAGCAAGTCCTGCTTGACGTTCATCGAGAGCCAGATCTTGGCTGCCTTGCCTGCGCGCAGCAGCTTGAGCGCTTCGGTCGCGCCGAAGGTCAGCTTGCCCGTGTCGAGCAATTTCTTGATCTCGTTGAGTTGCGATACTGTGATTGCCATTGTTTCACTCCTTCTTCTTGCCTTGTTTTGTGATGAGGCCCGGAAGTCCGGTGCCGATCGGGACGTACTGGTTGAGCATGACGTTCTCGACGACCGAGTTGAGGTAGTCGACTTCGCCCACGAGCGACGCGTCCACGATGTGCTTGATGGGCGTTTCGAACGACGCACGCGCGAGTACGGACGACTTCTCGCTCACGACGCCGTAACGCGTGATGCCTTTCACGGCGCCGCCTGCGCACATGGTGTCTGCCACGAGCATGATGTGGCGCTGGTCGATGTTGAGGCCTTGCGCCTCGGTGACCTTGGCGATCTCGTTGAGGATCGACGCGCGCGCGGCTTCGATGCCAAGCACTTGGTAGATCTCGTAGATGTCGTTGGTGGTCGTGCGCGTGACGTCCACGAACTCGAGTTCGAGGATCTTCGAGAGGTTCGAGCCTGCCGTGATGATGATGAATTCGCCCTTGCGCTTGACAGACAGCACTTGTGTGATGCCTTTGACGCCCTTGACGTAGATGGCCTTTGCCTTTTCCTTGAGCGCGTACAGTTCGTTGAGGCCTTTGACGTCCTTGCTCTTGAGCTTGAGGAACAAGTCGTCGTCCTTGACTTTCACGCTCGCTTCGCGCAGACCCTTCTCGAGCTGTTTGGCGAGGGTGGCGACCGTGATGCCTGCCGCCTTACAGCGGTCCTTGTTGATCTTGACGTCGATCTGCATGTCGACGACGTTGATGTTGAATTCGCTGACGAACTCGCCGGCCGGCGTCTGCCTGATGGCTTCGGCGACGTCCTTGATGCCCTCGCCCGTGTTGTAGGGCTTCTTGAGGTAGATCTCCATCATGGGCGTGCTGATCTCCTTGCGTCCGTCGAGGATCTCGATGATGCGCGGGAGGCCCATGGTGACGTTCATCTCAGCGACGCCTGCGAAGTGGAACGTGTTGAGCGTCATCTGCGTGCCGGGTTCGCCGATCGATTCCGCCGAGATGAGGCCCACCGCTTCGCCAGGGTCGACGCGTGCCTGCATGTATTCCTCGTAGACGCGCGCCGCGACTTTCTTGAGCTTGCCCGCAGGGCATTTCTCTTCGAGCTCGCTCAGCATGATGTCGGGCAGCTTGCCCTTGTAGTCTTCGAGGTCCTTGTGCATTGTGTCTACTCCGTGGTATCGATGATGCGCTGCACGTCGATCTTGCCGTTCTCGGTGCGCGAGACGTCGAGGCCATCCTCGCCGTACATGAACTGGACGATCTTGCCTGTCGCGTCGCGGACGGTGTTGTCGTACTCGACCTTGAGGTCTTGCATGGCGTTCGCGAGCCTGCGGTACAGGTAACCGCTCTTTGGCGTGCGCAGTGCCGTGTCCATGAGCGAGTCGCGTCCGGTGATCGAACCGAAGAAGAACTCGGTCGGTGAGAGTCCCTTCTTGTAGCTGGAGCGGATGAAGCCGTGCGCTTCGGGCGAGAGGTCGCCGCGCTTGAAGCACGAGAGCGTCCTGCCGCGGAAGCCGTTGTGGATGCGTGCGCCGCGTAGTGCCTGTTGTCCCACGAGCGCCGCCATTTGTGCGAGCTGCAGGTTGTTGCCGCGTGCGCCCGACGCGACCATCATGGCGGTGTCGGTCTCTTTGGAGATGTTCTCCTTGACGACGGCGCCTGCCTTGTTACGCGTGCGATTCAGCGCCTCGAGGATCTTGAGCTCGAGCGTTTCAGTGCGCGTGCGGCCCGGGAATGCCTCGAGCGTGCCGTCCGCGAAGCTCGCGACGAGCGCGTTGACTTCGCCTTCGGCCTCGTTGAGCACGTTCTCCACGGCTTCTTTGGCGACGAGTGGCAGGTCCGTGTCGCTGATGATGGCGGTGAAGCCCGTATTCATGAGCACTTCGCCGCCGAGGTTGAACATCTTGTGCAGGATGTCGATGGTGGCTTGGGAGCCGTAGCGCTGGTGGATGTTGCGGAGCAAGAAGCCCGAACCTTCGCCGCCCAGCGTGACCTCGTCCATGTATCCTTCGACGATCTTGCCGTTCTTGATGATGATCTTGTCGCGCTGCTTGGTCTCGCCGACGAAGTTGAAGTCGGCGGGCAAGAGTACGCTGAAGACTTCGTTGCCGCTGACCTTGTCCTTGCTCGGCAGGCGGCTGAAGTCGTTGATGCCGATGCGCGCGAGCAGGTCGATCGCTTCGGCACGAGGCATCGCTTCCACGTTCTTGGTGAGTACGTAGTTGCCTGAGATTGCTTCTTGGATGCAGCCGATGATGGAGAGGCCGTACCTGGGTGAGATGATCTGGGTCTGGACGTCCATGAGGATTTCGGCTTCTGCGCGAGATTCCTCTGTCTGCGGGACGTGCAGGTTCATCTCGTCGCCGTCGAAGTCAGCGTTGTAGGGCGCACAGACTGCCGGGTTGAGGCGCAACGTCCTGCCAGGGAGGACTTTGACGCGGTGGCACATCATGCTCATGCGGTGCAGCGATGGTTGACGGTTGAAGATGGCGATGTCGCCGTCCATCAAGTGACGCTCGACGACGTAGCCAGGCTGCAATTCCTCGATCGCGGCTTCCTTGGTCTCGTCCGTGATGCGCTTCTTGCGGCCGTCCGGACGGATGACGTAGTTCGCGCCAGGGTAGACATGCGGTCCGCGCTGGATGAACTTTTTGAGGTATTCGATGTTCCATTGCTGGACGACCTCGGGGATGGTGAGCTTCATGCTGACGATCTTGGGCACGCCGACCTCGTTGATCGAGATGCGCGGGTCAGGCGAGATGACCGTGCGTGCACAGAAGTTGGTACGCTTACCGGCCAGGTTGTGTCGGATACGTCCTTCCTTGCTCTTGATGCGCTCGGTGAGCGTCTTGAGCGGCTGGCCCGAGCGGTGGCGCGCGGGCGGGAGCTGTTCGACTTCGTTGTCGAAGAACGTGGTGACGTGGTATTGCAGGAGGTCCCAGAGGTCTTCGATGATGATCTCGGGCGCGCCTGCGTTGATGTTCTCGAAGAGGCGCTGGTTGATGCGGACGACGTCGCCAAGCTTATGGGTGAGGTCGTCTTCCGAACGCTCGCCTGTCTCGAGCGTGATCGAGGGGCGCATCGTGACCGGCGGGATCGAGAGCACGGTGAGGATCATCCATTCAGGACGGACGGCTTTGGTGTTGAGGCCGAAGATGTTGCAGTCCTCGTCCGGGATCTTCTCGAGGCGCGTGCGCACTTCGATGGGCGAAAGCCTGCGTTCCCCTTCCATGAAGGAGGTGGGCTTCTCGATGACAATCTTTTCCTGCTTCGCGTTGCAGTGCGGGCATTTGCTTGTGGTCTTGAGCTTCTCGATGATGGCGTGCACTGCCTTGCGACGGGCGTCGAGGCCTTCTTCCTTCTCGATGCGGTCGAGCAATTCCTTGCTCTTGGTCATCTTTTCTTTCGGGATCAGGATGTGGCCGCAGTCCTTGCACGTGCCGCGCAGGAGCGTGAGGATGACGCGGATGAACTTGAGGTGGACGACCGGGCGTGCGAGCTCGATGTAGCCGAAGTGGCCGATGCATTCCTTGAGGCGCGAGCCGCATGTCTTGCAGCGCAGGCCAGGGTCGATGACGCCGAGGCGCAGGTCCATGAGGCCGCCATCCACGGGGTAGCCTTCGCTGTCGTAGAGTTCGGGCGTGACGATCTTCGCCGACGCCATTTTCTTGATGAACTTGGGCGAGAGCACGCCGAAGACGATGTTGTCGACCTGTTTGTGGATGGACTGCTGGAATGCGATCTGGCTGAAGTCGGGCTTGACTGGCGCGGCTACCTTCGCCGCGTCGAGGCCTTCGAGACCCGGCTCGGCCACCTTCTCGGCAGCCGCGGGCATCTCGATGGTCGTTGCCTTCTCATTCTTGAGTTCCACGATCGGTTCGTCTGCCATCAGTATTTGTTCCTCAGCACGAGCTTGGGATAGATGCCCAAGGCCTTGAATTCGTCAAGCATGAGCTTGAACGCGTATGCGATCTCGATGTCGTTGACTTCGCTGTGGTCGCCGCAAATCGGGCAGTAGCGCTTGTTCTTGTACGGGTCGTGGATGGCGATGATGCCGCACTCCTCGCATACAGGGACGACGGTCTTGTCCGAGTCGAAGCGTTCCTTGAGGAGCAACGACGCGCCGTGCGCGACGAACGTGTCCTTCTCCATCTCGCCAAGACGCAGGCCGCCTTCCTTGGCGCGACCCTCGGTGGGCTGGCGCGTGAGCAATTGGATGGGTCCGCGTGCGCGGCTGTGGATCTTGTTCGCGACCATGTGCTTGAGCCGCAGGTAGTACATGTTGCCGATGAAGATCTTGGACTGCATGATCTCGCCGGTCTCGCCGTTGTACATGGTCTCGACGCCGTTCTCGCGGAAGCCGAGCGAGGAGAGTTCCTTGCGCAGGTCCGCTTCCTTCTCGCTTTCGAAGATGGTGCCATCCACGTAGCGGCCGCTGAGCGCGCCGACCTTGCCGCCCACGAGTTCGACGAGGTGCGAGATGGTCATACGCGACGGGATGCCGTGTGGTGAGAAGATGAGGTCTGGCTTGATGCCGTTCGCCGAGAATGGCATGTCTGCTTCGGGTACGATGATGCCGACAACGCCCTTTTGGCCGTGGCGCGAGGTGAACTTGTCGCCGACTTCAGGCATGCGCGTCTCGCGCAGGCGCACCTGCACGAGCTTGTTGCCTTCCTCGTTCTCGGTGACGAGCACGAAGTCGACGATGCCCTCTTCGCCGTGGCGCAGCGCGACGCTGGACTCGCGGCGGATGTTGGAGGCGAGGCTGTACTCCTCAAGCGATGAAAGGAACCTGGGAGGGGATGTCTTGCCGATGATGACGTCGTCTTCCTTGACCTTGGCTTCAGGGTAGACGATGCCGTCCCCTTCGAGCAGGCGGTAGTCCTTCTCGGACTTGTAGCCCTTGACTTCCTTGTCAGGGATGCCCACTTCGTCCATGAGGCCGCCCGAGTAGCGCAGTTCTTCTGCGTTGGCCGGCCTGAAATAGGATGAGCGTCCGAAGCCGCGCAGGATCGAGCCTTCGTTGATGACGACGGCGTCTTCCATGTTGTAGCCGCGGTAGCTCATGATGGCGACCACGATGTTCTGGCCTGCTGGGTGCTTGTCGTAATGCCCGATGTCATGCATGATGGTGTTGACGATGGGCTTTTGCGGCGTGTGGAGCAGGTTGACGTCCATGTCCATGCGCACGTTGTAGTTGGATGCGTAGAAGCCGACGCTTTGTTTCTGGTTCTTCGAACCGATGATGATACGCGAGGACGCCATGTGGTTGGCGTAGGGCACGAGCGACGTGACGAGTCCGACCATGGCGACCGGCGACACTTCGAGGTGCGTGTGCTCGTGCGTGATCTGGCTGTCGTCGAACGCGACGAGGCAGTCCTCTTCCTCGGCCGCGTCGAGGTATTCGATCACGCCTTGCTCGACGAGGTCTGTCCACGTGATCTCGTTCTTCTGCAATTGCTTGATGTGCTTCTCGGTGAGCGCGGGCTGGCCGTCCTTGACCACGATGAGCGGTCGGCGCGCGCGTCCGCGTCCGCCCTCGATCATGATGCGGTTTGCTTCGAGATCAAGGTGGATGTTGACTATGTTGCTGATGGCGCCCTTGCGGCGCTCGGTGCGCACTTGCTGGCAGAAGCGTGGCGCGTCGTCGGTGTAGCCGACGAACTTGCCGTTGAGATAGACTTCAGTCTGCATGGTGCACCTCTTTGAGGCCGATCTCGCGCAGCGCCTTGAGCACGTCCGCCTCGTTGGTGGCGGTCGTGACGCTTGCGCACAGCGCGAGGTTCTTGCGCAGTCCGATGTTCGTACCTTCAGGCGTCTCGACAGGACAGAGCCTGCCGATGTGCGTGGGGTGCAATTCGCGCGCTTCGAAGTTCTCCTGCGACGCCGAGAGCGGGCTCACGACGCGTTGCAGGTGGCTGAGCGTGTTGAGATTGTTGAGGCGCTGGATGCGTTGGCTGATACCCTTGCGGGCGCCGACCCAGTTGCCTGTCGCCATGCTGCTGTAGATCCTCGACGTGAGGAGCTTGTCGCGGATGATGACCTTGATCGAGGGGAACTTGCCGCGCTTGACGAGGCGTTGGAAGTTGTAGAGCAAATCGCCGATGAGGACCTTGAGGTTGACGCGGAACAAATCGCCGAGCAAATCGTCGCTGAGCTTGAGGCGCTTGTTGAGGTAGTGGTCCTTGTCGTCCATCGGGATGGTCTGGTTCTGGACCATGATGAGCTTGTGGAGCATCTTGCACAGGTTGACGGCCTTCTGGTGGCGGAATTCCGTGCCGAGGCCGATGTGCGGGAAGAGGTAGCGGTCGATGATGTCCTCGATGCGTTCCAGGCGCACGTCCTTTGCCTGCGTGATGCCGATGCGTTTCGCCACCTGGTCCATCGCTTCCTCGCTGGTCTTGACGCTGACGAACTCGAAAAGGTTGATGAGCACGTCGTCATACTGCTTGTCGGGCGAGATCATCGTCATGATGTCCTCGTCCTTGAGCAGGCCCAGCGCCTTGACGACGAGGACCAGCGGTACTTTCTTGACGCGCGTGAAGGTGAGGTAGAAGAGGCCGTCCTTGCCTTTCTCGACGGTGTGCGGGATCTTGTAGCTGCCGCGCTCGCTGAAGAGCTTGGCGACGACGCCGTCCTTCCAGTCAGTGACCATGCACACGTTGGACGCGAGGTCCTCGACCGTGATGATGACGCGTTCGGTGCCGTTGATGATGAAATAACCGCCAGGATCCGCCGGGTCCTCGCCCTTCTCGATGAGCTCGTCCTGGCTCATGGTG
>CAYHOF010000032.1:0-12437 GCA_964358315.1 uncultured Methanosarcinales archaeon
TCGAGCACACACACGCGTAGATACCCTGACCTTCAGGTCAGGGAGTACGTCATTACGCCGCGTGCCTGGTCTTTTTGGGCCAGAGTATGCGTGCGAGCACGTCGTGGACTTGTTTTCTGTGTTTCTTGTCAGGCACGATGAGGTGCGCGCGTGGCTTGATGTGGAAGCCGTGCCAGCGCAGCGTCAATTCCACCGCGCCGCTCAATGGGTGGACGCGGTGCTTGCGCACTTCGGTCCATCGCGTGTAGTGCGTCTGGCTGTAGCCAAGGAAGGATATGTGTTGTGAGACGCCTTGTGGCGTGATTGTGTACTGTACTTTCGAGCGGTGCATGAGCCAGTGGTAGGCCAGGACGCACACGAGCACCGCGCCGCTCGCGACAGTCGTGCTGCTCACGCCTTCAGTGAAGGCGAAATAGCCGGTGATGCCGGCAAGGAACGCATAGATGACGCCGATATTGAGGAAGTGCCACTGGTGCGGTCGTGCGTGCGCGAAGTAGCGCAGGCCCACCATCATGCCGTAGATGATGGCGATCGATGCGGTGGCGATGGCGGCGTTGCGCAAGAACGAGGGCACGGATGGTATCTCTTGCAGGTATTCGACCCAGAATAGTGCCGCAAGAATGGCGAACCATCCGGCGATGACTGCCCATTGGGCCTTGCGTACTGCGTCAGAGATGACTTCTTCGGTCGCGTGCGAGAATTCGTCGTAACGGGTGGTCCACGCCAGCGTTCTCATGATCCGAAGCCGATCTGGGAGATGTTGGAGCGGGTGGCGCGTATGCGTCCGGGCGTGCGTTCGAACTTGACGATGGCGACAGGCAGGTGCAGGCGTCCCACGATGCTGAGTTTGGTGCGTATCTTGTACGAGATGACGCGCTCCTCGTACTTGTCGAGTTCGTGGATGTTCCAGCTCACGAGCGTGCCGCTCTTGTCCTGGCGCACAACTTTGGCGGGCCGCAGCATGCCGGCGCCGTGTTCGTCCACGAAGTCGACGATGCGCGGCACTTTGTCGAGCACCTTGACGTTCTTGAGCACGTTGTTCGTGCGGTTGCGCACCTCGATGAGGATCTTGATCTCGGTCAGCCCGTCCTTGGTGCCGACCACTACTGCGTTCTTCTCGACGATGATGGGGCTGCGGAGCAGGTAGTACAGGCCGTAGATGACCAGTGCCATGATGATGATGATGGCAAGGGACGTCCAGTCTGTGACGACCTTGATCGTCGTGCTGCCGCCCACCGGTAGCGTGACGTCCCACGCGTAGGACTTCCCTTCGTCGGTCTTGATGATGCGTGCGGCAGGTTCTGTGTTGACGAACCAGCTGCGGAAGAACTGTTTCTTGACGGTGTACGTCGTGGCCTTCTGTGCGTTGCCTGTGTTCGTGAGCGTGATGGTCTTGGTGCTCGTGAGCAATGTCTTGCTCTTCTGCACGTCGGCGGCGATCTCGCCGTATTCAGCGACCTCGTAGGCGAGCGGCGCTGCGTCGAAACGGTAGGTCTGGTTGTCCGCGGTCACGAACGCGCTCAAGAGCAGGCGGTCCTCCTGGTGCAGTGCGTTGTCAGGCAGGTCGAGCAGGAGGGTCACGGTCGTGCTGTTGAGCGGTCCCACGCGCGCCGCGATGTCCTTGTTGATGAGGTTGCTGCGCAGCTTGAGCACGATGTTGTCGACCTGTAGCTTGTTGAGGTTGTCGATCTTGACGCTCATGGGCGCGTCGACGCGAGGGTCGATGACGGTGGGCGCGTCGGGCGTGACCCGCAATGACGGAAGGTATTTCGTGATGCCGTCGCTGCGCAACGAGACGAGAACGGTGGTGCGGATGACGCTGTCCTGCGAGTTGGGCCGTACGTGCAGGTTCACCAAGTAATAGCCCGGGTTGAGTTTTTCGTCGTACTGCTTGACCGCGATCCTCGCGGTGCCTGCCTCGCCTGCCGGCACGTTGACCGTGGTCGAGGGGACGTCCCACTGCACGTCGGGGCTGTAGACCGAGAACACTTCTGTCTTGTCCGACGTGTGCGTCACCGTGACGTTGAAATACGCGGTCTCGCCTTTGCGCACGACGCCGCTCTCGGGCGAGAGCTTGACGCCGAACTCGAACGCGCTCACACTGAGCGCACACAGAATCACTGCGATGCAGACAAGAGGCAGCCGTTTATCCATTCCCAAACACCTACTTTTTCTAAGAAACTTATAAAGCCCGCTCGTTTATAAACATTGTGGTCACGCGACGCCGCTTGTGTGCTCATGTTTCTGGACGCGTAGCACGGTGTCGACGAAGCCTTCGAGCGCGGCTTCGTGGCTGACGAGCAATACTTGCTTGCAGCGCAGTTCGCGCAGCACGTCGCGCACTTTCTCGAGCTGTTCTGCCGAGAAGCCATCCGTTGGCTCGTCCAGGATCAAGAGGTCTTTGGTGTTGATCGTGCCCACGAGATCGTTGACGACGCGATTCAGCGCGAGGCGGTACGCGAGCGCGCTCGCGGTGCGCTCCCCGCCCGAGAGGTTCTCGAACGCCGTGTCGTAGCCGTTCTGCTGCAGCACCACACCGAAATCCTTGCCGATCCTGGCGCTCAGCAGCGGGTCGTCGATGAGCAGCGAGAACCATTGCACGAAGAGCGCGTCGAATTCACGATGCACGGTCGCGAGGACGTGGCTTTCGATCGTGCCGACGAGCGGCACGAACCTGTTCGCCATCCAGTCGCGCAGCGCGCTGATGTTCTGGCGGCGCGCATGTTCCGTTTCGAGCGTCGTGATGTCGGCGAGCGCGGTCGTGATCTGGCGCGTCAGTCCTTCAGTCTGCTGCGCGAGGGTCGCGTGCGTGACGCTGAGCTGTTTCTCGCGCTCTTGCGCGTCCTGAAGCGCCTTGTTGAGCGTGGCATGGAGTTTTTCGACGTCGGCGAGCGCATTGAGCCGTATTGTCGCGCTCTCGCGCTGGCTTCGCAGCGTTGTCAGCGCATTGAAGGTCAGCACGCGCTGGTCTGTCAGCGCTGCGTGGCGCGAGCGGCGTTCGTCCGCGAGCTTGTGTTCCATCGCGCGCACCGCTGCCTGTTGTTCCTGGACGCGCAGCGCGTCGACGGTTTGTTTGTGGTGTGTGAGTTGTTGCGTGAGGGAGAGCAGCCGTGCGTTGTAGTGCTCTTGTTCGGCCACGAGCGCCTGGCATTTGGCTGTTTCTTCCTGCATGATGCGCGCGCGGTGGTCGCGCGGCACGGCCTGCCTGCACGTGGGGCACGTCTCGAGGTTCTCGACGCCTTTGGCGACAGTGACGCTCATCGATGCTTTTGTGCGCAGTTCGACAAGCACGCCGCGCGCGTCGGTGATGGCGCGTTCGGTCTCGGTCATGGTTTGTTCGGTCTGTCGTTTGGTCGCGATGATGGAGGTGGCGTCGATCGGTTGTTGCGGCACGGCTTGCGCGAGTTGTCGCTCGAGTGCCGTGATATCTTTCTCGAGCCGTGCGTGCTGTTCGTTCTGGATGCGTTCTTGCGCTTCGATGGTCGCAAGTTCGCGTTTGAGCGCGAAGAGGTCGTTGAGCTTCAGTTCGTTCTCGCGGATGCGCGTGCGTCCTTCCACCACTGCGGTGCGTGCCTGCGCGAGTTGCGGCATCAAGGGTGCGAGCTGCGCGGCCACTTCTTGTTTGCGGACTTCGAGTTCGGCGGCAAGCGCGCGCTGCGCAGGGAGGCGTGCGAGCACGCCGTCCAGCTCGCGTTCCTGCTCGCGCAGCGACTGCAGCACGATCTTGGCGTTGTCGCGCACCCGTTCGTACTTCTCGATGCCGAAGAGCCGTCGCAGCGTGACAAGGCGCTCTTCCGGCGCTTCTTCGAGGATGCGTTTCATCTCCTCCTGGGGAGTATAGACCGTGTAGCGGAAGAGCACGCTCTTTCCTTTGCCCAAAAGGTCGGAGGGGTAGCCGAGGAGTTCGAGCACGTGCGCCTTGAGTTCGGTGCTCGTGAGGTCCTCGCGGATGCCGTCCTGCATCAAGTAGCCGCTGTCTTGCGCGATCGTGCCGTTGCCGCGCTTGAGCGTGCGCACTATATGATAGGCGTGCTTGCCGATCTCGAACGAGAGCTCGACCCAGCCCTGGTTCTCGCCGTGGCGCAGCAGCGCACTGCCGCTGATCTCGCCGCGCTGGATGCCGAAGAGCGCGAATTCGATGGCGAGCAGGATCGTGGTCTTGCCTGCGCCGATATCGCCGCTGAGAAGCACGATGCCTTGCGGGAATTCGAGCGTGGCATCGGTGTAGCTTCGGATGTTATGAAGGACAAGCTTGCGCAGCAGCATACCACTGCGGAGAAGCAACGCGGTTTTTATGCATAGTTGTGCTGAAGTTCAAGAGATAAGCATCCGCCTGTGCCGGAACTGTTTCGGGAATGTCTGTCTGTTCCGGAACGTCACCGTCATGCCCGTAGCGTCTCCGACCGCTATGGAACGCCTCCGGCAATCATGCCGCAACCGCTTTCTAAACTCTTGACATTGAGTGTTGTATGTTCGACGCACTGGATGAATGGGAGCACACCATCAATCGCTGGCTCGCGCGCAAGGCGTACGAGGCGCGCACTGATGCGCACGACATGCTCGGCTGGCTTGGCGGCTCACGCACATCGACGCACATCATCGCAGTGCGCTCCCGCTGTTTCGACGAGCGGAAAGAGTACGCGCACGCGCTCGGCAAGTACGCAAGCCAGGTGCGCCCGCTCAAGCACGCGAATTACATCGTGGCGCGGACAGACGAGCGCGCGCTGCCAGGGGTCATCGGCTCATGGGAAGCACGGCCGGTCTGCGAGCCAGGGCTGATTGACCGCGTCACGTTTCCCCAACGCGCCCGCTCGTGCGCAGCACCCGAAGCGCCCTACCATCTTGAACAGATCGGCGTGCCGCGTGCCCAGACCGTCTCGCGTGGCAACGGGATCGGGGTCGCACTCATCGACACAGGCGCGGACGAGAAGCATCGTGAACTCCAAGGAAAAGTCATCGACGGCTATGACTTCGTCAATGACAGGCCTGGCTGCTATGATGACAATGGCCACGGCACGCACGTCGCAGGCCTTGTCTGCGGCACAGTCGTGGGCGCAGCGCCAGGTGCGCATGTGTACGTGGCCAAAGTATTGGATGCGTATGGCTGCGGCAACGAGGGAAGCGTCGCGCTGGGCATCGATTGGGCGCTCGAGAAGGACGTCCGTCTCATGAACATGAGCCTTGGCAGCAGGTCACCGTCTCCTCTTGAACGAGAACTCATGAACGCGGCGCACCGCAAAAACATCATTGTCTGCGCTGCCGCAGGCAATGAAGGCCGCGGCCCGAGCTATCCTGCCGCGTTCGAGCATGTCCTGTCGGTCGCTGCAGTCGACCGGCACAACGAGCATGCCGCGTTCAGCAACATCGACCCGAGCGTGGACATCAGCGCGCCAGGCGTCGCCATCGTTTCGTGCGTGCCAGGAAACGGTTACGCCCAACATTCAGGCACGTCCATGGCGACGCCGCTCGCGTGCGGCGTGGGCGCGCTCGTGGCAGCCACAGGATGCAGCGCGCTCGAACTCGCGCTCCAAACCGGCGCGCAACAACTCGGCCCTCACGACACCTTCGGCGCAGGACTGGTGCGGGCAGATAATTCGGTAGGTGCGCTTCACAAACAATATAACCGAGGGATGGCAGTGCCAGGGCATGGCCATCGATGGCATGAACGTTGACGACATCGCACGAGGATCATTGTCCCGCGTGTACGCGGTCGAGGCGACCGACGCGAACCTCGCGTGGGCAGTCCAGGAAGAGCTGCGATGGATCTACGGATCAATGCTCGCGGTCGACGGCTTCAAGCACGCGCCGACATTCATCCTTCTGCGCTTCAAAGGAGAAGACGCATTCCCACGACCGCTCCTGCGTTCCATAGACTACACCGTCCATGACGTGGACCCGGAAGCGCGTCTGTACGTTCCAGGTATCAGTCATGCTTTGACAGAAAGCTTTTAAACGGACCTCTGAGAGAGCACCATTGAACGCGGCAGTACCAAAGTGGTCTAATGGGCCGGCTTCAGGAGCCGGTGGCTTAGCGCCTTCGCAGGTTCGAATCCTGTCTGCCGCAGTTTTTTGGCTCGCTCGCGCTCGCCAAAAACCTGGTAAAAAGAGTATCTTGCGCCAGCAACAGTTCGCGAGCGCACGCGGATGACCAAGACAACACTCAACCACATCAGAGCTGATCTTCAAGCGCTCGCCACTCCTGCGAAGGCCAAGGTGAGTTCTGGCTTTTTCAAGACGGGTAAAGGTGAGTACGGCGAGGGCGACGTGTTCATCGGCATCACGGTGCCGCAATTGCGCAATGTCGCCAAGAACTATGTCGCGCTGTCCTTCGATGACCTGGAGCGTCTGTTGTCAAGCCAGGTCCATGAGCATCGGTACGTCGCGTTATTGATACTCGTGCTCCGCTTCCCCAAGGCATCGGTCGAAGAAAGGAAGGCGATCGTCGACTTCTACCTCGAGCATCGCGCGCACGTCAACAATTGGGATCTTGTCGACACGTCAGCGTCCTACATCCTTGGTGAGCATCTGCTTGACAAGGACACGCGCATGCTTGACAAGATGGCGCGCTCCCGTGATATGTGGGAACGCCGCATCGCCATCGTCGCCACGCAAGCGTTCATCAAGAACGGTCGTTTTGACGAGACGCGCAGGATCGCGACGCTCCTGCTTGACGACGAGCAGGACCTCATCCACAAGGCGACGGGCTGGATGCTGCGCGAGGTCGGCAAGAAGGACGAACACGTTCTCAAAGAATTCTTGGACGAGCACGTTAGTGTGATGCCGAGGACGATGTTGCGTTATGCGATCGAACGGTTCGACAAGAAAACGCGAGCAGACTATTTGTTTCGTTAGTCACTCAATTTTCTTGATGACGTTCTGGGCCCATTCGTTGCCGAACTTGTGGAGTCCGTACACTACAAGTCCTGCGTGCGCAGGAGGGCAGAACTGCACTGGGTGCGTGGTCTTGGTCAAGTAGTCGAGGAGCGGCCCTTCTTTTGCGGGCGCGAACACGATGCCGACCGCGTCATTGGGACGTTTCTCCATCGGTCGTTCGTAACTGCGTCCCTTGAGCGTCTTCGAATCAATGTTCAGGTAGCACCAGCCGACAAGGTCGGTCTTGCGCGGAAGTTGTTCGTTGTCCTCGACGATGCCTCCGAACCAGAATCCTCTGCCGCCATTTACAGGGTATTCGTTGTCCTGGACGAGGATCTCATCCTTGTTTTCGGCTTTCTGGTGTTCGACAACGTTGGTGTTCGTGGATCGTGGGTTGCCGCCTTGTCCGTAGAGGCGTCCAGGATACATGTTGGTGCGCGCGCCACGGACAGTGAGTGCGAGCATGCCATCCGTTGTGATAGCATACGTGCAGATCGCGAGCGCAGGACGAGGTTTTGTTATCCCTTGTGTTTCGTAGAGCTCACTGAACGTCTTGTCCTTGAGCGCGTCGATGGCCGGGAACGACGTCTGACTGACAAGGAGATCGATGCCTGCATTGCGCGGCTGGACGTCGCGCAACGTCACGGCAGGGCCTGGCCACATCTTGGGCTTGTCGCCTTCGTGGAGGGCGGCAAGTTCGCCACCTTGATAGTGTTGACGGATCTCGGTGTTGATTCCTTGCGCAGCAAGATCAGCCTGCTTTTTCTTGAGCTGGGCGTCCCAGTTGGCCTGCAGCAGTTCATCCATGCCTGCGGGGGTCACCATTGGGGTGTCGACAAGGCGGATCTCTTCGCCTTTGATAGGGCGTTCGAACACGTTGAGGACGTTCCATGTGCGCGTGTGCATGATGTCGTTTCCCTAAAGGATCGTTTATAAACGTTCTGGACGTGGGGTCCGAAAAAGAATGCACCGAATTACTTCTTCGCCATCGTGGCAATCTCTTTTGACGTGGTCGCCTGGTGTGGTCTCTTGTCGTCTCGCCAGCGGATGAAGCGCGGGAAGCGTAATGCGAGGCCTTTCTCGCCTGTGCGGGCGACGGTGTGGTAAGGGCTTTTCGTGATCTCGGCAGCGACGATCTCGGCGACCAGGGTTGGTCGGATCCACACGTCGGGCAGCATTTGTTTGGTGACGATGATGTTCTTCGGCTGCGTGCTTGTTTTCTTGAGAAGTTTCGGCAATGACGCAAGGTCGTTGTCCGTGAAGCCAGTCCCTACTTTGCACGCGCTTTCGAACGTGTCATTCTTGTCGTTGTAGGCAGCGCACAAGAGCGCGCCGTACCCTCCTGCCCGCCGGCCTCTGCCCAGGTATGCACCGACAACCACCAGGTCGAACGTGTCGCGTAATGATGGTGTGTACTCGGGTTTCCACTTGATCCAGTGCCAGCCGCGCACGCCTGCTTGGTAGTCAGAATCGGGCCGCAAGCTCTTGATGACGACGCCTTCGCCGCCCTTGCCAACGACCTGCTCGAAGAGGTGTTGTACGCAGGCGACGTCGTGGCAGAGCACGCGTCGCGCGAGGTCGATGCCCGCGCTTGGTCTGACGATGGCGCTGAGTTTTTTGTAGCGCGCAACGTAGGAATCTCGGATAATGGATGTTCCATTGAGGTACAACAGGTCGAAGGCGAAGAGCTTGACAGGGATTGTTTTTGCGATGGCTTCCACACCATGCTTGCGTCGCCGGCTCATGAGGGTCTGGAACGGCTGGAGTTGGCCGTTCTTCACGGCCATGATTTCGCATTCCATGATGCACGAGCGTGCCTTGACTTTTTGCAGGACGGTCGTCACCACGTCAGGGAATTGTGTTGTGATGTTCTCGAGACGTCGTGAATAAAGCACGACACGTTTGCCGTCCTTGTGGATCTGCACGCGCTCACCGTCGTATTTTTGTTCGGCCGCGACAGTGGCGCCCAGTTTGTGGAATGCCTGCGCGAGGTTGTCGATGCGCTGGCAGAGCATCATCTGCACTGGCCTGCCGACCACGACGCCGATGGTCTGGATGCCGGCGATCTTTTTTTTGAGCAGCGTCTGTGCGATGAGGCCGATGTCCGGGCAGATGTTGAATGCGTGAACGAGCTCTTTCTTGTTGCCTGGCGCGAATGCCTGCGCGAGCGCGTCAAGGATGGTCTTGGAGGCGAAGCCGAGCTGCAGCCTGCCGATGGCGAGCCTGCTGATGTAGCGCGCTTCGAGTGGCGTGGCTTTCGCGAGCAGTCCTGCGAAGAGACGGGTCTTGACGTCCTGACTCCCGACGCCTGACGTACGTGCGATGCGGTGCATGGTGTCGAACACGTCGGCGACCGTCAACACGGGTTTTTTGGCGCTGGCGAACGCTTGCGCGACACCACCCACATCGCCCTCGTGTTTGGTGTTGGTCAGGACGGTCTGTTCGGGGACCCTATATGCTTGCGCGATGGCTTTGACGGCGGTCTTGTACGCGATGCCCAGGTTCACATTATCATAATCGGAGGCGATGCTGCCGAGCGTCATGTACACGACCTGCTTGATATCGGCGGCAGGGACGGTCGTGAGGAATGCGGTGACCGCGTCGCGTAGCGCGTTGCCTGAGAGCGTCTCGAATCGTGCGTAGTGTGTCGCGCAATCGTTGAACTTCATCGCGTGCGGTACCACTCCACGAAGCGTCGTACTCCTTCTTCGAGGCCGACGCGTGGCGTGTACCTGAGCACCTCTTTTGCCTTTGTCAGGTCTGCGTGCGTCACTGGCACGTCTTCGGGTTTGGCCGCATCGTGCGTGACGCTCGCTTTCTTGCCCGTGACTTTCTCGGTGATGGCGAGCAGGTCCTTAAGGCTTACGGGTGTGCCGTTGCCCAGGTTGATGATTTCGAAACGCGGCGAGAGGTCGAGCGCGGCAAGGATGCCGCTCACGATGTCGCCGACATACGTGAAGTCGCGCTTGGTCGAGCCGTCGCCGTGGATCACGAGAGGAGGCTTTGTGAGGATGCTTTCCGTGAACTTCCACACTGCCATGTCAGGTCGGCCTCGAGGCCCGTACACTGAGAAGAACCGCAGGCACGTGCAGTGCATGCCGAACAAGTGGCTGTACGTGAAGCACAAGTGTTCGCCGGCGCGTTTTGTCGCTGCGTACGGGCTTGCTGGCCTGTCCGCTCGTTCGGTCTCCTTGAATGGTGCGACAGACTCTTCCCCGTACACGGACGATGATGATGCGAACACGAAGCGCTTGATGCCTCTCTTGCGGCACGCTTCGAGCAGGTGCAGCGTGCCTTGCACGTTGACTTTTTCGTACCGGAGTGGTTCTTCGACTGAGGTGCGCACGCCCGCGAGCGCGGCGATATGGATGACGGCATCGAAGGAGTGCTGCGTGAACACGCGCTCAAGCGCAGCACGATCAGTGATGTCGGCGATGATCGAGGTGAAGCCCGGGCGTTGCAGCAGCGCGAGGTTCGCGAGCTTCTGCTCTTTGCTGTAAAAGGGATCGAGGTTGTCGACCGACACGACATGGTCGCCGCGGCTGAGCAGCGCTTCGCAGGTGTGGCTGCCGATGAATCCCGCCCCTCCTGTGACAAGAATGGTGCCCATAGTATGATCTGACGAAGGACGGCTTAAAAGGGTTGTGAATGCAGCGCCGTGAGTGGATGAGTTGCCATGCATCGGTGTTTTCTGCTGTCGAAACGTTTATTAACTCTCCCGCTTCTGGGAAGCACGCTGCAAGAGCAGCACGTAAAAGGGGAATGTGGGATAGGTTGTGGTAGAATAGTTTGGCTAGCCCGTGTTCTTCTTGGCAGTGCTAGGTTGCAGTACGTAAAGGGTTGTGGTAGTCAGTCGCGACAGTAGTCGTGCGTGCGCTGCACGTCATGATGTACTGTAGGACGCGATGAAGATGATAGCGT
This sequence comes from uncultured Methanosarcinales archaeon, assembly GCA_964358315.1. Lineage (GTDB taxonomy): Archaea > Nanobdellota > Nanobdellia > Woesearchaeales > ARS49 > JAGVQG01. The sequence goes on from CAYHOF010000032.1 coordinate 10,795, forward strand.
AGCTATCAGTATAGCGACGCTTGGGGGAAGCGGCTACCACAGTCCGTGGGTAAAGGGGTTGTGGTAGAGTGAACGCACGACGCGGGTACATCAGTGTAGAGAAGCTGGTACGCCGCTTTGAGACAGCATACGACAGCGCTCGGGCTAGCAAGCGCGCTGCGCCAGAACACTACGCCCAGCTGCTCGCCTTTTATCAAGCCATCAAGGCGCACCCTGATGCTGACAAGCTTCTCATCCAGCTCACGTACGCGCGCACGATCGAGGTCTACAACCTCGCGCGCCGCACCAACCCGCTCATTTCTTCGCTGTCCAGCGTCCGCACCACAACCCGGCAATGGACAGACTCTTTCTTGGACAACGCGCGACGATCGTTGCGCCAACGAACCAACGCACCACAACCAGCGCGCGCACCACAACCCGCACAGACAACCACAACGAAACCCCTTACAGTACAGAAGACGCGACCCTCCATCGCAGCAACGTCCCGGCCCGCACGTCCTGTGCGTCAGCCAGCACTACGTCCTGCGCCAACCACCCGTGAATGGATCGAGAGCGTTTTGAGCGGGCAACTGCCGACAGAAACCACGCCTGTCCGGCAGCCCTCGACGACCACGGGTCCACAACAACCAACAGTACTCCGTCAAGCACTGCCTGCGCAGACACCGCCAACACCCATCCCTGTTTCGATCCGGGAACCATCACCGTGGCGCAAACCCGCAGGTGACGGTCACGCAAGCCACGCGTTTATCATGGTGTTTGTGGTAGCCGTCATCATAGGATCCTTGTTGTATGCGGGCTCGTCGAACCTGACAGGGCTTTTCAGCGTGGACGCGACAGTGCAATCCTTGAGTGTTGGCACGACGTACACAGCAACAATACGCCAGACGTTCCAGCTCTCAGGCACGCCGACAGGCATTGAGATCTCAGGCACGCTCGATGCAGGCAACGCGTCAGTATGGCTCGTCCAGCCGAGTGGGTCGTCGCTGCTCGTGTGGGAAGGCAGCGGCCCGGCGACGTTTGATCATGTCTGTGACAGCGTCTGCAACGGCCTGCGGCTCACGTCGTCTGCGGTGACGCTCGACATCGAACCGCATGGCGGCTCGTTTACGCTGGGCGCCATCCAGTACATCCGTGTAGAGGACAACCGCGCGCCGCTCTTCATCGCGAGCACGAGCACCATCCAGGTCCCGGGCCAGCTCACGTTGGACCTTTCTGCCATGTTCGACGATCCTGATGGTGATTCGCTCTCGTTCATCGCAACATCCGCGCCAGGTGTGGATGTGCAGGTGTTTGGCGACCAGCTGACCATCACGCTGCTTGGCGACATCAGCGGTACGCCGCAGATCACCGTGATAGCATCGGATGCGGTGACTGCGACCTCGCAACCGTTGACGATAGAACCGGCGACGCTGTTGCCACAGGGCATGATCAAGGCACCCACAGGCACGCGCGCACCTGCCACAGAACCCGAACCAACGCCAGAGCCGACTCCCACGCCAGAGCCCGAGCCGATCGCCGAACCAACCCCTGCCCCAACCGACCCTGTTGAGCCGGCACCCACCCCGACCAACACCACAGAGCCAATCCCGTGTGACCTCGACGGCCGCTGGTGCTTGGGCGTCTGCCCGTTTGGGGATACCTGT
>CAYHOF010000033.1:0-11506 GCA_964358315.1 uncultured Methanosarcinales archaeon
CTATGTGCCACAGGTAACACAGGGGATATTTTTATCTATTTTGGTTTTCATTATTTCTTTTTACTTTATTGTCGACAAAGATCGATTCAACAAAGAAATTTTTGCTCTTCCGCCGAAAAAATGGCATGAGGAAATCGAATTTCTTCTGCGCTTCCTCATAGGTGAGACCGATGACTTGCAGGCAGCGCGTCTGGACGTCCTTGCGGTGGATCCTGATGCTGCCGCCGCCGAGTTCGACACCGTTAGCGACCACGTCGTACGCTTTGGAGAGGACTGCGCCAGGATCGCTCTCGAGCTTCTCGACATGATCGTCCTTGGGGCTTGTGAAGATGTGATGGCGTGCCTGCCACCGTTCGGTGTCCTCGTTCCATTCGTACGCGGGGAAATCGACCACCCAGCAGAATTTGAACTCGCCTTCCTTGATGAGCTTGAGCCGCTTGCCGACCTCGAGCCGCACCTGGCCAAGACCCATCGCCGTCTTCTCGAAGGGACCTGCGGCGAAGAAGAGGATGTCCCCTTCCTCTGCGCCTGACGCCGTGATGATCTCCTTCTGGACGTCGTCGGTGAGATATTTGACGATGCTGGACTCGAGCTTGCCGCCGGCCGCGACGCGGATCCATGCAAGGCCGCCGAGCTTGTGCGTCTTTGCGACCTCGGTGAGTTCGTCGATGTCCTTGCGCGTGAAATTTGCCTTTTTGGCGTTGAGGCAGAGCACGATGCCCTTCTTGTCGATCGCGCTCCTGAACACGGAGAACTCGGTGTTCGCCAAGACCTTGGTCATGTCGACGAATTCGAGGCCGAAACGCAGGTCGGGCTTGTCCGAACCATACCTGCCCACCGCTTCGTGGAACGTGAGACGCTGGAAGGGCGTCGTGATGTCCATGTTGAGCGTCTTTTTCCAGACCTGCTTGAGCAGCCCTTCGACAAGGTCCTGTATGTCCTGCTCCTCGATGAAGCTCATCTCGAGGTCGATCTGCGTGAACTCGATCTGACGGTCCGCGCGCAGGTCCTCGTCGCGCATGCAGCGCGCGAGCTGGAAGTAACGGTCGCAGCCGGACACCATGAGCAGTTGTTTGTACATCTGCGGGCTCTCAGGCAGCGCGAAGAACTTGCCAGGATGGACGCGGCTCGGCACCTTGAACACGCGCGCGCCGCCAGGCGTGGTCTTGACGAACATGGGCGTCTCGATCTCCATGAAGGATTGTGACGAGAGGAATGCACGCGCTGCCTGGGCGGCGTTGTGGCGCAAGAGCAGCTTGCGCTGCATCGAGGGCCTGCGCAAGTCGAGGTACCGGTACGTCATACGGATGTCCTCGCTCGTGCTCACGCGGTCGTCCACTTCAAGCGGCGGCGTGTCGGACTGGTTGAGGATGTCGACGTGGGAGACGATCACTTCGATCTCGCCTGTCGCCATGTTCTTGTTCGCCATGCCGGCAGGACGTTCGCGCACGGCGCCTTGCACGCGCACGACCCACTCGCGCCCGATCTTCTCGGCGGCCTTGTGCGCCTCGGCAGAATGCTTGGGGTCGAAGGTCACCTGCGTCTTGCCATACCGGTCACGCAGGTCGATGAACACGACGCCGCCATGGTCGCGGCGCACGTCGACCCAACCGCAGAGCACGACCTCTTTCGCAAGGTCCTTCTTGGTCAGTTCCCCACACGAATGCGAGCGCATCATACGTCGAGAGCCACAAGAGACTCTATATAAATATTGCGCGCCACGAGAAGCGGCACAAACGACGCACAAACCCGCTCAGATCTTGCCTTTGAGCTTGAGCTGCAGTGCGAGGTCCTCGAGCTTCTCGAGCCCGTACTTGATGCCGTCGAACTTCTTGCGCACCGGCGTGTTGCGCAGCTCGAAATTGCTCAATTCATCGAAGATGTCGCGCACGGTCTGGCGCAATTTCATCGCGGTCGCGACGTCGTCATCAATGGCAGAACCGATTGCCTTGCGCACGAGCTCGCCCACGGTGTCGCAGAGGCCGCCAAGGTACGCGTCGATGTCGACAGTGATGTCCTTGGGCGATGGCAGCTTGCCATCGACCATGATGCCGTAATAGCAGGATGCTTCCGCGAATTCCTCCATGCCTTCCTGGATGCTGCCGACCGAGTCCAGACGGGGGTTCTGCTTGACGAGCGCTGCTATCGCCGCAAGTGACTTCTTCGCGTCGTCAAGTTGCGCCTTGGCCTGCTTGTGGTCGTTGCGATGCACGGCATAGATTGCCGCCTTGCTTGCCTTGAGCACGTCCCTGCTGGTCTTGATCACGACCTCGCGGGAACTGTCGAACCGTTCGAGTTCCCCGCGCAATGCGGCGAACGCCTTCTTATCGATCATGCCCCCTGCCAACCTGTCGCGCATTTATAAATCCTTATGTCATCGTCTGCTCGACAACCACCACAATCTTTATATAATGTGGAGCGAATGAAAAACCAACGAAAAAGGCGTGAATCATGGCAGCAACAGTACTAGGCAATGTGCTCGAATTCTTCCAGCGGCTCGGCGTCTTTGACGTCGTCCTCCCGTTCCTGCTCGTCTTCACCATGATGTTCGCGGTGCTTGAGCGCACGCGGGTCTTCGGTGTCGAAGGCAAAGAGGAGAAGACGCGCAAGAACCTCAACGCCATGGTCGCGTTCGTGATCTCGTTTTTGGTCCTCGCGTCATCCCGACTTGTCGCGACAGTCACGAGCATCTCGAGCAACATCATCATCCTCGTCATGCTCGGCGTGTTCTTCCTGCTCACGATCGGCGCGTTCTACGAGCAAGGCAAAGTGGGCAAGGAAGGACTGCCTGCAGGAGGGCTGCGCACACTGTTCATCGCCATCATGCTGGTGGGCATCGTCGTCATCTTCCTCAACGCGCTCACGACAGAGGACGGCGAGACGTGGTGGGACGTGAGCATCGACTACCTCCAGACCAGCTGGGACAGCACGGTGTTCGCGAGCATCGCGCTCATCGTCCTCATCATCGCCTTCGTCGTCTATCTCACACGGGAATCCAAACCCGCAACCACATGATACAACACAACCAAGGTGAACACTGATGGGAGTCTTTGACAACGCCATATTCTATCTCGACTCGCTCGGACTGACACAAGTCATCCTGCCCTTCGTCCTCATCTTCACCGTGCTCTTCGCGCTCTTGCAGAAGATTGCGCTGTTCAAGGAAGGGGAAAAAGGCAAGGAAGAGCCATCACGAAAGATCAACAGCATCATCGCACTCGCAATCGCGCTCATCGTCGTCATCCCTCACATCACGGGCGGCTACCCTGCGGACAGCGACCCGATCAACGTCATCAACGCGTTCCTGCCAGCGGCGGTCGTCATCACCGTCGTGCTGCTCGTGCTCCTCATGCTCGTGGGCTTCATCGGCGGCGAGAAAGAAGTCACCAAGAGCCCGCTCATCGGCATCGCAGGCATCATCGCGATCATCGCCCTGGCGCTGACGCTGTGGCGCGCGCTCTACCCTGCAGGATCGCCGTCCTGGCTCTACTTCCTCGACGATCCAGAACTGCAAGCACTGGTCGTCGTGTTCATCATCATGGGCGGTGCCATATGGTACATCGCAAGCGAGCCCGGCAAGGGCAAACCATACAAGGACTACCTCAAGGAGTTCTTCGGAGGCTAACATGGGCATCTTTGACAACGCGATATTCTATCTCGACTCGCTCGGACTCACACAAGTCATCCTGCCATTCGTGCTCATCTTCACCGTGCTCTTCGCCATCATGCAGAAGGTGAAGATCTTCGGCGATCTGGACAAGACGAAAAAGTTCAACGTCATCATCGCGCTCGTCATAGCGCTTGGCGTCGTCATCCCGCACATCACGGGCGGCTATCCCCCTGACCAGGACCCGATCAACATCATCAACGGCATCCTGCCTGGCAGCGCGCTCATCCTCATCGTGCTCACCATCGTGTTCATCACGCTCGCACTCATCATACCGCAGGACAAGATGATGATTGGCGGTGGCGCGTTCGGCAGCGGCATGGGGCTCATCGCCATCATCGCGCTTGGCATCGTCATCGCGCGCAACGCCTACCCCGCATTCCTGCCCTACGACTGGCTTGCCTTCCTCGACGACCCCGACATCCAGTCCGTCATCATCATCGCGCTCATCTTCATCGCCGTGATCATGTTCATCACAAGCGAACCGAAGAAGGCCACTGATGAAAGCGGGTTCGTCAGATTCAACAAGGGAATCCGGGACCTGATGGGTCTGGAGAACAAGTAAGAAACGATGGCATCCGTCCTTGATCTCGGCTCGCTCACGTTCTTCAGCAGGGTGTGGCCGTTCCTGCTCACGCTCGTCGTGGTGTACGCCGGCCTTGCCTACGTGAAAGTGTTCGCCGAGAACAAAGGCATCAGGGCGATGATCGCGTTCATCCTGGCGATCCTCGCCGCGACGTACACCATCGCGTGGAAGACGATCAACCTCGCCGCGCCCTGGTTCGTGCTCTTGATGTTCTTCATCATCTTCGTCCTGATAGCGTACCAGCTCTTCGGCATCAAGGAAGACCACATCGTCAAGGTCCTCACGAACCAGACCGAGGGCAAGTACGGCAGGGCGTTCTTCTACTGGATGCTCGCACTCATCCTGATGATAACGATCGGTTCGCTCTCGAGCGTGGTGTCTGACGAGAAGAAATTCGCCACGCTCAGGGAAGGGGAGACCGGCGTGGACCAACCGACCGTCCAACTCACGGAATCCGAACAATTGACGGAAGAAGTGGGTTTCTTCAACACGATCACGCATCCCAAAGTGCTTGGCATGATGCTCGTGCTGCTCATCGCGTTCTTCACCATAGCGAACCTTGCGGAGAAGTGAGATGGCGCTCTTCACGTTCGGCAAGAAGAAAGAGGAGCCCAGACCCGCGCAGCCCAGTGGACCCCCTGTCGACCAGGTGCTGCAGATGCAGGCGCAAAACATGACGAACAACCAGATCGTCGAAGCGCTGCAACGCGGCGGCTACGACATCAACACGATCATGGACGCCATCGCGCAAGCAGAAGCGGTCAGCGGCGTGCAACCCTACCCGCAAGGCATCCCGCCAGGACCCGCACCACAAGGATTCCCGCCCATGCCGCCACCGCCGCAACAACCTGAATCCGGCAGCAACATCGAGGAGCTCGCCGAGAAAGTCGTCGAGGAGAAATGGCAGGAGTTCCAGAAGGAGCTCGTGAAATGGGGCGAGTGGCGTGACAACGTCAACCTGCGCGTCGAGCGGCTCGAACAAGGCATGACGGACACGCGGGCGGACCTCGACAACCTGCACAAGGCCATCGTGTCCAAGATCGGCGAGTACGACAAGAACCTCATCGACGTCGGCACCGAGATCAAGGCCATGGAGAAGGTGTTCCAGAAAGTGCTGCCGACACTGACCGAGAACGTCAGCGAGCTCTCACGCGTCGCAAAGACCATCCGTGAAGGACCGCAGCAACCAAGCATGCCTGCGAAGAAACCGACCCGTTAATCCTGTCCTTCCCGTCCTGTCGTGCGCTCGTGGTATTCAAGCGCCTCCTTGATCATCCTCTCGACCTGGTCGGCGTTGACGAACTTGACCGGCTCCCACAGGTCAAGGTACTTGCGCAGCACGTCCACATCCGATTTCTTGGCCATCAATTGCAGCTCCTTGATGAGCAGCACCATGCGGTTCTGCAATTCCACCATGGAACGCTTGAGCTCGGTCTGCTCGCTCGTCATATGCTTGAACTCGCTGAGGATCTTCTTCTGGCCGGCAAGCGATTGCTGCTCGATGAACGCCAGCTTGCGGCGCAAGTCGGAATACCGCTCTTCGCCGACACGCAAGCGCGTGCTCAAGGAGTTCAGGTCGCTTTGGACCTCGGAAGCGTCGAACGTGGGGGCAGGGGCGGGCTTTGTCCCGAACAATCCAGGTCGGGGCGCCTGTGATGCAACTGCGGTGTCGGCCATGGTCGTAGCGTGTACCAAAGACTTTAAATAGACTTCGGCTCTTGTCTCGACGAGAAGATTCACCCTGCGCTCATAAACTTTTATGACCATACGCGAGGGACAATCCGCAAAAGGGGGACATGGCTCTGTTTGATACTCAGCGGCCCTGTGGCAGCTACGAAGTGCGCCGGGAAGGGGAAGAGATCACCCTGCATATGGACTTCGAGAGCTGCACCTTCTTCCCAAGCATCGAAGACAGCGCCCGCACCATGGCGATGGTCATCGACGCCCTTGCCCAGGTCGGCACCGTCACCGGCATCGTGATTCTCCAGAAGCGCGACTACGAGTATGACTACACGCAGGCGCAGATGCTGCTCGAGATCGCGCGGCTCTACAAACGTTTCGTGGACGAAAAGCTGCGCTCCGCGCTCCTCTCAGACCCCAAAGGCAGGCGCTTTGTCGAATCGCGCTACGCCGAACTGCAGGACATCATCCACCGCCTCATGAAAAGCGACCCGGTGAGCGCCTACGTCGAGATCAGGCGGCTCGTGCGCGCCGAGACGCTCGCGCTGGACGGCGGCGGCTTCCCCAAGGACGCCACCCCCGCGATCCGCAAGTTCATCACGTTCGCGACATCGCTTGCCGACGAGCTGGATAAGACACAAATCATCAGCGTGGCGAAACAATACCTGCCTGGCTTCAAGATCGGCGACCGTAGCATCTACCGCCGCTTCTTCTCGCCCACCATCAGGCCCGACTTCATGTTCACCAAGCTCATGGCCCAGTACCCCACCGAAGGGGAGGAGCTCGACTCGTACGAGATCGGCGACACCGAAGTCAACATGTTCACGATCCCCGGCAGCGTGCAGTACCTCTACCACACGCTGCCGCTCGAGTTCAAGCTCGCGGAAGAACAATACGAACTGCTCGACGCCGCCCGCAAGATCCTCGCCGAACACAAGCCCAAACGCAGCGAGTTCGTCGATCCTGAACGCATGCGGCAAGTGTTCGCGAACGTGGGCGCGGACCTGCTCGACGAACTCGCAGGCTACCGCAACACGCGCCTCAAAGAAAAAGAGAAGCAGGAACTCGTGGACATCCTCGTGCGCTACACCGTGGGCTTCGGCCTCATCGAAGTGCTGCTCTCGGACGAGAAGATCCAGGACATCAGCATCAACAGCCCGATGGGACGCATCCCGATCTTCATCGTTCACCAGGACTTCGGGGACTGCATCACCAACATCATCCCGACACAGAGCGAAAGCGAGTCATGGGCGAGCAAGCTCCGCCTCATCTCAGGCCGTCCGCTGGACGAGGCGAACCCCATCCTCGACACCGAGCTCGTCCTCCCTACCTCGAGGGCACGTGTCGCCGCCATCACCGAACCACTCAACCCCACCGGACTTGCCTACAGCTTCCGCAGGCACAGGGACAAGCCCTGGACGTTCCCGCTCTTCATCAACAACGGCATGATGACACCGCTCGCGGCAGGCCTGATGAGCTTCCTCGTGGACGGCGCGCGCACCATGCTCGTCGCAGGCACGAGAAGCTCAGGCAAGAGCTCGCTGCTCGGTTCCGTCCTTGTCGAGATCATGCGACGCGTGCGCATCATCACCATCGAGGACACGCTCGAACTGCCTGTCGGGCCGCTGCGCGACCTTGGCTACAACATCCAGAGCATGAAGGTCGCGAGCGCGCTCACGCGCGGCACGAACGAAGTGTCCGCCGACGAAGGCATCCGCACCACGCTGCGTCTTGGCGATAGCGCGCTCTTCGTCGGCGAAGTGCGTTCGACCGAAGCGCGCGCACTCTACGAAGCCATGAGGGTCGGCGCGCTTGCGAACACGGTGAGCGGCACCATCCACGGCGACAGCCCCTACGGCGTGTACGACCGCGTCGTCAACGACCTCGGCGTGCCACGCACGAGCTTCAAAGCCACCGACATCATCATCGTGGCGAACCCCGTGCGCAGTCCGGACGGCCTGCACCGCTTCCGCCGCATCACACAGATCACCGAGGTACGCAAGCACTGGGAAGAGGACCCGCTGCGCGAAGGCGGCTTCGTCGACCTCATGAAGTACGACGCGGTCGCTGACAAGCTCCAGCCCACAAGCGACCTGCTGAACGGCGACAGCGACATCCTCAAAGGCATCGCCGGCAACGTCAAGGAATGGGCAGGCAACTGGGACGCAGTATGGGACAACATCCAGCTCCGCACCCAAGTCAAGGACGCCATCGCACAGATGGCGAAACAGACAAAGAACAACGCGCTCCTCGAAGCACCCTTCGTCATCGCGTCCAACGACAAGTTCCACATCATCGCCGAACAGGTGCGCGAAGAGGTCGGCGCGCTCGAGAGCAAACGCATCCTGTTCGAGTGGAGCGACTGGCTCCGCCAACAAGGCAAGCGCATCGGGGGCGGCTGATGGTCGCGCCCGATCCCGAATTCATCGACATCGTCGCACGCTACAAGTCCAAGCTCGAACAGCAACTCGGCACCAAGATAGAACCGCACGAAGAAGTCACCACGAAGGACTACCAGGAGTTCAAGGCCGAGTCCATGCCGCTGCAGGCAGACTGGTTCGAGAAGGCGTGCAAGCTCTCAGGCACGGTGTTCAAGCCCACCATCGCCCCTGACAAGCGCACCGTTCTCCAGGAAACCCTGAATGTCGCCCACCTCAATATCACGCCCGAACAGGCGGCATCGCTCGCGCTCGTGCTCCCGCTCGTCGTGATCCTCTTCGGCTCAGGCATCGGCGTGGGCTTCAATTCGCTCTTTTTCGCGGGCGCGTTCATCCTGTTCGGCCTCATCCTCATCCCCGTACTCAACAGGTTCCCCTTCTTCTTGGCCAACAGCTGGCGCCTGCGCGCGAGCAACCAGATGGTGCTCTGCATCTTCTACGTCGTCACGTACATGCGCCACACGAGCAACCTGGAACTCGCGGTGCGCTTCGCGGCAGAACACCTGCAGCCGCCCCTCTCGCTCGACCTCAAGAAAGTGCTCTATGACGTCGAGATAGGCGAGTACGACACCATCACCGACAGCCTCGAGGCGTACCTTGAGACCTGGCGCAAGTACAATCCCGAATTCATCGAAGGATTCCACCTCATCGAGGGATCGCTGCTCGAGGCCGACGAGAAACGCCGCATCGAACTGCTCGAGAAATCGCTGGACATCATGCTCAGCGAGACCTACGAGAAGATGCTGCACTACGCTCACAACCTCAAGAGCCCGATCACCACGCTGCACATGCTCGGTATCATCCTCCCTATCCTGGGCCTCGTCATCCTGCCCCTCGTGACGAGCTTCATGGGCGACGTGGCATGGTATCACATCGCCATGCTCTACAACGTCGCATTGCCCACAGGCGTGTATTACATGACCAAGAACATCCTCTCGACGAGACCGACAGGGTATGGCGACAGCGACGCGGGCATCAAGACGCCCGAGAACCCGGTCCTCTTCAAGATGGGCACGACAGAAGTGCGCGCGCCGGCAACATGGGTGGCAGGCATCCTGTGCGCGTGCCTGCTCCTCATCGGCCTCGTGCCCGTCATCTTCCATCTCGTCGCGCCGCAGACAGAATTCTGCATCAATCCCGACCCGTCGGCGGACAGGTTCTTCTTCTCCACCACCATCAACGAGACCACAGGATTCACGCCAAGCGATTGCGGCAAACAAGGATTCGCGTTCTTCGAATACCGCTCAAGCCAATCACCAGGCAAGGAAGGGACGATCGTCGGGCCCTTCGGCCTTGGCGCAAGCGTGCTGAGCCTGTTCTTCCCGCTCGCGATCGGCCTCTCCCTCGGCGTCTACTTCTCGCTCAAGACCAAGAACGTGCTTGAGCAACGCGAGCAGACCAAAAAGCTCGAGAACGAGTTCGCCACCGCGCTCTTCCAGCTCGGCAACAGGCTTGAGGACGGCATGCCCGCAGAAGCCGCTGTCGGACGCGTGGCAGAAGTCATGCAGGACACGGTCTCAGGCAACTTCTTCGATGTCGTGAGCAACAACATCCGCAAGCTCGGGCTCGGCCTGCGCGACGCACTCTTCCACCCCCGCATCGGCGCGGTATTTCTATTCCCCTCTGCAATCATCGAGAGCTCGATGAAAGTCCTGGTCGAAAGCATCCGCAAAGGACCGCGCATCGCGGCGCAATCCCTCCACAACGTCTCGCGCTACATCCGCGAAATCCACCAAGTCGACGAGCGCCTGCGCGACCTCATGGCAGACATCGTGAGCGACATCACGTCCCAGATCAACTTCATGACGCCAGCCATCGCCGGGATCGTGATCGGCATCACGTCCATGATCACCACCATCCTCGGCAAGCTCAGCGGCCAAATCAAGAACGTCACGGCAGAAGGCGCGAGCGCGGGCGGCACCCGGCTCGACGCGCTCAGCGGCCTCTTCGGCGACGGCATCCCCACCTACTACTTCCAGCTCGTCGTCGGCATCTACGTCGTCCAGATCATCTACCTCCTCACGCTCATGAGCAACGGCATCCAGAACGGCGAGGACAAGCTCGGCGAGAGATACGCGCTGGGCCAGAACATCAAACGCAGCACGCTCCTCTACTGCGGCATCGCGCTCACCGTCATCGTCATCTTCAACGCCATCGCCAACAAGATCATCCAGAACAAGTAAGCCGGAAATCTAACGGAATCAGCCGTTGTTTTACACAACCACTAGACATGTCCGCGCAGGCTATTAAAAGCACAGCGACACGATATCGTCGATGAAATTCGATTTGACGAATGTCACTACAAGTTACGTCGACAAACGCGAAGGTCTGATCTTACCCACTGAATCATCACCCGCACTCGCTGAATTCATAGGAATCATGGCAGGTGATGGGCATTTGGGAAATGCTGATGGTGAAAATCATCATCTTATCCATATCACAAGCAACATGACTGAAACATCATATGCGGATTACGTGAATAAGTTGACGGTTTCTCTCTTTGGTTTACATTTTCACACCAGGATATTCTTGTATAATCACACCGTGAATGTCGTGCGCAAATCACAAGGAATCTCCAATTTCCTTCGGGCGATCGGATATGAAAAACGGCAATGTATCATGAGCATTCCTGAATGGATTTGGAACAACGACTTGGAACTCAAGGCATTCATCAGAGGCATATTCGATACGGACGGTTCGATAGCGCTCAAGAAAAACCACGGGAGGTACCTATACTATCCTGTTGTAGCCATTGCACTGAAAGATGACGTTCTCGTACATCGGATTGCTGCATGGACAACACAGCAAGGAATTCCGAATCATTACGCCGTACGTTTCGTAAAGAACAGACGCGGCGGGGCACCGCACAGACAGGGAGTTTTACAAATTAATGGCTATACCAACGTAACAACCTGGATGAACCTGATCGGAACATCAAACAAGAAGCATAAAGAAAAATGGGAACGACGAGATTTGAACTCGTGCGCTCTCCGGCTTCAGCGGAGCGCTCTCCCAGGCTGAGCTACGTTCCCGTGATCGTCAATGCGAGAAGGCCTCTTTAAAAGGCTTTGCTCAGAACTTACGGTGTTGCATAATTAGGTCGTCATTTTGAATCTTTGACGATCACGATGTACG
>CAYHOF010000034.1:0-10410 GCA_964358315.1 uncultured Methanosarcinales archaeon
GATTACGTACGGTGTCTGGAGTTCAGACGTGTGCTCTTGCGATCTAGCAGCACGATGAGGTTGAAGAGCGCGATGAACGTGTATTTGCTGCCATCATAGGCGTTCTTCTCCTTCTCGAACGCGCGCTGTTCTGCTTGCTGTTCTTCGTAGCATGAGTTCGCCTCTGCCTGGCGTGCGGCGCGCGCCTCGGCGGATGTGGTCTCAGCCAATGGGGGATAGCGGAACGAGCAATCTTTGCCTGGCGCGTATTGATAGTACGAATCCGACCCTGTGTATTTCGGGAAGAAGACGTTCGCGCCCAAGAAGACCATCGGGATGTAGAGCATCACGATGATGACGACAAACAGGATCTTGTTCCAATTCATACTATTCCTGTTGTCGTTTATCTATAAAAAGACTTCGCATCATTGTTTAGATATAGAAAATTATTTAAACCAACATAGCTATTGCACTAGGTATGCCACGCGGTAGACCGACAAAATCACAGATCCGGCAGAACATGATCGAGCTTCTCGCAGTCATGGGACGCGGGTACGGGTACGAAATCCACAAGAAGTACATCCAGATCTTCCCTTCCTGCACGCGCGAAGTCGTCTACTATCACCTGCGCAAAGGCGTGAAACTCGGCGAATTCGTCATCGAAAGCGTACGCCAAGAGGCAGGCGAGTACAGCTGGGGCACGACAGTCGAAAAGACGTACTACAAGCTCGGCCCCAACGCCAAGCTTACAGGAGATCCGCGTGTCAAAGAATTCTTCAACAAACGCTGAACGCGTCTGGACAATCGACGTGGTACGCGGCGTCCTGATGCTCGCGCTCCTCCTCGCCAACATCCTCCTCGCGCTCAGCGACCCGTTCACGCTGCCGCTACGCGTGCTCCTGCTCGACTGGCACTCCGCACTGCAAGCACTCGGCGTCGGGATCTTCCTCGTGACCATCGGCATCGCGCTTTCACTCGGCTACCGTCGCATGGGCAGGGCATTCGCGCGCACTGCGCTGCTCGAAGGCATCGGCCTGCTCTTCATCGGCTTCTTCGTGACGATCGCCACATTCATCAACGATCCGCGCACGCTCATCGCGTTCGGCATCATCAGCCTCATCGGCGCGGCCATCATGGTGTCGCTCGTCGTGGTGGCGCGGCCGCTCTTATCACTCATCACAGGCATCATCCTGCTCGTCGAAGGCGCCTTGCTCTCCCTATCGCCGAAACTCCCCTCAAGCCTCGGCTGGATCGGGCCCTCACCGTTCTTGCAGACAAGCATCGACTACTACCCCATCATCCCGTGGACCGCGCTCGTGCTCATCGGCATCTATCTCGGCTACAGACTGTATCCCCGACCAGAAATCGTGATGCGCCCACGACACGCGCTGCGTCCGCTGACATGGCTTGGCAAGAACGCGCTCGTGATCTACCTCATCCACCAGCCGCTCATCGTCGGCAGCTTACTTGTCCTGAAGCTCGCGTAAGAACCCCATCAGCGCGAACGCTTCTCGTTTCGTCATGAAACTCTTGCCCACGATCTTGTGCCACAAGCGATGTTGGGTCTCTGTCTTGAACGGCGTACCCCAATCGATGCTGTCGATGAAAGCGTCCGCCATCTTCAGCACCTGCTTCTTCTCGACCGCGTTCATCGGCGTGACATGGCTCGCGATGTGATAGAGCGCGCGCGCCTCGAACAACTCATAGAGGATGATGCCCACAGCGTGGCTCAGGTTCATCGACGGATACTTCTTCGTGGTCGGTATCGCGACCGTGAAGTCACACTGCAGGATCTCCGCGTTCGAGAGCCCAGGACCCTCTGGTCCGAACACGATCCCGACATCCGCCTTGGCAGGCACGAGCGACGCGAGCTGCTTGGGCACAAGAGGGCTGCGCGGCAAGTTGAAGTCAGTGCCTGTCTTCGCGGTGGTCGCGATGAGCGTGGCGCACGCGACGTCATCCAACGACTCCAGCACGAGCGCCTTCTTGAGCACGTCCTTGTTGTGCTTGGCACGGTCCTGCGCCTCCTTACCGAGGTGGTCGCACTGCGGACTGATGAGCACGAGGTCATGGACGTCGAAATTGCCCATGAGCCTCGCCACCGCGCCGACATTGCCCGCGACCTCAGGCCGCACCAGTATAACAGTGACCCCCATGGCGTGGAATCCTGCCCCAAGATTTATAAAGTTAGTGTCGGGCAACGGAACCCATGCCACGACGCAAGAACGTCATCACCGTTGTGCTTGTCGCCATCCTCAAGGCATTCTGGTACGTGACCAAAGGCGTTGTTCTTGCAATATGGTGGGTACTCACACGCATCGGCAACGGCATCCTCGCGCTCTTCAAGCGTTCACCCAAAAAAACCAACGTGCCGTTTTCCTCCGATCAATCGCTTCCTGCGCCATTGCAGGGCAAGAAGCGCCACACTGCGACAGACGCGCCCTTTGTCGCCAAAGAGGTCGCGACCGGTGATTTCAACGAGTTCAGCAAACGCCTCGCGAACACGAGCATCATCGCGCTCATCGTGGGCAAGCGCGGCAGCGGCAAGAGCACGCTGGGCTTTCGCATCATGGAGAACATCCACGCGCAGACAGAACGACCCTGCTTCGTGCTCGGCGTCAAGGCAAGCGTGCTGCCCTCATGGATAACGCAAGTGCACAGCGTCGAACAGGTGAAGAACAACGGCGTCGTGCTCGTCGACGAAGGCGCGCTCACGTTCTCGAGCAGGGAAAGCATGAGCGCCAAGAACAAGGAACTCGGCAAACTGCTCGCCATCGCGCGCCACAAAGACCTGACGCTTCTGCTCATCACGCAGAACACCGGCATGATCGACAAGAACGTGCTCAACCTCTGCGACACCGTCATGCTCAAGGAAGGCAGCCTGCTGCAGCAGTCCATGGAACGCAACGTGATGAAAGAACTCTACGGCAAAGCAGCGACCGCGCTCGACGACATCGACAAAAAGGACCGCATCAGCCACGCCTACATCATGGACAGCGAATTCGAAGGCATCGTGCAGTACAGCATGCCCTCCTTCTGGACCAGCGCCATCAGCAAGAACCAGGCCTAAAATTCTTATAGAACGACGACACCACAACGACCATGCAATGGAAGACCTTCTTCGGATGGCTGATGGCCGTCATCGCAACAGCGATCGTGCTTACAATCATGATCTTCGCGCGAAGATGAAGTTAATCTTTTGTCGTCGGAAAAGTGTAGCGACATTCGCATTACAAGTTCTACCGACATGAGTTCAATGCAGATTTTCCTTTGCTTTCTTTGAAAGAAGGGGATACATCTTGTCAAAGAATGACTTGACCTTCTTCGCATATTCTTTATCAAGGATTTTTCCGTAGTACTTAATGCCATTGCGGAAATACCGTACATCGTTCATGAACAACACGTCTTGTTCCGAGAAGCCGAGATTGCGCAGGTACGCTACTTCCGCTTCGTGGGAATCTTTTGATTTCACACCATCAACATACATCCGTGCACGAATGGTCTCCATCATAACGTCATAACACGTCCCGATGACAAAATTGGGAAGAACGTGTTCAAACGACAATGATTCTACCACTTTTCGGAAGAACACTTCCTGTTCTTCTGCTTCCTTGAGCAATGAGCGGGCCCGTTCAGGATCAGGGCTTTGCGTCTTCACAACGCCTGATTGCACGAATTCCTCGAATTTCTTCAGTAAGGTCATAGATCGATGCTACCACTAAGCACTATTCCATTGAGAAGATTGTTCCTAAGATTCTTATGTATTTCTTTCAAAGAACCGTAGAAATTACAAATAATCTCGCGGCCGAGTTGTTTTCCAAAACTGGATAGGTCGAGTTGTTTTTCTTTGCTGCCGATTATGGCAATATCAATGTCTGAAGACGCAGTATCATCTCCCTTGCTGAAGCTGCCAAATAGAATGATAATCGTCCCCGGAAGTTCTTCGTACAGGACTGAAGGAAGACCGGATTCGTAGAGCATCTTAAGGTTCTCGGCACGCTTGAAAGAGATCACGGCAGGATTATCGCGGTTGAGTTCGATTGCGTACCTACCTGATTCTTTGTCTTGATCTTGTTTGACGAACTCTTCCTTGACAAGCAATGGCAGCGCCTTCGCAATGGCTGTCTGCGAAACTCCGATGCGCCTGGCCAGTTGATTTGCGTTGAACTTCACACCCGCTTGTAAGAACAGGAAGCGCAGGATCTCGTACTGCAATATTGTAAACTTAAATTTGAATATATAAACCACAATTCATAGATATCAACTTATATTTATAAATGTTCTGTCAGTTATGGACCTGACCAAACGCGCGAGTGCGGTTTCCAGCCTTTCGGTATAGTATACTTCTCATTAAGCAATGCTGCAGAACGAATGCGTTCTGTGACAAATGTCCTCTCTTCTTCTCTCAGATGACAATACGCAATAATCCAATCCGGGTTGTATTGGCGGATCGACACCACCCTATATCTTGTTTCATCTGAAGACAAGCTGTAATATTGAATTTTGACATCTTGTTTGCGCTTGAAACCATCATACAATACTTTCGCTATTTGCTTCTTACCCCGAACATACGTAGGCCTGGTTGAGATTTCAGTGATCTTCGATAAAGCACTCTTCACCAAAGGATCATTATTATTGGCCAATGCTGCGCGCAACGCTTGTTTCTCATTTGAAGAAAGTCTCATTTTGGGCGTATCTCCATGAACCTCTTGGAGGCGGTTTTACTGATCAAAACGCCCAGAAATTCCAGTTTGTAATCCTGAGAGACAATGCTTCTTACCTTTATTTTGAACTCCTCAGGATTCACCACGTTGTGCGCCTCTGGTGATGAGATGCGTCAATTCGTATAAGAATTTTTGCGATGGATACTCCATGCCATCTTTGTAATATCCTGCCTGCGTGTAGAAGAATCTCTTGAGGTATGACCTCTTTCCGTGCTTATTCATCATTCCAGGCAATTCCCTCTTGACATACTCGAGGATATCCTTATGGTTCCGTGTCGTTGCTATGAAGTGATTCAACTGGAAGGAATCCAGAATCACGCCACTCTTGAAGTACTCCGTGTACAACACCAAGAATCGGATATCCTTGTGGTATTTGTCCTTCTGGCTCAGTATGGTCGGAATCGCCTCATTGACCACACCCCAATAATCCGAAAGCGTCACCTTCAATGGTCTTGTCGGCAGGATATCCTTCGAAATACAGCTTTTCGAGATCGAGTGATAGAACAACGAATACAGATCATTGAAGTCGATGATGGTGAGCTTCGCTTTTTTGTTGGTGAACTTCACATCCAGCTTCTTCCGGGTAATCGCGAAGATGTCGATATCATTATAGTTCTGCTTGAACAAGAACGAACCAGTGATGAAGCAATGCTTCGTAGGCACCTGGTCCAACAACATTTGCGCTTCCTTGAGCCGTTCGTCCAGCAAGCGCTCGTTCAGGGGGTTGTAAATGATCATGAGAGTAGTACTTATAATATACATTATATAAATTCTTAGTTTATTATCATCAGTTTGTATCAGAAAGGTAATACTATACCATGAACACACAACATGAACACAAAATTTCTTACGCAGACGACGCACATTGAAGGTCTAGGACCAGCGCCATCAACAAGAACCAAGCCTAACGTTCTTATAGCATGACGACATCACAACGACCATGCAATGGAAGACCTTCTTCGGATGGCTGATGGCCGTCATCGCAACAGCGATAGTGCTCGTGATCATGATCTTCGCGCGAAGATGAAATTGACTTGCGGGAGTTAACTGCCGGGCGTATCATAACCTTTCAAATAGAAATGCACTGCTGTTAATCTAATTATTGATTTCCGATGAATTATTTTGTAGCGAAAAGTGAATGACAGAAATTAAAGGCACCTCTATACGCCGGAACGCTTAACTAATCAGTCGTGCCTTCTTAAGTGCAAATGAGAGTTGACGTGACGAGCGGAACAGGATTCCGACCATTCCACTCCGTCGTGCAAGTCTCACGTATCTCAGATTGTCATCTATGAACAATATACTGTTTGGTTGGACATTGAGCATTCGAATTATTTCTTTGTATGAACGAACCTTACTTTTTCTCTTCGATATGATGGATACATCTGCTTTGCTGAAGAGCGCGCTGCACTTCGACTTCAAGTACCGCATGTGAATTGGATTTGTATCAGAATAGAGTCCCTTCCTTACTTGAATGGTATCATATATCTTTGCCACGCGCGGATTTATGGATCCAGACCAGTACGCCTTCTTGTATCTTTGCAAGAACTCTTTCTGAGTGATTCCAAGCAACCTGGCACCACGCTTCACGAATGTCCTAGTAGAAATCCGCCGTTCACCAAACTGCTCTCGAAGGGATTTGCTGTCTGAATCACCCCAGAAGATCTTGAACTTCGGATTTTCAACAAGCACTCCCCCGACGTCAAAGAGAACCACCTCAATCGATCTGTTCATCTTCCTCTTCATGCAACATCTTCTATAAAAAGAAAACCATAAATGATTCAAAAACGCCTTCGCGAGGCGCTAGGTTCTCTTCATCCACTCAAAGTTGACCGCTGCGTCGTTCGGATCGAACACGTCCTTGACGAGATATTTGCCCCGCGTGAAAGTCTTGCCATCCTGGATGAAATGCGTCGCTTCGATAATCGTGATGCTCGCAAGCGGACGTGAAAGCACCTCGTTGCCCTTGGTCTCGAGCAACGGCAATTCACCGTTGAACCAATACAAACGTTGACCCTCCTTCAGAAATCCATAGACCTTACCCTTCACAAGCCGTTGCGGGAGGCACTCATCTACGCGA
Source organism: uncultured Methanosarcinales archaeon (assembly GCA_964358315.1). Lineage (GTDB taxonomy): Archaea > Nanobdellota > Nanobdellia > Woesearchaeales > ARS49 > JAGVQG01. The sequence goes on from CAYHOF010000034.1 coordinate 6,784, forward strand.
CGTCGTCCTTGCTCGTGCTCGTCGAAGCTCCGGAGCGCCAAATCAGGATTGAACTCCACCTGGATACCCATGGACGCGAAGAAACCAGCGTCGCTATAAAATCCCTTCTACCTGACGAAGCCGATCGTCAAATTGAGGATTATCAAGCCGAGGAAGAAGAAGCCCATGTATTTCCAGGCTGCGTGGCCTGTGCTTGGTCCGAGGATGCGTTCTGCCGCGAGCTGGAACATGCGGCCGCCATCAAGCGGTCCGAGCGGAAGTAGGTTGAACAATCCGATGCCGAGGCTGAGTGCGTAGATGAAGACGAGCAGCGTGATGCCGCCAAGGATGAGCGTGGTGCCGCGCTCGCCGTAGCGCGCGAGCGCTGATGGTGTCGGCCCGCTTTGCGCATCGAACTGGATACCGATCCATGGCCGGGACGCGTCGTCAGGGTTGCTGCCGACGACAAGCGGTCGGACGTTGTCTTTTGTCGTGAGCGTGATCGCGTCCTGTGGCTTGATCGTGTTGAGCCGCTCGACGAGCTTGGCGCGGTCGGTGACAGGCACGTCGTCGATGGCGGTGATGGTCTCGCCTGGGATGAGCCCGGCGGCAGCGGCAGGAGAGCCAGGGGTGACGCCGGTCAACGTGAGCCCGTTCCATTGTGTGAGGCCGTCCGCGAAGGACGGGAGGTCGACGAGCGCGATCTTGGATGACGTCTCGGGCGCGATGCCGGGAAACTGGAAGCCGAAGACGAAGATGACGAGGAATGCGAGGAGGATGTTCGCGAGCGGTCCTGCCGCGAACACGGACAATTGCTGGCGCATCGGGCGCTTGATGAGTTTCTTCTCATCCGGCTCGACGAATGCGGCAGGGATGACGGGCAGGATGATGCCGAGGAACGCGAAGCCGCTTGATTTGACCGGGATGTTGTGCGCGCGTGCGGCGACGCCGTGCGCGAACTCGTGGATGGCGGCGATCACGAAGATGCTGATGATCCAGTACGCAAAAGGCACGTAGAACACGCCTTTGACAGCGATGGGCAGCACTGGTTGGATGCCGGGCGCGAGTTCGGGTTGGGTGAACAAGTTGACGGTGTTCTTGATGATCTCGTAACTGATGAATCCCATGCCGAGAAAGCCTATCACGATGCCGCTGTAGAAAAGCCAGCGCATGAAGCGCGGGAACCAGTTCGCGAGCGCGTCCATCGCACCGAGCCCCCACGAGGCACGATACATGGCGAAGTAGATTATAGGACCGAGGATCTTCTGCACGGTGAGCGCGCTGCGCCTGACGTAGAGGAACAGGCCCATGCCAAGGATGAAGACGATGGCGAGAATCGTGTGCGTATCCATGCCATTCCAGCCTGCTGCATACTATTAAAGAGTTGTGCTCTATGCCGCAGTAGTGAGAAACGTCACTTCTTGCGCTTGGGCTTGAAGTCGTGGCCTTGGCAGCGGCGGCATTTCACTTCGCCACCGATGATCTTCATGTTCGGGCCGCGGATGACCGACTTGCATTGGCGGCAGACGAACTTACCACGCAACAGTCGCGCTTCGGCTTCGGGGAATCGTGCCATTGTTATTCACTCTTGAGCTGTTTCATGACTTTCTCCGTGAGGATCTCCCAGTAAATGATGCTGACGCCCTCGCGGACCTGGTCCTTGAGTTCGTCCGGGATCTTGAGGTCGAGCGTCTCGAACGACTCGCTGTCCATGACGTTCGCCTTGTCACCAGTGACGCTGAGCACTTGCGCGCTGCGCTTCTCGATGATGGGCGACTCGACCATGGTGCCAGAGGGCATGACGACTTCACGCTTGCGGTTGTCGAGCATGCCGATGGCGACGATCCTGAACTTGGCGTGCCCGTGCTTGCCGCTCTTCGAAACGCTGACGTCGCTGATCCTGCAGGCCGCGCCATCAAGGACGATGAAGCTGCCGGCGCGCATCTCACCGACATCACAGACTTTCGTGTTGGACATATGGATACCTATCGAATGATGATTCCTTCGAAGGACAAGGAGCCATTTAAAAAGATTGTGTTCTGCCTGCTGTCGAAACGTATAAATAGGAGTCTTTAGGCACCATTGAATATGGAGAAGCAACCCATCGAAGAATTCATCCTCAGGCTCGAAGTCGACGTACCCGTGACGCCGCTGATGGTCGCCACCATGTTCGACGTGCGCGACCAACTCTATGAAGGCAACTGGGCGGCGATCAAAGAAGATCTTGACGCACGCGCAGCCAAACCAGGAATTCTTCCAAAACTCTTGACGACCTGCACACGCGACAGCAAGATCATCACGCAACTGATGCAGCTCGAACAAGCGAGCGGACCACTCTCGTTGCAACGGGACTACGCGCAGCAGCGGGCCTACGTCATCATCCCAGACCAAAAAACCGCTTGAACGCTCCACAGCATGACACCACCTGAAAAACACGCACGCCAAGCGCCGCTACCGTACGTCTGGGAACTCCGCGGTCCTGCGACATCATATGCCATCGGGACACTCCATTACACGCACGACATCTATCGTGATGCAATCCGTTCTCGGATGTACGGAATCGAGGAACTCCTCGTCGAGTTACACACACTCACAGCTGACGCACAAGCCGCACTGAAGCAGTATTGTGGTCAACCGTTGAGTCCCCATCTTGTTGGTTTAAACGAGACCGAACTGCAACAACTCGCCGCAACGCATGACGTGCCAGCCAGCGTCCTGACCCAGTATACGATTGGCCAATTATGGATACGTCAATTTCAGCTGTCAGGAAATTTTGAGACTGGCGTGGATACTGCCCTTGTGAACGCTGCAGAAAACATACCCATAACCCCTTTAGAAGCTATGGAAGAACAATTGCTAGCCCTGTGTCCCGCATCCTTTGGAGAAAACCTGCGAGACCTGATTCGCCGGAGCAACGGATCACCCGTATATTTCCATGACAAAATGCAAAAAATGCAGGCAGCATACGAAAGTGCCACGTTGGATATGAACGGAATCCGTGAAATGCTCACAGCCAACCAAACGGAATCATTATTGGTGCAACGCAACAAGATAATGGTCGAGCGTTCACTACCCCATTTGACGCATCCATGCATCATTGCAGTAGGCCTTGCCCACTACGTTCTAGAACCATCGATGTTGACGCTGTATCGCGAGAAAGGGTTTATCGTCAATCGCATCCACTGACGATCTCAGAATGACCAGAAGCGACGGCGTTGCACGAGCCTCGTGAGTTCGTGTTCCAGGAGCGCCGCGTCCTTGAATTTCGCCTCGTCCTGCCGGAACTCCTTCGAATGATGCACCGTCCTGCCCGCGCCTGACGAGAACTTGTGCTTCTTGTGCAGCATCTCGTGATACATCACATAATCGAGCAAGCGGTCATCCTTCAGTAAAATCTGGCTGAGCGCGATCTGGTCACGGCCGTAATCATAAAAGCCCAACCGGTTCACGCCATCCGACCACACGAGATTCGGGCGTTCCATCGTGGCGCCGAAATACTCGTCGTTCACCCTGTTGAAGCACGCCTCAAGGATCGGGTCGCTCTTGGTCTTCTCAACGCCCAGATGCGCGTGCTTGAGGAAGATCCTGTACAAGTCCATGCTGGTCGTCTTGATCCTGTCTTTTCGGAGCTTCACGATCAATTCCTGG
>CAYHOF010000035.1:0-8334 GCA_964358315.1 uncultured Methanosarcinales archaeon
GCCGTAGACGACGCATGGCACGCCTGCCTTTGCGAGGATGCCGTGCAGTCTCTTGTCGGACTTCGACGTCTGGTACGCGAGCAGATGCTTGCCGTCCTTCGGCTTGAGTCTCGCTATCTCGGCGCGCAGCGGGGGTGGTATGATGCACGCGCCAGGCACTGGTTTCTCGTCGGTGAACGACGTGATCACGTAGTTGTGGCCGCGCGGCCCGATGATCCTGTTCATGGCGTTCGCGGACCATCGTCCTTCCTTGAACCGGGAAGGGGTGCGTAGCGTGCTGTGCGTGCGCAAGTACTGGTTACTCACGTGCACGAGCGGTATCTTGAGTATCATGGCGGCGTATGCCGTGAACGGTTCGAAGTCGCTCACGACGACGTCCGGCTTCTCGCGCATCATGATGCCCATGACCTTGATGAGCGACGCGGCGTACAGGGGCGAACGTGTGATGTTCACCGCGGCCGTCCCGAGCTTGCTCACCCCGCCTTTGCGGTAGTGGATGACGAGCGACGCGATGCGTCTGGCATGACGTTTCTTGAAGTACGCGTATGCCTTGCGTCCGCCGAGTATGATGACGTCGTGGTGTTTTGACAGTTCATCGATGATTGCCCTGCTATGCACGGCATGCCCCCATCCTTCTCCCGCGATACCGTAGACGATCGTTGCCATTATACCTTCATGAACGTGTTGATGATGCTACTTAATTGTTCGGGTTTCCAGGTGAGGATGTGATGGTTCGCGTCGACCTGTGCATGACGGACACTGCCGTGTTCCTGCATCAGGCTCGTGAGGACGCTGCGCTTGAGCAGGCGGTCGTGGTTCCCGGTCACGACAAGCACGGGGACGTCGATGTCCCGGAACGACACGGGCGTCCTGAACGTCTGCACAGCGCAATCCGCATAATGCCGTGTGTGGATGCCGGGCAGGTCCCAGAGCGGCGTGAGGACGAATGGCAGGTTGGGTTTTTGTGTGAAGTCGACGTGCCGCAGGTTCTTGCGCATCGGAAAAATCCTGCACAATGAACTCACGCACTGGCACAGCACCATCACGGCACGGGAGAACATCACTATTTTCTTGTCGAATGGGCTCACGACAACAACACTCTCGACGCGCGTAGGCGCGCGCCGCGCGACATCGAGCGCTATCGTCGCCCCGAGGCACATGCCGCCCACCGAGAATTTCTTGATACCTTCGGCGTCGGCGATGCTCAGCACGTCATCGACGGTCTTGCGTACGCTGGGCGCGCCGCCGGACTGGCCGTGGCCGCGGGAGTCGAGCGCGATCCATCGCACGCCCTTGAGCCGTCGCGCGGTGTTGTGCCACGTGGTGTGGTTGCTGCCAACACCATGGATGAGGATCAACGGCGTCCCTTTCGGGTCGCCGCCGCAATCGTAATGGATGCGCACGCCGTCGTGCGCGAGGAGCGTCTTGCTCACCATGTGATCCTCACTTCGTCCACGCGCAGGCGCGGGTCGATGTCGAGCGTGGCAGGATTGTCTTCCTTGCCAGCGGTGTGCTCGAGGATGCCTTGCCACGCGATCATGGCTGCCTGGTCGCCGGCGTACTGGATGGGTGCTGCCGCGAATTTCGCGTTGCGCGCCGCGCACATGATGCCCATCATCTCGCACAGGCGTTTGTTTGCTGCCACGCCGCCGATGAGCACGCACGCATTCTTGTCTGTGTGCGCGAGCGCGCGCTCGGCGACTTCACACAGCATCGCGAAGCACGTTTCCTGTAACGAGAAGCACAAATCCTCCTTGCTGATCCCTGTCTTGAAGAGACGGTCTGCCTTGGTCACGATGCCCGAGAAAGACACGTCCATGCCTTTGACGGCGTACGGAAGCTCGATGTACTTGCCTTCTTTGGCGAGCTGTTCCATCTTGGGCCCGGCAGGGAATCCGAGGCCGATGTCGCGGCCGAACTTGTCCAGCGCGTTGCCAAGACCGACGTCAAGTGTCTCACCCAGCACCCGAAGGTACCCGTTGGAGAGCGCCACCACTTGGGTGTTGACGCCCGAGACGTAGATGTGGACAGGATCCTTCAGACCAGTCGTGAGTTCGCCGATCGTGAGGTGCGCGACGCAATGGTTGACACCGATGATTTTCTTGCCGTGCTGTTGCGCGAGCGCCTTCGCATGGCCGACACCGACACGGAGCGCGGGCGCAAGGCCTGGCGAGTTCGCCACCGAGATCAAACAGATGTCCTTCCACGACATCTTTGCTGTGTCGAGCGCCTGCTGCACCACGGTTTCCTTGACGCGCTCGTGATGCTTGGCAACCTCATGCGGGATCATGCCGCCGGACTCGGTCTGGTGCATGGCGCGCTCGTTAGAAAGGATGGTGCCATCCGAACGCACGACCGCAGCACCGAACGTGTGCGCCGTCGACTCTATCCCGAGACAGTGATAACCCCCCATGGTTTCAGTCTGAGAATGGCTATTTAAAAGGGTTATGCAAGCGTGAAGTGCGCTTTGATGTGCGCCGCCATCTCGTCGAACACCTTCTCGCGGGGTCCGTAGAAGAATTCGCCGCCGGTCTGGATGATCGCTTCGTAGATCATGGTGTTCCATGGACTCGCATCGATGAAGTAGCCGTCCGTGTCTTTACACAGGCCGCCCTTCCACGTCGTCGCGTTGGGCACGACACTGTTCGGAAAGACCATTTCGGGCGCGTATGCGAGCAGCAGCTTTTTCGGTCTCGCAGCAAAATGGACGCATGCATACGCCACGCCCTGCTCGAACGCCGTGCCGACGTCCGGATAGATGCCGCGGAACGGCTGCAAGTCGAACATGGCGACATCCGCCGCGATGACGTCCTCGATGCAGCGCTGGAAGATCATGGTGGGGTCTGTCAGCACAGGCGTGCGGCCAGGATGCAACGCCAAGAACTTGTTGTTGTGAGCCCATTGCTCAACGAACGCGGCATCGTCGCGTTTGATATTGAAGACTTCAGGCCCTGCAGGATAGACGATCGGTCGCATGGTGTGTGGTTGTGATGTAGGTGTACTTAATGCGCGGTGGTCATGACGTTCACCACACTCACTCGGTCTCCTCGAGGATGATGCGTGATACGAAGCTGCCACGGTCCGCCGCTTTCATCTGGCGCACGGACTCGAGTTCCTGGATCGTGATCTTGTTGGCATGCGCAAGACTGTGCACGACTTCCAAAAGATCGGCGAGTTCTTCGATGGTGGGGTTCTTCTCGAACTCCGCCGTCTCTTCCTTGAGCTTTCTGAGAAGATAGATTGGGTATTCGTTGTCTGTCGCGACCCGGACTTTCGCGGTTTTGCCATCTGCGTGGATGATGGCAGGGATCTTGTCGCGCACGAGCTTGTCGAAACGCGTTGTCGTGCTCGCCCCTGTCGCGAACCCCGCATGCTTGCGCTCATTGATGGCAAGCTTCGCGTCGTACGCCTCCTCCAAGTCGATGCCGGCCACGTCCGCCATCTTCATGAGGTAGATCAGCACGTCCACGAGCTCCTCGCGGAGCTTCATGCGCACGTGCTCGTAGTCCTTGAGGTCGATGCCTTCCCGTTCGCTCTTGCGCAAGAACTTCTTGAACGGCTCTGCCACCTCACCAAGCTCGCCGGTCAGCGCGATGATGAGGTACTTGAGCTTCTCGATCTGCTGATCAAGCGGCAAGTTACGCCAGTCCCACCCGTGCGCAGCGTCGAACGCACGCTGCTTCTCGATGACCCCCTTCATGAAGGGACGTGACAACAGGTCGGTTTAAGAGGATTGTTGTGCAGGAATATCGACGATAGAAGATGCGGACTCAGCGGATGGACACGTACCCGCCACGCACGCCGTTCTTGGAGAGCACGACCTGCCAGAGTTGGTTCTTGCGCGCGAGGAACGACCCGGTGCTGCACAATAGATAATAGCGCCACATGCGATGGAAGCGTTCATCATAGCGGTCCTTGAGCTGCGGCCACGCCTTCTCGAAATTCGCATGCCATGCGAGGAGCGTCTTGGAATAATCATGCCCGAAGTTGTGCCAGTCCTCCATGACGAACAACCCCTCGATGGACGCGCCGATCTGTGCGATGGATGGAAGGACAGAATCAGGGAAGATGTACTTGTCAAGCCACGGATCCGTCATGCGCACAGACGTGTTGCCGGCGATTGTGTGCAGCAAGAACAAACCGTCGTCCTTGAGGCAACGATGCGCGACCTCCATGTAGTGCCGATAGTTCTTGACACCCACGTGCTCGAACATCCCTAGAGAGATGATGTGGTCGAACTGTTCGTTGACGTCGCGATAGTCCTGCAAACGGATCTCGACAGGGAGTCCTTTGCAGCGCTCCTGCGCCAGCGCGACCTGCTCCTCCGAGACCGTGATACCCACCACATGCGCCTTGTACTTGCGCGCGGCATGCGCCGCGAACCCGCCCCAGCCACAACCAATGTCAAGGACCCGTTGTCCCTTCTTGAGCCCGATCTTTTTGCACACGAGATCGAACTTTGCATCTTGCGCCTGATCAAGAGTCTTGGCGTTCTTCCAGTACGCGCACGTGTACGCCAACGTCCTGCCAAGCATGGCTGCGTACAAGTCATTGCCCTTGTTGTAATGCGCGTACGCGATGTTGAACGCGCGCGACTTCTTCTGCCTGTTCTGTACGTGCGCGAGTACGCCGCTCGCAAGCAAACGCCACGACCCCTTCACCTTCTGGTCGAGCTTGGCGCGCAGCACGCGGTCGAAGAATTGTTCGAGCGCGTCACACTCCCACCAACCGTCCATGTAGGACTCGCCAAGGCCCAGCGAGCCTTGCGCGAGCACCCTTGCGTAGAATCGGTCATTGAGGACACGGATGTCCCACACCCGCTTGCCGTTGATTTTCACATCTGCGTGAGTGAGAAGTTCCTGCACTGCACGTTTGAGGCGTTCTGACATGATTGGTAGTTCGACAGACCTCATATTTAATCATTATTGCCATCATTCGAAGTGGTCGTCGAACGAGAACGACCGTGGCTCGTACGTGCAGTTGCCTCTGTCAAGCACGACATTGCCATCCAGCGCTTCCCGAAGCTTGCCGATGAAGCTGCCGCAGTCGCTGCAGCGACGGAACGCCGTGCCGACTTCCAGCACGTATTCCCGGTCGTTGATCTTGCGCAGTTTTGTGGGCGTCTCGGACGTGCCGGCACGGAATGCCGCGTGCAACCGTTCGATGAGAAGGTCACCGCGCATCGGTTCGGACATTGTGAGATGCAGATAGCACAATTTCGGCGCGCTCGTGCGCATGACCTCCTTGCGGACCATGACGCAACGACCCGTCCTCATCTTGTTCTCGTGCTGGTCGCGCGCCTGCTGCAACGCCATCGGCATCCTGATGCTGCCGTCGGGGTTAAAGGAGATGTTCATACAGTCTGCCCGTGGTTTAGATTCCACTTGAGCAACTGATAAAATGTTATTCCAAACACTGCTCCAGCAATTATCATTGCCAAGATAAGAAGAGATATGAGTTCTTGAGTGACAATTGTTGGAATAATTACTCGAAGTGCAGCTAAAAACGGAAAAATACCCAGCCAAATTCCAGCATTGAAATTCGTATTGATTTTGGATAACAAGTCATCGTATTTTGCCTCAATTGAGTGGAGATCTCGATGCACTTTGAGAATATCATCTGGCGACATTTTCTTTGCTTTAATTCTCGATTTCAATATAGTAAAATCTTCCTGTGATTTCTTTTTTAGATTCATAGATACTCGGGTTAGCAAGGTATAATACTGCACTCCGTGAATAAACAGAATTCCGGTACCCAATGCAGAAAAGGGGTCTTGTATGAACGAGAGGAGATTCATCATAACACCCTTAATTCACGTTTTTTACGTTCTTCTTCTGCTTGAGTTCCACCTAGTGCGGATCCGATAAGCGCGCCGATTGCTGCTCCAGCGGGTCCACCGAAGATGGCCCCGATAATTGCGCCTCCTACGGCACCTGCAGCAACCATTTCTCCTCCGGTTATTGGTTGTTCACGTACAAAGACCATAGGTAACTTGCAAGAGATACAAATTTGATTGTCATGATTATTTGACGTGTGTATTTCTTTACTAAACATTCGGCAACTAAAATTTGTGCACGCGAAAATCTTACGATTCATGGGCTAAATACGATTTTCAAATGTATTTAAATCTTCGGAATAAAAAGGTATTTTTTGAGAATTGTTCTATAATGCTTTCGCTATTTGTCATTCGATGGATAAAAAATAATGAGACCATGTAAAGGTATACGTTGCAGCGTAGATTTCGAAAATTTCGTTCAACAATTAAATGTAGAGTAGACCGATTAGTAGTCGCATGCTGAAGATCTTGTTACCTCGATCCTTACACACCGACTCTATCAACGTCGTCTTCTACGACGGGTCATAAAATGTCTCTTTTCACGGAGGGTTTCAAACTTAGATGCTTTCAGCTCTTATCCCTCACGGCGTGGCTGCCCGGCTTGATACCTTGTCAGATAGCCGGTATACTAGAGGCCGCGAAACTCAGTTCCTCTCGTACTATGAGTTCCTTCCGCTCAGACATTCTGCATTTCCAGTAGATATTATACCAACTGCCTCACAGCGTTGTGAACCCAGCTAACATCCCTTTTAACCGGTGAACTCCCGTACCCTTGGACGCTTCTGCACGCCCAGGATAGGAAGAGCCGACGTCGATGTGGCAAGCCGCGCCGTCGATGTGAACTCTCGGGCGCGACGACTCTGTTATCCCCGGGGTAACTTTTCGGTCATCCCATGCTCCCATCAAGGAAGACAATGAGGTTCGCTAGACCACGCTTTCGCGTTTGTGTCCGGTCGTGGTTGGGACACAATCAGGCAGGCTTTTGCTCTTGTACTCTACGACGGATTTCTGACCCGTCTGAGCCTACCTTTGGACTCTGCTGATATCTTTTCAGCGGAGTGCCACCCCAGCCGAACTGTCCATCAAATGGTGTCTTCGCTTTCGCGAGTGAGCAACGCAAAGAAGATAGTGTGGTGTTACATTATTGACTCACGCCTATCCTGACGAATCTGCGCTCGAGCGTCTCCCACATACGCTATACGATCCTCTTCGCGTCACAACATCAGACTACAGTAAAGTTCCACGGGGTCTTCACTTCCCACTGGAAATCTCTGGCCTTCGCACCAGAAAAGATAGTTCAGAGGCTTGCAGCTAGGGACAGTGGCGACCTCGTTACGCCCTTCATGCACGTCACCATTCAAATGACAAGGCATTTCGCTACCTTAAGAAAGTTATAGTTACTTCCGCCGTTTGCCGGTCCTTGGCTCCCTTGAAAAGGAGTTTTGGATACCGGTACTGGGCAGACGTCACCGACTATACAAGGCTTTTCAGCTTAGCAGTCAGTTGTGTTTTTGGTAAACAGTCGGATCACCCTAGTCATTGCACCCTGCACTCGCCACCCAGTTGGGCACGAGCGCAGAGATCCCTTAACCCGAAGGTACAGGACTATTTTGCCGAGTTCCCTTAGCTACATTAACCCTTCACGCTTTAGGCTCCTCACCTAGGGGCACCAGTGTTGGTTCTTGGTATGATTATCCGTGATTTTTCGTCGTTGGTTTTTCATGGGCTCGAGGCCTCAACCGAATCCTCCATAGGAAGACTGTTCGGAGGTTTCCCGCTTTCTCGACATGACGTCACTCCAGCGGCATTCCTGCCTTAACATGCACGACAGTGCATGTCGGTTTAGCCCCAAACGTCACCACTGACGCTTGTGTTGCCACGCATACACGGATAGTATCGGAATATTAACCGATTTCCCTTTCGCGAACATGCTCCTGTTAGGAGCTCGCTTAGGATCAACTAACCCTTGACTGATTTACATTGTCAAGGAACCCTTGCCCTTTCAGCGGACGTGAATCTCACACGTCTACGATCCTACTACAACCATGATCCTCATTACAGGTCGGTCCTCACGTGCTCTCGCACGTAATTCTGCCCGACCAGCACGCCTACCTATCACATCCTTGTGGGATGTCTATCGTATCGGTTATCGATTTAGCCCCGTCCATTTTAGGGACCTACGGCCTTGACGAGTAAGCTGTTACGCACTTTTTAAAGGATGGCTGCTTCTGAGCCTACCTCCTCGCTGTCTCTGGCAATAGACGCCCTTTCGCCTTTCACACTTGATCGATATTAGGGACCTTAACGATAGTCTGGGTTGTTCCCCTCTCGCACACCAAGCTTACCCCGGCGTGCCGTCTCCCGAGGTCTACAACGCGCGGGCATTCGGAGTTGGACAAGAGACCGAACCCTTTCGGGCCCTAAATCCCTTATCCGTCGCTCTACCTCCCACGCAATCTCGCTCGAGGCTTGACTACGGCCAACTTCGGTAGGAACCA
>CAYHOF010000036.1:0-7257 GCA_964358315.1 uncultured Methanosarcinales archaeon
TGGGTCGTGATGCCTTCCTTCTGTTTTTCTTCTGCCATTGTCGTGGTCCGCACCCTACCTCACGTTTCGATGGGTCAAGATGCGAGAATGACTGACGGATACGAGGAGGTCTTTTTAAAGGTTTCTAATCCTTATCCGAAAATAAGCGTCTTGGCGAAGTGGATGAGAAAGCCGATCGCGCCGATGACGAGCATGCCCAGCGCGGAGATCTTGACGATGGTGGTGAACTCTTCCTTGTTCGGTTTCTTGGTGATCTTGAACACGCGGATGCACTCGCGCACGAACTGTTTGAGGCGCTGCATCTTGGTGGGTCCGCCAACAGGCGGTGCGGCCTTGTGCTGCGCGGGCTGCGCCTGAGATTGCTGGACTGGCTGCGCGGTCGCGACAGGCTGTGCTTGTGTTTCGAGCGGCGCTTCCCCTTCTTCCATCGCTTCGTACTGTTCTGCTTCGTCAGGATGTTCGTGATCCGGCATAGTGATTGCGGCAGAGTCGTGCTCTTTTAAAGCTTTTGTAGAACTAATCCACGAACTCTATGCCGAGTTCGCTTTCGATCTGTTTCTTGTTGGTGTCGCTGCTTGGTTGCTTGCGTCCCATGATCTGGGGGGACTTGACGCCGGTGACGATGAGCATGACGCGTAGCGTGCCGCCGAGGTCGTCGTAGATCTGCGCGCCCCAGATGATCTGGGCGTCCTCGGCGAGCTTGGACGTGATGGTCTCGACGACTTTGCGCGCTTCGGCGAGCGTGAGGTTCTTGCTGCCTGCGACGTTGATGAGCGCGCCGCTCGCGCCTGTGATGTCGACGTCAAGTAGCGGGTTGTGGATGGCTTTTTCGACGGCTTCGGAGGCGCGGTTCTCGCTGTCGCTCTCGCAGACGCCGATGAGTGCGACGCCGCCGCCTGACATGACGGTGCGGATGTCGGCGAAGTCGAGGTTGACGAGGCCTGCCTTGGTGACGAGCTCGGCGATGCCTTTGACGGAGTTAGTCAGCAGCTCGTCGCATACCTTGAACGCGACGTGCAAGGGCAGGTCGGGCGCGAACTCGAGGAGTTTGTCGTTGGGGATCACGATGAGCGTGTCGACGTTGCGTTGCAGTTTTTCGAGGCCCATGAGCGCGTTCTCGTAGCGCCTGTTGCCTTCCATGGTGAAGGGCATGGTGACGATGGCGACGGTGAGCGCGCCCATCTTCTTGGCGATCTCGGCGACGACGGGCGCGGAGCCCGTTCCTGTGCCGCCGCCCATGCCGCACGTGATGAAGACCATGTCCGCGCCGTTGATGGCGTGCTTGATGTCGGACTCCTGTTCGTGCGCGGCTTCCTGGCCGATGCGCGGGTCCGCGCCTGCGCCGAGGCCTTTGGTGGTCTCGCGGCCGATGAGGATCTTCTTGTCCGCGCTCGTGTAGAGCAGGTCTTGCGCGTCGGTGTTGATGGCGACGGTCTCGGCACCCACGATGCCGACTTCGGTGATGCGGTTGATCGTGTTGTTGCCACCGCCGCCGCAGCCGACGACTTTGATCGTGGCGCGCTGGCGCGAGAGGAGTTCCTCGAGTTCGGTGTCGACGAGGCCGCGTGATTTCTGCTGCGCGCTCTGCATGGGTGCAGGACGCGGGATGCTTTGTGCAGGCGCCTCGTTGAAGAAGTGCAACGGTTCCTGTTGCGGCGGGACGCTGGGTGGGATGTAGGGTGGCACAGAGGAGAATCTATCTGCGTTCTGAATCGTCGGCGTCGTGAAATTGTCGTCCATTACCCCACACCCTTTCTTGTTTCTACGCTGACGTGGCGATATTTAAGCTTTTGTGTGAGGCAAAACACAGGGCGCCGGGCAGAATCAGTCGTGCTTGTGCACGTCGAAGCTGACGTCCTTGATGCCGGTGAGTTCGATGATCTTCTTCTTGAACTGTTCAGCGATGGGCGCGGGAAGGTTGTGGTGGATGCCGATCGTGGCCTTGTCGTCCTTGACCTCGACGTGCGCGGTAGAATCCAGCATGTGTGTCGTGACAGTGTGCACTTTCTCTTGCATGTCGGTGACGGTGTCGAGCACTTCGACGTAGTACGCGACGTCCTTGCCTGCGAGCGGGTGGTTGAAGTCGACCGTCACCCTGCCGCCGTTCACGGTGCGGATCATGCCGACATGGCCGTCCATGTTGACGACGACACCGGGTTCTGGCCTGACTTGCTGTTCGATGAATTTGTTGGTCGGGAAGAGGCGCAGGAGTTTTGCGTCTTTCTTGCCGAACGCGTCGGCGGCGGCGAGCTCGATCGTGTACGTGCCTTTGTCCTTGCCGATGAGCTGTTTCTCAAGGCCGTGCAGGATGAATCCCTGGCCGAGGCAGATCGTCTGCGGGCCGAAAGGACCGCGGCCGTCCACGTGTTCTTTCTTGGCGACTGCTTCGTCGGTCGTGTCGAACACCCTTCCTTCTGGCTTGAGCCTGGCGGTGTACGTGATCTTGACGAAGTCCTTTTCCTTGAGTGCCATGCGTCTGGCGTCGAGAAGAGTGTTATTTAAACTTTTGCACGAAGGCGAGAATCCTCTCGACGGTCTGCGGCAGCGTCAGTGCCGTCGTGTCAAGCACCAAATCATAGTGCGACATGTCGGTGTGGTCGATGTCGTAATATTTCTTGTAACGCTTTTTGTCAGAGGCGACGCGCGCCTTGATGTGTTTCACGACATCGTCGACATCCTTGTACTCGGGCTCGTCCGAACGGTCGACCGGCGCCTTGTCCTTGAGCTGGATGTCCTTGAAGATGCGTTGCGCTGCGACCCTCACGTCGGTCGTGAGATAGATCTTGATGCTCTGCGGTATGAAATGCCACGCCAGGCGCGAGTCGATGACGAAGCCGTCCTCTTCCTTGCCCAGCTTCGCGATGCGCTCATCGATGTCCCGGTCGGTCGAGGGGTCGTTCTCGCCGAGTTTGTTCAACTCGTCGATCGTCATGCCGTGGTCCTTCGCGAGGAGCCCGCGCATGTCGCCGCCGGAATAATGATTGAGACGCAGGTGTTTGGCGATCTCTTTGGCCGCCGTGCTCTTGCCGCTGCCAGGATCGCCTGAGATAGTGATGATCATGCATGAATATAGTGTGATGTGGGATTTGAATGTTTCGTGTGCCACAGGACCATAACATATAAAACAGCGCGAGCGGGCAGGCACGCCTCCATGAACCGCGCGACAATCACCGAGCCTGTGACCATCACCGGCTATGACCTGTGGGGTTTCCGCAAGACAAGCGCAGTGCTGCAGCCGGCAGCGTGGGGTGCGGGCATCACGTTCAAAGTACGCGACCACGTCATCCCCTATGATATCAGGCACATGTATGGTGTGCGCGGCATTGCAGGCGCGCGCTATGTGGTCGCGTCCGAATATCCGGATACGAACTTGACGGGTGAGATTGGTGAGGGCTATCAGGTGCGCGTCGTCGAACACCTCGCTGCCGCGTTGCACTTCGCAGGCGTCACTGACGTGACTGTGGTGCTCGAGGGCGGCAAGGATCACGCCTCGGTCCCGCAGGATGGTCCGGGCATCAGGCCTCAGTATGAGTGTATCGTCGCACGGCGAGAGGACACGGGCGTGCGTGCATGCGACATCCGTGCCAATGGTGTCGGGAACTATTCTTTTTACAACGAACGCGTCAAGCGCGACACGACAATCAAGGTCGAGCCGTGCGAGAGGCTTGAGGTCAAGGTGCTCGCGGCACGCCAACCCGACCTTGTCGATCTGCGCGAACAGCCGTTGCACGTCACTGACGTTTACGCGCAACGGGATGGCATTATTGATGCACGACCGCTTGCGCGCATCGCGAAGTGGCCGGTGTTTGCGGTCTGGGCGGCTGCTCGTTGCGTCGGCTACCATGGCATCACGGAACAGAATTATGTGCTCTGCAAACCCTGGGATTCCCGCGATGACATCATCAACAAGATGTTGCCGCACTACCGTGCTGGCGCCAACGAGTTCCTCGGGCATGCAGTGATCGATTTCGTCGGCGAGCTCGCCGCGCTCGGCGGTCCTGTGCGTGCGTGTTTCACACTCGAGAATTCGAATCATATCACTCGCGTTCGGGCGCTCAAGAAGTTCGTCAAGGAAGGCGTGCTCCGTGCGGTCGACGGCTGAGGGGTTCATAATACTTTTAAAGCGCCACGATGGCGCCCTTCTCGTGATACAATACCCCTACACGCCGCGTTTCGAGGATTGCGGTAAGCTCGAGATCGATGATTGGAAAGTCATGTTGGCCAACGATGCGAACCATGACCGTAATCCTGCGCACCGCAACGCGATCCACGTCAAACACATACTGCTCGCGCTCGCATCGCAGCGACGCATGCTGGAGGGCGACCTGAGCGATGAGCAGAAGCCGCGCAAGGCAGATGTGCTGACCGAGAGGATACTTTCGTTGCCGCCATCCGTGATAGCGCCTGGCTTGATGCTCAACAGCATCCTTGAGCGCGCCATCCCGCAGGGTTTCTACACCGCAAGCATCGAGACGACCTTTGACTATCCTTTGATCGTCCCGATGGAAGGCAGCAGGAAGATGCGCGTCTATCGCAGTTCCGCGCCGCTCACCGAGGACGGCGTGCCTGCGTCGCTGGACGGTGTGTTGTACAAGGTCGAGCTCAAGGCCAATGGCTTGATGGGCGAGCAGGACGATCCTGCGAAGGACGTGATGATCATGTCCTCGACCGTCCGCGCATTCCCGAACACGACGGATCGCAACGCAGTGTATGAATGTGTCACGCGGCCGCGGTTCGCAGCCATGGGTCTTGGCGACGACGGGATCAATGCGGCGAGACTCGTCGGCACGAGCACCAAACACCGGACCTATGTCTCACGTGAGGACCTTGTGCGGTATGCCGAGATGGTGAGTGGTCAGCGCATCGATGTGGACGCGAGCGCGCCGCTGACGCCACAGATGCTCGTGTTCAAACTTCCGCGCGCGCTCACGATGGCAGGCGAATCCCTTGCCTGCGACGAAAAATACATCGGCACGATGAGTGGTGCGCGGCGCAAGAAAGAGGAGGACGCGCGCAAAGAACAGCTCATGGCGCAAGTGGCGCGTGAGGAACAGTACAAGCTTGAAGGAATCACTGCCGACGAGCGGCTTGCGCATCTCATGGCTGCCGACCTCAAGATCTACGCGTCACAAAGCGCGGTGTTCGATCCGCGCCAACAGATAAAGCCAGGCGAATTGTACGATCAGTACGCGCACCTCACGTCGTTGCGCGAGGCGATCGGGCTGCACGGTTTCGTGTGCGAGGGTCGGAACGAAAATCAGCAGCGCATCTTCGGCGGTGAGGCCAACATCTTGATCCAGCCGCTCTTCCACAGCAAGATGGTGGACGCGCTCAACACGCGTGGGTTGTACCTACGTGACTTGCGTCCGTTCTCGTCGAGCTCCCGCATGCCCGCAGTATAATATCCATATCCATAATGTTTAAATAGCCCTGTGAAGGGGTTTTCTTGTTAGGGTCACAGAGGGGGAATTGAACATGTCAAACCAAGTACAACCGATTTTCATCCTGCCAGAAGGCACGCAGCGCACGACAGGCCGCAACGCACAGCGCAACAACATCATGGCGGCAAAACTCGTCGCCGAGACCGTGCGCACCACGCTCGGTCCCAAAGGCATGGACAAGATGATCGTCGACGCGCTCGGCGACATCACGGTCACCAACGACGGCGTCACGATCCTGCAGGAGATGAAGATCGAGCATCCTGCGGCCAAGATGCTCGTCGAGATCGCAAAGACACAGGAGGACGAGGTCGGCGATGGCACCACGACCGCTGTCGTCGTCGCAGGTGAACTCTTGCGCCTCGCAGAAGACCTGCTCGACAAGGAGATCCACCCCACCGTCATCGCGCGCGGTTATCGCATCGCTTCCGAGAAAGCGTTGCAGGTGCTCAACGCCATGGCCGAGGACGTCAACGAGAAGGAGGAGATCGTGCTGCGCAAGATCGCGGGCACTGCCATCACGGGCAAAGGCGCAGAGACAGCCAAGGACCACCTCGCGGCGATCGCGGTCGAGGCGGTCAAGCGCGTCGCCGACCACGTCGACAACGAGTGGCGTTTCGACAAGGAGAACATCAAGCTCGAGAAGAAAGTCGGCGGCTCGATCGAGGAGACGCAACTCATCGACGGCATCGTCATGGAGAAGGAAGCGGTCCACCCGTCAATGCCCAAACACGTGCATGACGCGAGGATCGCGCTCATCGACGCGGCCATCGAGATCAAGGACACCGAAATCGACGCCAAGATCGAGATCACCGACCCGAGCCAGATGCAGGGCTTCCTCGACCAGGAAGAACGCATGCTGCGCGCCATGGTCGACAAGATCGTCAAGAGCGGCGCGAACGTCGTCTTCTGCCAGAAAGGCATCGATGACATCGCGCAGCACTTCCTCGCCAAGGCCGGCATCTATGCCGCGCGTCGCGTCAAGAAGTCCGACATGGAGGCGCTCAGCCGCGCGACAGGCGCCACGATCGTCAGCAACATCGACGACTTTGCACCCAAGGACTTGGGCAAGGCAGGCGTCGTCGAAGAACGCAAGGTCGGCTCGGACGAGCTCACCTACGTGACCGGGTGCAAGAACCCTAAGAGCATCACCATCCTCGTGCGCGGCGGCACCGAACACGTCGTCGCCGAAGCACGACGCGCCATGACTGACGCGATCGGCGACGTCGCCGCGTCGCTACGCAACGGCAAGATCGTCGCAGGCGCGGGCGCGTGCGAGATCGAGCTTGCCAAGGAACTGCGCAAGTTCAGCGAATCGCTCGAAGGCCGCGAACAGCTCGCCGTGATGGCGTTTGCGCAAGCCATGGAAGTCATCCCGCGCACGCTCGCCGAGAACGCCGGCCTCGATCCGATCGACGTGATCACCGAGCTCAAGGCAGCCCACGACAAGAAACAGAAGTGGGCAGGCATCAACGTCTTCACCGGCAAGGTCATGGACGCGTGGAAGGCAGGCGTGCTCGAACCGCTCAAGATCAAGACGCAAGCCATCAGCTCCGCGGCAGAGGTCGCGCAGATGATCCTGCGCATCGACGACGTCATCGCAGGCGGCGCTGCACGCGGTGGCGGTATGCCTCCGGGCATGGGCGGCGGCATGGGTGGCATGCCACCCATGGATATGTGAGTGCGACATCCTTCTTTTTTGTTCTCTTCTTTCTTCTCTGTTCTTTGAGTCCTTATCTGCGTCTGTCCTGTTCCGCGTCCCATCTGAGCTAAACCGCATTAATGTTACTTTTGTACCTGGATGATGGTACTTTGTAGT
>CAYHOF010000037.1:0-6134 GCA_964358315.1 uncultured Methanosarcinales archaeon
AAAATGCCGACCCTCAAAGCGCTAAAAGTATGTTAAGTAATTTCGGTACTATACAAAGAAGAGCTACGGCTCATGAAAGGTGGACGACCGCAGCACGCCACGTCCGACGCCATAATAGCTCAGACCTGCGCGCACGACCGCTGCAGGATCGTACACGTTCCTGCCGTCAAACACCCATGCAGGACGGTTCATCAACGATGCGACTATGGTGAAATCAAGACGCCTGAACTCGTCCCACTCAGTGAGGAGCACGAGCGCGTCCGCACCTGTGAGCGCGACGGTCGCGGAAGGCACGGTGACGATGTTGGTCGCGCCAGGCTTGCCGGCAAACGTCTCCTTGACCTTCATCCCTGCCTCAGGATCGACGACGCGCACACGCGCTCCTTCGGCGGCAAGCATGCCGATGATGTCGATCGCGGGCGCGTCCCGTATGTCGTCAGTGAGGGGCTTGAACGCGAACCCAAGCACGGCGATAGTCTTGTTCGCGAGCGAATAGAGGCTATCGTGCATGGTGCGCACGAACCTCTCACGCAACAGATAATTCAAGTCATGCGCCGCCTGATAGAAGTTGGCTTCGTGCTCAAGGTTGAAATGGCGCAGGAGATAGATTAGCGCTCGTAGATCTTTACCGAAGCATGAGCCACCCCATCCGACACCGGCACCGAGGAACTTGTTGCCGATCCTACCATCCATCCCCACGGCACGGCTCACTTCGGTGACGTCCGCACCGCTACGGTCGCAGAGCGCCGCGATGGCGTTGGTCTGCGTGATCTTGGTCGAAAGGAATGCGTTGTTCGCTAGCTTGGCGAGTTCGCTGCTCCACAGGCGGGTGTGCAGTATGATTTCCTGCGGGAATGCAGCATAGAGCTCGTTCATGAACGTGCGAGCGAACTCGTCCGCAGGTCTCGTGCCGATCAGGACACGGTCTGGTTTGAGCGCGTCGCGCACCGCACTTCCCTCCGCGAGGAATTCGGGGTTCGAGACGATGTGGAACTTGCCACGTTGGTGCGCAGGCGCCGTCCCGTTGACAATCTCTTCGATGCGTTCCGCCGTCTTGAGCGGCACCGTGCTTTTCTCGACGATGATGACGTCGCCCCGCGCGTGTTCCGCGATCGAACGCGCCACGGCGTCGACATAGACCATGTCGAAACTGCCTGTCGCGATGCCGCTCGTCTTTGTCGGCGTGCTGACGCACACGAAGATCGCCTCTGCGTCCGCGATGGCGCCGGACAAGTCTGCCGAGAAGAACAGGCGTTTGCCTCGGTGTTTGAGTATCAGGTCAGGTAGCCCCGGCTCCGAGATGGGGAACGGCGGTCCTTGGGCGAACAGTTTGATCTTCTCAGGATTGCTGTCGACGCAAGTGACGTGGTGACCGAGCTCCGCAAGCACGGCACCGGTGACCGATCCGACATATCCTGTGCCGACGATACATATTCTTTTTGATGCCATGATGCTACACCTGATTTTGGGACGTGGTAGTATTCCCGCGTACGAGTTGTTGGGCACGATAGAGACTATCGAACGTTCCAGCATCAATCCAGTACCCTTTCACAGGACTTACCTGCAGCCGCCCCTGATGTAGATACCAGTTGTTCACATCAGTGATCTCAAGTTCGCCGCGACCGGAAGGTTTTATGGTACGTATCACATTGAAGACATCAGCACCATAAAGATAAAGTCCTGTGACAGCGAGATTCGACCGTGGCATCATAGGTTTTTCTTCGATGCTCAGGACGGTGCCGCTGAAATCCACCTCAGCCACACCATAGCGTTGGGGATCAGGAACCTCCTTGAGGTGAATACGTGCACCACTGTTGAATCCACTGAAGTCAAAATTGTCTTCGAAGATGTTATCACCGAGAATCACCGCAACTGATTGGCCTTCTGCAAAGTGCTCCGCAAGACTAAGTGCCTGTGCGATACCGCCTGCCTCCTCCTGGATAGCATAGCTCAAGCGGACGCCAAATCCCTTGCCCGAGCCAAGCAGTTCAAGGAAATGGCCTGCATGGCCCCGTCCTGAGACGATCATGATCTCCTTGATCCCGGCCTCGACGAGTTTCATCAAAGGATAATAAATCATGGGCTTATCACCGACGGGCAATAGATGTTTATTAGTAACTTTTGTCAGTGGTAAAAGCCTGCTGCCTGTACCGCCTGCGCATATCACTCCCTTCATGCTGTCATCTCCATATCAGTGTTTCCGCAGCGGTCGCCACCACCACTCGTTGTTCCTGTACCATGCAACAGTCTGATGTATGCCTTCCTCAAAAGAGACGGTCGGTTGCCATCCGAGTTCTGCTGCGATCTTTGCGTGACTGATCGCGTAGCGGAAGTCATGTCCTGGCCTGTCCTTGACGAACTGTATCATATCATCGCCCATACCCATCTCGGCAAGGATTGCCCGAGTGACCTCAAGGTTGGAACGCTGAGCACTACCACCAACACAGTAGGTCTCACCAATGCGCCCATCTTCAAGGATCAGACGCAATGCACGACAGTGGTCATCGACGTGTAGCCAATCTCGGACGTTTTTTCCATCGCCATATACGCCGACCTTTTTACCGAGCATGAGGTTCGTCACAAACAAGGGGATGAGCTTCTCAGGAAACTGGAATGGACCGTAATTGTTCGAACAGTTGCTCACTGTGGTCTTCAGACCATATGTGTGGTAGTATGCGTTGACCAAATGATCTGCTGCGGCTTTTGTGGCAGAATAAGGCGAATGAGGTGCATAGTTATGCGTCTCGGTAAATGGCGGGTCATCGTTTCTCAACGAACCGAATACTTCATCAGTGGAAACGTTATGAAATCGTATGTTATGACGGCGCGCCACCTCAAGCAATGCGTATGTGCCCAAGACATTGGTTCGGACAAAGACAGCGGGATTCTCAATGGAGTTGTCAACATGACTTTCTGACGCGAAATGAACGATCGTGTCTGCGTCATAGGCTCCAACAGCTTGACTCACAAGCGCGCCATCGGTGATATCACCACGCACAAATGCATAACGAGAAGACTCCTCGACACCCTTAAGACTGGTGGTGGTGCCAGCATAGGTAAGCGAATCGACATTCACCACACGCCAGTCGGTTGCCTGAAGAATGTGACGGATAAAATTACTTCCGATAAAGCCGCAACCGCCAGTGACTAGTATAGTTCTCATGTGATTATTGATGGAAAACCAGCATGCACATCCATATGCTGCATGCGTGCTTTCTCCTCGACGGGAAACACTATAAATACATTATGAATGAAGGACATCACGCCGACACTACTCAACAAGCCTTGCCCAACTAGGCGGCATGTTCTTGTGCAGCTCGATGTTCTTGAACTTCTGGCAATCCATAGGACCCACCTCTTTCGACCAGCACACCATCCTCGCGACACCGTGGTCGAGTTCTGTGGTGCTGCGAATGTTGAAGATCTTCTTTGCTTTGGTGTGGTCTGAGTGCGCGTGCACGACCTCGTTGCGCGCAGGTAAATGTTCGAGCACGGGCTGGATGCCCATGTGCTTGCCGATCACGTACGCGAGTTCGATGACGGTGTACGGCTTGTCAGCACCGATGTTGATGACCTCATTGCGTGCGGCAGGGATGTCGATGCATGCGGCGATGTAGGGCGCGACGTCGTCGATGTACGAGAACGCGCGCGTCTGTTTGCCGTCGCCAAAGACCGTCATCGGCTTGCCTTTCATGATGTTGTTGATGAATATCCCGAGCACGTTGCGGTAGTGGTCACCATGGTTCTGGCGCTCACCATACACATTGTGCGGGCGGAAGATGGTGTACGTGAGTCCGTACATCTCGTGCGCGGCCTTCAGATCGAGCTCGACCGCGTATTTGGCGACGCCATAAGGGTCCTCAGGTTTGGGCTCGAGAGCCTCAATCATGGGCGTCTGGTTGCGGCCGTACACTGCGATACTGGACGTGAAGACAAAATGCTTCACATCGTGCTTGACCGCAAGATTGACGAGGTTAATCGAGCCTATCAGGTTGTTCTCGTAGTTGAACTTGCGGATGAAATGGCTCAGGCCTTCTGCCGCGTACGCGGCAAGATGGAAGATATAATCGATCTGGCGTTCTTTGAAGATGCGCTCAAGCAGCGCGACGTCCGTGACGCTGCCCTTGATGAAGAGCGCCTTGGGGTTGATGTTACGAGTAAAACCACCGCTCAAGTCGTCGAGCACGATGACGTTATGGCCGCGTGCGATGAGATGGTCCGCAACGTGCGAACCGATGAACCCTGCACCCCCCGTGACAAGGGACGTGCGTATAGCTTGCGTCATGAGTTACACACCTTGTAGCGACAAACCTCGCATCCGTTTATAAATATTCAGGACGAAGGGAACACGTCCCATAACACATAAGTAGATGGCGCTCATCCCGTGCGTTATGAACGACTTCCAGAAGAGGATCCGTCAGTTTGCCGATGAGCGGAACTGGCACCAATTCCACAACCCCAAGGACTTGTTGCTTGGCATCGTTGAGGAAGTGGGCGAGATACGCAACATCGTGAAGTGGGAGCAGGACAAGGAGACGTTACGGAAGGTGCTGCTCGCCAACAAAGAGGAACTCGAGGACAACATCGGCGACATGTACTGGTTCATGGCGCTGCTCGCGAACGGCGCGGATGTGAACATCGATGCGGCGATCGACAAAGTGATACGCAAGAACGAGACGCGCTTCCCTGTCAAGAAGGTCAAATCGCAGCATACCAACCTCTATCTCGGCGGCACGGATGGACAGTACGACAAACAACAACCTTTATAAAGAGACCCCCTGTCGCTATGTATTGGACGGTCATAGGGGCGTGGTTCTACCCGATCCCATTCGAACTCGGCAGTCAAGCGCGCCTCCGTACCGACTTGTACTACATTGCGTGGGAACGTCGGTAAGCTGTCCACCTTTTTCCAATCACGGTTCATTCTATTTTTGGTCGAGCTTTTTGCATAACAAAAAGGTCGTCGCGTAAACTGTCCACCTTTTTCCAATCACGGTTCATTCTATTTTTGGTCGAGCTTTTGCAACGCAAAAGGTCGTCGCGTCAGCTGTCCACCTTTTTCCAATCACTGATTGCTCTTTTTCCACTTCAGTGCGAGCATTCCAGAAAACATTCTCTAACAGTTGACGGATTTCTGCCAGGCAATCGCGTGCTTGATGCCATCGTCGACGTTGGTCTTGGGCGTGTAACCAAACGCGTCGCGCGCCTTGCTGATGTTGGCGACGTAACGCATCAGCTCGCCAGACCTGTTGTCTTTGACCGTGATGGGACGATCGACGCCGAGCAGGATCTGTATCTTCTTGCCGACATCGAGCAGACTTGTACCTACGCCGGTCGCGATATTGAAGGTCTGGCCCGCAAGCGCATCAAACCTGTCGATGATCGACACGACCGCTCCTGCGGCGTCGTCGATGAACGTGAAGTCGTATGTTTTGGTCGCGCCATAGACGGTGAGCGGCTCGCCTGCGAGCGTCTTGCGCACGAAGAGCGGGACGAGCCTGTTGCTGTCGTCATACCTGCCATAGACATTGGAGAAACGGACGATGACCGGCGCGATGCCATAACAGGAAGCGTACGCATGCGTCATCCCTTCGCCGGCGACTTTGCTCGCCGTGTAAGGACTCTCCGCGCCCGAGAAGTCCACCATCGTCTCGGCGACATATGCCGCATCCTGTTCGCCATAGACCTCACGTGAACTGGCGAAGACGAAGCGTTTGACGCCTGTCTTGCGCGCGAACTCGAGCACGTTGTACATCAGGTTGATGTTCTCGATGGCGAGCGTCGGATCGACGACGGAATCATAGACGCGGGCGTTCGCCGCGAGATGGACGATGATGTCGACATCGCGCGGCAACATTGTCAGCGTCGAAGCAACAAGGAGGTCGCCGACGACCGTCCGCTTGTTCACGTCAGGGTTCCACTTGTTTGCTTTGCGGTCGACACCGACGACCTCAAAACCACGTGCGAGCAGCATCTCGCACAAGCATGTGCCGATCGTGCCGCTGCTGCCGGTGACGAGCACCTTGTGAATTGGCATGGATGTGGACCCCATTTCATCGTTTAAGAATGTTATGAATCTTGCGGCTGTGTAGCAAGACCTTAAATTAGAGAACCGCCCAATAGCGTCTAAGAAG
>CAYHOF010000038.1:0-5864 GCA_964358315.1 uncultured Methanosarcinales archaeon
GACGCGGCTGTCGCGTACCAGTGAGGCCAGGGCCGCCGGCAAGCCCGCGCCGGAGAGGCGCAGCCCCAGGTACAGGCTGTCCCTGCGGTTCATCAGATTGCTGGTGCTGTCCAGCGCCACGACGCGCCCCAGATTCAGCAAGGATAGCGATGATTGCCTTGTTACGAGGGTGGCCTGCCGTTTCGATGACGGTGTTGATCTCGGCCTCAGTAAGCAACTCAGCCTCTTTGGTCAGAGGCATATCCTTCTTCGGGATAGTGGTACAAATCCACTTCACACATTTCGGATAATCTTCGCCATCCAGCCACTTGTAGAACTGTTTGAGAATCACCTTGATGTCATGCTTGCACCACAAAGAATAGTCAGTCATCTCGAAGTGATGCACGACACGCCTTATGTCCTCAGACTTGGCTTTCTTGAAAGGGACATTCATTATTTCGCCGATATAGGCAAGGTTACGGACGAGCTTGGTCAGGCGCGCCAGCCCAATGCCATCCGCCTTGCAGTCACGAGCGAAACGTTCAACGAGCTTCTTGTCATCCTCTGGGATTTTGGCCTTCCAGAGGCGCGTAATGCTGGCCTGATACTGCTTACTAAATCGATGGTAGTCTGTGGTGTCCATGCTGGGTCTCCAGACTCTTGCACTCAGCACGCTCAACGAAACCTCTGGTTTCGTGAGCACGAAAGCCTCGCTTTCGTTGTCCCCAATCATGCCATCCGAGAGATCGGAAGGCATCACCACCTCAGTACCCGTGTTGTCGCTCCATCACCTCTACCCCTATTGAGGAAAATTAAGTATTTGAATTTTGTAAGGCGTTTGTCCTGACAATATTCAGGTTTTTGGAGTACTTAAACTTTGTAGCCCCATTGTGGCCCAAAGTACTGAACGTAGAACAAGGCTCGGCTTGCCCTACTCGTGGGCTTACTAGCCGAGCGTTATAGCCTCCACAGGGATTTGAACCCTGGACCTTCTGCTTTTCCGTATCCCGGGTTTCCCCAGGCTTTTTGGCGCGAGCCAAAAAGGCTGTTACGAAGCAGACGCTCTACCGCTGAGCTATGGAGGCGGTTGATACGCACAAAAACACTAGCGTTTGTTGCGTTTCTTGGTGATCTTACTTGAACTGGTCCTTGAGTGCTGGGCCGAGTCTTTTCTGGCAGGCGTTGCACACGATGTGCCGTTTTCCCTTGCCGTCCTTGACCCACGTGCCGATCGCTTTCTTGAGGAACGTCTCGGCAATCGCGTTTTTGCACACTTCGCAGTTCATGTCGTCGATGCGATTTGAAGGGTATTTAAAGGTTCGCGGTCGGCCGTGGACATCCTGAAGAACATTTTTAAAGGTCCCGACGCGACATTCGTTCATGCCTCGCATCGCAATCGTACGCAAGGATCGTTGCAATCCCGTCGCCTGTGGCAATTATCTGTGTGCCAGGCTCTGCCCTGTCAACAAGGAAGGGAAGGACTGCATCAAGCCCGATCCGTTGGACAAGAAGGCGGACATCGATGAAGGGTTGTGCGTGGGCTGCGGCATCTGCCCGAACAAGTGTCCCTTCGACGCCATTTTCATCACGAACCTGCCGGACGAGCTCACGAAGAACCCCATCCACCAGTACGGCCACAACGGTTTCCACCTGTACAACCTGCCGCAACCAGTGTTCGGCAAGGTTGTGGGCATCTTGGGCCGCAACGGCATCGGCAAGAGCACGGCGCTCAAGATCTTCGCAGGACTGCTCAAGCCGAACCTCGGGACGGACACTGAGAAGACGTATGATGAACTACTGCAGTACTTCAAGGGCAGCTCGTCGCAGCGTTTCTTCGAGGACATACGGGACGGCAAGGTGAAGGTCAGCTACAAACCACAACAGGTCGACATGATCGCGAAGTTCACCAAAGGAAAGGTCGAAGCGTTGTTGCGCAAGGCGGACGAGCGCAACGCGTTCGATGCGACAGTCAAGGCGCTTGACCTCACGAACCTGCTTGCGGCGGACGTAAGCACGCTCTCTGGGGGAGAACTGCAGCGGGTCGCGATCGCGGCCTGCGTTCTTAAGGACGCCAACCTCTATCTCATCGACGAACCCACGTCGTATCTTGACATCAAGCAACGACTGAACGTCGCGCGTTTCATCAGGGAATTCCCGAACGACAAGCGCGCCGTCATCGTGATCGAGCACGACCTCATCATCATGGACGCCATGTGCGACCTTGTGCACATCGTCTTCGGCAAGGAAGGCGCGTACGGCATCGTGTCGCAACCAAAAGCGGCACGCACAGGCATGAATTCTTACCTCGAAGGATGGCTCAAGGACGAGAACATGCGCTTCCGCGACCATGCCATCGAATTCATGGTGCGGCCGCCAGGCAAGAAAGCGACTATCGTGCCGCTCACGAGCTGGCGGGACATCGCCAAGACGCTCGGCGTGTTCACGCTCACGGCAAAAGGTGGCGCATTGCACCACAACGAGGTCGTGGGTGTTCTCGGCGAAAACGGTATCGGCAAGACGACGTTCGCCAAGCTGCTCGCGCACGTGATCGAGCCAGACAGTGGCAGCCGCGACGAGAAGCTCAAAGTGTCCTACAAGCCGCAATATCTCGACAGCGAGAGCGAAGACCTCGTCATGTCGTTCCTGGGCGAGCATGCCAAGAAATACGAGGCCATGATCCTGCGCCCGCTCGACATCCACCCCCTCATGCTCAAGCCGCTGCGCGCGCTCAGCGGCGGCGAACTGCAGCGCGTCGCGATCGCCAAAGCGCTCACGCAGCCCGCCGATATGTACTTGCTCGACGAACCAAGCGCGTTCCTCGACGTCGAACAACGCCTTGTCGTGAGCAAAGTCTTGCGAGAATTCGCGGACCAGAAGAACGCCACTGTCCTCGTCGTGGACCACGACCTGATGTTCCTCGACTACCTCTCCGACCGCCTCGTGGTGTTCAAAGGAGAGCCAGGCCGTCGCGGCGAAGTGCACGGACCGTTCCTACTCGAAGAAGGCATGAACCACTTCCTCACCGACGTCGGCATCACGTTCCGCCGCGATCCAGAATCGCACCGGCCGCGCGTCAACAAACCAGGCAGCGTCACGGACCGGGAACAGAAAGAAGAAGGGAAGTTGTACTATTCGTGATCTTCGGGCTAAGTTTTTTATACACACTCGAGAGTCTAATTCCATGGTAACTCACGTTCTTGCAGAACCACGAAAAAATTTCTACATACTTACATGGGTGGTGACGTTCCTTCTTGTCCTAGGATTTGCGACTGTCATCAACTATCTAACAAGTTATTCTCCTGTTAGCATTGCAGACTTCGTCGCGCGGCAAGGTAATGGTATTGGTGATTATCCTGGTCAGCTAGGAGCATTCTGGGTCCTATTTCTCCTGCCTTTTTTCATCTTGCTCTTTGTTCTTCACAGGACACTCTCGCGGAATGAGCGTGTTAGAATATGGACGCTGTTCTTGCCTCCTGCGATACTGATTCTTGTGTTTTATCTGTTAGCTGGTGTTCTTATCGTTACCACCTGTGCTGGTGAAGAATGTATGGGAATCATTTTTGTTCCACCGTTCGGCGTCGCAACACTCCTCATTTTTCTGGTGCTTGCATTCGCGCTTCGTTTTGCATCCGGCAGAACTCGGGGACAGCATATGCTACACTCCTGGTTTCTTCATGGTGCAAGACGCTTGGTGATTGTTGGCGTAGTCTTTACAGTGATGGCAATAGTCTTCATCAGCCTGTTGCTGATAGACCATCCGACCTGCGGTAGAAGCATCGGCATTGTTGGTCTTGATGTGCAAGTGAAATGCTTGATAGCAGAGGCAATAGCCACTGGTAACCCTGATGTTTGCGAGGCTGGTTATCGACAGGCCAGTTCCTACTGTTATGAAAGATTATCTAGACACTTCAACGATTCAACATTGTGTTACAAGGTGAAAGAACAGTCTACTCGCGATGCTTGTTTTGCGTTTCTACCTGTTCATCTTCGGGATCCTTCATTCTGCAATGAGATATCTGCGGCAATGCTAAAGGACGACTGTTACAAAGAGTCTGCGATACGTACTAACGATCCTGCTCTTTGTTCGAAAATGAGTTCATCTTCTCAGGAAGCAAATTGTCGTCAGCAGGTTGTTGACTATCAAGCAACACGGAGCGCGGAAGCTAACGCGCTGTCAAATCCTTAATGAACGCTGTTGCATCGATATCCTCGAACGTGCCTGCTTCGCTGTCAGATCCGTCTTTCATCAGGTTCTTGATGTAGATGCCCGCGGCTTTCTCCTGCCACCAGTGCTTGCCGAAATCGTCTTTGGCTTCACGCGCGATGTTGAACGCGTTGATCTCGGCGAGCAGATAGCTGGGCACGTACATGACGCTCTCAGGCAGGATGTGATGCAATTGCCAGTATTGCCCTGGCATCTCGATGCCCATGCTTTCCTTGTAGTGCTTGGCGTAGAGCGCGTCCCATTTCTCGAAGGGCACGTCCTTCTCCCACGTGTCGATGCGGAACAACGAATTCGCGCTATAGAACGCCACGGCGAACAGGCGCGAGAAGCGGATGCGGCGCACGAGATCCTCCGCGACGTCTTTTGGCATCGTGACCTTGCGCTCGAGATAGACAGGGTCGTGGATGAGGTCCTCGAAGAGCGTGCTGAACGTCTCGTTGAGGCCGTTGCTCGTCACGTACTTCGTCCAGAATGGTAGGTCCTTGCGGATGCTTGTCGCATGAAGCGCATGGCCATACTCGTGGTACACGCTGGAAAGGTCGTTGATGGGGTTCTCCGGCTTGTACGAGACGCGGATGTCTTCCGGCACCTTGACGAACGAGCAGAACGGGCTCGCGTACTTGTCCGGACGGTCCTCCTTGTCGAGCAGTATCCTTGACGTGTCGAAACCGAGCTCTTTCGACGTCGCAAGCACGCACGCGATCGGGTCGAACTGCACACTTTTGAGATTGGCGAAGATGGCATTGCGCATGAAATAGAAATCGTCATAATACCGTGGCTCGCGTCCAAGATGCTCCTGCGTGTAGTGTTTCCATTCCCTTTCGAATTCGTGCCGCACACCGTCACGTAGGTGCGTCATGGTGCGTTTGAGCGTCGCGAGCGTCATCCGGTGGTCGGTGCAGTACGCAGTCAGAGGATTCAGACCGTGTTCCTTGTACGTGTCGACGATGATCTTGAAGCGTTTTTGGATTGTTGGTGTGAGCGCAGGCACGAGGTCCACGAACTCGTCAAAGACCTGCTTGCGCTGGTCATCTGACGCGCTCGACACGAACTGGCGCCATGTGCTCCACGTCACGGGCGTGCCGTTGAAGCGCTGCGTCTTCGAAGCGACCGCGGTCTTGCGCAGTTCGTGCAGGTCCATGTAGAGCTGGTACGTGCGCGCGGAAGCGACGCTGTCTGTCGCGTCGAGCAATAGCGAGAATGGTTCTTTGAAGCCCTTGAGGAACACCGTGGCGTGCTCGCCGTTCTGCGTCTCGAGCTTCGCGATGATATCCTTGTCATACGGGACGCCGACATTCATCTTCCAGTACTCGTCGTTGAGCTTGATGCGGAGCTCCTCTGCCTTCTCGCACCACTGCTGTAGTTTGGGATCCATGCATCGGCACCTTGTTCCTTCCTATAAAAGCATTATTGTGGGTCAAATTGGTTTGAGGGAGAGCATAAATACGACCCACCCTACCCTCGCATCATGGAAACAAACCCCGCAGTCTTGATGTCCAAGGCAGAACGCGAGAAGATCATCACGCTGTTCGCGACCCAGCACGAGCTGTCGTTCAATGCGATAGAGAAGGCCACGGGCCTGCGTTCGAATCATCTGGTCTACTTCCTCAACCAACTCCAGGACGAAGGACTGCTTGAGAAGCAGGATGCCACGTACAAA
>CAYHOF010000039.1:0-5428 GCA_964358315.1 uncultured Methanosarcinales archaeon
AGGCCGGTGCGTGCCGCACACTCCGAGGAACAGGGCAAGCTGCTCGCCATCGGCTCCGTGCTGCACCAAGCGCGGGACAATGATGTGGTGTGGGGCACGGGGATCCATCCACGCCATCATCAACGACAAGGGCTCGAGACAGCATGGAAGCAAGGACCGCCGAAGAACCTTGACGTGAGGGCGACGCGGGGCCCGATCACGCGAGAATTCCTTTTGGAGAACGGCATCAGGTGTCCACGAACGTACGGCGATCCGGCGATCCTCGTGCCGTTGATGCATCCTCTGAAGGAACGAAGGACACGCGATGTCGGCATCATCCCCCATCTCTATGACCAGGGGCTCTTCGAAGGCCAACGCATCATCGACGTGCGCAAACCATGGCATGAGGTCGTCGCCTCCATCGTCGAGTGCAAGAAGATAGTCTCATCCTCCCTTCATGGGATCATAGTCGCGGAGGCGTATGGCATCCCGGCAGTGTGGACGCGCCTCACAGAGCACGAGGGAGTGATCAAATTCCTTGATTATTATCATGGCACGGGACGGAGCGCCCATCCGGCATACGGGATCGCCGAGGCATTGCGACAACCCCCTGAGCCATTGCCGACATCAGGAACGAAAGCGCTCCTGCGGTCGTTTCCCGGTCATTTGCGCAGGGACTTGCGCAACATGCCAGTTACCTTTGCATAGACGTCCTTGGTCTGCACGGCAACGATATCCCAATCGAATGTCCGCGCCTTCTCGAGATTCCTCGTGCCGATCTCCACGAGATCAGACCGCTGCGTTGCTCCGGACAACGCCTTCCACAGACCTTGCTTGTCGTGCGGGTCGTACAGCAAGCGCGCATCACCTATCGTTTCAGGGATGCTGCCGATGACAGGACAGATGCAGGGCTTGCCGAATGACATCGCCAACAGCAAGCTTCCAGAACTGTCTATGGCGACATAAGGGAGCACCACGACATCACATGCGTTCATGAACGTCTGGATCTCGTCGTCGGCAATGAACCCTCCCCGCACCATGACGCGATCATCGTGCCGCGCCAACGCAGACAGTCTTCGCATATACGTATCATCAGCCCGCTCGCCTGCGACGACAAGTCTCAGTTCTTCACCCCTCAGCGTCTTGAACGTTTCGATGAGCGCATCGACGCCTTTGTACCGACGAAGATGCCCCAGGAAAAGGAAGACGAAGGCATTTGCGGGAAGTCCAAGCAGCGTACGCGCCTGCGCGCGTCCGATGTCGTTACGATAGTTGCAGAAGTTTCCCGCAGGAATTATGGCCACCTTGTCCGGACGCAGATGCATGTCAGGGCAGACGACATGCTTGATGCTCGCGGAATGGGTGACGACGGCATGCGATAGCATCGCCACGCCATGATTCGTCAACGCGTTGAGCGCAGGATAGCGACGTTCATGATGATGCACGTTGTGGACTGTCCACACGATGCGCACGCCCACGATCCGCAACGACAGCAGCGCGACAAGAAACGCCACCGTCGTGCAAAAGGAACTGAACGCGTTTGACCTGGAATAATACGGTTCAAGCCATTGCAAATGCAGGACCTGCGGCCTGACGCGTAGCAGCGTCCTCGGGTCGATTGCGTCCCAATGACTGACGAGGAAGGTGCGGACTCCTTGCCGTGCGAGCGCGTCCGCCAAGAGCCGTTGATAGGGATTGGCACGATAGTGCGGCATCAAGACAGTGATATCCTTCATGGCTCCCACATACCGCACGCCATCAGCGTGGTTTAAGACGTTTGTGGACCTGCTGCGAACCTTTTTATGCATCCTTCACGTTGAAGAACGCATGGCGCTCATCGAGTTCAAGGACGTCGCGAAGAGGTTCGGGGCAAAGACCGTGCTTGACCGCATCAGTTTCGACGTCAAGGAAGGCGAGTGCGTCGCGCTGCTTGGCCGCAGCGGCTGCGGCAAGAGCACGCTGCTCAAGGTGCTCCTAGGGCTCTACAAAGCGGATAGCGGCACCATAACCTATTCAGGCAAACGCATCGACAACGTCGCGTTGCGCGCGCTCACCGGCTACACGTCGCAGGAGAACTCGTTCTACGACACGCTCACCGTGCACGAAAACATCCACTACTTCGCGTCCCGCAACAGAGTGCATCTTGGCGAAGCGAAAGCAAAGGCGCTCGCAGCGTCCGTGCGTCTCGACCACGCGCTAGGCGTCCTTGGCGGCCGCCTCTCGGGCGGCATGAAGCGCAGACTGGACTTCGCGCTCTCGCTCGTGCACGACCCGGCACTGCTCGTGCTGGATGAGCCCACGACCGGCCTCGACCCGATGCTCGTGGACGAGTTCTGGACGCTCATCAAAGCCATGCAGAAAAAAGGCAAGACGCTGCTCGTCGTCACGCACCACCTGGACGACGTGCAGGAGCACTGCGACCGCGCCGTCATCCTCAAGGAAGGCAAGGTCAGCCATGTCGCGGCGACCACCAAGAACATCCATGCTGTGTTCGCGAGGCACGCATGAGGATCTTCGAAGAGATGCGCAAGAACGTGCTCTCGCTGCTCCGCTCGCCTGCCGCGCTCGTCACGCTCATCATCGGCCCGCTGACGCTGTTATTACTCGTCGGCTTCACGCTCAGCGGCGACGAGCCGCAGGGCATCCGTATCGGCGTCACAGGATCCGAGAGCGTCAAGCTCAACGCGACCGTCGAGAACTATGCGACGCTCGATGACTGCCTGGCGGCGTTGCGCGGCCAACAAATACATCTGTGCCTCGAGTTCCAGAAGTTCGAGACCGAGCGCGGCGTCTCGCAAGGCACGGTCGTCTTCCACGTGGACGAGAGCAGAGAACAGATCTCGTCGCTCGTGCTCCAGCAAGTTTCCAAACAGCTCGGTGTCGAGAGCAGCAGGATCCGCGTCGAAGCAGTGCAGGGCCTGCTCAACGAGTTCGGCCGCATCGCGGCGTTCATGGCGGACAAACGCAGCGATCTTGTGCAGTTGCGCACCGACGCGCTCACGCTGCGCGCCGACGTGCGAGAGCGACGGGAACGTCTCGAGCAGGAACAGACGATCTACCGCGCATCCTTCTATCCTGTGCGCGACGCGCTCGCGAACACGTCAGTATCACTGTCCGACGTGCAGGACGAACTGACAAACATCGTTGCTCTGTCCTCGAACACCGTGGATGCCATCGCGAACGCCTCGAACGAGACGAACACATCGGCGTTGCGTTCACAAGTAGACGGTCTTTCCGCGCTCGTCAACACGTCGCGCGATGATGCCGACCAGGCCCACAACTCCTCGGTCGCACTGCTGCAATCCCTCGACGACATCGACGTGCAGCTCGACGCCGAGATCAACACGACCAAGGAGTACGAGCAGAAGATCGATGAAGGCGTGCTCAAGATCGACGCGCTCCTCGTGCAGCTCGACAAGGACATCGAGGAGCTCTCGAAGCTCGATCCCTCCATCGCGCAGCGCATCGACAAGCCCATCCTTCAGGAAGTGAAAACACTCTTCAAGAAGCTGCTGCCCATTCAGGCGAGTTTCGCGCAGCTCTTCGCCATTGTCGTCATGTTCATCAGCACGCTCTTCGGCACGATCGTCACGCTCATGGAGATCAACAGCCGCGCAGTGCTTCGCAACACCCTCACGCCGACAGGGGAAGGATGGACGCTGGTCGGCCTCGCGCTCACAAGCATGATCGTCGTTGCCATCCAGGCAGCGGTGCTCGTGCTCGTCGCGCAGTACATGCTGGACGTGAACGTGCTGCCTGCACTCAGAGAGTTCGTGATTGTAGGAGGCCTCCTCGCGCTCACGTTCATCTTCGTGGGCATGGCGGTCGCGCTTGCGTTGCGCAAAGAACAGGCATCGATCCTCGTCGCCACGTTCGCCGCGCTTGTCGTGCTGCTCTTCTCGGACGTGATGACATCCATCGAACTCATGCCTGAACTTGTCGGGACGCTCGTGCGCAAAAGCCCGCTCGTCGTCGCCACGATGCTGCTCAAGCAGAGCCAGCTCTTCGCGCAAAAGCTCACCATCGACGGACTGACGCCCGTCCTCATCGCGCTGGGCCTGGCGACAATGCTCTTGTTCTCCGCCTACAACAAGTACAAGGCACGCGCGGCCAGATGGTAGTATGAATCCACACCATCACACCTGCGAACAGCCCATTGACAGGTCCGATCTCGTTGTCCTTGCACTGCTCTGGACCCTCTTTTTCAGCACGTACTGGTTTGTCGGCCACGGCCTAGCCGAGACCTATGCATTCAACCGGTTTGACCTGTTGTTTGACGCGGATGTTCCAAGGGTAGTCAGGGATTTTACTTCGGCAGACGCCAACCATTACCGGACCAAGGTGCACCCGTTGTACGTGCTCTTCCTCAATCCGTTTGGCCAATTGCTCACGCAGCTTAGTGGGTCGACGACCAGTGCCGCCATCATCATGAATGCATCGTTTGGTGCGCTGGACGTCGCGCTCATCTACCTTCTGCTGCGGACGCTCAGGATCACCAGGATTTCTGCCGCATCATTTGCGGCGATCGGAGGGCTGAGTGCCGCACATTTCTTCTTTGGATCACTACCTGAAACGGTCGTCATATCCTCCGCAAGTCTCCTCATGGTCCTTATCGTACAGCGCGTCATCGCATCCGGGCACAACTGGCCACTACTGATTCCAGCAGGCGTATTCAGCATGGGAATGTCATCTATCAACATCGTCTTTGTGGCGCTCTGCTGCGCGTTCATCGGTCCGCGCGACGTCCGGACCCGCATCACACGTACCGTGATCATTGTGGCATTTGTGCTCGTCATCACGATGGGATTCTCAGTCATACAGAAGGCACTATACCCCTCAGCACAATATTTCTTCACACCAAGCGCGTTCACCGAAGATCTGGGTTATGTCAATGTCGCTGTCCTGCGAGCACCGACACAGCTGCTCTCACAATTTATCACCACTGTCGGCATCTATGCGGTTGTGGCTCCACGCATCATCACACACGAACAGCGGGATGGCACGGATAGTATCGACTTCGCACCAATGGAGTTCAAACGTGATGGACATTCGATGGTGTTCTTCGGGGCTCTACTGGTATACGTTGTACTCGGCATGACTACTGCTGTGGCAGTCTATCAACATCGTCTCTACACGAACAAGATATTTTTGACGCTCGCTGCGCACACAGCGTTCTCACTCATATTCTTCCTTTTCTACAACCCACACGCGCCGTTCCTCTTCACGCCAACCTATCTTGTCGCAATCCTCAGCATCATGTCGATGGCGCACGATGCCGCACCAAGAATGCCGCCTGTCGTGAGACTACTGCCGGTGGCGTTATGTGCTCTCCTTGCCATCAATGATGCACGCTTCATCCACGAAGTTCTTGCGGTTTACACATGACCGGCAAATGTACGGTGTTGCATAATTAGGTCGTCATTTTGAATCTTTGACGATCACGATGTAC
>CAYHOF010000040.1:0-5388 GCA_964358315.1 uncultured Methanosarcinales archaeon
TGCCCGGGTTGCCGTTCAGGTTGCTGTTGATGATGGTCGAGAGCGGCGGCGAGGCGTCAGGCACGACGTTGACGTCGACCGTGGCGCTGGTCGCGCTGAGCGAACCATCACTGGCAGTGAACGAGAGCACCGCACTTTGGTTACCGACAAAGCCGGGCGTGGGCGTGAGGAACGCCTGGCGCGCGGAGTTGTTGATGATGATGGTCACGTTGTTGCCACTGAACGTTGCCGAGTAGGTCAGGGTCGCGTTGTCGACGTCGCTGAAGAGCGGCGCGAGATCGACGACCGTGATGACGTTCTCGATCATGTTGACATTCACAAGCGGCGTTGCCACGACAGGTGCGTCGTTGACAGGCGTGACCGTGATGCTCACGGTCTGCGTGTTGCTATCGAGCAGGCCATCGTTGACGAGGATGACACAACTGTCGACGCCGTTGAAATTGAGCGGCGGCGTCATTGTCAGGACGCTGCCTGCGAATGAACACACGACGTTCGTGCCATTGGTCTGCACGCTGAATGTGAGCGGGCTGCCTTCGACGTCAGAGCCGAACGCTGCAAGGTCGACATTTGTGATTGCGTCCTCTGCGAACGTCTGTGCTGGGACTGCCGCAAGCACAGGCGCATCATTGACCGCGACGACCGTGATACTCACGGTCTGCAGGTTGCTATCAACGGTGCCGTCATTGACCTTCACGACACACGAGTCGGCGCCGTTGAAGTTGAGCAGAGGCGTCATGCTGAGCACGCTACCAGTGAATGAACACGTGACATTGGTGCCCTGCGTGTCAACGATGAACGTCAGAGGATTGCCATCGACATCAGATGCAAGGCCGACAAGATCGACTGTGGTCGGGGCGTCCTCGTTGAAGCTCTGGGCAGGGACTGCCGCAAGCACAGGAGCGTCGTTGACGCCAGTCACGTCGATAGTGAGTGTCTGTGTGTTCGAATCAAGGTTGCCATCGTTCACCGCGACATCGCAGGTCGCGGTGCCGTTGAAATTCAATGCAGGATTGTACGACACGATGAGGTCGGTGCCGCTGACAGTGCAGTCGACCTGGCTCGCGTTCTCTGCGATGAGCACAGCAGTCATGACGTCAGCGTCAATATCCGATGCGAACGTGGTGAGGTCGATGGTGAATACACCGCCATCCTCAGGGATTGTTTGGAGAGGCAGTGCTGAGAGCACGGGTGCATCATTGACTGCGACGACCGTGATGCTCACAATCTGCAGGTTGCTATCGAGTGTGCCGTCATTGACCTTGACAATACACGATTCAGCGCCGTTGAAGTTGAGCGCAGGTATGATGGTGAGAACGCTACCCGTGAACGAGCACGTGACGTCAGTGCCTTGTGTGTCGACGCTGAACGTGAGCACGTCGCCATCAACGTCAGACTCAAGACCTGCAAGATCAACGACAGTCGGCGTGTCCTCATTGAAGCTCTGAACAGGGACTGCCGCAAGCACAGGCGCGTCGTTGACAGGCGTGACTGTCACAGAGACAGTGGCTGTCGCGCTCGCGATGCCGTCAGTAATAGTATAGGTAAAGCTGTCCGCACCGTTGAAGTCGGCAGCAGGTGTATAGGTCACATCATTCGTAGTGAACGTCACCGAGCCATTCGTGCCTTGCGTGACGCCCGTGATCGTGAGCACGTCGTTGTCAGCATCAGTGTCGTTGATGGTCGGGTCGAACGTGAAGAAGCCGTCTTCTGCGACCGAGATACTGTCGTCATTGGCGACAGGCGCATTGTTGAGTATGCTCACCGTGACCGTGACTGTCGCGGTGGCTTGGCCGCCATTCGCGTCATCGATGGTGTACGTGAAGCTGTCCGTCCCATTGAAGCCGAGATTGGGCGTGTACGTCACATCAGTCGCGGTGAAGGAGACGATGCCGCTTGTCGCAGCGCCGACACCCACAATAGAGAGGACGTCAAGGTCGACATCAGTGTCATTGATGCGAGGATCAAGCGTGAGCGGCGTGTCGACGAACGTCGCTGCGCTGTCGTCATTCGCGACAGGCAGGTCGTTGACAGACGTCACGATGATAGGAATTGATTGTGTGACAACAGGCGCGATGCTGTCGCTGGCACCGATAACACAGGTGTCAGCGCCGTTGAAATTGGCAATTGGTGTCAGCGTGAGCACAGACCCTGCCAGCGTGCATGCGACAGACGTGCCGTCCGTGACGACGCTGAACGTAATGGGATCCCCGTCCGCATCAAGGACTGCGGGAGCGAGATCGACGCTGCCGACAGTGTCTTCAGGGAATTGCGGATTGGGCACGACGGTCCACACAGGCGCGTCGTTGACGGACGTGACCGTGATGATGACGGACGCTGTCGCTTGGCCGCCGTTGCCGTCGTCGATGATGTAACCGACACGGTCCTGGCCGACGTAATCCGCATTCGGTGTGTAGTCGATTTGAGTTGCCGTGAACGAGACGCTACCATGCAGCGCGCCGCTTGCGCCGACAATGGCGAGCGGGTCGTTGTCCGCATCGGTGTCGTTGGTGAGCGCGATCACGACCAGGGGCGTGTCCTCAGGAGTCGTGGCAAGATCGTCATTTGCGACAGGCGCAGTGTTGGCGTCCGTGACAGTGACAGTCACGGTCGCAGTGGCGATGGCGCCCTTGCCATCAGTAATAGTATAGGTGAACGTGTCAGTGCCCACGAAGTCGACGATGGGCGCGTACTTGATGCGCGTGGGCAATAGAGATAAGACACCGAATGCGGGCGCGCTTGCTGTGACGATTGTGAGCGGGTCGCCATCAGCGTCGTTGTCGTTGACGAGCGGGTTGAATTCGACCGTGTTGGGAAGACCCGGGTCGGTGTTCTTCGCAACCGTGACTGCATCGTCGTTCGCGACAGGTGCGTCGTTGACGCCACTGACCGTGACCGCAACGCTGCCGATCGCTTGGCCGCCCTTGCCGTCGCTGACGAGGTAGGCGAAGCGGTCGCCGCCGACATAGCCTGCATTGGGCGCGTACGTGACCGAGCCCGTGGTGAACGTGACGGTGCCGTGGATGCCATTCCCTGCTTGGAGGATGACGAGTGCGTCGCCATCAGCATCGACATCGTTGATGAGAGGGTTGATCGTGGCGCTGCTGCCTTGTGAGACAGACAGCACATCGTTGACCGTGACTGGTGCGCTGTTGGCAGCCGCCACAGTGATCGAATTGAGCAACAGCATGACGACTGTCATGAGCGCGCCGAACGTGTTTTTCGCGTTTGTGTGTTTCACAGTCATTTCCCCCAGGATTATCTCTTAGCAGTGTATTGTATGACTTCTTCGAAGCTCGTGCCCTTCACGATGACAGGGCGTGCGACGCCGGTGCTGTCGATGAACTCAGGGAGCACTTTGATGCCGACCTCGAAGATGTATTGTGGCGTGCTTGGTAACTGTTGCGTGCCAGGCACCAAGGTGCGGCGCACGTACAGGTTGCTGAGGCCGCTGATATTGGGTCGCGTGCCA
Source organism: uncultured Methanosarcinales archaeon (assembly GCA_964358315.1). Lineage (GTDB taxonomy): Archaea > Nanobdellota > Nanobdellia > Woesearchaeales > ARS49 > JAGVQG01. The sequence continues at coordinate 3,470 of CAYHOF010000040.1, forward strand.
TTGGGCAGCTTGCCGATCTTCTTCGCGGCCGCGCGCACGATGGTGGACTCGAGGTCGCCTTTCTCGACCTGATTGACCATATCGTAGCGCCTGAACGCGACGTCGGTCGCAGAGACAGGGTCGCCTGCGAACATCACGTCGGTGATCGGGACTGGAGCGAGTGCATCCAGCTGCACGTCTGTCGCGTCGTTGCGCAACGGTGATGCGTACTCCATGGTGTAGCGGGAGAGCGGCAGGAAGCCTGATCCGTCCGCGAACACATTCCTGAGCGCGATGCTTTCCTTGAATGAGCTCTTGTACGTGCTCTGGAGCTGGTAGCCGGCAGGGTACGTGACGCCGTCTGCAGGCGGGACCGCGGGTTCTGTGACGAACTTGACCGTGCGTGGCGTTGTGCCTTTCACGGACTTGTCAAGTGTGACCTTTGCGGTGAGATAGCCGGGGTTCTTACGGTTCTCGGCGAACTTCGCGCCTTTGACTGTGTGCATAGCTTCTGTCTTGAATGCTTCTTTGAGCGTGCCTGTCTTGAGGTCGATGGCCGCGTACTCGAGCAGCGGCTCGCCGATCTGGACGCCGTGGCGTAACTGCGCGTTCTGCGCAGTGTTTGGCGTCACGAACTGGTTGCCAAGCGCATCCATGGTGTAGCCGGCCTGGCGAGCGGGCTGTTCATTGGGCTGTGCGAACATGCTGGCACGTTTGTCTGTCGCCTTTTTCTTGCTCTCTGCCTTGATCTGGCCTTTGAGCGAGGCCATCCATTTGGCGGTTTTTGCGCCGTCCATCGGGATGTCATTTTGTGTAGAGAGCTGGACGTTGGGTTTCTTCGCAAGCACTGTGCCTGCGGCAGGGTTGAGCAGTTTGAGCGTGCGCTCGAATTCTGTCTCGTCGAACTGCGGCGGTGTGTACGGATCGACTGTCACGTTGACTGTCGCAGTTGCCGTCAATCCTGTGCTGTCTATGATAGTATAGGTGAACGAATCGGTGCCGATGACGTTCCTGTTTGGCGTGTATACAACAGTCTTGCGTCCAGTGGACGGGTCTTGCACGATTGTGACAGTGCCGTTTGTTGCGGCGCCCACACTCTCGATATCTATCGTGTCGCCGGCGTCGACGTCGAAGTCGTTGGCGAGCACGTCGATAGTGATGGGCGTGATCTCGTTGGTCGTCGCGGCGTCGTCGACTGCGCTGGGCGCGTCGGCGACAGGCGCGATGGTGACCTGGTATGCTGCGGGCGTGACGCCGCCGTTGCCGTCGTTGGCTGTGATGGTGAACGCATCGCCGCCATTGAAGTTAGCGTTGGGCCTGTACGTGACCTGCGTGCCGTTGACTGACACCGTGCCGTTGCCGCCTTGTGTGGCGGTGAAGCTGAGCGAGTCGCCGTCGACGTCGTTTGCGAGCGTCGAGAGGTCGAAGGTCCACGAGCTGTCTTCGTTGATGATGGCAGCAAGACCCGAGAGCGTGGGCGCGTCGTTGACTGGCGCGACCGTGATCGAGACAGTGGTCGTCACAGGCGGGCTGAGGCCGTCGTCGGCTGTGTAGTCGAACGAATCGGTGCCGTTGAAATTCGCGTTGGGCGTGTAGTCAAACAGGTTGCCGTTCTGCGCCAGTGTGCCGTTCTGCGGCAGCGTGTTGGCACTGACGTTCAGGTTGCCGTTGGGTGCGACGTCGTTGGCGAGCACGTCGATAGTTACCGGCGTGTCTTCGTTGGTTGCGACCGCGTCAGGGTTCGCGACTGCAGGGTTCGGCACGATGTCGACGACGAGCGTCTCTTGGCGGGCGTTGATGCCGTCCGTGACTTCAGCCACGATGCTGCCTTGGCCTTTGGGTACCAAGGGGTCGGCTGTGAACGTGATGTCAGCGCCGCTGAATGTCGCGGTGCCGTTGATGACGCTTTCGATGGCGACAATAGTGATCGGGTTCGCGGT
>CAYHOF010000041.1:0-5006 GCA_964358315.1 uncultured Methanosarcinales archaeon
ACTACAAAGTACCATCATCCAGGTACAAAAGTAACATTAATGCGGTTTAGCTCAGTGGAATGTTCAGCGCACGGCAGACAAGTCGATGCGGGTGAGCGCGGCCGTTGGCATGTCGTGTCCTTCGGCGAGATAACGGAGGCGCGTCTTGCTTTTTTCGCGCTTGAGCAGGTTTTCCAAGTATTCTTTGTGGAACGTGCCGAACTCGGTGACGAAGGCGACGTGCTCCTTCGCAACCCTGCCGCCGTCGTCCTTTTCGGCGTAACGGCACAGCACTTTGGTGCCGATGTCACCCGTTTTTTCGTATCTGAGTTCGCGTGCGATGTGGTCGAGCAGGAACGTCTCGAAGTCTTTGGGCGCGTCAAGGTGCTTCCCTTCCTTGCGGATGTCCACGAAGTTCGGCAGGTAGGAGTTCGCGTAGGCATCGCGTATCGCATTCCACGCCATGTGGGTGGCGTAATGCTTGCGGATCACCTGTTTGTCAAAGCCCGCGTATGATGGGTATGCATAGACCGTGTTCCAGTCCGCTCCGAGAGGATGCATGTCGTCCGGGATACTGACTGGCGTGGTCTGTTGGTTATCGAGACCCGCCACAGTATCATTTTTCGCAAGACGTCGTGTGATGCGGCGCTCCGAACCGTCGTAGCCCCTGACCACTTGCACTTCTGTTCCGTCCGGTTCGACATGGCGTTCGATGGACCGCAAGCGGGTCTTGCTGCCGACCGCTGGCTGCGCGCGGGGCGGTGTGATGACGCGGACCTCTTCCTGCCGGGAGGCCTCTTTCATGGCGTTCCATGCGGCGTCGTCGATCGTCGGTGCGGATGGGGCACGCACGTCCTTCTTCGTGTCGGAGCGCGCGCTACCGATGCCGACGTACGCAAACGCTTTCTTGAGGAAACCAAAGACCATGGGTTTCCTCTGCGAATGTCCCTTTATAAATCTTTCTCACAGTAGTAACCTCAGAGTAGTAGCATAAAAGCGTTTTGCCGAAGTCTTAAATACCGCAATGTAAACCCCGCGCGCTGGTGATGTGAAATGACTAGTTCAGTGAGTGAGAAGACATTGGAAGTGACCGTGGTCGCAGAATTCGGCCACCCCGCGACAGAGCAGGGCCCGGCAAAAGTGCAAGGCACACGGCAATATACCGTCGAAGTGGACCTGCGCAAGCGCCGTTCGCTGTCGTTCCGCGTCGATGTCCCAAAGGGCCAGAACGTGCTGCACTGGCAGCTCGTGCCGGCAGGCGAGGATATCATCCGTGTCACGCAGCTCGGAAAGCAGTACGTGTTCCCGCCAGCCCAGCCTGGCGAGGTGCTTGAGAGGCAAGAGAGTCTTGCCCTCGCAAGGATAGGATCCAGCGATTACGCACTGTCCTACCAGCGTCTGAAATAGACACTATCTTTTTTTGTTTCTTCCTCTTTTTTCCACTTTTGCATCAAGCCACGCGATGACCTTCGCGCCATCCGGCCACGTTGTCACGTAGGAATCAAGCGCGGCAGCCCATGCCGTCTCGAACACTGTCGTGTGCGTGCCGCTGAGCACTTGACGCAGCAAGTGCAGATCGACAGCATAGTCCTCGATCTTCTTCGTGAAGAAGCTCAGGCCGAAATCGATGACGTGCACGTTGTCGCCGGCGATGAAGTTGGACGTCGTGGGATCGCCGTGCGCGATGCCCACCTCATGCATCTTCGCGAGCAGCGCGCCGACCGCGGCGCCGTACTTCTTGGGCTCGGCATCCATCACGTCACGCACTTTCGGGCCGTTGATGAAGTCCATGCCGAGCTTCATGTCCTTCTCGTCGCTCTCAAGCACGTGCGGGACAGGCACGCCTGCCTCTTCCAGACGCATGATGACCTTGGCCTCACGGCGCTGACGAGAGCGTCGAAGGACACTATCGAGGACCTCGAGACGATACTTCTTCTGGATACGGTGTTTGATGACAATCATGCCCTCGCGAGTCAGGATCGCTTCGGCACCTTGCGCGAGGATCACCGGTCACCTTTGGGAACTTGGTCATACAACGCGGAGAGTGCAGGGAGGGAGTTCGCGATGGACTGTTCCCATATGTCGTCGTTGTGCCAGACATCAGGACAGCGTCGCAACTGCTCGATGCCATCCGTGATTTCATGGAGCAACATCACGCGGCCTCGGCACTCGTACGTGTTGAGACACTCAGACAATGCATACACCAGTCCTGCTGCGACCACGCCTGAAAGGAGCACTGCATTGACAGGAAACGTCGTCTGGAGAGATCCGAAAAGGCACCGCTCGAGAGCGCCCAGAGACCTGTGACGCCCGAATGCTTGTACGATGCCTTCCTGTTGTCGTAGCATCGAGCCTGATAGTCTTGCTGCAGGGACGGACTCACTGACGGGACGTATCCCACGACATCCCTGACAAAAGGCACGGCATGTGATGGATGCAGCGCACGGTCCCGTAATTCCTGAAGCGTGCGCAACGATCCCACTGCGGGAAGACGGACGAGTTCACGACCTAAGTCTTGGACCATAGGCAACGCATGCATGATCGCTTCCAAGCTGCCTCTCGCGCTAGCCCCACGGCCCGCCTCGCCCGATACGATCATAGCCCGCGCGCCTCGCCGCCAGGCATGATGAGGTATTTCTCGTTGCCCTTGAGCGGACTCTGGTTCTTGTCCGCCTGCCTGAAGAGCAGGTAGAGAGGATCGATGGACTCTTTGATGGCAGCATGCCACGCGTCGATGTCAGTGCGCCCCTCACCCGTGATGCCCGCGCACTGGATGCGTCGCGTGACGTCCTCAAGGAGGGCGACGTTGGCGTCGTGATCCTTCGAAGCGTCCCACACGTATTTGGCATAGAACAATGATAACCCCGCGACACCCATGAGGAGTCCGGTCGTGGCGTTCACGCGATACTGTTCTGAGAGCATGAACCCGCCGTAGACCACCGCGCCTAGCGCGCCCATGACCGACATGTCCTTGTAGACCTTGCGTTTTTCCTCCGCAAGCGTCGCGTCGTATTGCATGACGAGCGCGTCCTTGAGCGGCGGCACCCATTGCAAAAGCGACACGACGTCCGTGACCACGTCGTGGTTGACCGTGCGCTCGTCATGCAGATCGCGGAGCGTCGCAAGACATGAACGGGTGTCGTCGTTGACGCCGCGCAGCATGTAGCCGAGGCCCTGGACCTCGGGGAGACGATGCAAAAGGGCGGTCAGTTCCGGTACGTCCATGCCAGGAAGGGTTGTCATGGGAAATAAAAGTGTTGTCCTCAACGGACAGAATCATGCTTCGACAGTGGTTTCTGTTTCTGCAGGCACTTCGGGTTCGGCCGGCTCTTCCTTCGCAGGCTCGACAGTGGGCGCCTCTGTGCTGACAGGCGCTGCGCCAAGGAGCTCAAGCCAGCGGACTTCGCACGCGCCGACTGGATAGGTCTTCTTGAGCGCGTCCTGCACGCCCTGCTGGACCTTGCCTGTGATGACGTCTGCGTAGAACTGTTCTGATTTGGTCGCTGCCGCGATCTCGGTGAACTTGATGCGCACGACCTTGCGTAGCGCGGTCAGGATGCCGCCATTCGATCGGAAGCGCGTGACCACGAACGGCTTGACGCGCATGCTGCGGCCATCCGCCGACGTGACGAGGAAGCTGTCCTCGAACTTGTCCTTGTTGCGGCGCACGAGGCGGCGCAACGCGCTTGCGAGGATCTTGTAGGATTTGATCTCGGTGCGGAGCTTGTCGCCCTGCACGTCGGTGATTGTGAATGCGGCGCTGATGTATTGCTTCTGCGGTTCGCCCGTGAGCTGCATGACGCTGACGCGCACGGTGCGGCCGACCGCGTCCTTGGGCTCAAGAAGGTAGCTTTCGCCGAGTTGCATCTCATTGAAGAGCTTGGGCGCGATGATGGGGACCCATCTCTTGCGCTTGACCTGCACTGTGGCTTTGCTTGCTTTCGCCATTGTTGATAGCTGTCCCTTGAGGGTTATTTATAAAGCTTTCTGATTGTGGGAGGAACGCCCTCACGTGCCGGCGTCGTCCACAAACAATTAATACAGAAGAGTATGGCCGGCGGGCATGACTGTCTACAACGGGACGCTCGACGCACGCGCAGACGCTTTCTTGAGCGCGGCATGGCATCTGGGCAGGATCTACAAGCGCCACCCGCAGGTCCGTTACACGCTCGCCCAGGACTTGGTCGATGCGTTCGGCCTGCGCGGACAAGGCCTCATGCCCTTCCGCGGCGACGACTACCATGTCACGACGCTCAGCATTCTTGACGCGGCGGCATCACGATCGACGCTCTATGATGTCCTCGCGCACGAACTCCGCATGTCCGCATGCATGACCGATGAAGAACGCAACGACGCAGACCACGAGCAGGGACTGGAGACGTCGTTGTACAACGCATGGCAACGGTTCGACAACGACATCAACGCAGTGGCTGCCAAGGACGCAGCCCACACAGCGACAGGCATCCCTTTCGAGCAACTTCCTGGCTTCCTGCAGCAGCTCGTGATAAGCGGCAAAGCGATGATCATCGGCGTCACCGATGTCAAGAAGAAGAAATAAGCAGCGCTGACGCTTCGTCCACAACACACTTAAAGTAGAAGGATAGGTCCTAACGCATGCTTTTTTCGGAATTGCAGCACAAAGGGTTGATGGTGTCGGTGTCAGGCGTGCGGGGCATCGTGGGCGAGTCGCTCACGCCCGAGATCTGCACGCGTCTTGGTGCTGCGTTCGGCACGTTCGTCAAGGGCGGCACGGTCGTGGTCGGAAGGGACACGCGTCTTTCTGGCGAGATGGTCAAGCACGCCGTGTTCTCAGGATTGCTTTCTGCCGGCTGCAAAGTCGTGGATGTCGGCGTGATCGCGACGCCGTCATTGACGCTGATGATAGAAAAACTCAACGCGGACGGCGGCGTCATGATCTCGGCATCGCATAATCCGGTGGAGTGGAACGCGCTCAAGTTCTTCAACGGCAAAGCGTTGTACCTCAACGATGCAGAAGGCAAGCAGCTCATGGCGATCGCTGATCTGCC
>CAYHOF010000042.1:0-4762 GCA_964358315.1 uncultured Methanosarcinales archaeon
CCGTGCGCTATTTAAGAACCCCCTCAAAATGTTAACCAATTACGATACTGTACAGACGAAGAAAAGCGACAACAAAGAATCACTTGCACTCGATCGCGGCGGTCCGCAACGAACGCCACAATTCCGGCACGACCTTGTCTGCCAGCGTTTGGAGGTTCACGCAGTCCTCCTCGTTGTACTTCACGAGCAGGTTCAAGTAATAGTCATCGCCTGTCGCGCGATACGCTTTCCAGAGTGCAGGCGCTTGCGCACCGTGCACGACCGCAAGCTCGTCCGGCCGTTTGATACCGACGATTTTCTCGATATTCTTCAACCCACCATGAAGACCGACCGCAGCGCACACGTGGCGAAGATCGACGTGCGGCATGTCGACATTCAAATTGAAATATTTCTGCAGCACAGGCATGTCGAAACTACGACCGTTGAATGTCACGAGGATCTTCGCTCTCGACAAGAGACGCTGGATCGCGTCCTTGTCCAACGTGCTGCCACGGAGGAGCGTGTAACATTTGTCGCCGACAGCGATGCCGACGACCGTCACTTCATTCTGCATCCCTGTCTCGATGTCGAGGAAGCATGCCTCGTCCTTGAACGTGTCGTACAACCGCCAGTGCTCGATCGGATCCATGAGCGACGTGAAGAACCTGCTGTTTCCCTCGATGAGCTGGTCGCGCGCGACCACAAGGAGACGATCATGGGCTGCCTTGGTCTTCTGCGACATGCCGCTGATCGACGACGCGCCCAGGAACGCGTTCCAGTCGTGGACGCCTTGCCGCCACAGACGGTGTTCCATCGTCCGGCCCACGCGCGGCAACAGCACGAAACTCTCGCGGATCATGCGCATCTCACATCAGGACCTCTTTAAGAACGAATCGGTGTGCTGTCCAGTGGAATGTGCTAACGTGCCAGCTTGATGTCGTCGCCGGTCACGGTGCGCCTGCCTGCGTGCTGCGCGACCTTCCATGCCTTGTCGGCGATGACAAGCGCGCGCTTCTCAAGCTCGTCGACGAGCGCATCGACGGCATCTTTAGAGACACGCGGTGCGCCAGCGTCGAGGAACAACGTCGCCACAGCCGCTTTTGGTAGAATGCTCGTGCGTGCCGGCATGAAAAAACGCTCCGTCCCGCGCACCCCTGCACGGGACAATGAGCCCCTTTGGTCTAACGGTGTACGACAACTGTTGTGGAACTTCCTTATAACGCTTTCGATTCGCCAGACGCTGCGACAACTTATTATAGTTTCAACGCACAAGAATAGCCATGTTCGAAGAAGGAGGTGTCGTGGTCATGATGCTCGCGGCAGCGTTCATCACCGCAGGCGTGGTCATGGCGACAGTGATGATCTCAAGCCCGACACCGGTTGTCACAAGCGACTTCTTCCTCGTCGTCGTGCTGCCGCTGATGCTTCTCATGCTGCTCGCAGTGGGCGTGTCCTATCTCGTGATGCGTGTCATCCTCGGGTCTGTCAGAGGATAGTCACTTGTAGAGTTCGGGGTTGACCGGCGTAACAGGCTTTTTTCCGCGCATGACCGCGAGGATGTTCTGCGCGGCGAGCTCGCCCATAGCCTGGCGTGCCTCGACCGTCGCACTTGCCGTGTGCGGCGTTATCACGACGTTGTCGAGCGCCGCAAGACCGGGCGCGAGCGCGGGCTCGAACTCGAACACGTCCAGCGCGGCGCCTGCGATGCGGCGCTTGCGCAGCGCGGCGACGAGCGCGTTTTCATCGACGACAGGACCACGTGACGTGTTGATCAGGTACGCTGTCGGTTTCATCATGCCAAGCTGTTTGGCGCTGATAAGATGACGGGTGGAGGGCAAGAGCGGCACGTGGAGCGAGACCACGTCCGCGACCTTCAAGATCTTGTCGAGCGGCATGTACACGCCGCCGTACTCCTTCTCAAAGTCAGGGTTCGGCTTGACGTCGTTGTACACGACCTTCATGCCCATGCCTTTGACTGCGCGTTGCGCGACCGCGAAGCCGATGCGGCCAAGGCCCACTATCCCTAGCGTCTTGCCCGCGATTGACGAGCCAAGCAGGAGTTCGGGCTCCCATGCCTTGTACTTGCCTGCCCGCAAGAACGCGTCGCTTTCCACGATGCGGCGGGCGAGCGCCATCATGAGCGCGAACGTGTGCTCGGCGACGGCTTCTGTCAATACGCCGGGCGTGTTGGAGATTGGGAGTTTTGCCGCAATGGCTGCCTTGACATCGACGTTGTCAAAGCCCACGGCATAATTCGCCACGATCTTGAGTTGGTTGTTCTTCTGGATGAACGCGGCATCGATCTTGTCGGTCAAAAGGCACAAGAGCGCGTCGGCCTTCTTCGCACCTGCGTAGAGCTCCTTTGTCGTGAGCGGGCGCTTGTGCTTGCTGATGACGACCTTGCAACCAGCTGCCTGCAATAGTTTGATGCCTTTGTCCGGGATCTTGCGCGTGACAAAAACGGTGAACGCCTTCATTTCTTTCCCGACCATGCCTTGAGCACGTCGTAGGGCTGCTCACCGCACACTGCCTTCTTCGTCTTCGTGTTGTAGAATGTCGGCACGCCAAGCACGCCGCCGCATGCGGCCGTGAGCACGTGCTCGAAACGCAGCATGATGCGCTGGTTCTTGTCGTTGTGCCACACCTCGAGACGGACGAGTTTCACGCGCGTCTCCTTTTCAAGCTGGTCGACGAGCGGCATCATTGCCTCGCAGTGCGGGCATTCCTTGCCATAGAACATGTACAGGACGGACTTCGATGAGGACTTCTTCTGTTGTTTCGGCGATGCTTTGGTTTTTGTTGACGTCTTCGCCTTCTTCATGGATCGCTTTGCCATCATTCTCCCTCCAGACACACGCAGTGGCGCACACGGTTGCCGCAGCGCGCGCAGACCTTGCACAACGGACAATCGCCGCCGTGTAGCCACACCAGATGATACCCGCACGTGCTGCATTTGCCCGGCGCGTGGCTGGCACCAGTGTTACGCAGGATGTTCTTCTTGACGACACGCGAGCGTGGCTTGGTGGATGACGCCTTTTTCTTCGTGCGCGACGCAGCTTTGGCTGCCATCACATGTCAAGCAGCTTCCCTGCTTCCTCCTTGCTTATCTCGACATAGCTCTCTGCCGCATCACAGCTCGGGCAGGCGGGAGGCGCGCTATCCTCCCAGTGCACGTCGCCGCATGCGCATTTCCAGAACTTGAAGTCAGACATCAGAATCCAAGAAGCTTCTTGGCCTCCTCTTTCGTGATCGGGACGTACGAGTCGATTGCGTCGCATGTCGGGCATTGTTGTGGCGGGTGCACGCCATAATGTATGTCGCCACACACCGTGCAGCGCCAGAACTTCTTCGACTCCACCATCACGCACCACCTCGTTTCGCGAACAATTGACCGATACGCACGCCGAGTGCCCGCGCGAGCGACGCGCGCGACGCGTGCTTGCGCAGCACGTCAGCGAGCTCGGCGTCCTTATGGACGTCCTGGACCCAGGACGCGAAGTCATTCTTGTCGGCGGTGACGTGGTGCGAGTAGATCTGATGGTCCATGGTGAGCAATACACGGTGCAAGTCCTGCAGGTTCGCGATGCGCTCCCCACCCTCAAGGTGGAAGGACATGTCGTGCGGCACTGTCGAAAGTAGTTGTTGCGCGCGCTCGCGTGTCATGCTTGCTGGCGCCTGGCACACGAGCGGTCCAAGCTGCTGCGCGAACTCGAACTTGCGGCGCAACACCTTGCGCACGGCTGCGACGATGTGCTTGGCAGTCATGCCGTACTTGGCGAGCAGTTCGGCAGGCTTGCCGCTCTCCCCGAACGTGTCAGGCATGCCGACGCGCTCGATCGGGACAGGGAATGCTTCTGCGACCACTTCCATGACTGCGCCGCCCATGCCGCCGTTGATCTGGTGCTCCTCTGCCGTCACCATGGCGCCGCAGTGTCGTGCGGCGCGTGCGAGCGTCTCCCTGTCGATGGGTTTGATCGTGTGGTTGTTGATGACGAGCGCATCGATGCCTTCTGTGGCGAGCTGCTGTGCGGCGATGAGCGCCTCATAGACCATGGCGCCGCACGCGACGATGGCGACGTCCTTGCCCTGCCGGTACACTTCGGCCTTGCCGACAGTGAAGGGTGTCTTGTCGGTCGTGACTGTCGGCACTTTCTCGCGGCCGAACCTGAAATAGCATGGCCCTTTGATCGCGGCAAACGCCTTGGTGGTCTTCTTGGTCTCGATCCAATCACAGGGCACGACGACCGTCATGTTGGGCAGTACACGGATGCTGGCGACATCCTCGAGCGCTTGGTGGGTCGCGCCATCCGGCCCGACGCTGATGCCTGCGTGGGCGCCCGCGATCTTGACATTGGCGCGGTTGTAACAGATGCTCACACGCGTCTGGTCCCACGCGCGTCCCGGACAGAACACTGCGTAGCTGCTGACGAACGGGATCTTGCCATTGAGCGCGAGGCCTGCCGCAAGCCCCATCATGTTCTGCTCGGCGACCCCGACCTGGACGAAGCGGTCGCGGAATTTCTCGGCGAACCAATGCACGCGCGTGCTCTCGGACAGGTCGCCGGTGAGCACCACCACGTTGGTGTTCTCTTGGCCGAGCTCGACCAGGCCCTTGCCGTAGCCGTCGCGGCTCGGCACCATGTCGGGCTTCGCGAGGTCTGCGAGGAACATCTTCGGATCGATCATGACATGACCTCAGTCATGAGCACGTCACGCTCATGCTTCAGTTCTGCGAGCGCGACAGTCCCTTGCTCGGGTGTGGGCGGCTTGCCGTCGATCGTCT
>CAYHOF010000043.1:0-3608 GCA_964358315.1 uncultured Methanosarcinales archaeon
CTCCTTTGATCGCACCAGGTACTTCGTCACCGTAACATAATTACGGTTCAGCACAGTTCCGCGTCCCATCCTAAACCTTTATAAACACCGTTCCGCTAGTGGTCGTTAGCACAAAGAGGTTGATTGCATGGCTGAAGAAACCGCTGACAAGTGGGCTCCGAGCGAGGAGGAGTACGAACTCGTCCCGTACAAGGAGATCAACGAGCTCAAGGACGAACTCCACAAGCTCAAGGACTATCCTATCCCCTCCAGCAAGAAGTTGCAGGTCTCGATGGACGAGGTTGCGATGAAGCTGGACCGCATGACCACGATCCTGGAGGAAGCGAGCCACGAATTACACGCTGAAGAAGGCGGGCTCACGTTCCAGGAGAAGATGCGTCCGCTCTTCGAGAAGATGAACAAGGTCTTGGAGCAGAACAGCGAGATCGCCAAAGGCATCGTCGCGCTCGCCGACCTCATCGAAGAACTCAAGGGCCGCATGGAAGGCGGCTACATGGTCAAGGAGCAGGTCGAGCAGCCACCCATGGGCGAAATGCCGATGGGCGCGCCGATGGGACCACCGATGGGTCCGCCGCCACTGGGACCGCCCGGCCAGTTCGGGCCGCCGCCGATGCAGGCAGGTCCTGCGCCGCGGCCGCTGCCTGGCATCATGCCTCCACCTCCTCCGCGCAAGAAAGGCCTTTTCTGAGCATGCCGCAACTGGACCCGAGCAAGGTGTACACGTTCAAGACGTACTTGGCGCGCGCCGCAGGCAAGCTGGTCGCGCGTGACCTTGCGCGCGAGAAACTGCAGGAACAGATCAACCAGCTCAAGAAGGTCGCGTCTGCCGACATCAAGGGCAAGATCGACGAGCTGGAACGCCGCATCGTCGATGCCATGGCGCGCGAAACCAAGTTGCGGACCCATCACGAGTCAGAAGACATCTTCCACCGTCAGTTGCGCGACCGGATGACGATGCTCGAGCGCAAGATCCACACCTATCTCGAGAACAGGGAAGAGCGGCTCGCACGCGTCGCAGAACTCGAGCAGAAAGTTGCGGAGCGCCTCTCGGACAGGACGGAGAAGCTCACCGCGCTCAAGATGGAACTGCAGCAGCTCGAATACTTGGCCAAAGAGATTGCGCAAGGATCCAAGGCAGCGAAGAAACTGTCCGTGCTGCAGGAACGCATTGAGTCCTTGAAGAAAGATATCGACGCACGACAGGCGACGGTCTAAAGGTCTTTTGCCATGATGGTGCGCCGGCCGTTCGCTTCCGCCCTTTTGACGGAATCCTTGATCAGCTGTTCCACCTTGGCGTCGAGCGCGTCCGCGAAGTCGCCGCCGACGTTGACCTCACCGACGAGTTCCTTGATCTTCGATTTCACGATGAACATCGTTGCACCTCTGAATTACCTAGCGCGCGACACTACTTAAAGCTTTGTGCCATCGTACGAACGTGGGGATGAGCTCTTTGTGGTGCGGCACCATTGCCATCGTCATGGCCTCTTCTGGCGTCACGAGCGCCATGCCGTTGCCGTCATGGAGTGCGAGCGCGGAGAGCGGCAGGTCAAGCTCGATGGCGAACGCGTGGAGCGCGGGCCGCAGGGGGTCGACGCTCGTCACGAGGAATTCCGGCATGGGCGCGTCCCACCCGATCTCTTCCTGCAATTCCCTGCGGAGTCCTTCCGCAGGGTCTTCTCCATCTTCGATACCGCCGCCAAACAGTCCCCACAATCCTGGGAAGGGGATGCCTTCCCCTTCTTCGCGCAGCTGCAGCAGGATCCGCTCGTCGCGATAGATGAATGCGGCCGCTCCTTCTCTCATTTGTGCGTGAACCAGAAATGGTAGGTGTCGTTCTCGATGCGGTCAAGCACGCAGAAGCCGAAGCGTTCGAACTGGACGCGCTGGCCTGGCTTGAGTTCTTTGACTGCAGGCTCGACCACGCCTGTGATGAGTGTGGCGTCGGGCATCATCACGGTGGCGCTCACGTTGCCCTGGTGCGGCAGCCAGTGCATGATGCCCTTGCCGTCCTTCTTGTACGTCTCGAGGTCGGTGCTGTCGAAGACGTACTTCGTGCCGTCCTTGCGGAAATTGAGGCATTCCATGAGGCGATACAGCCCGTTCGTGTCGACGCGGTCCACGTCGTCCGCGGACAGGAGGAATATGTCGGTGGTGGTAAGGATGCGTTGTCCACGCTCAGGATGGTCCGGGTGTTTGTGCAGTTCGACCTTCTGCGCAGGCGCGTCGCTGATCGTGATTGGCACAGGGTTCGCCAAAAAGAACAGGCGGTCTGTTTCGTCGTCGATGAGCTTGCGGTTGATGGCGGCCACGATGCTGTAATCAAGATTGACCTGGCCTTTGTCGAAGCCGAGTCCGTACACGAGCTCTTGCAGCGCCTGCGGTAGGATGCCGCGGCGTCGGAGCGTCTTGAGCGTGACGAGACGCGGGTCGTCCCAGCCCAGGTAGCTGCCGCTCTGCACGAGCTCGCGGATCTCGCGTCCTTGTGTGGTGGCGCCCATGACGTTGATGCGGCCGAACTGGATGGCGGTGATTGGTGGCAGGTCGAGCTTGTGCCGCAAGAGGTCCTGGAGTTCGATGCGTTGCTCGAACTCGGCCGAGCGCAACAGGTGCGTGACGTGGCTGTGCGTCTCAGCGATCGGCGTCGCGAAATCGTACATCGGCCATGCCTTGTACGTGGTGCCGTGGCGGAAGTGCGGCGCGTGCACGATGCGCATGATGACCGGGTCGCGCAGCGTGCCATTCGGGTTTTGCATGTCGCCGACAAAGCGCAGCACGCATTTCCCTTCGGCATGGCTGCCGTCCTTCATCTTCGCCCAATCGGCGAGGTTCTCCTCCACGCTCGCGTCCTTGCATGAACATGATATTCCCTTGAAGCGCAGGTCGCGCATCACTTCCTGCGCGCAGAAGCACACGTAGGCGTCCTTCTGCTTGATGAGACGTTCTGCCGCGTCATAATACTGATGCATCAAGTCGCTGGCGAAAACGACAGTGTCAGGCGTGACGCCGAGCCATGCGAGGTCGTCGCGCATGCTCGCCAGGTATTCCTCCGTGCTCTTGTCAGGATTGGTCTCGTCGAAACGCAGCACGACCTTGCCATCGAAGCGCTTGGCTTCGAGGTAGTTGACGAGCGCGACGACGGCATGGCCCAAGTGCATGTACTTGCTGGGTTCTGGCGCGATGCGCGTCACGACATTGCCCTTGATTGCGTCAGGGAGCGGCGGCAGTTCGTGCCGTTTCTCCTCCTTCGGTCTTGGCGCGAGCAGCTCCGGCGCGCTCTTCTGGAGCTCCGCGAGCTGCGCTTCGGGCGTCAACGCATTGACGTCCTTGACGGCTTGCGCGATCTCCTTCGAGAGATGTTTGAGCTGGTCTTTGACAGAAGGGTCGTTCGCGATGAGCACGCCGACGATGGCGCCAGGATTCGCCTTGCCGCCATACTTGATTGCGTTCGCGAGCGCGAAGTTGCGTATCGTTGCGACGTCCATGGTCAGAGTGCGGACGCGGATGATATTTAAACATTCGCGTCGGAGAATCATGTGCCGGTCCGCGTGTTCTATGCGGCTGTGTAGCAAGACCTTAAATTAGAGAACCGCCCAATAGCGTCTAAGAAG
>CAYHOF010000044.1:0-3454 GCA_964358315.1 uncultured Methanosarcinales archaeon
AAAATGCCGACCCTCAAAGCGCTAAAAGTATGTTAAGTAATTTCGGTACTATACATCGCTTTTCTTCGTCCGTATAGTTTAAATACCCTTCTTCAGGCGGCTTTGTCTATGAAACTCATGTTTGTGCACGCGAAAAGTCCGCTGGATTTGACGCTCACAAAGGAAGCTCTCGCCAAGCTGCCCAAGGGCCCGCTTGGCATCGTGACTATCACGCAGCATTTGCACAAAATCAGGCAGGTGCTCGACCAATTGCCTGGCAGCATCCTTGTCGGCCAGGTGCTTGGTTGCCGCGCGGACAATGTGGCGCGCGTGCTTGAGAAGGTCGATGCGTTTCTTTTCGTTGGGACTGGTGAGTTCCACCCGATCCGCATTTCCCTCGAAGCGAAAGGAAAGGATGTTTTCATTTACGATCCAACCAGCAGGGAAATGACAAAGCTTAGCAAGCAGCTTGTCGCCGGGTATCAGAAAAAAGTCAAGGGATTGCTCTTGCGCTTTTACAGCGCCAAGAACGTCGGTCTGCTTGTGACGACCAAAGTCGGCCAGAACAACGGCGTCATCAGCACGTACTCGCTCGACACGAAGATGAAATTGCCCTTGGAATTCATGAAGAGGAAAGACAAGAACTATTTCCTCTTCGCCTTTGACACGCTCAACCATCAAGCACTTGATGATTTCTCGTTCATCGACTGCTGGGTCAACTTCGCCTGCAACCGGATCATGGACGACAAGAACAACAAGATCGTCAACGTGCAAGACATACTCGAGGCAGAGCATGAGAGCGCTTCCTAGCATTCTTGCGCTGGTGGTGTTGTGCGCGTGCACGGCAGTCCCCGCGCCCTCTGTCGATCCTTCTGTCACGATCCATGCTGGCAAGGACGTGTCCTACGCTGTCGAAGTGGCCGACACGCCGCAAGAGCACGAGAAAGGCCTCATGGGCAGGGACACTCTCGATGCCGGCACAGGCATGCTCTTCGTCTTTCCCAAGGAGAGCAAGCTCGCGTTCTGGATGAAGAACACAACGCTCCCACTGGACATCATTTTCATCAACAACCAGAACACGATTGTCACGGTCAAGACCATGGTGCCTTGCGAGGCCGATCCGTGCCCTGTCTATCAGTCAGGCGCTGCTGCGAAGTACGCACTTGAGATCCCTGGTGGCGACGCGCAACAGTATGGCCTACGCGCAGGACAGCAGGTCGCTCTGCAACTAGGTCAGGATTGAGGGCACGCTCTGCACGCGCTGTTCGAGCAGCGCGGTGCCGATGCCTTTGCCCACGAAAAACGACTGTCCTGCGAACGCGCCCGAGAGCGCTTCGAAAAAGGTTGGTGGGCGCGAGAATTCCGCCGGGCTTGCCTTGATGCCCTTGAGTTTTTCGATGTACGCGAACGCCTCCTCCATGCCGCCGATCTCATCCACGAGGCCCAGTTGTTGCGCCTCGATACCAAGATAGACAAATCCGGTGGCGAGCTCCTCGACATCAGCGCGCGGCAACTTCCTGTTGGTCGCGACCGCATCGATGAATTCGTCCCGCGTGCGGTCAAGCAGTTTCTGGAACAAGACGCGCTCCTCAGGCTCGAGCGGCTTGAGCGGGCTTCCCGCGTCCTTGTACTTGCCGGCGACAAGGCGCTGGTACGTGATGTTGTGGTCTTTGAGGAAGCCGGAAAAGTCGACGTAGCTCGCGAGCACGCCGATGCTGCCTGTGAGGCTGAGCCTGCTCGCGAAGATGTGGTCTGTCGCGCTCGCGACCCAGTACGCACCGCTCGCGCCCGTCTCACGGATCACTGCCACGGTCGTCTTGTTCGCTTTCTTGATGGCGTGCGCGATCTCCTCTGTCGCGACAGGCGTGCCGCCTGGGCTGTTGATGCGCAAGACGATCGCTTCGATGCTTTCGTCCTCGGCCGCTTCCTTGATGAGCTCGACGGTTTGGCTGGACGTGACCACGCTCTGCCCGAACCCGCCGCCGCCCTCGCTTTGGATGATGCCGTCAATGTTGATCACGGCGACATTCGCGCTTGCCGCGCTCGCCTGTGTGAGGAGCCCTGGGATGATGAGCGCGGCGAAGAACAGGACGAAGAGCAGGCTCACGATGCTGGAGATGACTGTTGCAATAGTTCCCACGCGGGCGAACCAGCTGACCTTCGGAACCTCTTTTTTCATGCTAGACAAGCACAGTCCCTGGCGGTATTTATAGGTTTGGAAGCGTCAACAAAAAGGAAGAACCAATCACTTCTTCGCTGGAGCCGCGCCGCCTTCGGGGGCTTTCGATTCCACTGGCAGGAGTTCGTCGATGATCGCGGTGGGGACCTTGAGTTCGGTGAGCTTGGCCTTGATCTGCGAGCGTGGCTTGCCGGTGTTCTCTTCGATGGTCTTCTTGGCGATGGCCATGAATTCCTCGCGACGCTTCTCCATCTCTGCCTGGAGCTTCTTGCGCTCCTCTTCGAGCACGCGGAGTTCCTCTGCGGTGAGTTCGGTCTTGCCTGCCTTGATCTTTTCCTTGAATTGGCCGTCGTTGATGGCGGCGATCGCGTCGCGGCCGCTCATGCCTTCGACGAGCACGCCCATGCTGTTGCACGTGCCGCACACTTCCTTGCACATCTGGAACATGTCGATGCCACTCAGGGAGTCGCTCTTCATCTTGGCGACCTTGATGACTTGCTCGATCTTGATGTCAGCGACCTTGTCCGCGAGCGGGTTGCCTGAGCCCTTCTCGAGCTTGGCTTCCTTCTTGACGAGCGCGCTCACAGGCGGCGTGCCGACGGTGATGGTGAATGATTTGTCGTCCGCGACGTTGACTTTGATGGGCACCTGCATGCCTTTGAAGTCCGCGGTCTTCTTGTTGATCTCAGAAATGACCATGCCGATGTTGACGCCTAGCGGTCCGAGTGCTGGACCGAGTGGAGGGGCTGCGGATGCCTTGCCGCCTTCGACCATTGCGTCAACTGACTGTGCCATAATTGTGAGTCCCCGATAAGGTGTTTAAAAAGGTTTCTACGATTATTCCTCTGTCGCGCCTTCGCCGCTTTCGCGACGGATGACCTTGACAGCGTCCATCTTGACCGTGATCGGGATGGGGACGGCCGCTTCGAGGAGTTCGACCACGACCTCTTCTTTGGTCTTGTCGATGCGCGTGACCTTGGCGTTCTCGCGCTTGAACGGTCCTGAGATGATCTCCACGATGTCGTTCTTCTGGATGTTCATCTCGTACTTGACCTGTTCGAGCATGTGCTCGATCTCGCGGTACTCGATCTCCTTGCCCAGGATGCCGCGCGCGTACGGGATGCCGTGCGCCGCTTCTTCGGCGACGCGGCTCTCTGCCGCCTCGATGAAGATGTAGCCGCGCATGCCGTGCGGCCTGATGACTGAGAGGATAGGGATCTTCTTCTGTCTCGCGTTGCTCGTGATGAAGTCCATGACTTGGTCTTCGCGGTTCGCCGTCGTGCGCAACGCGTAGAT
>CAYHOF010000045.1:0-3446 GCA_964358315.1 uncultured Methanosarcinales archaeon
GAGAGGGATACTGTCCATGCGCTGCGTAACCATACGCTGCGTAACTGCGTCTCTGTATAAAAGCGCATTCCCAGGATGTCCACAAAGCTTTTAACCGATTCTGGCGCGCTTGACGTCTGGGATGGGTGTGAGAAGTCTAGCGCGGTTATGTGACCTTGTGTGGCGACTGTCCGTGGCGAATTTCAAGCTCCGCAACGAAGGCAGCTACCTCGGCATCGTGTGGCATTTGCTCAATCCACTGCTCATGTTCGCGACGCTCTATGCGATCTTCTCACGAAACCTTGGCAGTGCCATCCCGCACTATCCTCTGTATCTGCTCATCGGGGTGGTGCAGTGGAATTTCGTCACCCTCGCGGTCGGCACGTCGTTGCATGACATCCTGGCCGGCAGGCGGCTCATCAAGTCGTTGCGTTTCAGCCGCGCATCCATCGTGGTGGCCGCGGTCCTCACCGCGTTGTTCAACCACGTCCTTGAGCTCGTCATCCTCATCGCGGCGTTGCCGTTCTTCGGCATCATTCCCACGGTTGCGCTGCTGCTTCCTGCCGTGCTCGCATTGCAATTCGTCATGGTCCTCGGTCTTGCCCTAGGATTGTCCTCGTTGCTGCTCTACTTCCGCGATGTGGATCACATCTGGCTCTTCGTATCACGGCTGTGGTGGTTCGCGACACCGGTGTTCTACGTCGTCACCGAAGACGCGTCGCTTGCGAGCGTCAACATGGTCAATCCCATGTTCCACATACTGGGCATCACGCGTGGACTGTTGCTGTCAGGGGTCGTTCCGTCGCTGTCGGCCGTCCTTGTCCTGGTGGCTTTCGCTCTCCTATGCATCATCGGCGGCTATGGCATCTTCAAGATATTGGAAGACCGGTTCGCAGAGGTCGTGTGAGCATGGTCGCCAGCGTCATGGTGCATGATGTCCACAAGAGCTTTCAGCTGTCATACGCACAAAAGCACGGTCTGCTCACGCACATCGTCTCATTCCTTTTTGGAAAGCCTTCGCGACGCATCGTGGCACTCAAGGGGGTGACATTCGAGGTGCACGCGGGCGAGATCGTCGGGCTGATCGGCAGGAACGGCTCTGGCAAGAGCACATTGCTGCGTGTCATCGCAGGCATCTATCGCAAGGACGCCGGCACGGTAAGGACGCGCGGCAAGGTCATCTCCATCATCAACCTCACCGTGGGTCTGCAGGACCGTCTGACCGTGCGTGACAACGTATTCCTGTGCTGTGCGCTCTTCGGTCTCTCGACACGACAGATCCGTTCGCGCTTCGGCGACATCATCGCGTTCTCCGAGCTCGCAGCGTACGAGGACGTCAAGACCTATTCGCTTTCGGAAGGCATGAAACAACGGTTGGCGTTCTCGATGGCGGTGCATTGCGATCCTGCCATCCTGTTGCTCGACGAAGTCTTCGAGATCGGCGATGAACGCTTCAAACACAAGTCCGTGGCACGGATCGAGGAGCTTGTGCGAAGCGGCGCGTGCGTGCTCATGGTCAGCCATGATACCGACGCCATCGCAGGACATTGCACGCGGGCGATACTGCTCGAACAAGGACGCGTCATCAACGACGGGCCCGCACGCACCGTGGTGGAGAGGTATACGCGATGGAACTAAACCGTCGCGTCCGGGACATCGTCGCGCTGTTCTTCGTCTCACGTCTGGTCATGGCCGCCATCGCGTACCTATCGAGCTTGGTCATCGTGAAGGGCGCGTGGTGGCAAGAATTCGGCACAAACATATTCGTGCGCTGGGATGTGCTGTGGTATTTGCGCATCGTCAAGAACGGTTACGCCTACATCCCTGGCCACCAATCCTCCATCCATTTCTTCCCGCTCTACCCGCTGCTCGTGAAGGCAGTCTCGTTCATCACAGGCCATCCTTTGCTTGTCGGGATCGTGTTGTCCAACCTGTTCCTGCTCGCAGCATCGTTCTTGCTGTATTCTCTTTGCAGGCAGGACTATGATGACGCCGTTGCATTCGGCGCGGTGCGCTTCTTGCTCATCTGTCCGGTGAGTTTCTTCTTTAGTATCATGTACAGCGAGAGTCTCTTCCTGTTGTTCGTGCTCGGTGCGTTCTATGCCGCCCGTAAGCGACAATGGATGCTGGCGTCAGTCCTCGGGTTCCTTTGCGCGTTGACACGCAGCGTTGGCTTCCTCATCGTGGTCCCGCTCCTCGTCGAATACTTCCATCTTGAAGGACGGAGCATCAGGCAAGCGCTGCGTGAGATCCGTGCCGATATGCTGTGGCTGGCGCTCGTCCCGATGGGTCTCGTGACATTCATGCTCTACACATACCTGCGTTTTGGCGACATGTTCGCGCCGCTCAACCAGTCTGCGTTGTGGAACCAGCGCCTTGCATTCTTCACCACGACGTTCACCAATCCCGCGGAGCTCGCGTTGCCGCTGTTCAATAGGATCATCTTCTACGGTGCGGTCGTGGTCACGCTGTTGTTGATAATCCTGCTCATCATCAAGAAGGTCCGTGCGAGCTATGTGGTGTATTGCGCATGGTTCTTGTGGTTCTATGTCTCGGCATCAATCTTGGAGGCCATGCCGCGCTACGTGAGCGTCCTTTTTCCCCTTTATATCGGCGCAGCGTTGCTCGCGCGCGACAAGACATGGGATTTCTTCCTCACATCGACAAGTGTCGTCCTGTTGGGACTCTTCACTACGTTGTTCGTCAACGGCTACTGGTTCACCTGATCGTTCCGAGCAGTTCTGCCCCTCACACCGTCCGCCGAAGCTATGCACGCCCATAGAACGCCCGCTCTCCATGCCGTCTCTGAGACGACAAGAAACAACAGTTCAGGTAGCGGCCGCCGGATTGCCTGCCTGATCATCCAGAACGGGAACGTCAAGAAGTTGCGGACAGACATGCTTTCCAGCATGGGATGCGATTTTCCAGCGCCTGTCATGAGGTGTTTGCGACGCACGTGGAGGGCCCAATACCCGCGGGCGAACTGCAGACCGGCGACTCCGCTGAAGGTCGATTTATGATGGTGTCCTACCATGACGGTGGGACAGTACGTGATGGAAGTGTGTCGTTGCAAACGAAGTCCGACATCGAGGTCTTGGCATCGTAGAAGGACAGGATCGAAAGGATGCGCACGCGCATCTGACATGCGCATGGCGCAATTCTTCGTGTCGAGGATGACGGTCGTGCCGTCTTTTGACGCGCGTTGCATGAGCCGCGCGGACTCATGTTGTATGTTCCTGCTCCAGTAATTGCCGGGCACGTCATATTCTCCTCCCACAACGACGCGGGCTTTTCCGTCGAGAAGAGGCGTGGTCAGTCGTCGGAGCCAGTCGCCAGGGACGATGCAATCGGCATCCGTCATAGCAACGATGTCACCCTGCGCGACATTGATCCCCGCGTTACGCGCCGCTCCCCGTGACCTGCGCGCCTCGAAGACGTATCTGACAGCGGGATTGATGAGCGTCGTG
>CAYHOF010000046.1:0-2204 GCA_964358315.1 uncultured Methanosarcinales archaeon
ACCCTCACGTACAGCACCGTGACCGGCGTGAGCGCCTCGGACTGCGTGTATGAAAACGCCGTCCTAGACGGTACGGTGCCCTTCAACACGTCAGGTTCTCTCATCCGCAACAGCACCATCACGGCGAGCAACGTGACGTACACGAACACCACCAACAGCACCATCTTTTTGTCGTCTATCCACAATTCATCGATCCTCAACTCGTCGATCCAGCACAGCATCATCAACCAGACGAACGCGACAGGCATGACGATCAACACGTCAAGGATCAGCGCATCTAGCCTCTTCAACTCCAACGTGACAAATAGCAATCTGTCCGGCACAATAATCAATGGATCATACATCATCAACAGTTCGTTGCGTTCCTGCAACGTGACACGCAGCATCGTGATCAATTACGTCGGCGAATTCTGCACCATCACGGACGCGACGCTCGACCCGCCTGCGACGCAGAACATCAGTGGCTCGAGGATCGAACGCTCCACGATCATCGACTCGAACGTGACACGCTCCAACGTGTCGAATGCGACTATCATCCGCTCGAACGTGGACAACAGCACGGTGTTCAACGCCTCGTTCGAAGACACGCAAGTGTACAACGCGACCATCATCAACGGGACGCTACTCGCGGGCCAGCTTATCTTCAACAGCACGACGTTCAACTACTACGACGCGGATGCCGATGGGCCACAGAACCTGACAAACTTGACCAACTATGCTCCAACGGCGCGCTTCGTGCTCGAAGCATCAGTGACCATTGGCCAGAATGCGTCGCTGAACTCAAGCACGTCAAGCGATCCTAACAACGCAGGCCGGCCCATGTATGACTTCCTCAACCACACCTGGCAGTTCGGGGACGGCACGAGCGCCAGCACGCTCATCGCACGCATCGAGCACAATTACACCGCGGTCGGGACGTACCGCGTGAACCTCACCGTCATCGACCGGTTCGGCAAGAACAGCACCGCGACGATGCTCGTCTCCGTCACGTCCGTGCCTTCCACGTCAGGTGGGGGCAGCACGGGCGGAGGAGGCGGTGGCGGTGGTGGAGGGGGCGGAGGAGGTGGCCCGAGCTCGGACGTGTGCCCTGAGAGCTGGGAATGCACGGAATGGAGCGCGTGCGTCGACGGGACACAGACCCGCACGTGCGCGGACAAGAACACGTGCGGCACCGGATTCGCCAAACCCGCACTCACGCAGGCATGCGAGATCGCGCCGGCGGCAAGCTGTTCTGATGGCGTGCAGAACCAAGGCGAGAGCGGCCTCGATTGCGGCGGACCGTGCACGGCATGCCCGACGCCAGTCCCGACAACACCCACCACTCCCGAACAACCTATCGAGGAAGCGCCAGGAATCGCGCCGCAACAAGCGGTGTCACTACTCTCCGTCATCATCGGCGCTGTCACCGCGTTGCTCTTGATCGTGCTGGTCGCAGGCGTGCTTGTCGCGCGCCAGACCAGCGTCCACGTCGACGAGGCGGAACAGTTCGTGCTCCGGGCGACAGCGCTTGGCGAAGAGGAAGAATCGATCCGCACGAAACTGCTGAGCACCAAGTGGTCAAAGGGCGTCGTGAACCATGCGATAGCGCACGCACGGATCGTCGGCGGCGCGCAGTACATCAACCAAGAACTCGCCAACGGACGCACGGAAGATAGCGTACGGCAAGAGCTTGGTAAAGGTGGCTGGCCTGCAAAGCAGCTCGATAGCGCGTTCTACCAGGCAAGCGTCGAGAATGCGACTGCCTACGTCGCGCAACAATTCGCGATCAACATCGCCGAGGCCGACGTGCGCAAGGAACTCCTCGGCCGCAAATGGCCTGGAAAAGAGGTCGATGCCATCCTTGCAGCAGGACGTGTCAAGAATGCCGCGCAATACGCGAGCCAACGCCTCGCGGCAGGCGCGACGCCTGATGATATCACACAGGAACTGACACGCTCGGGCTGGACTGTGGCGGATGCACGGACAGTCGTCAGGAGCGCACTACAGCGCTGAGTCAAGCCACGGTATTCGGGTCGACCGCATCACTTCTTTTTCGTCGTCGCCCAGTTGAAGAATATCGAGCGCCTGCGGTTGATGAACCACAGTGATGTGAAGAACGTGATGACGAGCACGACGAAGCCGATCCTGGAATTGGTCTGGAAATAGCTGACGGTGGCCGAGAACGTCGTGATCACAGGACCCAGGAAGATGCCCATCATGATGGT
>CAYHOF010000047.1:0-2119 GCA_964358315.1 uncultured Methanosarcinales archaeon
AGCAGGATGCCACGTACAAACTGACGATCGCCGGCCAGAAAGCAATGGCTGCCATGGTCCATCTGACCGGTAAGGAGAGTCCGCCCCTTGCCGTCGTGGTATCTGCCATAGTGCAAAACGGAAAGATCCTGCTTGTTCACCGGGCGAAACGACCATTCCAAGGATACTGGGGCATGATCGGCGGCAAGCTCAAGCACGACGAGACACTCATCCAAGGCGCGATCCGCGAGGCCAAAGAGGAGACCGGGCTTGATGTCGCGTTCGACCATTTCTGCGGCCTCTGCCACGAACACGTCAAGGAAAAAGGCGCGATCAAGCACTCACTGCTCTTGTTCGTCTGCAAGATGCATCCTGCGGGTGGCGCGCTCGCACAAAGCAACGAAGGGGAGGTGCGGTGGTTCGATCTCGCAAGCATCGATGCACAGAAGGTCGTGCCTTCGGATGTGTGGATGATCAAGAACATGCTGGATAAGAAGGTCTATCTGCCCTTCTCGACCATGGATGAGACTGCCCAGAACGTGTATGAATTTTCAGCAGATGTTCATTGAATCCTGCGCGCGAAGATCAAGAACGCGGTGTGACCGATACCTTCGCTTGAAGGACGTACTTTCTTCCCTTCAACGTGCCACGGTCGTTCGATGAGTTCGATGTTCTTCATGATCAGGAACTTGCCGCTCTGTCGCAGCGCGTCGTTCTGCTGCATCACTTGAGGGATCGTTGGCAGATAGCAGACGAGATAGCCGCCGATTTTCAAAGAGCCCATCACGGCATCCATGGCATCCCATGGCTGCGGCATGTCGAGCGTGATGAGGTCGACGTCCTTCTCATCGATGCCTTTGGTGAAGTCGCCGTGTTTGACACTGATATTTTTGAGACCGAGTAGTGCGATGTTGTTCTTGACGTTCTGGATGAATTCCTCGCGCATCTCGTAGGTCGTGACGTGCTTGCACACGCGTGCAAGGGCGGATGCGAGCCACCCGCTGCCCGCACCTGCGTCGACGACGATACTGTCAGGCCCGAGACCGGTTGTCGTGATGATCATGCCGCTGTCCTTGGCGATGACGGCCTGCGGCAGGCGTTTGAGGTTCTCGAACGCGTCGGCGAACGTCGCGCTCAACAGGATGAGTTCTGCCCCGGCATTTGTCTTGATGAGCGTGCCATCAGGTTTCGCGAGGTCGTCCTTGCTGACTTTGCCGTTCGCGGTCATGAAGTCGCGTGAAGGGTCGGCGACGAAATAGCGCTTTTCCTCGATGGTGACGCGTTCCCGCTCGTTCATCATCTCGCGCTTCTCACGTTGGATCAAGACTTTTGCCATGCCTTGTTCGCCCAGAACGATCGTTATAAAGGTTATGGACGCCTAGACGTATGCGCGGCCGATGGCCAGAACCAACAGCGCGCCAGCAGTGTTGAGGACATATGACAACACAAGGAATTGCCACAGCGTGAGGCGTTCACTGAACGCGATCAACGACACCCCGAGTTCATCGGGTAATGGCGATGCGATGATCGCGGCGCCAAGGATGGTCAGGAGGTGCGGCCTGATCATGGCAGGCGCCCACGATGCGAGCATGCGGACGAGGCGCTCCTTTTTCAGATGCCGCACTTCGTCCTTGAAACTGAAGCGGACGAACTTGAAGATGATGTAGTCGCTTGCCACGCCGCCGAGTCCTGCAACGACTGCTGAAAGGATGATGTTGTTCTGGCTTCCGATGATGAGCAACACCGCGGTCGCTGTCGCCGCACTGAAGCCAAACGAATAGAGCGCACCTCCAAGGAACGCGCCGGTGAGTCCAAGACCGACGACGCCATCATGCACCCACGGTATATTGCGCTCATAGAAGATGATGAACGCAGGGACGATCGTGAGAACCAACAGTAGGAACTTAGGATACTTGTTCCATATCGCTCGTCGCATCGATGGACCTCTTTTACTGAAGCGGGGGGAGGGATTTGAACCCCCAAATAACCGCTCTGCAGGCGGTCTCCTAGCCGGGTTTGGATTCCCCCGCGATAACAGGTCAGCGAAGTGCTGTCTTTAAAACCTTTACGCACCGGCTTCAGCACTGTATAGTACCGAAATTACTTAACATACTTTTAGCGCTTTGAGGGTCGGCATTTT